>CAJCHZ010000110.1 GCA_903970165.1 Betaproteobacteria bacterium
CGGCAAAGCCGCCGCCACAATCTTCGCCCGCATCAAAGCCCTAAGTTCCACCGGCGGCATCCCCACGCCGCAAGAAATCTTGAAACTCCGCACGAGCACCCTCCGCAAAGCAGGCCTCTCCGGCGCAAAAGCCGCCGCCATGAAAGACCTCGCCAGGAAAACAATAGAAGGGATTGTCCCGACTCTCGAAGAAGCCGAAAAACTCTCCGACGAAGAATTGGTCAAGCGACTCACAAGTGTCCGCGGCATAGGTGCCTGGACAGTGGAAATGTTTTTAATCTTCCGTCTGGGCCGCCCGGACGTCCTTCCCATCCACGACCTCGGCGTAAAAAAAGGCTGGTCCCTCACCTACGGCAAAAAACACATGCCCAAGCCTAAAGAACTCCTGAAATTCGGCGAGCGCTGGCGCCCCTACCGAACGGTAGCGAGCTGGTACATGTGGCGCGCCTGCCACCGCGCCGGCAACGCCGCCATGCGCAAAATCCGCCCCGCAAAAGTCCGCAAACGCAAATCATCTCCGTCAACACGCCGCAAGCGCAAATCCAAACCTCGGATGTAGGGGCGGGCCTTAGTCCCCCGGTCCAATCTCCACAGCCTGTACGCCGACTGACACACACCAAACTCAACAATGGCGCCCCATCAACGCGCAACTCCTTCCGTCCATTACACTTATGCGTCAATCCCCTTCTCGGCCCTCTTCTTGCCTGTCTATCGGCGCAGACTATGTTTAAGGCCAGTCGGAGGCCCCCTACCCATGAAGGCCAGCCACCTAACCATCGCTTTTCTAGGTTTCTCTAGCCTACTCAGCCCACGACTATCGAGCGCCGGCCAATCTACTCCACGGCCCGATGTTCCCGCTCTTCTAGAGGAACTCGCGGCCTCCGGCGAGACTCAGCGCGGTCAACTCATGGACCAACTCCACCAAATCCAAGACCCAAACCTCATCGTCCCACCCGTCCTGGCTGCCCTCGATACCGTTGACCCGCAAGATGCCTGGAAACTCCTCGACGTTCTCGCCCCGTTTTCCAATCTCGCAAAACCCGAACCACTCATTCGCCTGGCCCGCCGCTGCGACCGAGTGCCTTTGACCATACTCGCCACCATCGGCGCGCCCGCACGAACGGCACTCATAAAAGCCATCGCTGATGAATGTGTCACCTGGAAACCCTCCTCGCCCGAAAATCAGGGCGACGATGGTCCCGCGGGCGACGAAGATTCCCAGACTCGGCGTTCTCAGGCATTCATGGAATGGGCGGCAAAGACTCTCGGCTCGATCAGCCCAGCCGGGCTAGACCATCTGCTTCAAATGCTTCTCAGCCACGACGCCTGCCAATCCAACGTCGCGCGCACAGGCCTCACCAGCTACGTTCTCAATTCCGAACCACCAGCGGACCCGCGAATCGTTCGTGCCCTATCTGCTGCACTCAACGCACCCGACGGTATCGTTCAAGCGGCCGCTGTACAAATCGTGGAACCCCTAATCGGCTTCCAATACGCGAAACTCACACCGGGAGTCACCAAATCCCTCTTCTCCATCCTCAAAGCCCATCCCGATGCCGAAATCCGCAGCAGAGCCCTGTCCCTCCTGCTGAAAGCCTCGGACGACACCCCTAAAAAAGCCGCCGAAATCGCATGTCATGACCCCGATGGACGTGTTCAGGACGTAGCCGCCAATTTTTTTGAAGAACTATCCGCTAGATAAAAGATACCGCGGACGTCCCGGAAATCTGGGCCTCGACTCGGGCTTTGTCCCAGTCTTGCCAGGCTTCCACGACTTGCCCGTTCTCAATGCGCGCAACCGACGTCCCCGTAAATTCCACGTCCTTTCCGCTCTCCGTGTGCCTACAAATCGCGGACCAGTGTATTGACACCAAATCGCCCTCCGCGAGCATCACGACCGGCGCGAAACGGTGCTCGGAAAATGCGGAACATATCCTGTCGTAAAAGCGCTCGAACTCGCCGGGCCCGTGTATCGTAAATCCGCCATCGCGCAAGTCGGCTTCGGCACCAAAGAGCTCATGGATGGTTTCCCGTCGCCCCTGATTCCAAATCTCGTCAAACCAGCGAACAGCAATTTTCTTGTTCGCTTCCGTTGTCAACACGGGTTGCACAGCGTCCATAATTTTGCTCCTGCGTTACTATAACGCGGAGTATATAGCGTCCACCGCCCGCTTCAAAGGTCTTTCGGGCCTACGTGCACTGACCCCCTTGTGCCATGCCAGTCCCCGATCGGCGCCCACTTTTTTGTCGTTGTTTCTACAGTTCTTTACGTTGTTGCCTCTTGTTGTTTCACCGCTTTCCACATCTTCCACCCAACAGTCACAAACCAAATCGCCTGCCCCAGAATCAACATCCCAAACCCGTGCCAGTCCGGCGTCAATAACCCCGACAAAATCCCCAGTGCCGTCACCGCACCTAGAACAATTCCATAAATCCCCATTCCCCGCCCCATCCTCCGACTCCGTAAAATCGACACCGACCACAGCACCAGCGCCACCGAAGACGCCACCCCGTACACGCGCGCAAACGCCTGATTCATCTGCGAATTAAAATTCATCAGCAACTTCCACCCATCTCGCGTCTCGGGAGCCGCCGCGACAATGTGCCGGAACAAGTTAGGCGCCATCAACCCATCGAACACCGCCGCATTCATCACCGCGATGCTTCCCGTCGCCAGAAACACCAGCCCCGCCCACGCCATCCGGTCGGGAGCCGCCAGCCAGCGCGTCATTCCCCAAGCGCCAAGAAACAGGATCGGAATGCTCACTAGCGCTAGCACATGCACGCCAATCAACACGGGTATCACATGGTCCAGTTCCTCAGGCCCAATTTTCCCATGGGGATGGAAACCCATGGTTATAATCATTGCGGCTGATCCGGCAATCAGCGCGATTCCGCTCCGGCGTTCGTCCGTCATGCGTCAAACACTAGGGACGGCTCTGTAAACCGTCAACGCTCATTCGCGCTGACCATGCCGTAACCGAACAAAAAGGCATCCAATGTCCCGAAATCCATTTCCACAACCGGCAAAAACCGCCGTTCCATCGCCCGCCCATCAAGCCATCAAAAAACTGATTCGCGTCAGCGCCTCGAAGAAAAAAGTAGACCGTCGCGTCCGCCAAACCCGCGACGCCCTTGGCGACGCCCTCATTCATCTCATGCAGGAACAGCCTTTCAATTCCATCACCATCCAGCATGTCCTCGACCGCGCCGGAGTTGGCCGCTCCACCTTCTACTCTCACTTCCGCGGCAAGGACGACCTCTTCCTCAGCGATGTCGAAGAGTTCTTCGAGCTCATATCCACGACCCTAGAGCGCCAGGGTGACAAGTCCAACCGCATCGCCCCGGTGCGCGAGTTTTTTGCCCACGTCGCCGAGGGGCGCAAATTCTTGGCCTCCCTCAACGAATCACAAAAGCTCCGCGACGTCTTCGAACTTGGCCAAGGTCACTTCGCTCGCGGCATCGAGGCACGCCTCGCTGCCATGCCCGCCACACGCTCAATAAACCGTGTCGGCCGCGCCGCTCGCGCGCACGCCCTTGCCGGCGCCCTTTTCTCCCTGCTCGACTGGTGGCTCGGCCACCAATCCGCCGCCACCCCGCACCAAATGGACACCCTCTTCCACCAGCTAGTCTGGACAGGCCTGACACCGCCGCCAAAACCGTCCCTCCAAAACTCCACCCGGCACAAAGCCAGCTAAACCACTCTGCCCCCCACAAGAGTCTCCTATAGGGGAGGCGTTCTGCTCCTCCGTCATACTCCAAAGCAATCAGTAAGGGGAAGAGGCGAACGCCACCAGTAATTTGCGACGACGAAGGATGGCGAAGAATTTCCGGATGGCTCAAGGCGTCGTCCCGTTCGACGCCGCCAGACAACCATTCAAGCCTGACTCCCGCCCGTTCAATGTTTTTCCCTCGACTCCATTTACCGCTTCGATTGGGCTCTTAACTAGGTAATTTTGCGTTTCGAGTGCGGGGGCCCTGCTCCCGCTTTTTGTTTCTAGCGTGACCCATCGTCATCGGCAATAAGCACAACAAAATCCGCGCAGGAAAACGATGGCTCTTCGCAAGGTGTCCCGGCGATGGATAAACGTAAGCCCATTAGAATCAACGCTTACAAGAAAAGAGGGAGGGGGGAACTGATCGCAATCCTTAACCCACGCCACAGTAAACTAATTCTTTCACCATAAAATACACGGCCACGAATCCAGCCAGCAAAACGCCACTTTCCAGTGAAACAGAAATAGTATGCAGCTTGCTAAATTCAGTCAGTAAGGGATTGTCGGCAGCCGTCGCCTGGATGGACCCCATCTGCACCCGCAACACAGCCATGCGCGCGCTAACCGTGTACTGCGAGATCGCCGTCAGGACAATCATCAACGCAACGCACAATCCCGCTGGAGCCGCCAGGCTGGCAAAACCGCGGGTCCGTGCAAACCGCACAAACAAAAGCACGATACCCAAAGCTATCCCGCCAAGATGCATCCGCGTGAGCGAATATCCAACTATCGCCCCAGCCGAGTCCCGGTTACCCAGTATGCGAAACGCCCCAGGCGCCACCACAAAACTCAAAAACACGTCGCTCCCAAGCCACAGGCTCAGGCAAAGAAACTCAAATGTTCTAGCGATGAAAATCATGAAGGAATCGGGCCCACTTCGATGCCCAACCGAGCCAGTTGGCCGCGCCAGATCCTACTCTACAGCCCCGCGCAGTTTTTTGGCAGCCGAGAAGTAGCTCACGGTGTTCGTCACAAAATAAATCGGCGTAATGATCAGTGAAATCATGCCCCACGGCCCAAGCAGAAGGTTCAGCCCCATGAACTGCCAGTAATTCTTGCCGAGGCACGTCTTGCACATGTTTCCGGAAATGCTCCGCGTCTGGCGGAGCACAATCATCCCGATGTTGCGGTTAAACGTCACTGGGGCGGTCTGGCGCATGCTTCCGCAAACCTGGCAGCGTCCGATCGCGTTTGCCGGCTGAGCTGGGGTTGCGACATTGACTGAACTCATGGTTCCCATAGAAGCCTCCTCAAGCTTAATTTCTAGTTACGCCCAAAGGATGCACTCGGTGTCCGGATACTTACATAGACTTGCGGATACATACGTATACTTCCACCAACGAACCATTTGCAAGAGGAGCCTTTCTTTTTCTGCAAGAGGGAAGCTTTGCTTTCGCCGATTTATGCAACCACCAATTGAGCACATGCCGGTCTACTTTTTGATTAAGCGCCGAGATTAGTGCAAGAATGTTTAGGTCGAAAGTAAAATGGTGGGCGACAAAGGACTTGAACCTTTGACCTCTCCCGTGTGAGGGGAGCGCTCTAACCAACTGAGCTAGTCGCCCGGAGGATGCATCCGCAACGCTTGGAAGCGCCATCTATTTGTAACAGGAAGGACCACGGTTTTCAACCGATGCCGATGCCCATGGCCACGTCTCAGATTGTTTCTCAGCTTCAGCGCTCCATCGCCCGGGCCATTTACGGCAAGGAAGAAGCCATCCAGCTTGCGCTCATCACCCTTCTCGCGCGCGGGCATTTGCTGATTGAGGACGTTCCCGGCGTCGGCAAGACGACTCTCGCGCAAGCGCTCGCAAAATCATTTCACTGCACGTTTCAGCGCATCCAGTTCACGTCGGACCTTTTGCCAAGCGACGTTCTCGGCGTCAGCGTCTACAATCCCGAATCCCGCGAATTCGAGTTCCGCCCCGGGCCCATTTTCGCCAATGTCGTTCTTGCCGACGAAATCAACCGCACCACGCCGCGCACGCAATCCGCTCTTCTCGAGGCCATGAACGAAGCCCAGGTTACCGTGGACGGCAAAACGCTCAAGCTGCCGCACCCCTTTCTCGTCATCGCCACGCAAAATCCCGTCGAGCATCACGGCACGTATCCACTGCCCGAATCGCAACTCGACCGCTTCTTGATGCGCATTAAGATGGGCTATCCCTCGCATGAAACGGAGCGCGAAATCTTGCGCAAGCGCGTCAAAAGCGACTCTCTTGAATCGCTCGAACCCGTCGCCGGCGTTGACGACGTTCTCGAAATGCAGGAATCCGTCGCGCGCGTGAAAGTGGACACCAGCCTGCACGATTACGCGCTCGAAATCGTCAATCGGACGCGTAAAACCGAGCATTTGGCTCTCGGCGTCAGTCCTCGCGGCACCCTCATGCTCCAACGCGCCGCGCAAGCCAGCGCTTTTCTCGATGGCCGCGATTACTGCCTGCCCGACGACTTCAAGAAACTCGCCGTGGCCGTCTTTTCGCACCGCGTCGTCGCCAGCGCACGCCACGCTTCCTTGCAAAGAAAATCGGAGACTACCGAATCCGTCCTCCGCGAGATCGTGGACTCCGTTCGCGTACCTCTGTGAGCCTGGCTTCAACAGCCGCGCAACTCTGGGCCAAAGCTGACCGCTCCGCCGTCCGCGCGTTTTTTGTTTCCATCGGCGCCCTGACCATCGCACTGCTTCTGGCCCTCTATTCCGGATCGGCATCCGAAACAGGCAATATGGGCGCCGCAATCGCTTCCGCCGTCGGTGCGCTACTAGTTGCGGCCTGGGTAGCCATCACACTCGTCCCTGTGCTTGCAAAGCGCACTCCGCTTCGCTGGATGGGTTACCGGATGGAGTTCCGCGTCTCCCGGGAAGGCTGGATTTATATTCTTGGAATTTTTTTCGTGGCCGTCGCCGCGCTGAACACCGGCAACAATCTTCTCTTCCTTATTCTGGCAAGCCTGATCGCCATCATCCTGATGTCCGGCGTTCTTTCTTCGATCACTCTTTCCGGCATCGAGATGCGCCTTCATTTGCCGGAGCACATTTTCGCCGGGCAGCCTGTTCGCGCAAAGGTCGAAATCCAGAACGAAAAGCTGACGCTGCCTTCTTTCTCGCTTCGCGTGGAAGCTGTCCGCGGAAAAAATGTGGTCATCTCTCCCATGCTCGAGACGCCGGTCTATTTTCCGTACATTCCAAAGCACGACCGGGTCGAGCAAGTCGTGCCCATGACGTTTCCCAAGCGCGGCGTCTATCGCCAGGAAGCCTTTCGCATCATCACGCGCTTCCCGTTCGGTTTCTTGCAAAAAGCCCGCCGCCTGGATTTGAAATCCGAGGCGCTTGTGTATCCATCTGTCGAGCCATCCCAGGAATTCTTCGAAATTCTTCCGGGCATGCAGGGCGCGCTAGAAAGTCTCACCAAAGGCGCCGGTCAGGATTTATACGCCCTGCGCGACTATCTCCCACGCGATAGCTCGCGCCACGTTCACTGGAAGGCCTCTGCTCGCCTCGGTTCTCTGATGGTCCGCGAATTCACCCGCGAAGACGATTGCCGCGTCATTCTGATTCTCGACCCGCACATGCCTGTAGGCCTCCTCCCCAAGGATGCCGACGCCCGCTTCGAGAAAGCCGTGACCATGTGCGCTGCGCTTGCCTGGCACTTCCACGAACGCAACGCCATCCTGCAATTTCGCACCGCAGGGTTTGAAACGCCTCTCGTGGAAGCGGAGGAGATCGTTTTCGACATTTTGAAACACCTCGCCACCGCGAAGGCTCAGCCGCCGGACCCGAAGCACACGCTTCTTTCGGACCTGGCCAGCGCCGCCGATATTTTTCGCGTGATCGTCACCAGCGAATCCCGGGGTTCCATCCCTTCGAGCATCTGGAACCAATCCTGGGTGATTTTCCTCGAAGACCTGCCGTAGTGGCCGACCTTTGGGTCGGCGGAAGCAGGTCGCCAATCGGCATTCCGAGTCAACCTTTCGGTCCGCAATCACATTTCGTTCCGCACCTGTTCCACACGTCGATCCGCACCTCGGTCCGCACTTCTTGCCGACCTAAAGGTCGGCCACTACAATGCCGTGATGTTCGCGCGCAACCGACGAACCCTCTTTCGTAAGAATCTCCTGGCATGGTATCGGCAATTCCAGCGCGACCTCCCGTGGCGCCGCACGAAAGATCCGTACCGCATTTGGATTTCAGAAATTATGCTGCAGCAAACGCGGGTCGCAGCTGTCATCCCTTATTACCAACGATTCCTGGAGCGCTTTCCTGATGTAGGTGCGCTAGCGAGCGCGCCACACGATGAGGTGCTCCGACTATGGTCCGGCCTCGGCTACTACAGCCGCGCGAGGAACCTGCAAGCGGCCGCAAAGCAAATAGTAGCGCTGCACGACGGCGAATTTCCCCGCGACGAAGAATCGGTTCTCGCGTTATCCGGTATCGGCACCTACACGGCGGCCGCGATTCGCAGCATCGCCTTCGGAGCGAAGAACGCTGTGCTCGATGGCAACGTGGCGCGCGTACTTGCCCGGCTTGGCGCGATTCGCGGCGAAGTTCGCGAAGCAAAACGATGGAAGTCACTTCAGAAGACCGCAGGAGAGCTTCTGGATCCCGAGTATCCAGGCGACTGGAATCAAGCGATGATGGAACTTGGCGCGATGGTGTGCACGCCGCGCGCTCCGCAGTGTCTGCTCTGCCCTGTTGCAAAATTCTGCCGCGCGCGCCAGCTGGCCGATCCCGAGTCTTACCCTGAGAAACGCAAAAAACGCGATGCCGTGCAGATTACTCTTGCTGCTGCGGTCTTCTCTATGCCGAGAGGACGAACGCTTCTTTTGCCTCCTCCCGCGGAGAAAAACGGGACGCCCGCCGATGATGACGTGCCCACACTCGTCTCGCGAATGTGGCACTTCCCCACGGTAGCGATTCGGAAGAATCCGGACGAAGAATTGCGGACGTTTCTCGAACAATTTCTGCCTGACGCGAGTAGCTTGCTGAGTTTGGAGCCGCTGGCGAAAGTGCGCCACGCCGTGACCTATCGCAACGTTACAGTCCTTCCCTTCCGCATTGTGATGCCGGATATCCCACAAATTCGCGGAGCTAAAAGCATTCGGCTGGAAGACTTTGCCAAATTGCCCGTATCCAATCTCACGCGCAAGATTGCCCGGGCAGCGCTTTTACCACGCCAGGCGAAATAGCAGGTTTGTCCGAATTCCAGGAAAAGCGGCAGCACGGTTGCGGCGCTCCATAATGCGGCGAATCCATAAACGTTATTGATTCGCGGAGGGCTTTCCCACGCCGAAATCCTGAGCCTCGGGCCGGTGTTAAGATTGAGATGCCTCCAATGGCCGCCTCCGCTTCAGTCACGGGCATCCCCGCGCTCCCTGCTGAGCGCTTTTTCCGCACCTCTCTTTTTCTGTTGATGGCTACGTCGATCGCCACTTTGGTCAGCACTGGCAAGCTCGACCTTTTGACGATGATTTTCGCACCTTCCGCCGTGATTTATAAAGGAGTCCGCTGGTGGCGACATTGCGAAGCGGAAATTCCGCAGCGCCTCGCAACGCGTCTCGTGGTTATCTACCTGCTGTTTTTCCCGCTGGACGTCGCCGTTCTTTCGCGCACGTTCGTTGCGAACTCGACGAATCCCGCGCTCTATGCTGCGCTGCTCGGCGCGGTGCATTTCCTTCTTTTTGTAATGATTATCCGGCTTTACAGCGCGACCACCGATCGCGACGCCCTTTTTCTGACCATGCTCTCGTTCGCGGGAATCCTCGCATCCGCTGTGCTCACCATTGACACCACGTTTCTCGGTCTTTTCTTTCTGTTCATGCTGTTCGGTGTGTCCACATTCGTCGGCCTGGAGATGCGTCGCGGATCGAAAGGCGCGATTTCTCCCGAAATGGATACACAGCCTCAGAGGGAAATGCGCCTGACGCGTGCGCTGATTCTCGCGGCGCTCAGCGTGGCGCTCGGCGCCATGATCATCGGCGGCGCGCTGTTTTTCTTCTTTCCGCGTTTCAGCGCAGGATACATGGGCCGCACGAGCCTGCAACCCACGTTGATGTCCGGTTTCAGCGATGACGTCGAGCTGGGCCAGATTGGCGAGATCAAGAAAGATTCCGCGGTGGTAATGCGTGTGCGCACCGGCAAGCCCATCGGATATGCCCTGCTGCGCTGGCGCGGCATTGGGCTCTCTTCTTTCGATGGAAAGCGCTGGACGTCTCCCATTCGCGAATCGGTCACTATTCCCGCGGGGCTGAATGGCTGGATCAATTTGGCAGAGCATCCTGCCGAGCCGCCGGATCCAACCGCGACTCTTTTGCGCTATACGATTCTGCTGCAGCCGGTGGCGACGGATACGATGTTCGCTCCCGCGAACGTCATCTCCTTGCGGGGAAATCTATTGGGAGAAAGCTCCAATCTGGAAGTTGGCGCGCGCCGCAGCTATATCATCCGGGACTCCACCGCTTCTCTCTACAATCCGTTTCATAATTTCGGCGCGGTGCGTTACGAGGGATTCTCTCTTCTGCCGGCAAGGAACGTGTCCAAACTGCGCACTGCTGCGACGAACTATCCGCAAGAGATTCGCGACATGTATCTGCAACTGCCCAGCCTCGATCCTCGTATTCCTGCATTGGCCAGGGAGATAACCGCGCACGCGCAAACTCCGATCGACAAGACCATCGCGGTGGAAGGCTATCTGCGCTCGCGCTACACGTACACGCTGAACCTTAGCGGAAAGCCGGGCGACGACCCGCTGGCGCATTTTCTTTTTGAGACGCGCGCGGGGCACTGCGAATATTTCGCTTCGGCGATGGCTATCCTTCTGCGCACGTTGGGAATTCCGACACGCGAGGTGAATGGTTTTCTGCCCGGCGAATACAATGACCTCGGCGGAGACTACATCGTGCGCGCCAGCGATGCGCACAGCTGGGTGGAAGTTTATTTTCCCGGAAGCGGATGGATGACATTTGATCCCACGCCGCCGGGCGCGGAATCCACAGGAGGACTTTTCGAGCGCCTCGGACAATATCTGGACTGGTTCGAGCTTTCCTGGAATGAATGGGTCATCAACTACGATTTCGTGCACCAGATTTTATTGGCGCAGAATGTACAGCGCAGCACGCGCAATTGGGCGGAGGTCGCGCGAGCCTGGTATGCGCATCAGCAGGATCGCGGGCGGCAATGGATGAAGTCCTGGAACCTAGGGCTGCGTGTGCTGATTCCCGTGGCGATTCTGTTTTTCCTGCTGGCGCTGCGCTTCGATCTGGTGGTCTCTGTCGTCCGGCGGATGTGGCTGTCGTGGCAGCTTCGTTCGCCGGAGACGGCACGTTCTAACCCGCAGCTTGCTTCGCGGCTTTACAATGAGCTTTTGTACTTGCTGGAACGGCGCGGCTTTTCACGCCAGCCAACGCAGACCCCGTTTGAATTTGCCGCGGCAGTTTCTCAGCCACGCCTGGCGCCTGCAGTTTACGAGTTCACGCAGCACTACTCGCAGGCGCGTTTTGGCGGAACGCCTTGCGACACGATTCGCCTGCGCGCTCTGCTTGAGCAAATCCGGTCGTCCTTCGCAGCGCACTAGATCGGCATTTAGACGCTGTTCGCGCGATGCGGCGTTTTCGCTTTCGCTCCAGCTTTCCGCATCGCTCCGAGGATTCCGAGCCGCATGAACGGGCGCCCGCGCCGCGCATGGTACAATTGTGAATTGCGCAAAGGTGCTAATTTACTGCCTATGACTAAGGTCGGATTCGTCAGCCTGGGATGCCCGAAGAACCTCGTGGATAGCGAGGTGATGATGGGTATTCTTACGCACGAAGGGTATGAGTTGACGCCGCACGCGGGGGAAGCTGAGATTCTCGTCGTCAATACGTGCAGCTTTATCGAGTCCGCACAGAAAGAGTCCGTCGACGCGATTCTGGAGATGGCGGAGCACAAGAAGTTCGGCGCTGCGAAGAAGTTAATTGTAGCGGGATGCCTGGTCGAACGATTCCGCGATCAGATTTTGGAACTAGTTCCGGAAGTGGATGCCATTGTCGGAACCGGCGAAGTGGAGAGAATTCTCGAAGCCGTTGACGGCGACTTGCGTGTATTGCCTGCGGCCCCGCCTGCGTTTCTCTATCACGACCTGACCCCGCGCGTCATTACTACGCCGCGCCATGCAGCGTACATCAAGATTGCCGAAGGCTGCGATCATCCCTGCACGTTCTGCATCATTCCCCAATTGCGCGGAGCGTTTCGCAGCCGGCGCTTTGAATCCGTCGCGCGCGAAGCGGAAAATCTTGCGGCGGCGGGCGCGCGCGAGATCACGCTTATTGGACAGGACACGACTTCCTACGGCGAAGACCTCGGCCTGCGCGATGGCCTGGCGCAATTGCTTGAGCGTCTGGCACAGGTGGAAGACTTGTTGTGGGTGCGCTTTCTTTACGCCTACCCGAATCGCGTGACGCAGAAATTGCTGGACACGCTGGCAGCGCATCCGCGGCTCGCCAAATACATGGACATGCCGC
The DNA here is from genome assembly GCA_903970165.1 of Betaproteobacteria bacterium. Lineage (GTDB taxonomy): Bacteria > Acidobacteriota > Terriglobia > Acidiferrales > UBA7541 > Acidiferrum. Next base: position 12,270 of record CAJCHZ010000110.1, read on the forward strand.
TGCAACACGCGAGCCGCAATGTACTGGCACGCATGAAGCGCGGCTCGCACGGCGACGCTTTCTTGAAGCTTCTCGAACGCATTCGCACGACGATTCCAGGCGTTTCGCTGCGCACCTCGTTTATCGCGGGGTTCCCGGGCGAAACAGAGAAAGATTTCGATGAGCTTTGCGATTTTGTGCGCGCCGCGAATCTGGATTGGATGGGCGTGTTCGAGTATTCGGACGTGGACAACGCGAACAGCTACAACCTCGACGAAAAAGTGGATCCCGAAACGATCACAGATCGCCGAAACCGGTTGATGGCCATTCAAAAGAAAATTTCGCGCGACAGACTGCGCGCCTTCAAAGGCCGTACGGAGATTGCGCTTATCGAGGGCCCGTCGAAAGACAATCCGCTGGTTTGGGAAGGGCGCCTCGAAGGCATGGCGCCAGAAATTGATGGCAAGCTCTATCTAACCGATATCGAATTGCCCAGCGGCGAGACGGCAGGGACCGGCGACGTGGCACGCGTTGAAATCATCAAGTCGGATGCCTACGACTTGATCGGCCGCGTCGTGGAGATTTTGCCGCGCCCTGAGAGGCGCGAGCTGGCGCACGCGCCCGTCCCCCGGGTGCCGCCCGCCGAAAAGCTGCATCGAATTGCTACTGGTGCTCCGCTTCGCGTCCTAGGCTGAGCTATACTCGGTCTTCTCTCGGAACTCTCTGCCCTCTGCGAACTCTGTGTGAAATCTTTTTACACGGAGGACACAGAGAAGGCAGAGTACATAGAGAAGAAAAAATCGAAAGGCGCTTACGATGAAACACCGGTGCCCGATTTGCAAAACACCCACGGACTCCGACGAACACGCCGAGTTCCCTTTTTGCAGCGAACGCTGCCGCCTGCACGATCTTGGCAACTGGGCCAGCGAGAAATATGTCGTCTCCGATCCGGTCTTTGACATGAGCGAACTCGAAGCGGGCAGCGAGCCGGCCGCCCAAAAGGCGCCGGACGAAGACGAGGATTTCAAGGGGTTCCGCAAGCCCGATGATACCATCCACTGAAACTCCGGGAGGCGCACGCGCCACGCAGAAAAAGCCGCGCTTCGCGATGCTGATCGCAACAGCGCTCGGTGTCGGCTATCTGCCGAAGGCGCCGGGCACATTCGGCTCGATGGTTGGAATCCTGACGGCAGTGCTCTCGGCGGTGTTTTTTTTGCGGCCTGCTTCGCTCCGCGATCTGTTTTCCTTGCATCCGCTGACCGACGCGGTCTTCTCCGACAATCATTTCCTAGTGCCCGGCAGCGACATCCACGACTCCGCGCTGGGGTTGCCGCTGCTTTGCGCGGCTTTCCTTCTTTTGATTCTGTCAGCGGTCGGCATATGGGCGTCGTCGAAAGCCGCCGACTATTCCGGGATCAAGGATCCCCAGTTTGTAGTCATTGACGAAGTCGCCGGCCAGCACCTCACCTTGTTTCTTCCGCTGATTCCCATTGCACTGCCACACGTTACGCAGCGTCTGGACTTGTCCACGTATGCCATTTTTTTCACGCTAAGCCTTGTCAATTGGAAATATCTGCTGCTCGGCTTCCTGCTATTCCGGCTTTTCGACATCTGGAAGCCGTTTCCGATTCGCCGGCTCGAAAAACTTCCGCGCGGCTGGGGCATCATGGCGGATGACTGGATGGCGGGCATCTACGCTGCTATCCTGTTGCGAGTGGCGTTACACTTTGGGTTGCTTGGTTGGATATGAAATTCGGGTTCGGGTCTTCAGCGGAAAAGAACGGCATTCCCCGCATAGAGAGCGTCGCGCCTGCGGCCGCCATTCCTGGCGGTGAGATCACTATTCATGGCAGCGGTTTTGCTTCGCGTGCGCACCCCCGTCCGGTGGTGCGGTTTGGTGAAGCGGAAGCCGGACTTTCGCTGGCCAGCGAGCATCGCCTGATTGCTCGCGTCCCGGAAGGTGCCAGCGGCGGCGTGGTGCGCGTTGCGAGCGCTGCGAACGAAAGCCAGCCGCATCCTGTCTCCATCGGCGTGTCCATCGCCGACAATCTGCATCCTATCGCAAATCCCGCGGTGGATTCGTTTGGGAATACATACGTAACGTTTTCGGGCCAGCGCGGGCAGCGGGTGCCCGTGTCGCTCTATAAAATTACGGCAAACTACAGCGTGAAACCGTTTGTGACTTCGCTGGTGAATCCCAGCGGATTGGCCCTGGACCGCGCCGGCAATCTGTTCGTATCGTGCCGCAACGACGGCACGATTCACCGCATTTCTCCGGAGGGCCGCGCCGAGCAGTGGATTGAAGGAATGGGAATCGCGACGGGAATCGCCTTCGACCGCAGCGAAAATCTTTACGTGGGCGACCGCAGCGGCACGATTTTCAAAATTAGCCCGAGCCGCGAAATTTTTGTTTTTGCGACGATCGAGCCATCCATCGCCGCATATCACCTGGCGTTTCATCCCAGCGGCGACCTGTACGTCACCGGACCAACCACTTCCAGCTACGATCGCGTCTACCGCATCACACAAGGCGGCGATGTCACGACATTTTTTCGCGGCCTCGGGCGCCCGCAGGGGCTGGCCTTTGACCGTGACGGCAATCTCTACGTGGCCGCTTCCTACGGTGGACGCCGCGGGATCGTTCGCATCACACCGCAAGCCCACGCCGACCTGGTCCTCAGCGGCTCAGGCCTGGTCGGCATGGCGTTGCAACCGTCAGGCCGAGCCATGCTGGCCACAACTGGCGCCATCTTCACGCTCGACTGGGATGTGCGCGGCTTGCCGTTGCTGGGATAATCGAAAAGATGAAAGCAGAGATCATTGCGGTTGGTTCGGAACTGCTTACCCCGGACCGGCTTGATACCAACTCGCTCTTCCTTACGGAGGAGCTGAACAAGATCGGCATCGAGGTGGTGCGCAAAACGGTCGTGGGCGACGACCACGACCTGCTCAGTGAAGCTTTTCGCGATGCGTTGAACCGCGTGCCCCTGGTCATTTCTTCGGGCGGGCTTGGGCCGACCGAAGATGATCTTACGCGCGAGACGGTGGCTGATCTTCTTGGTCGCAAACTGCGGCGCAACGACGACATCTTGCGCTACATCGAAGGGCGTTTCCGAGCGCTGGGCCGCGATATGCCGCAAGTGAATGTGCGGCAAGCGATGGTTCCCGAGGGTGCCGAAATTCTGGAGAATCCGCGCGGAACCGCGCCAGGTTTGTGGCTGGAAGACGGCGACCGCGCCATAGCGCTTCTCCCCGGCCCCCCGCGCGAACTAAAACCGCTGTTCCGCGAGCAGGTTCTGCCGCGGCTGGAAAGGCGCGCCTCCGGCGTGCGTATGTTTTCACGCGAACTGCGCGTCACAGGCCTGGGCGAATCGCACGTCGAACAGCGCATTGTGGGCATTTACAAGCGCTATGCCGAAGTGAATACAACCATCCTCGCCGCACCGGGCGAAACACAGATCCATTTGCGCATGTGGACCGGCGACGCGGAGCATGCCAAGAAAACGCTGGACGAAATTGTAAGCGGTTTCGCGATCGCGTTGACCGACCGCATCTTCAGCCAGAACGGTTCTTCGCTCGAAGAAGTGATCGCGGAAGAACTCACGCTGCACAACGCCACCATTTCCGCCGCGGAAAGCTGCACCGGCGGCCTGCTGGCGCAGCGACTTACGAGCATCGCTGGCAGCTCTTCGTATTTTCTCGGCGGACTCGTCTGCTACAGCAACGAACTGAAGACGGCGTGGGTGGGCGTGCCTGCGGAACTGATTCAAGCAAAAGGCGCGGTCAGCCCGGAAGTGGCGATTGCCCTCGCCGACGGAATTCGCCGCCGCGTGGGTAGCACGTTTGGCGTCGGCATCACGGGAATCGCCGGGCCGGGCGGCGGCTCAGAGGAAAAGCCGGTGGGCACGGTGCACATTGCGCTCTCCCATGCCGGCGGAGTCAAAGAGCGCGGCGTGCGTTTTCCAGGCGACCGCGAAAATATCCGCTGGCAGGCGTCGCAGCTCGCCCTGGACATGGTGCGCGTCCATTTTCTCTATAACGGCAAGCAGCTTCCGACGCGAGCCTGAGCGTGCGCCTCTTTGTTGCGCTCGTTATTCCCGCCGAGGTGCGAAACAATCTGGCGGCGTTCCTCACAGAAATGCGTGTTCTAACGGAACAATTGGCAGACAAGAGTGTGCGGTGGGTGCGGCCGGAGAATCTTCACGTGACGCTGAAATTCGTCGGCGAAGTCGCACCGGCAAAGCGGGAAGGCATTCGAAGTGCGCTTGCCAATGTGCGCTTGGATGGGCCGGTTGATCTTCGATTCCGCGGATTGGGATTTTTTCCCCATGAAAATCAGCCAACGGTCCTTTGGACGGGATTGGAGGCTTCGGCCAATCTTGCAAAGTTAGCGGATGACATCGATCAGTCTATGGTGCCCCGGGGCATTCGGCGAGAAAACCGCCCTTTCGTCCCGCATCTGACGCTGGCGCGGCTCGCGCCGCCTGTCCTGCATGAAAAACTGCGCGAATCGATTCGGAAGAACCGTGAGCAGGAGTTCGGCGGTTTCCAAACCCAAGAGTTTCATCTCATCGAAAGCACGCTGAAGCCAGCGGGCGCGGAGTACACTACGTTGCGTTCCTTTCGCTTCATGGCCGAGAGCTAACACGCATGCATGGAATTTCCACCGACATCCCGCCGGTCGCCATTGCCATGGTCGCATATCTGCTGGGCTCGATTCCGTTCGGGCTCTTGGTGGGAAACCTGTTTGGCGCGGCTGACGTGCGCAAAGAAGGTAGCGGCAACATCGGCGCAACGAACGTTGCGCGCGTGGCGGGTCCAGTTGCGGGAATCCTCACTCTGCTTCTGGATGCCGGGAAAGGCGCATTGGCGGTCGCTGGTGCGGCACGGATCACAAACGTAAGCGCCCTGTGGATGATGGCCGCAGGCTTTGCCGTCCTGATGGGGCATTGCTTTCCCATCTGGCTGCGATTTCGAGGTGGCAAAGGAGTGGCCACGGCCGCGGGCGTTTTTCTAGTGCTGTGCCCACTGGCGTGCCTCGGCGCCACAATTTTGTTTGTTCTGGTGGTGATTTTTTGGCGCTTTGTTTCTCTGGGCTCGATTTCCGCGGCGGCGGCGATGCCGTTGCTGGTTTATTTTTTCTGGGCGCCACGTCATGCGCCGCCGTTCTCCATCATTTTTGGCTCGTGGGCTGCTGCTTTGCTGATTATTTATAAACACGACGCCAACATTCAGCGACTGGTGCAGGGCGACGAGCCCAAGTTTTCGTTCGGCAGCAAAAAGGAAGCCCCGTGAAGCGCATCGCTATATTGGGCGGCGGAAGCTGGGGCACGGCACTGGCCATCGTGCTTTCACGGGCACACAAACCGCATGAGATCTTCTTGTGGGTGCGCGACGCGGAGCTTGCGAAATCCATCCAGCGGCAGCGCGACAACACGACATATCTCCCAGGACACAAACTGCCGGAGGCGATTCAAGTCACGCACGACGTGGCAACCGCTCTCGAAGGCGCCTATATCATCGTCGGAGCGATTCCCTCCGCGCATGCGCGAACTGTTTACCAGCGTGCCTTGCCGCATATCATCCGAGGGGCAGCGATTGTCAGTGCCACGAAAGGACTCGAACCATCAACGCACGCGCGCATGAGCGAAGTGACCTCCGAAGTGGTCTCTTCGTCGTTCCCCCCGCGCGTAGCGGCACTTTCCGGGCCGTCCTTTGCGGCAGAAGCCGCCGCCGGCCAGCCGACAGCGCTCGTTCTGGCCTGCGGCGATCTCGCGCTTGTGAGCCAGCTCCAGGAAGACCTCGCCGCGCCAAACTTTCGTCTCTACACCAACGATGATGTCTTGGGCGTCGAGCTGGCGGGCGCAATGAAAAATGTGATCGCCATCGCGGCCGGAGTATGCCAAGGAATTGGCCTGGGCGCGAACCCGCTGGCGGCGCTAATCACCCGTGGATTGGCCGAAATGGCCCGGCTAGCCGTTGCTCTAGGGGCTCGACCCGAGACCCTCAGCGGCCTTGCAGGTCTCGGCGACCTCGTCCTGACCTGCACGGGCACGCTAAGCCGCAATCGTCACGTCGGCGTCGAGCTGGGCAAGGGCTGTACCCTGGCCGAGATCCTCCAAGGGATGAAAGCGGTCGCCGAAGGCGTGGGAACCGCGCCAGCCCTTCTGGCTCTCGCCGTGGAAGCCCACGTAGAACTCCCTATAACCGAACAGGTTAACGCCATCCTGAACCAAGGCAAGCCGCCCCGGGATGCCATGCGAAGCATCATGGAGCGCCCTCTAAAACGCGAATAGGCACGCTCCCTGCTGGGCCGCCGGGACTGGCCTCTTGGCCAGTGCAACCAACCAAACCAGTACCAAAGTTCCAGTTGCACATCCGCGACGGACAGCCACTAGCGTCCCCTACGGCCACCGCCAATCTCCTAAAATTGGGAATTGAGATGCAGGACCCTGGCCCATCCCTATTGCAACGGCTCCGCAAGGGGCGCGTGCGCATTTTGTGGCTCGTTTTGGGCGCGCTGCTGCTTGTGAGCGCACTTCCAATCGGGCTTTATCACCGCCAAGTGCTGCAGCTCAGCCAGGACAAGCTTGTGGACACCGTAAAAGTCCAGCAGTCCGAATTGACCCGTTCGCTGGCGCGCGAAATCCAGCTTTTCGAGGCGAATCAAACCCAGCAGCTCTACAGCGAACGCCAAATCCTGACGTTGACCGGCCTGATCGATAATGTGCAAGATCCCGCCTCCGAGCCAAAGGTCACGCGGCTTCTGGAAGACTTTGTCGATAGCAATCGAGACACTTTCCTTTATCTGACCGCTGTGGACAAGTCCGGCAAAGGCACCAAAGCTTCGCAGGGCAACTTCGATGCGGAGCAGGACCCGTTTGTAGCCAAGGCTTTGCAGCGCGCCTTTATGACCTGCATGCAATCCGAACAACTGCACACTGTGAAGTTTCGCAGCGACCCTCTGGCGCTGGCACCGGACAACCAGCCGGCCTTTGTGCTGGCCGTGCCGCTGAAGGATTTGGCCGGGAATTTTACCGGCATGCTGGCTGCCGTCGTGTCCCTTGAGCCGATTGCGCATCGCTTGAGAGACGCGAGCGTACGTGGCAGCGCCGTTTTCGTGATTGACCATGCCGGCAGCATTGTCGCGCATCCGGACTCCAAGAATTTTGTTCCTGGAGCGAAAGCCAGCGGCCAGTTGGTCGAGCAGATCCGCGCCCTGCCGCAGGAATTGCGGACCACGGAAAACATTCAGTTCACGGAAATCGTGAACAAGCATCCCGTTGAGATGATTGGAACGTATAGCACTTTTCCTGAGGTCAATTGGGCGGTGATTGCGCAGCGCCGGCTGGACCAGGCGCGCGCAGACGCCGGCGTCACGGAATTAAACAGGCAAGCGCTCGCGTTCGTCACGGTAGTGGTGCTCGTGGCCATCCTCTTCGGCTACTTTTTTGCAGTGGGCATCAGCGGACCGATTCGCGGGTTGGCCGCTTCCACTCGGGCCATCAGCCGCGGCGAGTTCCATCAGCGCTCGCCCGTACGCGGTGCGGCGGAAATCAGCGAGCTGGCCGAAAACTTCAACAAAATGGCCAGCGACATCGAGGAGTACATCGAAAAGCTGAAGGAAGCCGCGGAAGAAAACCGCGAGCTGTTCCTCGGCTCCATCCGCATGCTCGCCGCGGCCATCGACGAAAAGGATCCTTATACGCGCGGTCACTCCGGCCGAGTGGCGAAATATTCGACGCTCATCGGGCGCGAGCTGGGACTTAGCACGGAAGAGCTCGACAAGCTGCGCGTCGCCGCGCTGCTCCACGACGTCGGAAAAATCGGCGTGGAAGACCGCGTGCTGAAAAAGCCCGGCGCATTGACGCCGGAAGAGTTCGATTTGATGAAACAGCACACCGTGAAGGGCGCGAACATCATGCGCCCGGTTTCTCAACTGAAGGAAATGCTGCCGGGTATCGAGCTGCACCACGAACATATTGATGGCCGCGGCTATCCCTATGGCTTGTCAGGACAGCAGATTCCTCTGATGGCGCGCATTATCGGCGTGGCAGACACGCTCGACGCCATGACCACCAATCGCCCATACCAAACAGCGATGGACATTGAGTTCGCGCTGAACCGCATCAAGTCACTGACGGGCTCGAAGTTTGACGCCGTCGTGGTCAACGCGTTGGAATCATCCATCAACACGGGGAAGCTGCGGCTGAGCGCGGTCGAAGTCACCGTGTAGCGCTCAGCGGAATCCGCCTAAAATCCCGAAACGGCTGCTGGCCTGCGTTGCAGGCTAGCGCGGAGCGCATCTGTTACAATTTTAGGCGGCGCTTCCTGCCAGGCGCTCTACCTCATGATTTCACTTTTTGGAAAACCGGAAAAAGTCGAGCCGTCTCTCCTTGAACGGCTGAAAGCCTCCGTCAGCAAGACCAAGGCGGCGCTGTCGGAGAGCGTCGACAACCTTTTTCTGGGCCAGCGCAAAATTGATCCTGCGCTGTTGAAACATCTGGAAACGGCTTTGCTCTCGGCGGATTTGGGTGTGAAACCGACGCGCGAGATCCTGGATGCCGTGCGGGAAAAACTGGATCGCAACGCACTCTCCGACGCCAGCCAGCTCAAACGCGAGATTAAGTCGCACATCATTCGCATTCTGAACAGTAACGACAGTAAAGGTGCGTCTGCTGCAGCTCCTGTTATGGCCAGTTCAACCAACGGCTCCGGCCCGCGCGTGATTTTTATCGTTGGAGTGAACGGTGCCGGTAAAACCACCAGCATCGGCAAGCTTGCGAAGCGCCTGCGCCAGGAAAACCTCAGCGTTGTGCTTTGCGCTGCCGATACCTTTCGCGCCGCTGCCGTCGAACAGCTGGAAATATGGGCGAAGCGCAACGGCATTGACGTGATCAAACAAAAATCCGGTGCCGATCCTGCCGCTGTCGTCTATGACGCCATGGCCGCGGCCAAAGCGCGGAACGCCGATGTCGTGATTGTGGATACCGCAGGGCGCCTGCACACCAAGTCCAATCTCATGGCCGAGCTGGAAAAAATGAAGCGCACCGCGGCGAAAGTCATTCCTGGCGCGCCGCACGATGTGCTGCTCGTTCTCGACGCCACCACGGGTCAGAATGGCTTGGCTCAGGCGCGCGAGTTTACTTCGACCGTGGCCGTAACAGGCATCATCCTTACCAAGCTCGACGGCACCGCCAAGGGCGGCATCGTCGTGGCCATTGCGCGCGAACTGGGCTTGCCTATTCGCTTTGTGGGAACTGGCGAGCAGATCAACGACATGGTGCCGTTCGATGCCGAGACCTACACGAATTCTCTCTTCGACTAAACTGTTTCTCTGAACAATGGACGCCCACGCCATTCGCTTCATGGAACACGCTCTGACCTTGGCTCGCAAAGGCGCCGGCCTGGCGAGTCCCAATCCCATGGTCGGGTGCATTCTCGTTCGCGAAGGACAAATCGTCGGCGAAGGCTTTCATCAATACGAGCTGCGCGATCACGCGGAAATCGTCGCGCTGAAATCCGCGGGAGAGAAAGCGCGCGGCGCGACGATGTACGTCACACTGGAGCCGTGCAATCACACCGGCCGCACCGGCCCCTGCACGGGAGCGATCATCGCGGCGGGTGTACAGCGCGTCGTTGCCGCGATGGAAGATCCCAACCCTATCAACTCCGGAGCTGGATTCGATCGTTTGCGCGCTGCGGGCATCGAAGTATTCACGGGAATCGGCGAAGAAGAGGCCCGACTGCTGAACGAGCCGTTCACCTGCTGGATTCGCACAAAAAAGCCGTTCGTCACGCTGAAATCGGCGTTGACGCTGGACGGCCAGCTTGCCCTTGCTCGCGAGCTGCACAAGTCACGCCAGCGCGCACGCAGGCAAAAACGAACCACATGGATCAGCTCCGAAGAATCGCGTGCCGAAGTTCATCGCATGCGCCACGCCGCCGACGCCCTCCTCACCGGCATTGGCACCATTAAAGCCGACGACCCCCTGCTCACGGACCGCAGCGGCCAGCCTCGAAGACGGCAACTCCTGCGCGTTGTGCTCGACAGCCAGCTTTCGCTCTCGCTGAAGTCGCGGCTTCTCCGAACCGCTGATGACGACTTGCTGATTTTTACAAGCGAAGCTCCCAATTCGCGAAAGGCTCGCGCGCTTGAGAAGGCGGGTGCCGAAATAGTCAGCTTGCGTTCACGCGGCGGTCGCGCCAGTCTGGAAGCCGTTCTTGCCGAGCTCGGTCGACGCGAAATTCTCAGTCTCCTCCTCGAAGCCGGCCCGACGTTAAACGGCGCCGCTCTCGGCGCCGGAATCGTCCACAAACTGATGCTTTTCTACGCCCCGAAAATCTCTGGCCAATCGCGCGTCTCGTTTGCCGTGGCTCCGGATCTCAGGCTAGCGCCGCTACAGCGCATCCGCACGCAACCATTCGGCCCCGACATTGCTGTAGAAGCCTATCTGCAAGACGTCTTCCGCTAGGGTATGGGGTGAGGCTCAACCATCACCCAAAACACGCAGAACCGCCGCACCCTCAATCGCGTCATTCTTCAAGGCGTTCAACGCCCGGTTGGCGTCACTGAGCGGAAAAGTCTCGGTGTGCATGCGAATCGGTATTTCCGCGGCGATGCGCAGAAAATCCTCGCCGTCCTGCCGCGTGTTATTCGCCACGCTGCGAATCACTCTTTCTTGATACAGCAAATCGTAACTGAACGAGGGAATCGGGCTCATGTGAATCCCGCCCAGCACCAACACGCCGCTTTTGCGCAAGGCTGCAAGCGCCGCGGGAACAATCTCTCCTGCTGGAGCAAAGACAATCGCAGCGTCGAGCTTTTCCGGCGGCGCATCAAACGTGCCGCCGGCCCAGGCCGCCCCCAATTCGAGCGCCAATTTCTGGTGCCGCGCATCCCGGGTTGACGCATACACCGTTACATTCCAATACCGCGCCACCTGAATGGCCACATGCGCCGCCGCCCCGAAACCATAAAATCCAAGTTTTCCGCCGGGCTTTATGCCAGCGAGTCGCAACGACCGAAATCCTATAATCCCAGCACAAAGCAGCGGCGCAGCCTGCAGATCGGAAAATCCTTCGGGAATCGCATAAACGAAATCCTCTGGCGCGACGACGTATTCCGCGTAACCGCCATCCACGCTGTAGCCGGTGAACGACGGGTTATCGCAAAGATTTTCTTCGCCGCGGCGGCAGTATTCGCAAACGCCATCCGTGTGGTGTAACCACGCAACACCGACCCGAGCTCCTATCGCAAAGCGATTCGATCCGTCTCCCAGTTTTTCGACAATGCCGACAACCTGGTGCCCGGGAATGACGGGCGACTTTCGCGGCGGCAATTCGCCTTCAATCACATGCAAATCCGTTCGGCAAACGCCGCAGGCGTGCACACGCACGAGCACTTCGCCTTTGCCCGGTTGCGGCACAGCGACTTCACTAAGCTGGAGGGGGTTCGTCTCGATTCGCGCTGTGGCGTTGAGCAGGCAGGCTTTCATGGTCCAACCTCGATCGCATTTGATGATGCGCCGAGGTTTAGTCTAGTGCTTTCGGCTTCGGGAGCGAAATGCTGTAAACTCCATTCCCAGCATTGACCGCGTATTTGCGAGGAAGTTATGTTTACCGGAATCATCGAACACGAGGGCAAAATTGAGTCGCTCGAGCTTAAGCCCGACGGCGGACGCGTCACAATCCACGCGCCCAGCGTCGCTCCTCTGCTGGCTGTTTCCAAAAGCATTGCCGTGAACGGCTGCTGCCTCACCGTTGTGGCGCTCGACAAAAAACGATTTTCTGCTGACTTGTCCCGAGAGACCATCCAAAAAACGTCTTTCGGCGCGAAAACAGCCGGCTTGAAAAGAGGTTCGCGCGTCAATCTGGAACAACCTATCACAGCTGCAAGCGAACTCGGGGGCCACTTCGTCCTGGGCCACGTTGACACAACAGGCCGCGTCACAGATCTCAGATGCGAGGGCGAAAATTGGTGGTTCGGCGTGGAAGTCTCTGAAGATTTTGCGCGCTATATCGTCCCCAAAGGCTCCATCACCATCGACGGCATCAGCCTCACGGTCGCGCGATGGAACGCCAACACGCGAGTAGCCGAAATCGCGGTAATCCCCTACACCTACGAACACACCAACATCCGCGATCGCAAACCCGGCGACGCCGTGAATCTCGAAGGCGATGTCCTGGGCAAATACGTAGAGCGCTATCTCGATGCTCGTAAAGAAACGCGCAGCGAAACGCATGCCAATCTCACCATCGAAAAGCTTGTTGCACAAGGCTTCTGACGGAAGCATTTCTCCAGATTTTATTCACCAAATGGCGCGATTCCGGGCATTTAACCCGCGGCTTCTTTAGCCTTGGCGCGCACCCCGCGATAATAGAGCAGCAGCCCGAGTGCAACCGCAATCACCGTCCCGCTGATCAGTTTCACGCTGAATATAAACTTGTTCTCCGATTCCCCGGGCGGAACAAAGGAAAGCACGATTCCTCCGAGCGTAATCAGGAATCCGAAGCCCCCCGCGATCCACACGCCAATCTTCCCGCCGGGGATCAGGACCGCGTGTTCATTGGCGTCGCGATCTTTGCGCCCGGCCAACTTGATCACCGCGGCATACATATAAAGAAACGGAATGAAATACAGAATCGTCGCCGCATCCACCAGAATTTGATACGCGCCGCTAGTCGTTTCATTGATGTTGCTCAAAAGCAGCAGCGCCAGCGAAATTCCCGCCTGCACCAGAATCGAGACATAAGGCGTCCGCCACTTGGGGTGCAGTTTTCCAAACGCCGCCGGCAAATAGCGATCTACACCGACGATAAACGGCACACGTGAAAGCCCGGCCACGGTCGTTCCCACGCCGCCGGCATTTCCAAACGTCACGAGAAACGCGGCAATCATTCCCACCAAACCAATTTTCAACGCCTCCGATCCGATGGAAAGCGCCTGATAGACGCCGGACTTCGGATCCACCGGTGCAGCCTGCATGATGGCGAGAACGGCAAACGTGCTGGCGATATAGGCGACAGCAATTAAGATTCCTGAACCCCAGATGGCGCGTGCGAGCGTGCGCTGCGCGTCGCGGATTTCGTCGCTCATCGCAGAGACAAGTTCCAGCCCGGCAAACGCGAAAAGTATCTGCGGCCAGAAATTCACCGTTTCCCAGTTCCATTGCGGCAGCATGTTCGCCCAGGTGAAATGCGTCGCGGAACCGTAACGCAACCAGATAGTGCCACCTGTCGCGATGAGGAGCAGTAGCGGCACATAAGTCATCAACCCGCCCGCGTTCTGCAGCCACTTTCCAATGTTTAGCCCGACAAGGTTCATCCCCACCGCAACGGCCAATAGTAAGAACGACCCTCCAAGCAAAAACGGCCGGCTCTGCGCAAGATGTCCCCAGGAACTGCCGCCGATGTATGCGCCCATCGCCGCGCTTGCCAGAAGCAAACCAGGAAAATAAAAAAACGAATAAATCCAGTAAGTCCATCCGGCCACGAATCCGTGAAAATCACCGAACGCTTCCTTTGACCACACGTATAAACCGCCTTCGTGCGGAAATCGCGTGGAAAGCTCCGTAATCACGAAGGCCGTCGGCACAAAAAAGAAGACCGCCGCAAGCAGCCACAAGCTGATGGAAGAAGTTCCGTTGTGCGCGGCCGCCGCAACCCATCGAGGCCCAAGGACGGTTGCAATGTTGAAAAGCAACACGTCCCAAAAACCCATTGTCTTGCGAAGCTGTTTGATCGGGTCGGAGGTGCCGTTCGCCGGCTGGCTCACAGAGTCACGTCCAGAGCGGGAATCAGGGCGTCTTGTGCGCGGAAGTTGTGGAGGAAAGGATCTTTGGAATTTTCAAAATCGTCCCACGGTCCGAAAAAGGCCACGCGGCCTTCCTGCAAAAAAACGACAGAGTCGGCAAGTTTTTTTGCCAGGTGCGTGTCGTGCGTCACGACGATCGAAGTGCGGTGAAACGCGTCCTTCAAGCGCAAAATCAAATCGCCCATATGCCCAGCCATGATGGGGTCCACCATAGTCGTAGGCTCGTCAAACAAAATCGCTTCGGGACTTTGCGCGAATGCGCGCGCCATGGCCACCGCGCGGCGCATCCCGGTGGACAACTCGCCCGGCAATTTATCGAGGACAGTATCAACTTCCAGCATCTTCGCAAGTTTGTCCACGTACGCGTCAACATCCTCGTCGGCCAGCCCGGGCTGTTTTTCCAGCGGAAACGCGATATTTTCGCCAACGGTCAGCGAATCGAAGAGCGCGCCCGACTGAAACACCATCGTTACTTTCCGTCTCACGCTCTCAAATTGGCGCTCGCTGAAGTCCGTGACGTCAGTTCCATCTACAAAAATCCGCCCCGAATCAGCCTTCATGAATCCCATGATGTGCTTCAGCGAAACGGATTTACCTACGCCGCTACGCCCCATAATGACGCACGTTTCGCCGCGCCTTACGCTGAAGCTGACGTTTTTCAGCACCGCATTGTCGTCGAACGATTTGCAAACGTCGCAAAACTCAAAAAAGTTTTCGGTGCGATTGTGCGCGCTCGCCCCGTCCAGTTTCGTGGCGCCGCCGTGGAGGCTAAAGTCGCTTGCGTTGGTCATTTGCCTGGTTCGTCGTTTCGCCGGATCACTTTGCGCTTGAACATTTGTTTCACGCGTGACAATGCGCTATTTCCGTTCCGCTTCCACTATCCGCCGCGCTTCCTCATAATCCGCCGCCGTATTCATGTTCCAGAAAAGCCGTCCTTCGCTATCAAATCGTTTCCAGTCCGCCTCGTCAAGAACTTCCGCGCGCAAAAGTGCAATCCCCTGAGTAACTCTGCGCACACCGTCCTCGAACGCAGTGCGCAAAATTTCCATTGCGTTCGTTCTCCAGCAAGCGCAAAGCGGCTCCGGCCCATTCTCGGAATGAGCCAGCACCACTTGCGCCTCGCTCTTCTCGGCGCGCTCCAGCAAATAAGCGAGCCACTCACGCGTCAAGAACGGCATGTCGCAACTCACGACCAAATTCCACTCGCACGCCGGCGTATTTTCTCGGGTGTGCGCCAATGCCGTCACAATCCCGCCCAGAGGCCCTTCCCCCGGCCAATGGTCCTCGACAATTGTCGCTCCAAACTCCGAATATTTTCCCGGCGCGGCCACGACTTTCGCATTTTCGCCAAACTCCGTCATCAGCTTCAGCATCCGCGCCAGCATCGGCTCTCCAGAAAACTCGGCAAGCGCCTTATCTCTCCCGAACCGCGTGCTCCCGCCCCCTGCCATCAAATAAGCCGCAATTTTCTTGTCTTCTCCCTGAAATATCACGCCGCCTCTTTCCGATCCTCTTCCGCTCTCTTCTCTGTGAACTCTGTGCCTCTGCGAGCTCTGCGTAAGTGTTTTTTCTTTCTTTTATTCTTCTTCCGGCAACTCGCGCCCGGGCCGACGAATCCCCAACTCCCGCAACTTTTCCTGCAAACTCTGCCGGTGCAAACCAATCGTCGCCGCCGTCTTCGAAACATTCCACCGATGATCGCTCAACTGCTTCGTCAAATAGGCCACTTCAAATTTTCGTTTGGCCTCACGAAAATCCTTTTCACTAAATCCATTCTCGTTCGAGCCGCCAGAATTTCTGTGAGGCGAAGCCTCACCGCTCAAGACTTCTCGAGGCAAGTCTTCCACGCCAATCGCATCGCCGCGGCACAGCACCAAACTACGCTCCAGCGCATTCTTCAATTCGCGCACATTCCCCGGCCAATCATATTTCTCCAAAGCCGCCATCGACTCTCGCGAAAGCCGTCCCGCGCGTCCCATCCGCGCCCCGTGCATCGCCAAAAACGTCTCCGCCAAAACCGGAATATCCGCCTTATGCTCTCGCAAAGCCGGCAACTCAATCGTCACCACACGCAACCGGTAAAATAAATCCTCGCGAAATTTCCCTGCACGAATTTCCGCCGCCAAATCCCGGTGCGTCGCACTAATCACCCGGACGTCCACAGGAATCGTTTGCGTCCCGCCCAATCTTTCAATGGTGCGATTCTCCAGCGCTCGCAAAACCTTCGCCTGCGTCACCGCATTCATATCCCCAATCTCATCCAAAAAAAGCGTCCCTCCCGACGCCAATTCAAATTTCCCTTTCTTTTGCTGCGCCGCTCCGGTAAAGGCTCCGCGCTCGTACCCAAACAATTCCGACTCAATCAAAGTCTCCGGCAAAGCTGCGCAATTCACCGCCACGTACGCCTTTCCCGCCCGCGGCGACCGCGCATGAATCTCCTGCGCCATCAAGTCTTTCCCCGTCCCGCTCTCGCCCAAAATCAAAACGGTAGAGTCTGTCCCCGCCACACGATCCGCCATCTCGAACGCCCGCCGCATCTCCGCCGTCCGCCCAATCATCTGCCCAAACTGCCCCTCGGTCGCCATGCGCCGTCGCAGCGAATCATTTTCTTTTTCCAGCGTCGCCAGCTTCAAAAGATTGGCTACGCGCTGTCGCAACTCCTCCAACTCGAAGCCCTTCACCAGATAATCCGCAGCGCCCAACCGCAGCGTCTCCACCGCCGTCTTCGCCGTATCCAAAGCCGAAACCATCAGCACCGGCACGTCGCTCCCCGACTCGCGCATCCACCGCAAAAGTTCCAATCCGCTCTGCCCGGGCAAAACCACATCAAGCAATACAAGATCCGGCCGCTCGGTCGTCAACGCCCCACGCGCAGTCTCCGTCGAATCCGCCTCCACCACGCGATACTTCGCCTCCAGCGCACGCCGCAACCCATAGCGCGCCGCCGGCTCATCATCCACAAGCAAAATGGTCTTCATTTAATTCTTCTCCGCGCTCTCTGTGTCCTCTGCAACTTCTGTGTAAAAAAACCCGAAGCGCAGCCACGCACCTCAATCCTTCATCGGCA
This sequence comes from Betaproteobacteria bacterium, assembly GCA_903970165.1. Classification (GTDB taxonomy): domain Bacteria; phylum Acidobacteriota; class Terriglobia; order Acidiferrales; family UBA7541; genus Acidiferrum. The sequence goes on from CAJCHZ010000110.1 coordinate 29,132, forward strand.
AACTCACCCGAAATCGTGTCCCACACTCATCCTTCACGGGACTTTGCCACTCCAAGCTGCCCCCAAATTCCGCCACTCGCCGCGCCACGATTGCCAATCCGAGCCCCGTTCCCTGCGTTTTCGTAGTAAAAAACGGCTGCAAAATTTTCTCGCGCACACTTTCGGGCACACCGGGCCCGTCGTCTTCCACCACAAACAAAAATCCAGCGCCATTCGCCAAACCGCTGACCCGCACGCGCCCGCCGCGCGCCGTAGCTTCCAAAGCATTCACCACCAAATTCGACAAAATCTCATTAACCGCCTCCGCGCCAGCCGCCAACTTCATCCCGCCACCTTCGACGTCCAACTCCAGCGCAATCCCGCGCCGCTCCGCCTCATGCCGCAAAACGTTGCCTACTTCGTCCGCCACCTCGCGCGCGTCGCACGTCGCCGCGACAACCCCGCCAAGAATCGCCGGCCTGCTAAACTGCAACAACTGATTCAATTTAGCCGACAACCTTCCGATCTCCTCCAACACCATCCTCGTTTCCCCGCGGATCGATTCCGGCAACTCCTCACTCTCCAATTGCACCTGCAAGATCGTCTTGATCGACCCCAGCGGATTCTTCAAATTGTGCGAAATACTAGCCGCCATCTGCCCCAACACCGCCAACCGTTCTCTCTCCGCCAATTCCCTCTCCAATTGCAATTTCTCCTCAATCAACCGGCACAACTCCAGCGCCCCCGCCAACTGCTCGCACAAAAACTCCAACGCCGCCGCCGTCTCCCCCGATAACATCGCCCCATGCGCCTTGACGCGAAGCGTTCCCAAAGTTCGGCCAGACTGCCGAATCGAAAACGCTTCCTGGGCTGGGTTTCCACTAGCTCCAGATTCTGCAGCGCCACCGAGAAAAAGTTTCACCTCAGCGAGCTGCAATTCCTCCCCGATCCATTTCTCGATGAACGCGGTCAGTTTCCCCAGGTTGCCAAGTCGCGCCACTTCTTGAATCGGCGTCATCATCCGCTGCGCATGATCCACTTCTGTCTGCGCGGTCCGCCGAAGAGCTCTCCTCATCAATCTCTGCAACGGCTCAAAAAAGACCACGGGAAGGAACAACAAGAGCGCCGCCGACGCTTCCGGAGGCAAATAGGGCTCCAGCCATTGGCTCGCCCGCCGAATCAAGCTTAAGTACAGCAGCGCGAGAAACGTAGCAAACACCGCGTAAATGAGGTTTCGCTGCCGCCCAATCTGCAAAAAATTGAATTTCTGAACATTGCGAACAAGACCGAAAAGGGGCGCCACAACCAACAGTGCCAGAATCCATCCATAGGAACTGGCTCCACTCTCATTTCTGGGCCATCGCCAAAGGAACGCATGACCAAAAAATATCCACAGCGCCAAAACGACGAAGTAGCTTTTTAGCTCGCCGTGGAAGGCTCTTTGCTCCTTGTTGGGGGCAATCTTCGCGAAACGTCTTTGCCAACCCGAGGACAGCAAGATTGCGGTCAGTAGCCAGATTTGGAACGGGATGCCAAGAGAATTGCTCGGCAAATCAAAATCCTGGCCGGATCGCAGGCGCAGTGCCGCGTAGAAATACGGAAGCAGTAAGATCCCGGGCAGATAAGCTCCGGCAATCCACAGGCTTTTCGCCTTGCGAGAATTAAAGATCGTTCGCACGTCGGCATATTCAACGTGCAAATGGAGCAGCAGCGATGGTAGAAACCACAGTCCCAGACAGAGAATTGTCCAAGCAAAACTCGCCAGCGTGCGGGGGACATCCGCGTAATAGAGCTGGGCGTTGAGCGCTAAGAGGGAACATCCGAAAAGGAAGACAAGCGCCAGACACAAGAAAAAGAAAATTCGCTCAAAATTTCTCTGCCGCCGATGACCAAGAATCACGACGATCCAAAAGAACGGTAGCAGCGTCGCCGCCGTTAGAACGATCAGCCGCAGATAGATGGCGTGGCGCAAAGCTCGACCCCGTCGCGATTCTATCCCTCGAAGGGGAGCACGGCAATCGCCAAGTGTCGCCTTTTTCTTGCACCTGTTAAGTATTTACAAATAAATGACTTAAAGAATGCTGGCGAGCCTTGGTATTCCGCGGAAATCCACAAAACTGTCCGACAAATGCTTGACATGCAAGTTCTTTCTGCTATATTAGCAGTCGACAGTGAGGAGTGCTAATCCCTTCTGTACCCTCGCTCTCTACTAAGACCGCAAGATCACCAATGGAGGATCTTTCAAGATGGCAGTGAATCTAACTCCGCTCCACGACCGCGTAATCGTGAAGCGCATTGAAGACAAGGAAACCGTCAAGGGTGGCATCATCATCCCTGACTCCGCAAAAGAAAAACCCATGGAAGGCGAAGTGATCGCCGTCGGTGGTGGCAAGCGCGAAAAGGGCGAACTGATTCCTCTCGACGTGAAACCAGGCGACCGCGTTCTGTTCGGCAAGTACAGCGGCACGGAAATCAAGGTCGAGGACGAAGAGTTCCTCATCCTCCGAGAAGAAGAAATCCTGGCCAAACTCAGCGGCGCCGCCAAAGCCGCCAAGAAGTAAATGTAGTGGCCGACCTTTAGGTCGGCGTTCCTGTTCATAAGTCGTAGGGGCACGGCATGCCGTACCCGCCAGTGTAGAAACGTTGACAAGCTCAAATTCGTAGTCCGCAGAAAGATAATCAGGAGGAAATACCAGTATGGCGAAGCAGATTGTAACAGGTGAGAATTCCCGCCAAGCGATTCTACGCGGCGTGAACGCTCTCGCCGACGCAGTAAAGATCACCCTCGGCCCCAAGGGCCGCAATGCCGTGATCGAAAAGAAGTTCGGCGCGCCGATCATCACCAAGGACGGTGTCACCGTGGCCAAGGAAATCGAACTGCAGGATCCGCTCGAGAACATGGGCGCGCAGATGGTTCGTGAAGTCGCTTCGAAGACGTCCGACGTCGCCGGCGACGGCACCACCACCGCAACCGTTCTCGCGCAAGCCATTTTCCGTGAGGGCGTCAAGACTGTCGCCGCAGGCGCCAGCCCCACCGCTCTCAAGCGCGGCATCGAAAAGGCCGTCGAAGTGGCGGTCGAAGAAATCAAGAAGCTCCACAAAGACGTCAAGGGTGAGATGATCGCCCAGGTTGGCACCATTTCCGCCAACAACGACAAGCAAATCGGCGGCATCATCGCCGAAGCCATGAAGAAGGTCGGCAAGGATGGCGTCATCACCGTCGAAGAATCCAAGACGATGGAGACCACCCTCGAAGTCGTCGAAGGTATGCAGTTTGACCGCGGCTACCTCTCCCCCTACTTCATCACCGATCCCGAGCGCATGGAATGCATCCTCGAAGATGTTCGCATCCTCATCCACGAAAAGAAAATCTCCTCGATGAAAGACCTGCTCCCGCTGCTCGAGCAGACCGCCAAGATGGGCAAGCCCCTCTTGATCATCGCTGAGGATATCGAAGGCGAAGCGCTGGCAACCTTGGTTGTCAACAAGCTCCGCGGCACGCTCCAGTGCGCTGCCGTCAAGGCTCCTGGCTTTGGCGACCGCCGCAAAGCGATGCTCGAAGACATCGCCACCCTCACCGGCGGCAAGGCCATCACCGAAGACCTCGGCATCAAGCTCGAAAACGTCAAGCTCGAGGACCTCGGCCGCGCCAAGAAAGTCACCATCGACAAGGACAACTCCACGATCATCGAAGGCGCCGGCAAGTCCGCGGACATCGAAGGCCGTGTGAAGCAGATTCGCTCGCAGGTCGAAAACACCACCAGCGACTATGACAAGGAAAAGCTCCAGGAACGCCTTGCCAAGCTCGTCGGCGGCGTTGCCGTCATTAAAGTCGGCGCGGCTACCGAGACCGAACTGAAGGAAAAGAAGGCGCGTGTCGAAGACGCAATGCACGCCACTCGCGCGGCTGTCGAAGAAGGCATCGTTGCAGGCGGCGGTTCCGCACTGCTCCGCTGTATCTCCGCGGTCGAGAAGCTCAAGCTGCACGATGACGAAGCGGTTGGCGCGGGCATCGTAAAGCGCGCTCTCGAAGAGCCTTCCCGCCAGATCGCACTCAACGCCGGTTTTGAAGGCGCTGTGGTGATCGGCAAGGTTCGCGACTCGAAGGACGAAAACTTCGGCTTCAACGCCGAGACCGGCGAGTACGGCGACATGGTCAAGATGGGCGTCATCGATCCAGCAAAAGTCACGCGCTTGGCGCTGCAAAACGCAGCTTCCATCGCGGGCCTCATGCTCACGACCGAAGCTCTCATCGCTGAAATCAAGGAAGAAAAGGCTGCAGCGGCTGGTGGCGGCGGAGCCCCCGGCGCCGGCGGCATGGGCGGCATGTACTAAGACGCATTTCCAGCAAGCCCAGACCTCCATCCACAAAAGGGCGGCCGATTTCCCCGGCCGCCCTTTTTCTTTTAGGCTCTCGACCTTCCACTGCTCCGAACGCTTCTCCTCCTATCTTCAACTGAACAAACATCCCCTCCGCGGTGTCTTGGTTGTAGGATAGGAGGTCCTACGAAAATGAAACAAGCATCTATCATCACCATTCTCACGCTAGCATCTGTGTTCGCTCAACCGGCCAGAAGCAGCACGACCGCTCAATCACCTGCAGCTCCGCAATCCAACACTCAACCGGCTCCGTGTCCACCACCGCCAGCCATAGTCGCTTCTTTCCTAAATTTCTCACCAGCCCAAACCGAACAGTTCGAAACCCTTCTGACCCAATTCCAGACAGACCTAAGCGCCCTGCAGCAGCAAATTGTCCCTCGACAGCAGCAGCTCGACGCGCTGCTCAGCCAACCCAACCCCAATCCCGCCCAGATCGGCGCGCTGGTCGTGCAGATACACGCGCTCGAACAGCAGCAAGGCCAGGTCCTGCAGGGCTATCAAACCGCGTTTGCCGGCCTACTCACGCAGAGCCAGCAGCAACAAGTGCAATTAATCACCGCAGCATCGCAGGTCCAGCCAGCCGTGGGCGCGTTCGTTGCGCTGCAACTGGTACCACCTCCGCCACAACTACCGTGTCAGAAACCCTAGCCCACTCTCGCTGCCTATTCTCCGTGGAAGGCACCGGACCCACCGTTAAATGGGCCAAGAGCGCCGGCGAAAATGCCCGCGACGAGGCGGCTGACTTCGAGCAACGGCTCCGCGAATGTCACCGCCTCGTTTTTCACGTGGCCCACGCTGTGCTTCGCGATCGCGCCGACGCGGAAGAAATTGTCCAGGACACTTTCTTCCGCGCCTATCGCAAACTCTACAGCCTCCGCGAGCCACAGAAGTTCCGCGCCTGGGTAGCCCGCATGGGTTACCGCTTGGCCCTCAATCGCTACCGCACCACGAAGCGGGCCCGCCATCGGGACACGTCATGGTTCCAGGTAAGCGCACCTCCGCCGGCCAACATCGAAGCCGCCTTGGAGCAGCGCCAATTCCAGCGCCGTCTGCGCGACGAGATCGACCGTCTTCCCAAGAAATTGCGCGCCGTACTTCTATTGAGTGCTGTGCAAGAATTGGACACCCGCGACGTCGCCATCGTGCTGCGCATCCCGGAAGGCACGGTACGGTCCCGGCTCCATTTAGCGCGAAAGGCGCTTCTTCAGGTGTTTGCCGATGAAATCCTGTGAACAGTGCCGCCCCGAACTCACCGAACACGCCCTGGGTGCAGCTCCGAGCGTTGCCCTCGCAAAGCATCTCCAGGAATGCTCCGCCTGCTCGGCCGCATTTCTAAGACTGCAAACGCGCGCAAACCAAATCGACAGCAGCCTTCAGCAACTTGTCTCCGCGGAACCTTCCGCCGACGCCACCCATCGCATTTTGGCGCAATTGCCTCGGCGCCTCAGCCCGCACGCTTGGTGGTCAGCTGGAAAAGTAACGGTCTTCGCTTTCGCGGTCCTGCTCATCGCGGCGGTCTCTCTCAGCGCAGTATGGCAGCAACGCAAACAGCGCGCTGACACCGAGCGAACTCTGTCCGCCGCCGCTTCCCTTTCCAACTGGAAGTCTCCCACGCAAGACCTTCTGCATTCGTCTTACGACGCACTCGAAGCAACTCCGCCGCGCCTCGGTGATTATTTCTACCCGCTCAATGCCAACGCGTCCGATCTACAACATCAAGTTGTCCCCGAAAAGGATAAAAAACGCCCATGATCGCGAAAATCAGCTGCCCCAAAATCAAGCGCGCAAGAACTTCTCTCCTGCTCTGCCTCGTACTCTTCTCCGCTTGCGCGTCCCTATTCGCACAACAGCCTCAGGCTCAACAGCCCCAGGGCCCGGACCCCGTCGCCGAAAATCTCTTCCCTCCCGATCTGGTCCTTTCCAATCAGAAAGCCATTGGCCTCGATGACACGCAAAGGAATTTCATCCGCTCCGAGGTACTCAAAGCCCAAACTCGCTTCACCGAACTCCAATTCCAGCTTCAGGACGCCATGGAAGCGCTCGGCGCAGCGTTGAAGCAGGATCCCGTGGACGATGCCCAAGCGCTCGCCCAACTCGACAAAGTCTTGAACGCCGAACGCGAAATCAAGCGCACCCAAATCGCCCTAATGGTCCGCATCAAAAACAAACTCACCCCCGACCAGCAATCCCGCCTCCGCCAACTCCGCTCCAAACCCGGCGATTAGCCCTCCGCCCGCGTTTTCGGCCTACAATCGCGACGTTCCTCCGCGCCTGCCTGGTGCGCGTCCGAATTTCTCTTGGCTTTTCCTATGTTCTTTTGATACATCTCTCGCACCTCAAAAGGGAGGTATTCCCATGGCCACCACCAACCCCTTCTCCTCCAGCCCCGTCCGCGAGCTCAATCTCGAACTCCTCATCATGCGGATCGCGTGTTCCCTTCCCTTCATCTACCACGGCGCCGCCATTCTCTTCGGCGTCTTCGGCGGCCCCGGCCCGCACAACTTCGCCGCCTTCATGCACGCCCCAGACATCGTCGGCTACCTCGTCGGCCTCGCCCAATTCGCGGGCGGCATCGCCATTCTCATCGGCGCGCCCATGCGTATCGGCTGCGTCTGCGTCATCATCGTCATGCTCGGCGCCGTCTTCATGGTCCATCTTGCCAACGGCTACGATATCAGCCACCAAGGCATGGAATACGCCCTCACAGAACTGCTCCTCTCCATCGGCCTGCTCCTAGCCGGCCCCGGCAGATTTTCACTCGCCGCCGTCCTGCCAACTCCTCTGCGAAACCTCTAGCGCGCGTTGGGTGGGCGCGTTCCACATCCTCAGGGGCCGGCAGTCTTGGCTCAGGCAACCTTTTCTTGCTTTCGCCGCACCCTACTATCAGCCGATGTTAGTATCGCATTCGTAACCTGGGGTGGGGGCGATGCGTTACCGATCCAGCCGTTTCCTTACAGTTGTATTTCTGTCTTCGTTATGCCTGTCCGCCTCCCCTGCGCAGACTCTCTTGCATGTGAAGGAAGACTCCGCCCGCATCCAATTTGCTTCCACGGACGCCGCCATTGCTCTCCCCGTCGAAAACCATTCCCACACCACGATCGCCACGCATCTCCTGCTCGAATTGCTCGATCCAAACGGCAAGCTTCGCGCCAGCGCAGAGCAGGACGCTTCCCTTCCGCCCGGCCTGACGAGGCTCAAAGCGACTCTGCCCGTGGCCTCCGCCCTAGTGGAGAAGGGCGACGGCAAGAATCTCTTGTGGTTCCGCCTGCGCTACACCATCACGCCAACCCTTCCGGCGAGCTCGCCTTCTGCTCCACTGATTGGCATTCTCGCCGTTGGCGAAGCCACTCCAGGCATTTTTGAGCTCCACGTTGCGACTCCCGACTTTGTTCGCGAAACTGGCCATTACGCCATCCGTGTTCGTGCCATTCACCCCGTCACCGGCCGCCCCGTCGCCGGCGTCGCCGTCCAGGCATCCTTGGATCTAGATACAGACGACGATAAGCCTCTCGTGACGAAAACCGCTCTCACCGATCGCCGCGGTTTCGCCACGCTTCCCTTCTCCCTCCCGCAAACCGTCGCAACAGGCGAAGTCTCGATCAAAGTCACCGGGAAACTTGCCGATTATTCCGTCGAAGCCGACGACGATTTCCGCGTGGTTCATTTTTCCAACGTTTCTCTCAGCACCGACAAACCCATCTACCAGCCCGGCCAGGCGCTCCACATGCGCTTGATGGCTTTCGACTCCAACAAAAAAGCCATCGCCGCCGAACCCGTGACCGTGAAGCTCCTCGACCCCGAGCAAACTCTCGTCTATGGCGCGCAACTCAAGACTTCCGCCTTCGGCATCGCCTCCGCGGATTGGCAAATCCCAGAGAATCTCCGCCTCGGTTCCTATAGCATCCAAGCCAGCTTCGGCGAAGGCCGCTATGCCGATTCCGGCGCCAGCGCCTCCGTCAAAATCAGCCGCTACGATCTTCCCACCTTCACCGTCACCGCCAAACCCGATCGCGCCTTCTATCTTCCCGATCAAAATGCCTCCATCGAAATTCACGCCGATTATCTTTTCGGCGAGCCCGTCAAACGCGGCCACGTGCGCGTCGTCCGCGAAACCCAGCGCGAGTGGAATTACCGCGAGCAAAAGTGGGACACCGAAGAAGGCGACAGCTACGAAGGCGATACCGACGACCGCGGCCGCTACATCGCGAAAATCGATTTGTCAGACGACCACGACAGTCTTGCCGGCGAAGACTACTCCCGCTTTCACGATCTCAAGCTCGCGGCCTACTTCACCGATTCCTCCACTGGCCGCACCGAACAGCGCCGCTTTGATTTGCGCATCACCAAGGATCCCATTCATATCTACGCCATCGATGCGAGCGGCTCCCAACACAACGGTCCTCCGCTCGAGTTTTATCTTTCCACCAGCTACGCCGATGGCTCGCCCGCCTCCTGCGACGTCGAACTCTTTTGGGCCGGCGATCAATCTTCCGCGAACAACGCCAGTCCCAGGGAACCCGTCGAGCAGTACCTTCGTCGAGTCCACACCAATCGTTACGGCGTGGCAAGAGTCGCCGGTCTCAGCGTTCCGCGTCCAACCACTCTCAGCTCCAGTGGCTCCTACGCTTTTGATTTGAGCTTTCACGCCAAAGACAGCAAGGGCGAGGTCGGCCATCACGTCGAATCGATGTGGTTTCTCGATAGCCCCGGAATCCGTATCGCCACCGACAAAACTCTCTATGAACCCGGCGATCCCATCCAGGTCCGCCTCACTACCTCCGATCCAGACCTTTCCGTCGTCGTCGAAGCCATCCACGATTTCCAGGTCATCGCCTCAAAACAGGTCCACGTATCACGCAACACCGCCGAACTTGCCTTCGACTCCACAGAAAACTTCGAAAACGAGATCACCATCCTCGCCTATACGTTCGGCCGCAAACCCGGCGACGATTATTACAACTCCTCCACCTCCGGCGCGCACACCGTCTATTTCCGCAAAAGGCACGATTTACAAGTCGACGTAAAATTCGGCAAATCCGTCTACCGTCCCGGCGACGAAGCCACCGCCACCTTGCAAGTCATCAGCCCCGACGGCTCGCCCGCCAAAAGCGCCCTCGGCCTCGTCGTCGTCGATCAAGCCGTTGAAGAGCGCCAGCGCACCGACAGCGAATTCGGCGCCGCGGGGGGCTTCTTCAATTTTCGTGGAGACTGGGACGCCCCCAATATTGGCGGCCTTCGCCGAAGCGATCTTGACAAACTCGACCTCACCAAGCCGCTCCCCGACGGCCTCGAACTCGCCGCTGAAGTCCTCCTCCAGGGCAATTCCGACGGCCCCAAAACGTTCACAAGTGACCATGGTGCCGCGGACCTCGCCAAACTCTTCGCTTCCGAAATCGATCCCCAAATCGTCCCGATGCGCACCGCTCTTGCGAATCGCTACCGGCAAAAGAGCGAATACCCCAAAACACCAGCCGCCCTGGAAGATTTCCTCTCCACTGCCGGCATCGCGTGGCGCGACGCCAGAGATCCCTGGGGCACTCCCTACCACGCCGCCTTCCGCGTCTCTCGCGAATCCGACGTCCTCGAAATCTCCAGCGCCGGCCCCGACAAACTTCTCGGCACAGCCGATGACTTCGTCGTCACCACTCTTTCCTGGCCCTACTTCAAGCCCCACGCCGATACCATCCAGCGCGCCGTCAACGAATTTCACGCCCGCACCCACAATTACATTCGCAACGAACAAACCCTCAAATCCGAACTCACCCGCCTCGGCCTCGACTTGGACTCCCTGAAAGATCCTTGGGGTCACGCTTACCAACTCTCCTTCGGAGTGAATACGTCCCACTTCACTGTCACCGTCGCCAGCGCCGGTCCCGACGGCCGTTTCACTTCCAAACAGTTTCCTTCCGATGACGACTTCCCGCTCGCCACCATCGGCATCGACTACTTCTCCGAGATAAACGCGCAAATCGACGAGGCCCTCACCGCCAATTTCAAAAAAACGCAGTCGTTTCCGGAAACCACCGAGGAACTAAAAGATGCCTTGGACCGCGCCGGAATCCACTGGGACGCGCTTCGCGACCCGTGGGATCATCCCTACTACGCCACCTTCCGCCGCGAAGCCCGCTTTGCCGATGACCTCACCGTCGAAACCTACGAACACCACACCCAAAAAGAACAGCAGCACACCACCATCGTCCCCATCACTCAACATATCGACTGGATCCAAATCCGCAGTGTCGGCGAAGATGGTCTCGAAGGTACCTCCGACGATTTCGACGTTGCCTCCTACTCCCGCGGCGTCGTCGAACAAAGCAGCAAGGACAACGCTCCCGTTCCCATTGGCAATGCCACCGTCCTCCAGGGATCCACCGGCGCCATCTCCGGCACCGTAACCGATCCCGTCGGTGCTACCATCGCCAACGCGGAAATCAGCGCTAAGAATTCAGCAACCTCCGCCGTCTTCACGACAAAATCTAACGAATCCGGCGACTACCTCCTCCGCAATCTCCCCGCCGGCCTTTACGTTGTCCAGTTCTCCGCTAACGGTTTTCGCGCCTATTCCATCACTCACGTCCCCGTCCGCTCCTCCAACGTAACGAAACTCGACGCTACCCTCAGCGTCGGCGCCGTTACCGAAACCGTCACAGTTCAAGCCGCCCCCGTCCTGTTGCAAACTACGACGAGCTCCGTTTCGCTCACGAAGCAAAGCCTCTCCTCATTGCCGCTTCTGCCTCAACAACAAGTTCTGCTCGCCACCCCCCGCCTCCGCGAATATTTCCCCGAAACCCTCCTCTGGCGCCCCGAACTCCTCACCGACAGCAAAGGCCGCGCCCAGCTCAAATTCCCTCTCGCGGACAACATCACCACCTGGAAGCTCTCCGCCGTCGCCTCCACCCTCAACGGCGAACTCGGCTCCTCCGAAAAATCCATCCGCGCCTTTCAACCCTTCTTCGTCGAGCACGATCCCCCGCGCTTGCTCACCATCGGCGACGAAATTTCTCTTTCCGTCGTGCTCCGCAACTACCTCGACCGCCGCCTCCAGGTCACCGTCGAGATGAAGCCCGCTCCCTGGTTCGCCCTCCAAAGCTCCGCCACGTTGAAAACCGCCATCTCCCCCAAAGATTCCTCGCGCGACATCTTCCAATTCAAAGCCATCGAAACCATCAAAGACGGAAAGCAGGAAGTCCGCGCCCTGGGCGCCGACGCCAGCGACGCCATCTCCCGCCCCGTCACCGTTCGCCCCAACGGCCAAGAAAAAACCGCCAGCGTCAGCCAGATTTTCTCCGACACCGTCTCTCTCGATCTCCAGGTTCCCGATTCCGCCATCGCCGGCGCTCTTCAAACGAGCCTCAAAATTTATCCAAATCTCACCGCTCACGTTCTCGAAAGCGTCGAAGCCATTCTCGAACGCCCCTACGGTTGCGGTGAACAAACCATCTCCTCTACCTATCCCAGCGTCCTCCTCCTCAAATTCGCCAAAGCCTCGCCTTCCGAAAAGTCTCCGCTTCTCTCCCGCCCACACCGCTACACGCAGCTCGGTTACGAGCGTCTCCTCTCCTATCGCTCCGCCGATGGTGGATTTTCCTACTGGGGTAAGGGAAACTCGGATCTCGCTCTCACCGTCTACGCCATCAAATTTCTCACCGACGTCCGCGAATTCGTCGACGTCGACGACTCCATCATTAAGGAAGCCACTTCGTGGGTGCTGAATCAAGTCCAACCCGATGGCCACTGGCCCGCGAAAGGATGGGACGGCAACGAAATCCTGCCCCGCAGCGTCATGCTCACCGCCTACATCGCCCGCATCCTCGCCGCCTCAAAACTTACCTCGGACGCCACCGCCCCCAGCGGCAACGCGCAGCTCGCCAAAAACACCTCGCTCGCCCTCCAACACGCTCTCGCTTATCTCCAACCAAAAGTCGCATCGCTGGACGAGCCTTACGTCCTCGCATCCTATGCTCTCGCTGCCCTCGCCGCCGGCGACAAATCCGCCTTCGCCTCCAGCATCGCCCGCCTTCGCACTCTCGAACATCGCGAAGGCGATGACACCTACTGGTCGCTCGAAAGCAACACTCCCTTCTACGGCTGGGGTTTGGCCGGACGCGTCGAAACCACCGCCCTCGTCCTGCAAGCTCTTAACGCCGACCCCGCTTCTTCCGCTGAATCCGACGCTCTCATCTCTCGCGGCCTCCTCTTTCTCCTTCGCAATCAGGATCGCTACGGCATCTGGTATTCCACCCAAGCCACCATCAACGTTCTCGACACCATCGCCGCTCTCATCGCTAATAAGCCGGAGCAGACCGATCCCTCCGCCGCCAATGCAACTCTTCCGTCAAAAGCCACCGTTCTCGTCGATGGCCACGAAGCGCTCGCCCTCGATCTTCCCCCGCCCAACACCCTCAGCGCGCCCATCACTGTCGACCTCTCCAAATTCGTTTCCCCCGGCCTGCATCACATCGAAGTTCGCCGTCCCCATGCTTCCGCTCGCGTTTCCGTTCAGGTGCTCGCCGATTACTACATTCCCTGGGCCAACCACGCCCCAGGCACCTCCCTGTATCAACAGGAAATGACTTCCGACGCCCTGCGCCTCTCCGTCCATTTCGACAAACTTTCCGCCAGCGTCGGCGACCTCATCCAATGCAACGTCTCGGCCGAACGCATCGGCTTCCGCGGCTACGGCATGCTCCTCGCCGAAATCGGCCTCCCTCCCGGCGCCGAGGTCGACCGCAGCTCCCTCGAGCAAGCCGTCAAATCCTCCGGATGGGAGCTGAATCAATACGACGTCCTCCCCGACCGTCTCATCGTCTACCTCTGGCCACGCGGCGGCGGCACAAAATTCTCCTTCACCTTCAAACCCCGCTTCGGCCTCCGCGCCCTCTCCGCCCCCTCCATCCTCTACGACTACTACAACCCCGAAGCCCAAGCCGCCGTCCCGCCTTCCGCCTTCACCATCCAATAAGGCCCTGCGCCTCCGCCCGTTCGAAAGTATTGGTCTCCTTTCTTTTCAAACTATTCCGCACTCTTTGGTCCTTCCCAAGAACCCACCTCCCTTCTTTGGGCTCACACCCACTCCCCAATTGGCAACTTCTCCGTTACCGCCGCGCAGGATCCTTGCAACTTCTTTCTTTTCAGATCTTTCGCCGACCCCTCAAACTATCTCCTTTCTTTTCAAATGTTTCCAAAAAACACCCCGGGGGTGGGGGGCAAGCTCCGTTCCTTCACTTCCTCGGCGTCCGCCGCTACTCGGTGCTTACCACTGCTCTCTTCCGGCCACCCACAAGCCCCTGCAACTCCTTGCCTCCTCTCCGACACGGGTCGCCGAGCACGGGCCACGGGTTAGAGAGCACGGACCACAAACCATTCGTTACGTCCCTTCCCATCAATCCGCTACACTATTCCTTTCGAGGCACACCATGACTCCTGACCAACCCACATTCGCCACCGTTGAAGAAGCCGTTGAAGAAATTCGCCAGGGCCGCATGATTGTCCTCGTCGACGACGAAGACCGCGAAAACGAAGGCGACCTCACCATGGCCGCCGAAAAAATCACTCCCGAGGCCATCAACTTCATGGCCAAGTACGGCCGCGGCCTCATCTGTCTCACCCTCACCGAGCAGCGCTGTGACGACCTTCACCTCCCGCTCATGTCCCCCATCAACACCAGTGTGCACGGCACGGCTTTCACCGAAGCCATCGACGGCCGCCTCGGCGTCACTACCGGCATCAGCGCCAACGACCGCGCCATCACCATCCTCACCGCCATTGATCCGAAAACGCGCCCACAGGATCTCGCCCGCCCAGGCCACGTCTTCCCGCTGCGCGCCCGCAACGGCGGCGTCCTCGTCCGCGCCGGCCAGACCGAAGCCAGCGTCGATCTCTCACGCATCGCTGGCCTGAACGCCAGCGGCGTCATCTGCGAAATTATGAACGAAGACGGCACCATGGCCCGCGTGCCGCAACTCCACGAATTCTGCAAGCAACACAATTTAAGAATGCTGACCGTCGCCGACCTCATCCGCTACCGCATGCAGCATGAGCGCTACGTCCGCCGCGTAGCCGAAGCCGTTCTCCCCACGCGTTACGGCGACTTCCGCATGATCGCCTACGCCAGCGACATGGATCACGATCAGCACATCGCGTTGGTCCGCGGCAGTCTCGAAGGCGAAACGCCCGCGCTCGTCCGCGTTCACTCACACTGTCTAACCGGCGACGTCTTCGGTTCCACAACTTGCGACTGCAGCGAACTCGTTGCCCGCAGCCTCGCCACCATCGCCAAAGAAGACCGCGGCGTCTTCCTCTATCTCCACCACACCGGCCGCGGTTTCAGCGTGGAAACTGCCGATACCCTGGGCGCTCTGCCGCAAATTCATTTCCACAAGCGCGGTCAACTCGACCGCGAACCCGCCCGCCAACGCATGGTCCAACACGAAAGCGGCATAGGCGCCCAAATCCTCATCGACCTCGGCCTAAAAGACATCCGCGTGCTGACGAATCACCCAAAGAAGGTAGTTGCCCTCGAAGGCTACGGCATCCGCATCGCCGACCAAGTCCCGCTCCGCATCAACGAAGCCAAGCCCGAAGAACGCCGCACCCATCAGGTCCTCTGATGATGAGTTCCGTGTACGAAATTAAAAATGTCCTTCCGAGCGAGGCGAGGAATCCGCTTTTGGTTTCCAGCGCCGAGCGCGACGCAAACTAGAAAAAGGAATCAGGAGGGTCTTCCGAAGCACAGGAAGGCTTTGGCACGGGAGCGGGTTTCAATGGAGTTGCGGGCTTGTTCGCCGACGCGGGTTTGCTCTGCGACCTCGCTTTGCCCAGGGACAAGTACTTGCGCATTTTTTCGAGCCGCTTCGGCCCAATGCCGCGGATCGTCCAGGCTCTTAAACGCGCCGTAGGATTTGCGCATCTGCAAAATCTTGTCGGCGGTAGCAGGCCCAATCCCCGGCACCAACTGCAACTCTTCCGACGTCGCCGTATTCAAATTGACCGGCGCAGCCGGCGGCAACTTTGTCGCAAAGCCCAGGCAAGGCATGACACACAACATGCCGCGCACGAGACAGACACGGGCGAATAAGCGCCAAGCCATAGCGGATAAAATAGTGCATCGAATATATTAATAAATCAATAATTTTGGCGAAGGCCAGCCGGGAGCTTCATCTATCCGACGGAAAGCGGCGGACCGAGTAGCTCCATGCCGTAGGCTCGGTAAACGTCAGCTTGATTGAGATAGACGCCGCCGGTATGTGCCTCATTGTCGCGGAAGAACGCTTCCATCTTATTCGCGGGCGCGAAACCAATCACCAGCTTCCCCGGTGTGTCGCCGTTAAATGCCCACGCATGCGGCACTTCTCGAGGCGCAAGAATGGAATCGCCGGGCTTCGCATGAAAACGTTCGGAGCCGACTTCGACGAGATATTCGCCTGCGATGACGTAGAACCACTCGTCTTCGTTGTGATGCAGGTGGCGCGGCGGGCCGCCTTTTTTGTGATTTGTGTGCTCGAAAATAAAGAGACCGCCGCTGCTGTCGCGAGTCAGGACTTTGAAGTCGCTGGAACTGACTCCGATGCTGTGATGTATGCCGCCGCGATCTTCTCCGCCGGCTACAAAAATGGCACCGGCCGGAGCCGCAGGCTTGGAGGACTGTCCCGCAAAAGTCAGTGGAAAAGCGGCAACGGCTCCGCCCAAAAAAGCGCGACGCTCCATGTTCCCCATTGGAAGTGTTCTCCTTTGGGGAGAATGCTATCAGAAACGAGACTACACTAGGCGGTCTAGCGAAGGTGTTTGCCTTGCGCGTCGAAGACTTCGAGTTCGCCGAAGAGGGCGGCTTGCGATTCGATCTGCGCGCGATCACCGACCACAACAATTTGCATGTTGGCGGAGTCGAGATATTTGCGCGCCGTTTCGAGCAAATCGGCCGGCGTCAGTGCTCGAACTTTCGCGCGATATGTTTCAAGATAATCGTCGGGCAATTCGTTCAGCGCAACCACCGCGATTTGCCCCAGCAATCCGCCTTGCGTCGCGAGGCCCATGGAAAAGACGCCGCTGAGATAATTTTGTGCGTCGGCTAGTTCGGGTTCGGGAACCGGCAAGGAACGCAGCTTGTCCATTTCGTAAAAGATTTCGGTGAGCGACGCAGCAACAACATCGTTGCGAACCGCAGCCGAGACCGAGAAGTAACCGTGCTGCCGCAGAGCGTTGACGCCGCTTCGCGGGCTGTACGTATAGCCTTTGTCTTCGCGGATGTTCATCACCAGCCGCGAATTGAACGCGCCGCCGTACAAACTGTTGGTCAGGCCCAGCTTCACCCAGTCCGGATGCCTTCGCGTGATGGCGTGGCATCCCGCGAGAATCTGCGTCTGTACCGCGCCGGGCTGGTGCACCAGGTAAACATGCCGACTGCGCGGATTTGCGGGAGATGCAAAAACGCTGGGTACAGGCTTTTTTCCTTGCCAGGCGCCAAAAACTTTTTCGACCGACTTAAGCATTGCGCCCGGCTGAAAATCGCCGACGAGCACTAGCAATGCATTTTCCGGAGTGTAAAAATCCCGGTAAACGCCAAGCAGATCGTCCCGCTTGTAGGCCGCGACTTGCTCCTCGCTCGGAGAAACTACGCCATAAGGATGAGCACCGAACAAGACCTTTCGCAGCCGTTCGCCTGCGAGAAATCCCGGTTCCGTCCGGCTGAGTTTGACCTCTTCCAGCTTTTGCCGGCGTTCGCGCTCGAATTCCGCTTCCGGAAATGCCGCATCGCGCGCTAATTCGTCGACGAGGCCGAGCAGCGGCTCAGCAAACTCAGAAAGTCCTGCAAACGAAATGGCGCTGGTATCCGCGCCAGCGTAAGAGGATAGGTCCGCGCCAAGCCGACGCAGATCTTCTTCGATCTGCCGGCTCACCCGCTTGGAAGTGCCCGTTCGCAGGACGGTCGCGGTCATTTCCGCGAGCCCGGGACCTCGTTCGATCACCGTGGCATTGCCCGATCGAAGGAATAATTCGCCGTGAAATTTAGGGATCGTGTGCGATTCCACTAGAATCACGTCGAGGCCATTCGAGAGCCGCACTCTTTGCCGCTTTGGCCACGTAACTTGCCGCTCGGCCGAAAGCCCCGGCACCGCACTGTTTACCTCGACCGCGGGCGTCGCCATTATGCAGCCTCCTTCGCGCTGGAAGCCGTCGGCGTCCGAAACACGATGGCGCGTTTTTCTTTGACCAGATATTTCCGCGCAGCCGCCTGAATTTCTTCCCGCTTCACCGCGAGGAAACCATCGAGGATGGAGTTCACGAGTTGCGGCTCGTTGTCGAATAGCGTGAAGCACGCCAATAGATGCATCAACCCGTAGCGCGGCATACCGCCGTGCCCGTTCTCCAACAGCGAAACAAAGTCCGACTGCCATTTCACTTTGAGTTGCGCCAGCTCATCCTCGCTTATGCCGTTCTCCTGGATTTCGCGAATCACTTGGTCGAACGCGGCCATCGCCGTTTCACCCGTAAATTCCGGCTTGTGCATAATGCGCGTCACCATCTGCGTCGGCCCGTTGTAACCGAATATGTCGTCAATGCCGCCATCTAGCTCCACAGCGACTTGTTTTTCGAGAACAAGCTCGCGGTAAAGTTTCCCCGCGCGTCCGCCATGCAGCGCCTGATCGAGTAGCGCCATAGCACACCAATCGGCAGTCCGGCGCTTCGGCACAACGTATCCGATGGCGATTGCAGGCAGCGTCCCAAATTTTTCTTCCACGTGACCGCGCCGCTCTTCGTTCTGCTCCGGCTCGGTCGGATCGGCAAACGGCGGCGGCGGTCCCGCCGGAATATCCGCGAAAAGCTTCTTCGCGAGCGCAAACCCTTCCTCCGGTTTCACATCGCCAAGAATCAGCAACACAGCATTGTTTGGCACATAGTACGTTTTAAAAAATGTGAAGACATCCGAAAGGTCCGCTGCGTCCAAATCGGTGAAGTCGCCGTAGAAATTGTGCGAGTTCGCCCAGTTGCGGAACGCTACCGGCGGCAAATCCAGCCACGGAAATCCGCCGTAAGGCTGATTCAAAACATTCACGCGCACTTCTTCCTTCACGACATCGCGCTGGTTGCGCAAATTCTCGTCATCCACTTTCAGCGCGCGCATGCGGTCCGCTTCGAGCCATAGCACACGTTCCAGGGCGTTCGACGGCACTGCTTCGTAATAATTCGTCACGTCGTAATGGGTCGAGCCGTTCAGCACGCCGCCACTCGAATTGATGAGCTTGATGTGCTGCATCTTCGGAGCGTTCGCCGAACCTTGAAACATCATGTGCTCGAAAAGGTGCGCAAAGCCGCTGCGTCCTTTCGGCTCCAGGCGAAATCCAATTTTGTAATAAACGCCGATGGTCACCACCGGCGCTGTCGTTTCCGGCGCAATGACGACTTTCAGTCCGTTCGCCAGCGTCGTGCTCTCGATCGCAATCTGCAATTGCTTCACGCTTGTCCCCCCGTCGTTTTGCCTTTTGTTTTCCTACCTGATGAAACCTTTTCCAGTTCCGCTAGCATCGCCGCGGAATCCTGAGCCAGAACCAGCGCGGCCATGCGATTGACAGCCTCGTACGTGGCCGTGAACTCCGGCGGCAAATCTTTCATCGCCTCGGTATGCACCGCCACGACGGCATAATCGCCGCGCGAAAGAGGCCCGGTCCACGCAGCACGCGGTCCGAGCCGCTCGAAATTCTCGAGCACCTGGCGTGTCAAGGGCAGCAGGGCGCGCACTGCCTCGCGCCGCTTCATTCCTGCCGCAGCCATGAGCCGCGTCGCCGCCTCCATCAAGGCGAGCACGTTACCAGCCGCCATCGCGCCCGCCGCATGATAAAGCGGCTTCTTCTCCCCTTCGATCCGCACGGGAACTGCGCCCAGCGCGCGGGCAATCTGCCGCGCGGCGCGAACCGCCACGGCGTTGCCTTCGATTGCAAAAACTCTTCCTTCAAGCGGCGGCACTCCCACGCCGCTGAAAGTTTGCAGCGGATGCATCGAGCCAACCGCGGCACCGCATTTTTTTACCGGCTCGAGCACGCGCGAACTCAGCGCCCCGCTCGTGTGCAGGACAATTTTACCGCGAAGTTCCTCCGCTCCAATGCGGGCCAACTCTTCCGCCACCGCCGCCTGGCTGCGATCCGCGGTGGTAATCAGAATGACTTGTGCCGCAAGCACCTGGCGCGTAAGAAAAGCGTGCGCCTGGCCGGCCCCGATAATGCGCACGGCTTTGCGCGCGCTGGCCTCGCCGCCGGTTACAACAGCGCCAATCTTCCATCCCAATTCGCGGAGGCGCCGTCCGAGGGCGCGGCCCACTCGTCCCGCACCGATGATCGAAAGGGTCGCCGTCATTTACATGTTAGGATAACCTGAGGTCAGCGCTCGATACCAATTTTGATGCACATTTTTGGACTCGTTCTATTTTCCCTACTGGCGGCAATTTGGGTGCTGCAAGGACTCCGCGTCGCGCGTGGCGCCAGGACAATTCCACGAATCAGAAATTTCTCACCGGCTCAAGACTCCGCGTGCCCAAGCGTTTCCCTGATTTTTGCCGCGCGCGATGAGGAGGAAAAACTTCCCGCCGCATTGGCGACGCTGGCCGCACTGGATTATCCACATCTCGAAATCATTGCGGTCGATGACCGCTCGGAGGATGCGACGGGCGGCATTCTCGACGAGTTTGCCGGGGCGCATCCACGTTTTCGCGCGGTGCATGTTTCGGAATTGCCAGCCGGCTGGCTTGGAAAACCGCACGCGCTGCAAAAAGCGTACGAAGCTTCGACGGGGGAGTGGCTGCTGTTCACGGACGCTGATGTGCGGTTCGAGACAAGCGTGCTTCGCCGGGCGGTAGCGATGACCGAAGAACTCCAGGCGGACCATCTGACGCTGGGCGCGAGCGTGGAAATGCACGGGTTTTGGGAAAAGACGGTGCTGACGTTTTTTGCGCTGGCGTTTCACGTGGCGAATCAACTCGATCAAGTCAGCAACGTGAAGTCCAAGGCGTACGCGGGGATTGGCGCGTTTCAGATGGTGAAACGCCGCGTCTATGAAGCAATCGGCACGCACGGAAGGCTGAAGATGGAAGTAGTGGACGACATGAAAGTGGGAAAACTGGTGAAGCAGCATGGGTTCCGGTCTGTGGTCGCGCTGGCACAGGAGTTTGTGAGCGTGCGGTGGCAAGCGGGCGTGAGAAATGTGATTCGTGGGGTCACAAAAAATTTCTTCGCGGCGTTTGGGTACAACGTGACCTATGCGGGATTTGCCGTGACGATGATGTTGCTGCTAAACGTGGTTCCCTTTATCGGCGTGGCCGCCGGGTATGGATGGATTCGGATCCTGGCGGGAATCGCCGCCAGTGTGGCACTGACGGTGCATGCGGGCGCCGATATCGCGAGTGGAGTTTCGCCGCTCTATGCGCTGACGCATCCGATTGGCGCGATTCTGTTTTGTTACATGATCGTGCGGTCGGCGGCAGTTACGCTGTGGAGCGGAGGAGTGACCTGGCGCGGCACGTTTTACCCACTGGATGAATTGAGGCGGGGAGTTGTTTAGCGACTCAGAACAGGCGTTCCAAAACGACGACCGCAACGAAATTTAACTTTGTCCGGCGGATTCGGCTGTTGGCGCCGATTCGGTCGTAAACATTCCAGCGACGTCTTTTTGCTTTAGAGAGCGGATGCGGTCGCGCAACTGGGCAGCGCGCTCGAACTCGAATTTCTTGGCGGCTTCGCGCATTTGGGATTCCAGCTGCTGGAGCATTTCGGCGAGCTGCTTTTCATTTTTGATATTCGCCGCGGCGGCGTCCATCGCGCCTTCGTCCAGCGGCACGGTAACGTAATCGGCTTCGACGATGCGTGCGAGGTCCATGTCCACGGATTTGATGATGGACATTGGCGTGATGTTGTTGTCGCGATTGTAGGTGAGCTGCTTGTCGCGGCGCCGGTTGGTTTCATCAATGGCCTGGTTCATCGAAGCTGTGCGGCGGTCGGCATACAAGATAGAGCGGCCTTCGATGTGGCGGGCGCAGCGGCCCATCGTTTGAATCAGCGAGGTAGCGCTGCGCAAATAGCCTTCTTTGTCGGCGTCGAGAATAGCTACGAGCGAAACTTCCGGCAAATCCAGGCCTTCGCGCAGCAGGTTGATGCCTATCAAGACGTCGAATTCGCCGCGGCGTAAATCGCGCAGGATTTTGATGCGATCGAGCGTTTCCACTTCGGAATGCAGGTAGCGGCAGCGGACGCCGACTTCCGTGAAATACTCCGACAAATCTTCGGCCATACGCTTCGTGAGCGTGGTGACCAGGACGCGCTCGTTCTTTTCGGAACGCTTGCGAATTTCTTCCAATAAATCATCCACTTGGCCCTTCACCGGGCGAATCTCGACTTGCGGATCTACCAGGCCCGTTGGGCGAATGACTTGCTCAACGACGACTCCGCCTGATTTCGTCAGCTCGTAAGGCCCGGGCGTCGCGGAAACGTAAATGACCTGATTCAGGCGGTGCTCGAACTCTTCGAAGGTGAGCGGGCGGTTGTCGAGCGCGGACGGCATGCGGAACCCATAGTCGATCAGCGTCTGCTTGCGCGCGCGGTCGCCGTTGAACATGCCGCGGACCTGGCCTACGGTCTGATGCGATTCATCAATGAACATCAGGAAATCCTGCGGCACGTAATCGAGCAGCGTTGGCGGCGCTTCACCCGGCAAACGGCCGCTGAGGTGGCGCGAATAATTTTCGACGCCGTGGCAGTAACCGATGGTGCGCATCATTTCGACGTCGAACATGGTGCGCTGCACGACGCGCTGCGCCTCGACAAATTTCCCCTGCTTCTCCAGCTCTTTTTTCCACCACCAAAGCTCTTCCTGAATGGTGACGATGGCGCGCTCGCGCTGCTCCTGAGGCGTAACGTAATGGTTCCGGGGGAAAATCGTCACACGCGGCAGCTCTTCGTGGCCGGATTTGACCTCGCCGGTCATCGGATCGACGCGCCGAATCACATCGATCTGGTCGCCCCACATCTCGAACCGGAACGCGTCGTCCTGGTAGGGCGGGTAAATTTCGATCATGTCTCCGCGAACGCGGAAGCTGCCGCGGCGGAGATCTTCGCTGCGCTCATACTGGCTATCCACAAACTTGTGAAGAAGAGCTTCGCGCGAAGTGTGCTCTCCTTTTTCAAGAGTGATGACCATGCCGTAGTACGCATCCGGCGAGCCAATGCCATAGATGCAGGAGACGCTGGCGACAATGATGACGTCGCGGCGCTCGAAGAGCGAGCGCGTCGCGCTCATGCGCAGCTTATCCAGCTCGTCATTGATGGTGGCTTCTTTGTCTATGTAAATGTCCGCAGCGGGAACATAGGCTTCTGGCTGGTAAAAATCGTAGTAGCTGACAAAATATTCGACAGCATTTTCCGGAAAGAATGATTTGAATTCGTGGTAGAGCTGCGCAGCGAGTGTTTTGTTGTGCGCGAGAACGAGAGCGGGGCGGTTGAAAGCTTCAATCAGCTTCGCCACGGTAAAGGTTTTGCCGGAGCCGGTGACGCCAAGGAGCACCTGGTGCTTGTCGCCGGCTTCTATGCCGCGCGTGAGTTGCTCGATCGCCGCGGGCTGATCACCGCGTGGCTGATAGCTGCTGCGCAGTTTGAATTCCATGGAAGAGGTCTCCCGGCATGAATTTTGGGCACAGCCGAAACCTTCATTATACTCCTGGGGGCAAATCGGCGCGTTTTTCCGTGAAGGGTTTGGCGGTCAGGGTTTGACGGTTAGGGATGAATCGCGGGAGGCTCGGCAAGCAGCACGGTTTGCGCGTGGCTCTCCGCATCGATTATGTAGTGAACGCGGTTGGAGCCATCCGTTTTCGCGACGATGACGTTCAAGGATTGGCTGGCGTCCTCGGTAGCACGCACGACGAGTCCGGTTTTCAAGGAAATGTAGGTAATGATTTCGTTGGCGCCCTTGGCTACGCCCATGTTGCGCAAGTCGTGCAGCTTGTAGTCTTCGGGCGTCGCGTCTTTCGGGTTGGATTTTTGCTTGATGGTGGAGGTGGTCAGAATGACGGCGCAGGTCTCCTGCGGCTGATCATCCGCGACAGTTTCGCTCTGCGGCGACGCCACCCTGGCAGCGCACGGCGAATCGTTTACATACACGGATTCTTTTTCCCAGAAGAGCCCGGAAAGTTGCGCAGTGGTAATCGGCTCTTCTGACTTCCACTTGTCGCCCAGTTTCACGCCTTTTTCCGGAAGGGCTGCGCCGCCGCCGAAGCGTGCGATCCATTCGCGCCAGACGGTTTTTTCATCGACGGACAACTTATCCAGGCCGTTGAGATCGGTGACTTGGCCATCGTGATGAAGAACAAACTCGACTTCTTTCTCCGGCGCGGCGGACTTTTGCGGATCGGCTGATACAGGTGCGGCGGCGTCCTGAGAGATTATTCGCGTACGCAGACGCACAGCGGGCTTCCCGCCATCGAGCGGCAGATCCGCGACTTCGACTTGAAGGATCATCTGCGCGTCGGTTTGGCCCCCAGCAGGAGCCATAGGCGCAATTACGCTGCTAATCGTGGCGGTATTTGTCTTCGAGCGATAGCCGATCTGATAGCGGAGGGTTTGCCCTATATCCAGCTTGGGAAACAGATTGACGCGATCGGGATTCTGCGCAAAGCCCCTCGAAGCCGCCAGTAACAGCACGAGCAGCACGCAGAAGGCGAGAGTCCGCAGGAATTTATTCATGGTTATTTCGTACGGCGCGCGTTATTTCTCCGCCATTTTGAAATGCTTGTCGAAAAATTCGACCGTGGCGTGATATGCCGCGAGCCAGCTGCGATGCATCAGGAAGTCGTGAATCTCGTCGGGGAAAACGAGCTGATCGAACTGCACGCCCTGTTTGCGCAAGGCCTCCGCGAGATCCACGGTTTCCGAAAACGGCACATTGCGGTCATCATCGCCCTGAATTAAGAGTACCGGAGAACGCCATGTGCTGATGGAAGAAAGTGGCGACGATTCCCAAGCCAGCCTAGCGGCGTCAGGGCGATCCGTGGGTTTGTAAGTTGCGGCGAAGGTGGGAATTTCCGAGTTCCAGTCGTGGACGCCGTGCATATCCACGCCGGCTGCGAAGAGGTCAGAGGCGCGGGCGAGGCCGAGTGCGGTGAGATAGCCACCGTAACTTCCGCCCCAGAGGCCGATACGCGCCGGATCCACATCCGGGCGCGCACGCAGATAGAGGCCGGCACCTTCGACATCGTTGTACTCGCTGGCCCCCGCGGCACCGTAGTTGAGAGCCTCGCGGAAATTCAGGCCGTAGCCGATGCCGCTGCGATAATTGACGGCGAGAACGATGTAACCGCGGCTGGCGAGGTACTGATTCATGCCGTAGGCGTTGCTGTAGTAATCCATGTAGTGGAAGCCGAGGAGCATCTGGCGGCGCGATCCGCCGTGAAAAAAACAAAGCGCGGGATGACGCGCGCCGTCGCCGGCATTCTTTGGGAGAAAAAGCTGAGCATGGATTTGCATACCGTCCACGCCGGAGAGAATGACCTGCTGCGGTGTAACCATAGCGGCGGAGGCAAAATCCGCGGGGGTTGCTTCTGGAGCCAGATCGCGGAGTTCCGTTTTGCTGGCAGCCAGCGCGGGACGCATCTTGGAGTGCGCATCGGAGCGCAGGATCAAAATTGTTTTGTTGTCACTGGCGACAACCGGCGCGGTTTCGATTCCCGTACCCGTAGTCACGGCCTCCGGGTGATCGGCGGTCGGCGAGACTTTCCAGACGTGGCGGCGGTCAATGTCGTCTTGATTCGAGGAAAAAGTAATTTCCTGGCCATTTGCGCTGGCGGCGACGTATTCCACTTCAAAATTTCCGGGCGTGAGAAGTTTCGCGGGACCGCCCGTGATGGGAACGGACCAGAGATGCAGCCATCCGCCGCGCTCCCACGGAAAGACGATTCGATCGCCCGCGGCCCAGATCAACTGATTTTCCGCGACCATGGCGTGATAGACGCTGCCGGTGCCGGGGTCCGCGTGCCAGACTTCCTGCGCTTTTCCGGTGGCCGCGTCGGCGACGCGAATGGCCCACGGCTCGCCTTCTCGCTCGGGGGTAAACGGCATTCTGCTTTTCGCAACCGCGATGCGAAGGAAAACAATTCTGCGGCTGTCGGGGGACCACGCGGGTTCTATGTCCGTGTCCACGCTGGGATCGAGATAGATGAGCGATTTCGCGGCCACGTCGTATACGCCGATGAAGCCGTGATCTCCCCGGTGGCTTACGAAAGCGAGCTTGGCACCGTCCGGCGACCAGCGCAGCTCGCCGGCTCCGCCAGCGGAGTGAATCAACTGTTCGGGCTTGGTGCTGCCATCGAGCGAGGTCAGCCAGACTTGTTTTTTAAAGATGTAGGCAACGAGGCCGTTCTTTGGCGAGACGGCGGCGTTGTGACCCTCGGCAAGTTTCTTCGGTGCGCCGCCGCTGGCAGAGATCAGCCAGAGTTCCTGCTCTATGGCTGCGGGCGCGTTTTGCGCGTTCGGATTAGGGCCATCCACAAACTCAAGATCGCCGCTGCGCGTGTAAACGATGGACTCGCCGTCTGGCGCCCATACCAATTGGCCAAGGTCCACGCCGTCGTCGTCCTTAAAGGAAGTGAGCTGGCGCGACTTGTAGCTTCCATCCGCGGAGGGCTCCGCGACCCACAGATTGCGCGCCCCGCGGGCGTTGAAGACCCACGCGACGCGGCCTTTGGCGGGCGCGGCGGTCAGCTCCGTCGGAAACGGCGCGCTGAGAAACTGTTCGAGCGTGGGAGCTTTTTGTGCCTTCGTTGCCGGGCAAATTGTCAGCGCGATAAGCATCAACACCAGGACGTAGCGATTCATCAACAGCCTCCGCTCAGTACAAAATTTTCAATCAAAATTGTCTTGCTTGCTTTCTCAAAACTCAATCCGCCGGCTGGCGCGCGGTCAGCTTTTCGACGGAAACATGCGGCCCATCGAGCGGCCCTGAAATTTTAAGCACGTGCCCCATGTCGCCAACTCCGGCAGTGCGCGCTCGCGATTTTCCACCGCTCCATGTTTCCAGCGTCAGGTTGGCATCGCGCGTGAAGCTCACCGTGCCGTGAAGCGAAGTCTGCTCGCCGCCCGACTCCAGCGTCAGGTTCTCGAGCGAAATTCCGCGGTTGCGCATCGTAAACGTACCGGAGCCGGATGTCCACCGCGATATACCGGTGTGCGGCGCGCCGTCGGCAACACTTGCGCTGACGTCCCATCCGCGAAACTCAACGTCCTTAAGATGGACTTCCCCGGTACCCGCAAGTTTCTGGAGAAGTTCATCGCGGCCAACACCGTCGGTCACGAGGTGCAAGCTGCCGGAAGCGAAGCCGGTAAGGCTTTCGGTGAAGCGGCCCGGCGTGGGAATCTCCGCGAGGTTGACTTGATCAAGCTTGGCGGTGAAATCATACTGCGGGAGCGGTGCGAATGTTGCGTGCATCTGAGCGTGTACGCTGCCACCTCCCCATTGCCCTTCGGCATCGCTTACGTCGAGCTCCAGATCGTGCAAGGATCCGGCAGCGTGTACATTCGCAAGTTTCATCTTCTCTACGGTCAATTCGCCGATGGTTAATTCTCCCACCGCGTTCACCCGGCGCACCAGTTCGCTTGCCGCGGGACGTGGCGATGAGCCGCCGAGTAGCGACGGCAGCAATCTCTGGAGCCAGTTCGGGCGTGCGCGCGGGCCCACCCAGCGATCCAGCTCGGCGGCGTTCATGCGGTCCGTGGCCAAATTAAAATTCCACCTTGGACCGTCGTCAGTATCGGCATTGGTAGCAATTATTTCTTTGATGGAGCCAGACCATGTGCCGCCAAAGCCGACGATTTTCGTTACATCCACGGAGCGCCTGCCATCATTCCAGTTCAGGGTGCTCTCTTGCACGTCGAGGGGTTGGTTAAGTCCAGCGACGGCAAGTTTCGCTTTATTGAAAAGAATTTTGCCGTTCCAGCGGCTGCTGAAGGGCTTTTGCCAATCCCACCGCGCGACGGCGAGGGCCTCTCCAGTAAGCTCCCAGCCGTGATTCAGTGGCCGGCCGATTGCCGCAGCCAGATTCAGCAGGTCTTCGACTTTTTGAACGTGCCCTTCGATGCTGACGCTACCTTGTGGCGTGCGCAGGCCCTGAACGAGCGTAATGTCCGCGGCGTTTTCCATCAGAGCGGCCACGCGGCGCTTTTTCGGCGCGAAGACATCGCGTAACGTACCTCCGAGCGCGACGCGCACCGGTTCAAACACCAGCTGATCGCGTTCGCGCCCGCCGCGCACTGGACCAATCCGCACCGGGACTTTTAACCCAGGCACTTTCACGATGCCGCCGTTGCTCGATAATGACGCTTCATCGACTTCCAGGGGCCACCCGCGGAGCGTCACGGAGCCCGTGAAAAACTGCTCCGCGAACACTCCATCATCTATGCCCGGGTGAAATGCTCTGTACCAGGCGAGCAAATCTGTCGCCTGGATCCCTGCGGAATCCAGATGCAGTTCAAAACTTGCAGCGGGGCCCGTTCGATAGTTCGCCGTGCCGCGCAAATTCGAGCGCGGGCCTTCGAGCGCAATTTGCTCGGCGAGTACGCTCCCTGCGGCGACATCCCAGCGGCCGCTAACCGCGGCTCTCACGCGCGGATTGTCGGGGCGTTCGCCCAGATCCCAGCGATGGATTTCCGCGGAGCGAGCTTCGACGGAGAAGGCCCATTGTCCCGGCGGCATTCCCGCATCTGGAGCGAAGCCGTTCACTCCGCTCTTCAGTGCACCGTCCAGCGTAAAGACTCCCCGCACGCCGTAATCGCGCCCGCGCAGTAAACGGAACAGGTCCGCGAGCGAGACGTCCTGCCAATGGACCGTGAAAAGAGCGGGCTGCAACCGCGCCGACGTGCCGGCGATGTCTCCTCGCACTTGCACGAGGCCGACGGATTGCAGAACCACACCGCTGCGCCAAGGTTGCGCCTCAAGGCGCAATAGCCAGCGGCCGGGAGAAACCTGGTCCACGCTTCCGGAGACATTTGTGAATGCAAACGGAAGCTTGTCATCAGAATTCTTGAAATTGACGCGGCCGTCGTCGAAATCGATTTTCAGCAAATGGTTCACGGGAGCAACGGCTGGAGGCGGCCCGTAAACGCGGGCGGCGGCTTCCGCGGCGCCGTTGCCGGGAGGCAGCCAGCGCTCGAGATTCCATCTTCCCTGAGAATTGCGCACCAGAATCAAGCTCGGGCGTTCGAGCGAAAGCGTTCCAAACTCAAAATGCCCACGAAGCAAACCGGTCCAGCGCAAACCCGCGGACAAATTGTCCGCGCGCAGGAAATATTCGTTACCGAACGCGGGGTCTTCGCCGATCGTCACTTGTTCCGCATATAGACGAGGGGCAGGTAGGAGTTGCACCGCGAACCGCCCTACTTCGACGGGGCGCCCAAAAGCTCTTTGTAGTTGCCAGATAAGATAGGAATGCATGCGGTGCGTGCGCACGAGAAGGGAAACGCCAATCTGCACGGCCAAAAGCAGCGCCACGATTGTGAGCGCCAGCTTCCACCATTTGCGCACCATTTTCATACTGTAAGGAAGTTTCGCAGACCAACCTGCAAATGAACAGCTACCCTAAGACAAAAGCCTCGCGGGCCCAGGAGCCACTCTTAAACGCGATAGGCCGGATAGGCCCGGAATGCAAAGCACGCCCAGAGAACAGTCGCGGCGCTTAGTGGACCGTGTGCAGCATACGACCCCAGCGCGTGCGAGCGGGAAGGTGCGCGAGCGTGTCGAATACGCCTGCCAGCCGCTGAAAAAAAGTAGTCTGCGCGTAGTCGCTGCTGGTGGCATCCACCGACCAATAGATCAGGAACGGACGCCCCATAATCGCGCTACGATCCACAAATCCCCAGTAGCGGCTGTCCGAGCTGTGGTCGCGATTGTCGCCCATGGCAAAAAGCTTACCAGGCGGCACGACCAATTCGTCGCCTTGCACGTAGCTGCGAAGCGTTTCCCTCCAGCCAGATTCATCAACGACCTGACGGGAAATCATCTCGCCGTGACGCGGAGGAAAGGAGTTGATGAATGGATCGTAGCCATTCGTGTTAGCCAGAGGATCGTGCACGACGTACGGTTCGCTCAGCAACTTGCCATTGACATACATCTGCTGGTCCACCAGCTTCAGGCGGTCGCCCGGCAAGCCAATCACGCGCTTCACAAAATGCTGGTGGTCCGCGTAAGGATATTTGAAGACAATGATGTCGCCGCGCTCAAGCGGCCGGTAAGGAAGCAGTTTTTCATACCACGCCCCACTGCCCCCGAAAATAAATTTATTGACGAGCAGATGATCGCCGATAAGGAGAGTCCCCTCCATCGAAGCGGAAGGAATCTTGAAGGCCTGCACGATAAAACTAGTTCCGAAAAGCGCCAATAGAACGGTCACCAGCAACGATTCCATATATTCAGAAATCGTCGTAGCGTCCTCGTGATGCTCTTCTTCTTTTTTCGGTTCGACGGGCTCGGCTGGCTTTGCCGGCTCTTCCGTTGTCTGCAGTGCAATCTCTTCCGCCATGCGCTTTCAGCCTTTCCAATCCACTCGCGGCTTACACTCGCTCCAGAAGCTCCATCGCGCTTTGCGCCGCCCGCTGTTCGGCTTCTTTTTTCGTGCTGCCAGCGCCGCCTGCCATGCGCTCGCCGCTGATCCAGAGTTCCACTGCAAACACTTTCTGATGGTCCGGCCCGGTCTCGCCCGTAAGGCGGTACTCCGCGGGCGGCATCCCGCGGCCTTGCAAAAATTCCTGCAGCGCGGACTTGCGGTCGGGATCCGCGATTCGCGCGCCGCGTTCTTCGAGTGCCTGTTCGAAAAGCAGCCGCTTCAGCAGTTTCCGCGTGGCGTCGAGGCCGGCATCGAGATAAACAGCGGCCACCACTGCCTCGAATGCATCGGCCAGAAGCGTTGGCTTTTCACGGCCGCCGGTCTTCTCTTCGCCACGCCCTAATCGCAAATGTTCGCCGAGATTCACGCGCCGCGCCGCATCCTGCAGGGAATGCGCGTTCACAAGCCGGGCGCGGCCTTTTGAAAGCTGCCCTTCGCTCCACGCGGGAAACGAATCGAGAAGATATTCCCGCGCAAGCAATTCGAGAACGGCGTCACCCAGAAATTCCAGCCTTTCATTGTCTTGTACGGCGGCCGCTCCGGCGAGATCAATCTTCCGCTCGGCGCGTAGCTCAGGAATGGCGGAACTGTGCGTCAAGGCGCGCTCAAGAAGCTCGGGCGACCGAAACCTGTGGCCCAGGCGTTCTTCGAGTTGCACTTCGACGCTTCGGGTCATCTTCATTGAGACTGGTTCTTCAAGTCGAATCGCGTCTTTAAACAAGAATCACGCTGGATGCGCCAAGCTCATTTCGGCGCGCTCAACTGCGTGGCTCCCAGCTTCTTTGACTCCTCGGCGCCGTTCTTGCAAGTTCCCTGCAGGCTGCCTGCAACCGTCGCACATTTTGTAAATGCCACGACGGCCGCATCAAAATGCGACGTCTTTTGATCCGCCAGCCCCAAAAGATAATAGTTTACGGGATCAATTTCAGGGTTGGGATCGACCTTGGTCGCCGTCTCCAATTCAGTAACCGCATCGTCCAGCTTGCCGCGCCGAAAATATACGAGTCCCAGTCCTCCGTGAGCCATGGCCAACGTTTGGTTTTTGGCCGTGTCGAATTGAGCGTCAGTCATCGCGGGAGGCTTGGTAATCGTTGGAGTCAGTTCGATGGCGGACTTCGAATACTTTTCTGCTTTGTCCAGTTGCGCCTGAGCGTTTGGCAGATTGGAGTTCCAGGCGCGCGGAATCGTCTGCCCGAGGATGGCCAAAGTCTGCACGTCGTTCGGTGCGATGGCGATGTCCTTCTCACCCGCATCCTGCATTTTCGGAACGTCACCCGCAGCCAGATATAACTTGACGAGGGCCGAATACACCGGCGCCAGGTAGCGGCTCTGCGGATATTTCAGCGCAAACGCCTCGCCGGCCGCGATCTTCTTGGGGCCGTCCGTCAAGGGCATGCTGTCGTATGCCTTGAACGCAGCGTCTTCCTCAGGATTTACCGGAGGCGCAGGAGTATCCAGCGTCAGGCTATTCGCCGCTTTGTCCTTGTCGGTCTGCTGCTGCGCGGGCGGCGTGCTCTGACCACTTTGCGAACTCTGGCCGCCCTGCGAACTCTGCGCCTTCGCCACAACGCATCCCGCCAAAAGCAGTCCTGCGAGAAACCCAGCCTTTATGCCATTTCGCCATTTCACGTTCATGTCCAACCTCCCCTTGTAAATCTACGCTCGAGTCTGCGGGCCCGAGGTTTTTCCTGATTACTTTAAATTCTTTCGCGTTCCGGCCAGTACTACGGTCGCTCGACCGGCTTCTCCAGGTTCACCGCTTCCAGGCCCTTCTGCGCCGCTTGCTTGGCTTGCTCCGGCCCTCCCGGCACCGCGATCGCCGCCTGAAACTCGCTTTTGGCGAGCGATTGCTGTCCTTCATCATCATAAATCCGAGCCAGGTACACATGCGACCATGCCAGAACCATCGGATCGTCCTTCGCCGCATGGTCTCCATCGGTAAGTCTGCCAAAAACCACTTTGGCGCGCGGACCGTCATGCTCCATCAGCGCCACCAGCCCGATCCCGTACCAGGCTCGGATCTGGTCCGGATATTTTGCCAGCACCTTCTGGAAAGCAACCTCTGCCGCCTGCGGATTTTTCTCTGCAATCCTGCGCTCGCCCTCAGTCAATGCTCCGATGGCATCCACGTCATTCGGCACGGTCGTTGGAGCGGCTGCCTTGTGCCGTGCAACGTCTTCGCTGGCCGTATCGTTTACATTGTCCCGATCGGCCGCCCGGGCAAACTTGATGGAATCGATTCGTTTGGCCTCCGCCGGTTCATCAATGTTCCGTACCATGTCCGGAAAATAAAGCGCAAAAGACGGTTCCAAAGTCTCATACTTCGCCAGCCCTTTGAAAATCGGCCGGACCAGCACGTAACCGTCCGCATCATCGCGGTCGATTACCGCTTCCTTCTCACCGGGAGAGAGCCTTTTTAGCCGCAACTCCACTGCCCGCACCAGACACTCGGCAAAGTACGCCGAAAAATCATCCTTCAAATCCGGAGGCAAGCGCGGCGCGAGCGCGGCCTTTTCGTAAAGCGCCCGTTTCACGGCGAGAATGTGCGGATACTGCTGCGGAAGCGGGTCCAGTAGAAAATGCAAATAAGCATGCCGCACGATATCTTCGGGGACGTCATCCGAGCCGCTTAGCACCATTGCATAATGCTCGCCGGAATTCCGCACGTTGGAGATGCGTCCCACCAGGGGCTCGAGAATAATCGTGAAGCTTCGCGCGGTATTGGGATCCTGCAACTGGCGCAGATAGCCTGTAGCCACGAAGATTATCTGCGAGACGGGATCGTGCACCTTCTTTATTTCGCTGTTGTAGATGGGCTGCAAGTCGTGCCAGAGCCTGCCGATGTGCTGTTCCTGATAGTAATTCGACAGGATTTCGCTGAAGCCTTCCAGCGTCAAAAGCTCCGTGGGCATGTCATCTCGCCGAAGGGTAATCCGAAAGCTCGGCGCGGGACCAGCCACGATTCCGAACCAGATGTAGCGTGAGAGCAAGGCTCCCGGATCGCGCACCACGTGCTGCTTGTAGAATTCGCGTACGGCATCCACCGCCGGACCCTGCTGATGCTGCATCTGTTCGCGCAGCCGTGCGCGCAATGGATGCCAATTCTCCGCGCTGACGTTGGCCTCGAATCCGGCCGCAAGCAGCGCGCACATGGTCGTAAACATGGCCTCGCTGCCGTCCACGGTAACGTTGGTCGCCGGTGCGGTGCGCTGGGGAGCCGGCGGCAAAGGCACCTGGCCGCGCATCGCTAGCGGGAACGCAACAGCCACACACAACGACATCGTGGCAATTCGCCGAACCTGTCTTGTCATGAAGTTTGCCGCGGTTTTCACTCGAACCAGCTATTCCCCGACCGTTTCCTGAGGTGCACAAGCACTCCTGCCTGCGCTCTGTCTTCTCCGCCAAAGTGCCCTGTAGCGATCACTCCTCTTTGGCCGCCCTGCAGCATCTTGTCAATTTACAAGCGCGGTTCCCATCCGTCAAGGAATCAACCGTTCGCTCCAACCGCTCTCCAGCTAACCCTTGCGGCACCCGCAAGCATCTGGTAACAGTGAGGATGCGCCAATACCCTCCACAGGATGGCTCTCGCGAATGCGCTTCTGCCTGAACAGAAATGCCGCTCTTTGTCTTTCCTTTTGCGTCGCTGTTTTGAGTTTGCAGTCCGTCCCCTCCCCCATCGCACTTTCGTATTTTGCCTCGGAAACGCAACACGCCCCCTATTCATTTCGAGCGCAAACTCCGACGACGGCATCTGTTCCCTCGGCGCAGCCGCGTGTCTCCCAGGAAGTCCAGCTCACGGGCGATCAAATCTGGGTGGATACTGGGATAGAAGTGCGAGCGGGTGAGCACGTCGTGGCTACAGCCACTGGCACGCTCCGCTTCCCCGACCAGCAAACAGATACCACTCCCGCGGGCATCGCGCGCGGCTTCAAAGACCTGCTGCGCAGGTTGCCTTTCAATGATGCGGGCCGCGGCGCTGTTATCGGACGCATCGGCGAACAGGACATTGCACAGCCATTTTTGATCGGCGCAAAACGCGACGTCGTCTCGCCCGTGTCTGGCCGCCTCTCGGTTGGAATCAATCAACTCAGCAGCGACACGGGCGACGGCACGTACGCCATCCGCATCGAGATTTATCCGCCGGATGCGAATGCAGTCCTCTATACAGCCAAAGCGGTGCCTTCCATCCGCGGTGTTGACAATGATCTTTTTTCCAAAATTCCCCGGCGCGTCTCCGACAAAGCCGGCGACCTGGGCGACATGGTCAATTTCCTGATTATTGGCTCACAAGGAGCCATAGAAAAAGTCTTCACGACCGCGGGCTGGGTAAGAGTCGACGGGAACGTCAAAGAAACCGTTCTCCACGGGATTCTCGAAAGTATTTCCAAGGACTCCTACCTCACCATGCCCATGAGCCCGCTCTACCTTTTCGGCCGCCAGCAGGATTACGGCTGGGCTCATGCAGAGCCCATTTCTGTAGTAGCTTCGCGCAATCACTTGCGCATCTGGAGAGCGCCCTTCGACCTTCGTGGCCAAACTGTGTGGGTCGGCGCCGCCACCCACGACGTCGGCTTCGAAAAAGATCAGCGCAACAACGGCCTCACGCACAAGATCGACCCTGACATCGACCTCGAACGCGACTACGTCGAAAAAACGCTGAGCTCCACGGGCCTCGTCGCGGAAGTTGCACACATCCTGCCCGAAAATCCCATGCAGGAAGCCAAGACGGCCACAGGCGGCAGTTTCCACTCCAACGGCCAGGTTTTGGTTTTGAGGTTGGGCGAAACGTCTCAGAAATAAGTCCGGGCCCCTGCGCTGCTTATTCCGAAGACACGCGATTCCGGCACTTGGAGTATGATTGGTTACACTGCATGCCACTCCCACAAGCCGCCACCATCGACCGGAGACAGCAATGGCCATAATCAAGCCCGCCAATGAAGCGGAACGCCTCGCCGCTCTCGAGCGTTACGCCATCCTCGACACCGACCCAGAACAATCCTTCGAAGATTTGACGCAACTGGCTTCCTTCATCTGCAAAACGCCTATCGCTTTGATCTCACTGATAGACGGCGATCGCCAATGGTTCAAATCGCGCATTGGCATCAGCGCCTCGGAAACCTCACGCGACGTGGCCTTCTGCTCCACCGCTATTCTGCAAAGCGATGTATTTGTAGTCCCCGACGCCCTTAAGGACGAACGCTTTCGTAACAATCCTCTCGTTGTCGATGACCCGCACATCCGCTTCTATGCCGGCGCACCCCTGATCAACGAAGAAGGATTGGCGCTAGGCACGATTTGTGTCGTGGATCAGACTCCGCGTGAATTATCTGCGGACGAACGCGACGCACTGAAAGCCCTTAGCCGCCTGGTGATGGCTCAAATGGAGTTCCGCCGTAACCTCTTCCTGCTGAAAGATGCCCTCACCGACCGCACCAAAGAAGAACACGAGCGCGAAAAGGAACTCCTCCATCTCCAACAGACCTTGGTCCGAGTGCTGGGATTAAGCCACTCCATTTCCGTTAAGAATTCCCGCTGAGCGCCGGATTTAGAGTCGCCCAGGTCTCTCTGCGAAACTCTGCGAGGTCTGTGCCTCTCCGTTTTCTTTTCTCCTCGTTCTGATTTTGTGCTTTCTAATCTAAGCGGACCCTACAGCCCGCCGCAGCACTTCGCGCGAAATATTCGCGCCGCTCATGATCAACACTGCATTCTCGCCGTAATCCGCCGGAGTGTGGAGCAGTGCCGCCGTAGCAGCTGCCCCAGCCGGCTCCACCAAAACGTGCTCCTCCACAAGCAGTAACTCAATCGCCTGCAACATCTGTTCCTCGCTCACGAGCACCACATCATCTACAAGCTGCCTTACGTCCCGCACATTCGCGCCATCTGGCGTGCGCGTCGCCAGACCGTCGGCAATCGTGTCGCACGTCTCCGTCCCCACAACCTTGCCTTCCTTCCACGACAAGTAATACGACGGCGCCCGCTCCGCCTGCACTCCAATCATCTTCACATTCGGCGCAATCTGCTTCACCACCGCCGCAATCCCCCGAATTAAAGCCGTATCTCCCATCGGCACCACAATCGAGCTAACCTCAGCAAGCTGCTCCAAAATTTCGCAACCAATCGTCGCAGGTCCAGCCGGCAAATCCGCATCCGTAGCATCATTCAAAAAATAAACACCCGGCCGCTTCGCATATTCCGCTGCCAACTCAAACGCCGACGCCAGATCCGCGCCGCCGCTCTCCACAATCTCCGCACCAAGCTCAGCAATTCGGTCTCGCTTCACAGGA
The DNA here is from genome assembly GCA_903970165.1 of Betaproteobacteria bacterium. Lineage (GTDB taxonomy): Bacteria > Acidobacteriota > Terriglobia > Acidiferrales > UBA7541 > Acidiferrum. The sequence goes on from CAJCHZ010000110.1 coordinate 65,399, forward strand.
TTGCATCCCGCCGGCAAAAAAATCCGCGCCTTAACTCCAAGAAGTTTCCCCGCATACGCCACAGCCGCCCCATGATTCCCAGTACTCGAAGCAACAACCTCCTCAACGCCGCCCTTCTTCAACCGCACTGCCAAGGCCCAAAGCGCCCCGCGCACCTTGAACGACCCAGTAGGCAGCTCCGCCTCCAATTTTAAGTAAACGCGCCGCCCCGTCTTCCTGCTCAAAAATGGCCCCGCAACGAGCCGCGTCACCCCAAAACACTTCGCCAAGAACACCCGCGCCTCTCGAATCGTCGCCAGTCCCTGCTGCATGAATAAGCGAACCCCGTCGGACACTATAGACGATTTCGCAGGCGTGCTCACGCTAAGGCGGCCCGGGCTCGCGGTTCGAACGCTGCTTCGAACCCTGCGGCCTGACAGAATCCTTGACTTAGTGTATATACACTAATGTGTTCTCTTGGGACGCTAGGAAGGCCCTCAGCAACCTCAAGAAGCACGGCGTGCCTTTCGAAGAAGCCGTGACGGTATTTGATGATCCTGCAGGTTTGGACTATGAGGATTTTGAGCACTCAAGCTCCGAGTTACGCTCAACTCGGTTAGAGTACTCGATCGTTGGACGCATTCTTTTCGTTGTCTACACCTTGCGGAGGCTAAAAAATGGCAAAGAAACGATCCGCATCATCAGCTCACGCCAGGCCACGCGGAAAGAGCGTGACCTATATTCCGGATAGCGAATTGGATCTCACTGATATCCCGGAAGCCACCGACGAGCAACTCCGCCGCGCCCGCCGGGATCGCGATATGCGCCTAGGGCGCCCCGTAAGCGGCAACGCTAAACAATTGATCGCCATCCGCATCGCTCCTCGCGTTCTCGCCAAACTCCGCCTCCTCGCCGCCAAACAATCCAAGCCCTACCAAACCTACATCCACGAGATCCTCGAACGCGCCGCCAGCAAAAACGTCGCCTGACCCGCTACTTTATCCTGCGACAGCCGCCACTTCCTTATCGCGCGAACTCTTCCAAAGTGCGAAATACGGCTCCAAATCGTTCATCATTTTTTGGAATTGTGGGAGGTCCAGTGATTGTGCGCCATCGCTGATGGCCTTTTCCGGCGCGGGATGCACCTCGACGATCAATCCATCTGCGCCAATAGCAACCCCCGCGCGCGAAACAGCCGGCACAAGGCTGCGCTTCCCGGTCGCGTGGCTGGGATCAAGAATCACCGGCAAATGGGTCAACTCATTCAAGGCGGGAATCGCCGCGATGTCGCACGTATTGCGCGTCTCCGTTTCGAAAGTCCTAATGCCCCGCTCGCACAAAATCACGTCGGAATTTCCGTGCGCCACAATGTATTCCGCAGACATCAGCAGCTCTTTAATCGTTCCGCTCATCCCGCGCTTCAACAGCACCGGCCGCCCGCACTTTCCCAACGCCTTTAGCAGCACGAAGTTCTGCATGTTTCGCGCGCCCACTTGCATGATGTCCGCGTACTGTGCGATCAAATCCACGTCGCGGTCACTCATCACTTCCGTGATAATCGCCAGTCCCGTGGCCTTTTTCGCCTTCTGCAGCAATTTCAACCCTTCTTCTTCCATGCCCTGAAAATCGTAAGGCGAAGTTCTCGGCTTGAAAGCGCCCCCGCGCAGAATTTTCGCGCCTGCTGCAGCCACACCTTCCGCCGCGCGCATGATCTGCGCTTCCGATTCCACGGAGCACGGCCCCGCCATCACCACAAACTCGTCGCCGCCGATGACGGTCCCATTCACGCGCACCCGCGTCTTCCCCGCGCGAAACTGCTTGCTCACGAATTTGTACGGCGCCGAGATGCGCACCACTTTCTCCACTTGCGGCATGGACTCGACCGACTCCATGCACGCCGTCACATCGCCGACTCCTACAACGCCGATCACCACTCGCTCTTCCCCCTCGATCGAGTGCACCTTGTAGCCGAAGTGTTCCACCTGTTTGCGCACTTCATCGATCTCCTGACGCGTGGCGTGCATCTTTATCGAAATGATCATGGCTCTTCCCTTTCGGTTCTATTTTTCTTCCCAGGATCTTCATCGCAAAACTTTCCCCGACAAATCTTTGCGCATGCCCTCGCAAATTTGCCAACCTGCACGGTGGCAAAAAAACTGTGCCCTAAAAATGAAAAACCCACTCGCTGCGAGTGGGCTAAATTCCTTTCCGCGTTTGCAATTACAGAATCGCCCCTCGCCTCCTAGGTGGGTGGGTACCAAAATCGAAACCAATAAGAGTAAGCGCCGCGATTCATGGCGGGTATTGTATTTCGTTTCCTTTAGAGATTCAACCGCTTCGTCGAAAAGTCTTCCGTTTCAATGAATAAGCCGGTCGGTCATGCCCTTGAGCCAGATTCGAGTGGTGTCCCACGCTTCCGTAAGCGTCATCGGCGGATTACGGTCGATCGTCTGCACTCTCCGATAGCTCGACGGAACCTCGAATAGCGCCGGATCGAGCGCCCTTTCTACAAATTGTGTGATTTTGGTTTCGTTGCTGGAACCAACAAGTTCTTTCTTTGTGCCATCGGGCTCCGTCAGAATTCTGTGCAAAGTCCATTCCACCTCAAGCCCGGATTCGGGGACGCCCTTCTCAACCAGATCGTACTTCTCGGTCGATCCGCGGGGAGGCATTCGCCTGTCGTGAAGTCCTATTCCCGAAGTAGCCCATGGTTCACAGGAAAGCCGAGTCTCAACATCGATGTACCACCCGTCGCTTACAAATTCCAGAGGCTGAAAATTTGATCCCGCCAGTCGCGTTTGTTTGGTCGTCGTGATGACATGCCTGGCCACATGCCCAAAAAAATTCTTCCGTTCTCCGGTGTCGAACCTCGTCACCTCGATCCGTACCGTCGGCGGGCCCGGAGGACCTGCTTGCGGAATGAGAGGCTGCGCCGCGCTTTCCGCCTTAGCCATAGCCGTTTGCGTATACGGCCACGCTTCGTACTGTCGATCCTCCAGATTCAGATCGAATTTCTGTCCAAGATCGCATCTCGTTATGGATGCCACACGCGGGCCGTACCGAACATCCGCTGTTCCGTCCGCACGCGTCGTCCCGTAATATTCATCTCGATACTCTTTCCTCCTGTGATCATCTTGAAGGTAAATTACCTCTTCGCTGTTCCTCTCGCCATACTCGTATTGGACCGTCATGATAATTCCAGCCGCTCGCGGCGCAGTCTCCAGCGGCACGTTAGACAACAGCAACGCGGGAATCAGCGGAGGAAAGATGAGAAGCAACAAAAATGTGGAAGCAGGACGTATAGCCTCGGCCCCTCCTGCATTGATGAGCCGTTTGATCAATTGACGACGTCTTCCAACGTCAGCACGAAATGTTGCCAACCCACACTCAAAGAGCTGCGCTCTCCTTGGGGCTCGCTGCGACTTATTCTTTGCACTTTTTTGAATCCCGCAGGCACTTCAAAGTTCGCCGGGTCCACCGGCCCTTCCGCAAAATCAAGGACCTTTACTCTGCTCTTGGAAACTTCCTCTCTCGTCTTTCCATCGTTAGAGACATATAGGCTTTTAACGGTGGTTTTTGATTCCACCTCGCACCCAGCTTCCGGTGTTCCAATGGAGACAAACTCCACCCGCTCAGGAGCATTTCCTGCCGAAAGATATGAAAATCCCTTCTGGCGCTCGCGAGTCCGCCACCAGGGTTCGCAGGAAATATCCGTCTTGAGATCGATATACCACCCCTCCGTAACGGACTCTTGCGCATAGCGATGCGAACCCGCGAGCGGAGTCTCTTTCGAGGTGACGATTACGTGACGGGCCTGGTGTCCAAAAAAATCTGTTCGCTCGCCGGTGTCCTTCGTCGTGACTTCAATTCGGGACGTTGGCGGACCTGGCGGTACGTACTCCTGTTCCTTCGGTCCCCATTTTGCCATCTGCTCTTTCGTAGGGAGTGGTGGAGGATACGGGTACGAGTCATATTGCCGCTGGTCGAGGTTTAATTCAAAAATTTGCCCCAGGTCACATCGCTCGATGAACGCAAGACGCGGGCCGTATCGACTGTCCGTCACATTGCTGGTTTCCTGCCGCCTAGCGTCCCCGCGGAAATAGGTCGTCATCTCCGTTTCGTTCGCGATGGAAGAATAGCGAACCGTCATTTTTATTCCGGAGGTTCGCGGCAGAGTGGAGTCGTCTCCGCCTTTCAGGAGGAGTAAGGAAAACAGGAGGAGTGAGGACATCCGAAGAATGATCGTCATGGGCCAAGCCTTCGCCCAACACCTTGGGGCTTCAACAACGCACATCCAAAATAGCCTCGCGTTTATACCGCGTCAATGGACAATTGTGGTAACGCACAACGGGCCGAAATGAGCACATTGCACCACAGTTCAATAAAGCAGTAGCGCGAAACGGAAGCGCACGAAGCCGACCGCTTCGGTCGTGGGGCATGCGCCTACTTCGGCTCTATGGAAGGGCTTGGCGTGCAGCGTTTTGATCAGCTCGTCTGGTAGCTTACTGAGGTCAGGCGTCTCATAGCGCAATACTTCGGATGGCCGGCCACTGTATCCACTCGGTATCGCACAGGTTCTGCGCGCGTCATCCGTCGCTTGGGCAGAATTCAACCCAATCGGCGAGAGCAGAGAAATCAGCTTTTGTTCCTGTTGGGCGACGGTCAGGTCGGGGACGGGGCGGGAGAAATCTTGAACGGCATAAAGGCTGTAATGACCCCGCACTACAGCGATTCCAAGCGCTGTGACATCGGGATCGAGGATGTTTTTCCGGTGACCTGGAGAATGCATCCAGCCATCATGGATTTCCGCCGCGTCGGGACCGAGCGCAACGTTCTCCGCGATGTTGGCGAAGCGGGCGCCGGCTTGCGCGGCGCGCTGCTCCAGTGAAGGCTCCCCGGGGTACTGATGCGAAAGGTCGCCATTACGAGACATAACGACAGCATGGGACCGTGCCGCCCTGGCAAGAATGGAATCCCACTGGAGCGGCTGCACATGTTCAGCAATGCGCTCGCGGTTGACCGCATCGAAGAGGGCTTGCTCGTCGCTAGAGGGCTGCACGGTATTCGAAACAGGATGCGGCGCAGTTGCCTGAGGTGGAGTGGCCTCTGATGGCGCCGCCTGGGAAGGTGTTGCGTACGGCGGGCGATTTTGCGAAATGGCCGCCATGACCAAAACCAGTAAGCAGACAATGCCGGCCGCGAAAGCGGTTCTTTGCACGCCGCTGTTTTTCATGGGGGGTTAGCCGCGGACGCGGACAGCGCTGAAGCTCAAGATGACATGTCCACCGGAAGTCGGCCGCCCGAAACTCAGCATAGGCTTGAAGCGCGAAAAGAGCAGCATTTGGTCAAGCTCGTGGCGCAACTCCGTGCTCGCCGGCCCGGATAGAATTTCGTAATCGATCATCTGGCCGCGGGCGTCCACCGTCACATAAACCTGAACGCCTTCGGGCAGAGAAAGCTCGGGTTCGTGCTGGTCGGTGGCCCAGGATTGCGGGTATTCAGAAAGCGATACGAGCTCCGCAGGCCGCAGGATATTCAGCGGGACGTCATTCGACGTGGCACGCACCGTTGTGCCAGGCATCATCAGTTGCAGCACCAGAGCGAAAATCACGATCGCGGAAAAAACTCCGCCGGTAGCTGGAACGGTGAGCGGACGAAACACGTTGTCGAGAAGAATCTCGCCACGGTCACGCACCGCGCGAACGAAACTGGCCCAATCCCGCGAAGGTTGCGCTTGCGCCGCGGCCACTTTGATGCGCACCGCGAGATCGGCAGGAGGCGCGTCTTTCGGCACACGCGAAAGCAGCACGGAAAGCTTGCGGTACGTTTCGAGTTCGGCGCGGCACGCGTTGCAGCCGTTCAGATGTTCGCCAATTTTTACGCGCTCGGCGTCCGATGTCGTGCCGGTGAGAGCGTCGTCCAGATAGCCCGCCAATTTTGTTCCTACCGTGGTGCACTTCATGGGAGCCCCTCCCCTGCGGCACTAGGTCGCAGGGATATGTCTTGCGAGTCTCGCGAAGAATCATTCATGCGCCGCGCCGCGGAGTACGCGTCGCCGAAGGGAGATGGTTGCCGCTCGGCCCATGCACCGTGCGCACTGTCGTGCAGTGCATTGTGCTCAATTCCGTGCACGTTACCTTGGGAGAGCGAAAAGCTGTGCGAATCGTGTTCTCGGAGCATCGGCTCAAGAACCTCTTTCAATGCGCGGCGTCCTCGCAGGATCCGCGATTTCACCGTGCCAACGCTGCACTCCAGCACTTCGGCCACTTCCTCATAACTCAAGCCTTCGAGATCGCGAAGGATGACCGCGGTGCGAAATACGTCGGGAACTTCCTGCAGCCCATGCTGCACAGCAACTTGAATTTCCCGCGAAGCCAGCTGCTCGAACGGCGTTGCGCCTAGATCTTCAATCTCGATTTGCGCGTGTCCTTCTTCGGGCGCCGCGTCTATGGAAACATTCTTCTGCAGATGACGCTTGAACCAGCGCTTGTGATTCAGCGCTTCGCGAATGGCGATGCGATAAAGCCAGGTCTTCAAAGAGCTGCCTTGGCGGAACTTTCGGATGCCGCGGAAGGCTTTCAAGAAGACTTCCTGGGAGCCGTCGGCGGCGTCGGAGGTGTCGCCCAGCATGCTCAGGATCAGGTTATAGACCGGGGCGTGATAATGCGTGACCAGCCAGTCGAATGCCGTTTCCGAGCCGGCTTGCAGCTCAGAGACGAGTTCGGCTTCATCGCGGCCCCAAGAAAGGGCTCCTGCCCATTCGGACACTGCCGGCCTTCCCGACCCGACTTTATGCTGCTCGGGTCACCCTGCTGATAGGTCCCAAGTTAGAACGAAGGACCCAGGCCTTCTTGCGAGTTCGATCCCGGTGCTGCTGGGAGCGACTTGCTACCGGGCTCGGCACTCGGCGGATGCCGGGCCCGATGTCCGCTCTCAATTTCTTTAGACACCGGAAAGAGCGGAGATGTTTCCCGATGGAGCGGCGTTACAGAGGTCATTTTGGCACCTTGTTGCAGGATGGCGCAACAGTACGGTTGGACAGGACAGGGCGTGCTCCGTAACCGGTGGTGGAAGAGCGCGGAAAGAGACAGTCAAGAGTGCCTACCTTACGCTAACCGCGCTCCTTAGACCCTTGCGTTATTGTAAGTGTTGATTGTAAACAACTTGCGGGCAAATTTTCCCAAGTGTTGCATCTAAAGGAGTTACAAACCCTCTTCTGGGACGACATTCCCCCGAAGGAAGACATTTCGGCCCTTGGTTGGGCTATTAGCACTTATGATGGGCGCGCTCGGAGTTTAGGAGTTCCTCCCTATGAAGACAGTTATGCGGTTTGGGCAATTGGGGATTGTCTTGATGATGGCGGCGTACTACTTGTTGGTCGCGTTTAACAATGTTCTGGATTATGGGACTAACTTTAATTATGTGAAGCATGTAATGAGCATGGATTCGATCGCGTTTGATCCGCATGTGGCTTGGCATGCGATGACTTCTCCTGCCCTGCATCATTTGGGGTATGTGGGAATCATTGTTTGGGAGGCGGCGGCTGGCATTTTGTGTGGTGTTGGCGCGGTGCGGATGGGGTTGCGATTTCGGGCGGAGGAATTTCGCGGGGCAAAGGCTTGGGCTTTGGCGGGGCTTTGGTTGGGGGCATTTTTGTGGGGGTTGGCGTTTATTACCGTTGGCGGGGAGTGGTTCATGATGTGGGAATCGGTAGTCTGGAATGGCGAGATGCCAGCGTTTCGTATGTTTACGGTGAATGGTATCGCGTTGCTGTTGGTTTATTTGGGTGAGTAAAAAACTCGAAGTCATGAAGCAACCGTAGTGGCGAACCTTTAGGTTCGCGTACCTTCTTCTTCCTTTTGTGTGGCCACGAATGCTAAAGAGGAGAGTTCAATGCGGAATTCTATGAAGCGGAGACTATTGGCAATTGGGTTGGCTTTTCTTTTTTCGTTTTGTAACTCACAGGCCAGCGGCGCGCAAGCGGCCGGAGCCGCCGCGGCCGCAACCGCGAAGGAGGCAACAACTGGCGGCACCGCAGTGCACGCGGCGGCGAGCGAGAGTGCTTCTGGTGCTGACAAATCGCTTGCGGAAACGATTTCGTTTCGGTTTGATATTGCGAAACTGGTGACAAATCACCAGTTCGAGGGCCAGGTGAATTCGTTTCATGTGGAATATGAATATGCAGGGACGCTGGCGGGTGGAGGGTTTGATCCGCAGGGGCATGCTGTGCCCGCGAATATTTTTCCTTACTTTCAGTTGGTGCGAGACGACATCATCCAGTTTGCGAAGGACTATCCAGACAAGGCTGACTTCTACGAGCTTTTTGGCACAAATATTTGTCGCTTCATCATGAAGAGATATCCGCAGATCAGGAAGATGACTTTGGTGATTGATATTCCGGCTTACAAAGACGTGGATGTGGATCGAAGTACGACAATCGTCGTGGTCAGGCACGCCCAAAGCAGTAACAAGATTCAGTAACGAGAATACTACGCAGTGGTCCGAAGGAGCCCCTACGGATCTAAGGCTAGTCCTTGCCGCGCGCGGAGTTCCCCCAGACACAAGCAAGGGCCGCGACGACTCCGAACATCATTGAGAAAGGCAACGCCGCGTGGGGCACACTTCCCAGGTTCTTGCTGCCGAGACCCGCCGCATAGCCAAGGCCGTAGCCAATAGACATGCAACCTAGCGTGATGGCAAGGTTGAAGAGCCTCCACTTGAGGTCTCCCGCGCCCGCCAGTGCAAAGCCAAACGCTAGAAGAAGTGCCGCTAACCAAACCAGGGTCAATAGCCACCCCGAAGGATCAACAAATTCAGAGACGGTACAACCGCTTGGATGCATGGAATAAGTATTGAGGCAGCGAAAAGTTGACAATTTACGGGAGGCTGGACCAAACAGGCCGAGCGGAACTAGGGCTTGGGGTGGGCTGCGAAGAATTGCCAGATCAAGTCGCTGGCGGGGACATGGTTGCCGCTGATGGTTAAACCGGGCCACATGTGATGCCCACCCTGGATGGCGTAGAGGCTAACAGCGGTATTGGACTGGCAGCCGGTGTAAAAATCAGTATGGACCTCGGCAGTTTCTTCGTGAGCTGGCGTGCCGTTGCAGCCATCCTCTTTTACCCAAAACTGGATGGCGTCGGCGACGGATGCGTCGGAACGCTTAGAGCCCAATTGAAAAGGCGTGCTGCCGCCGTTGAAGGGGACGAGATGGTCGTCGGTGCCGTGAAAAATCAAGACGGAAACGCGTTCGCTGGGCTGGCAAGGGATGTCTTGAGCGCCTTCCACTGGAGCGATGGCCGCGATTTTACTGGAGAGTTCGCACGCGAGGCGATAAGACATCATGGCGCCATTCGAGATACCTGTGACGTAAACGCGCTTCGCGTCAATCGAGTACGTGTTCCGGAGTTGATCAATCAGGGCGCTCAGAAAACCGACGTCGTTGATTTTGTTTTCCATCGCGTAGCCGCAGCAAGCGCCCGAGTTCCAGGTAGGGATGCGGTCGTCGGGGTTGCGGCTTGTGCCACTGGGGTAGACGGCGAGGAAGTTGTTTTTGTCGGCTAGATCGCTCATGCGGGACATGGTTTCGGCGGAAGTAGGGCTTTGCGTGGCGCCGTGTAGCACCAAGACGAGGGCGCCGGGATTGCTCGTCGCATAGCCGCTAGGCACATGCAGGATGTAACGTCGCGTGCGCCCATCGAACTGCATCGTCTGGGATTTGCTGCCAACGGCTGCGGCGCGGGCGCGGTGAGCGGCGCGCGCAAAGAAAGCGACGAGAAAGAGCGCGGCTATCCCTATAAGGATGATTCTTTTCGAGGCAATTTGCATGCGCACACCTTACTCTATCTATTAAACACGAGTTGCGGACGTCGGTTGCGTCTGGTTGGCGTGATGGTTAATGACGTAAAGCATTCTAAGAGCAGACTTTAGCCCTTCCTTCCCCTTTCCGCCCGATGCCTGCGGAGATGGTACTAGGAGCATAGGTGGGTTTTGCCCGGACGTTTGACCTATCGCCCGGAGGAGGCCCTCTTGGCATGATGGGTTGCTTCGCCGCCGGTTCGGAAAGAAGGGGCAATAGGTGTGCCTCGTACTCGTGGGAATAAATGAAAATGATGGCGTGGATCGCGTGCGAAGCTTTCAAGGTATTAATCAGACTGGCAAAAGTAGTAAGTTTGGACAGCACTCGCAAGGAACGTCCAGTAAAATAGAAGATTATTGGCGATTGAGGCGTTTTGGCTCGGAGAATGCTTCAAACGAGACGCTCGTCGTATGCGCTGTAGCCAGTATCGATTTTCGGTTATTTGCGGCCTCCTAGTGTAGTGCCGGGAGGCGGAGAATGCGGGATGACGCGGGCCGAAGTACTTAAAAATGCGGGGATCGCAGCTGGACTGGCCGGAGTGTACTTTGTTGCCGGGAAGCTGGGCCTGCAGCTGGCCTATGTACACGCCAGCGCCACGGCAGTTTGGCCTTGTACCGGGATTGCCATTGCGGCCTTGCTGGTCTACGGCTACCGCGTTTGGCCGGGGATTTTGGTAGGCGCGTTCCTCGTTAACGCGACGACGGTTGGAACGCTTGGGACGTCGGCGATCGCGGCCCTTGGCGATACGTTGGAAGCAGTTGCGGCTTGTTATCTGGTGACGCGGTTTGCGCGAGGCAAGGAAGCTTTTGAACGGGCCTCGGATATTTTTAAGTTTACCCTGCTGGCTGGGCTGGCGGCGACAGCCATCAGCGCGACGACTGGGGTAACGACGCTGGCGGCAGCCGGGTTTGCGAACTGGGCGGCCTATGGGTCGATCTGGCTAACGTGGTGGCTGGGCGACGCGGTGGGAGCGGTTATGGTGACGCCGCTGCTGCTGCTGTGGAAAGAGAATTCCCGGCTGAACTGGAACCGGAGGCAGTGGGTCGAGGCTGGGTCCCTGGCTGTGGGGTTGAATGCGATTAGCTGGATTTTGTTCGGCGGATTTTTTCACGGCGAGTTGAAGAATTATCCGCTCGAGTATTTGTGCATCCCGTTCTTGATTTGGGTGGGGTTTCGGTTTGGGCAGCGCGAGGCGGCGACGGCGCTGTGCGTGCTGGCCGGGATTGCGTGCTGGGGAACGATGCACAGGTACGGGCCGTTCGCGCGGGACTCTCAGAATGCTTCCCTGCTCTTGATGCAGGCGTTTATGGGGATTATCGCGATTACAACTCTGGCGCTGGCTGCTGAGGTTTCCGAGCACAAGCGCGCCGAGGACCGCGTGCGGAGTCTGGCGGTGAGCGACCCGCTGACGGGGCTGGCGAATTACCGCCAGCTCATCGAGGCTCTGGAGACGGAGATCAAGAGATCTGGAAGGACGGAGCGGCACTTTGTGGTGCTGCTGCTGGATTTGGATGGTTTAAAGAACATTAACGATGCACACGGGCATCTTGTAGGCAGCCGGGGGCTTTGCCGGCTGGCGGATATGCTGCGACTGTATTCGCGCGAGATGGATACGGCGGCGCGGTATGGCGGCGACGAGTTCGTGGTGATTCTTCCGGAGACTGAGTTGGAAGCGGCGCGGCTGGTAGCGCAGCGGATTTCGCGGCGGCTTGCGGAAGATGGCGAAGAGCCAAAGATTTCGGTCAGTATTGGGATGGCTGTTTATCCAGAGGATGGAGAAACGATTCACGAGATTTTGGGCGCAGCGGACCGGGATTTGTACCGGGAGAAGCGCCTGCCGAAAAAGAGGTTTGTGCTGCCAAGTTAGACCTGCGTCAAAGAGAAGCTACTTCAAATTGGTTTCGAAAAAGTGGAAGGCCATCGTGGCTGTTTGCGCGTGGATTTCATTGCGCAGGATGCCAGCCTGGTCGACGCAAAGTTCCGGGCGAGTGCGGTCGCCGAGTTCCTGGCAGGTGGCCAGAAACGTGTAATGACCGACGGCCTGGTAGACAGTGAGCTGGGCGCCGGGGATTTTGGAAGCGAAGAATTTGGCGCTGGTTTCTATGGGAACGACCGTATCGGACGCGCCGGCGACGATCTGAACTGGAATGTTAATTTTGGCGAGAGATTCGGGAGAAAACGCCGGGCCGAGGGCGGGCGCCATCGCGAAAACGGCGCGGATGCGCGGATCGCGGTGGGATTTGGCTGCATCGAGAAGAGCGGCTTGCATGGCGGCGTCGCTTCTGGCAAGGGCAGCGACTTTGGCGGAGAGGCCGGGAAATTCCGGCGGGTCGCCACACATACGATCGGCCTTGGGGGATTTGCAAAATTCCTGGTAGCGCGAAAGTTCGCCGATACCTCCGGCAATTTCGATGACCGTGAAGCCGCCAAGTGAAAAACCGGCGGCGCCCACACGCTTTGCGTCAATGTGCGCGCCGAAAGTAGAGTCAGCAAGGATTTGATCGAGCAGAACGCTCAGATCACTGGCTCGTTCCCACCAAAGTGAGAAACCCTGAGGAGTGTAGTCTTCGAGCGAGTTATTCCCAGGGTGATTGACCGCGGCCGCGATGAAGCCGTGCGAGGCCAGTGCGGTCCCGAGCCAAGCCATCATTTTCGAGGAGCCGCCGGTGCCGTGAGAAAGCAAAATCAGCGGAAATTTTGCGGGAGCGGCAATAATGGGGGCGTCAGGAGCAGCTTTCCCCGCGCTGGCGAAAGGTGAATCCGCCGGGCCAATCCATTGAGGCATCTCAAGGGCATTAGCTTCGGCGGGATACCAAATGTCGGTGATAAGCGTATGAGTTTTCGCGCCGCGCCAGTCGAAAGGTTCGGCAGGAGTGAATGGACGTGTGGCTACGCCAACTTTATAGACAACAGCTTTCGCAGTAGGGGCCGCAACGGAAGAATGCGCAAAAAAAGAAAGCGATACGCAAAGGACGACAGAACAAGACGCCGCACGTTTCATGATGACCCCAGATTCCAGGAGATTGCAGAACCACTTTAGACGATTTGCACTGAATTAAGCGAGCGCCGGGAAGCCCAAGGGAATTCCTCTATCTGTCGATTTCGCCCCTCAAGAAGGCAAGATATTTCCAATCTTAGCCGTGAAATCGACTGTTCTTATTGGTCAGCGGAAATCCGATAGGCTTGACGTGGAGTAGCTTGACGTCCTTCCGATTGGCAGACCCGATGTTATAATGCGCGGTTGGCGGTATACCATTTTGAAGATAAAGGCCCCTAAGGTTAGACGAAGCCGACGCGACCCGCAAACCGCTGGTCCCTCGCAGAGACACGCCCAGAAACTCCTGCTTGATACGGCGCAGCGTTTGGAATCGATTCTAATCGCTAACGAAGTTGCCACCTGGACGTGGGACATCGTCCAAAACCGTGTCATCGCTGACGCAAACCTGGCTCGCTTATTCGATATAAGTCCCGAAGATGCTTCGGGTGGCCCCATCGCGAGTTACATTGAGGCCATTCACGTCGACGACCGGGCTCGTGTATCCAGTGCAATCGAAGCCGCATTACAAGGACCAAACGACAGATACGAAACGGAGTACCGCATTGTCAGGAAAGACGGCACGATAGCCTGGGTCATAGCGCGCGGCAAAGTGGAACGTGACGCAAACGGGAAGCCGAAATATTTTCCTGGCGTATTGATCGATATTACCGAACGTAAAAAATCCGACAAACAAGCCGAGGCTTTGCAATTTCGCCTTGCCCAGCAGTCTCAAATTCTTGATATCACGCTGTCTTCCATTTCGGATTTTGCCTACATCTTCGATCGCGCTGGCAGATTCTATTTTGTAAACCAGGCGCTGCTCGATCTCTGGGGTTTGAAACTGGATCAAGCCGTGGGCAAGAACTTCTACGACCTTAAATATCCGGACGAACTTGCCGCCAAGCTGCAGCGCCAGGTTGAGTCGGTATTCCAGACGAAGTCCGGCCTCGTCGATGAGACTCCTTATACCAGTCCCACCGGCGCAGGCGGCTATTACGAATACATATTTCGTCCGGTCATCGACGGCAATGGCAACGTGGAATTCGTGGCCGGCTCAACGCGGGATATAACGAGCCGCAAGAGACTCGAGGAAATGCTTCGAGAGAGCGAAAAGCGCCTGAGTCTTCTTGCCGAAACTTTGGATCGCCAGGTGCGTGCGAGAACCGCCGAGTTGGAAGATCGAAATAAAGAAGTGCTCGACCACACAGAACAACTTCGCGAATTATCCATTCGTTTGATCGAAGCCAAAGACCAGGAAGGGCGCCGCGTGGCCCGGGAGCTTCATGACAGTGTCGGCCAAATGCTGGCCGCGCTGTCCATGAATCAGTCCATGATTGGCCGAGAAAAAGAGCATTTGAGCAAACGCTCTCAAACCGCGTTGGAAGAAAATATCGAAATGACTGATCAAATCTTGGCGCAGGTCCGTACCATTTCCCACGTCATGCATCCTCCTCTGCTGGATGAGGTCGGGCTTCCGTCTGCGCTCCGATGCTACCTCGAGGGCATCAACCGGCGAAGCAACATGGAGATTGTCCTCGAAATGCCGGACGATTTCGGGCGGCTTCCGCTCGAGACGGAGATTGCCGCGTTTCGGATAATTCAGGAATGCCTGACGAACGCGCACCGCCACAGCAAAAGCGAGCGGGCCGTCGTCACTCTCACCCGCAACCCTGTCGCGGTTTCCATACGAGTCGTTGATGAGGGCGTCGGCATCCCTAAGTCAAAAATCCAGGAAATCAAGTCAGGCAAGACCTCCGGGGTAGGCCTCCGGGGCATGCGGGAACGCATTCGGCAATTCGACGGCACCCTTGAAATCATCTCGGACGAAAAAGGAACGGTCATCGAAATCAGCATCCCGGTTCCGTAGCTATGCCTTGGCTTCTCTCCATGGCCGTTCCCGATGACTGGCTAAGTGCCCGATCAACTTGGTGCAATTTGGTTTAGAGCCAGCTAACGCGAGTTGGTTTGTGAATGCTCGCGTGGTGGGTTGGCGTCAGGCGTTGGTGCCGCCGTCAACGGTCAGATTCGCGCCGGTAATGTAGGACGCTTCGGGGCTGGCGACAAAAGCTACCAGCGCGGCGACTTCATCAACGGTTCCGTAGCGGTTCAGCGCCGTGTTGGCCTTCTGAGGCGTGGCCCAATCGCCCGCGGCGGGATTCAAGTCCGTATCAATTGGTCCCGGCTGGACGTTGTTGACGGTAATCGCGCGGTCGCCCACCTCTCTCGACAGGCTCTGCGTAAACATCTTCACGGCTCCCTTCGTGGCCGAGTAAGGCGCCAATCCCGGCGTCATATTCTTTTCGCCGACACACGAGCCGATCATGATGATGCGGCCGCCCTTGTTCATCTGCTTTAGCGCTGCCTGCGTCGCAAAGAAGACGCCGCGAATGTTGATGTCAATCACGCGGTCCAGTTCCTCCGGCGTGGCTTCTTCAAACTTCTTTGGAAATGCAGTCCCTGCGTTATTCACAAGCACATCCAGACGGCCCAGCGACGCAACGGTCTTGTCTACGGCGGCGGAAGCCGCTTTGGGGTCTGCGGCGTCCGCCTGAATCGCGATTGCCTTTCCGCCCGCGCGTTCAATCTCTTTTACAACCGCTGCGGCTGCGTCGGCACCTTTCGTGTAAGTGATGGCAACGCTTGCGCCGTCCGCGGCCAGGCGCTTGGCAATCGCGGCGCCAATTCCTCGCGAACCGCCGGTGACGAGTGCAACCTTCTTCGCTAACTTCGACATAAGGGCCTCCTTGGGTTAGCAACGCGGGAATTTTGATGAATCGTGCGTGCCAACGGGTACAAATTTGCTCCGCTGGCGCGCGTCGCCATTAGAAGAACAAGCCGCAACTTCCATATTGAATTTGCCCCGGCATGAAATTATTATGGGCTTACACGGGAAAGGAGGTTGATCCAACAAACATGAAAAATTCCGATTTAAGTGGTAAACGTGAGGTGGCTGAGGCTTAAGGCGTGAGCCTTTAAGTCCAAGCGAAGTTTGGATTCGCAAAAGGCCTTTCGCCTTCAGCCAATTCCAGACAGACTACCGGCGGCCCCGCAGAAATTCTGCGGGGCCGTTGATTTTTAGGGCAGGCGAGCTGAATCAGAGAATTGCGCTCTGCGCCCGAGGCGAGCCGCCAGGACCGAGGTTGGCGATTGGTTTGACAGCGGACGGAGGCTTGACGATGAAGTCGGCGGTGCGCGAGATGGTTTGGTTGGTGAGGAGGTCGAGGACGTAGACCTCAAGCGTGTAGAGTCCCGGCACGAGAGAGGCAAGCGGAAGATTGCGCTCGATGGTGATTTGTTCCCTGGCCTGGTTGAGTTGCCCGGCGGATTCGTCCTCCTTCCAGATTTGCTGGCCGTCTTTGGTGACGCGATAGGAGACGGAGACGTTAGACTTGTGCGTCTCGGGATCGAGCATCAGGTTGTAAAGCTGGAGGAAGACGCCCATTTTGTCGGCGGTGGAGAATTCCGGGTTGATGCGCGGACGAACTCGGTACGAACCGAGAACGAAGGGGCCTTGGCCAACTTGAGATGCGGCGACGGCATGAATTTGGTCGGCAAGTACGAGCGTGCTGGCATCCAGCCTCTCCTCTTCGTAAAGGGGAACGCGGATGGGAGCATCAATTACGCCGACGTTTCCGCTTTGCGCATCCTTAACGACGACGTCTAGGCGATATAAGCCGGAGCGCAGCGGTACGGACTTTTGATAAATGGAGGAGAGTTTCAGCGAGTGCTCGAAGAGGGAATCGGGGAGATCGCAGGAGATGACTTCTTCGAAAGTCTGGACGACGCGGCCACTGAGCGTGGTGATGCGGCCGTAAAGATTCAGGACGGCGGATTCCAGCCCGTCCTTGCTCTTGAAATTCAGATCGCGATTGGCGACCTGAAGAGTGATCGGGACCAGTACGGATTCGCGGGTTACGCGGAGAAAGTCAAAGCGGTAATCCATGTGAATCTGATTGCGGATGATGCGCGCGGTGACCATCGCGGAGAGATCGTTGAAGTGTTCGGGAGGGCGCTGGACTTTGAAATACGTGTCAATATTCTCGAATTCGTCTATTCCGGAGCCACCGAGTGCCGCGGGCAGAGTGGTGCCGTTGGTGTTCGTGAATCGCCGCGCTTTTGTGGACAGGCCAAGCGCTTCGAGAGTGCTAAGGCCGGCGCCGGGCACTTTAGCCAAGGCGTCTTTCTCGCCGGGGTCACTGGTGATATGAAATTCGCCAGAGCCGGTGTTGTCGACGAACTCGATTTCGACGTTCTCTTTGATGCCTTCCAAATGACGGTAGCGCCAGAGCTCCCAGGGATAAGTCGTGGTCGAGCCGCCGCCCTGCTCTGGCGGACGATCCCAGGTGCCTCCCATCGGGTGCGATTCGATCTCGTCGGGCGGGCCCCAGAGGATATGGATGTGGCCGCGATCGGTCTTCCAGCCGGGAACTCCGGAAGCAAAGTGCTCGTTGGCGTAGGCGATGCGGCGGTAGTGCTCTTCGCGATATGTGTTTTCAGGGGACTCGGGATCCGGATTACGGCGGCGCCAGAATTCTTCGATGAAACTGTCGCGCTCTTCGTTGGTGCTGAGGCGCAAGAACGCCTCTCGCTCTTCTTTTGTGATGATGTAAGTGACGTCTTCGTTCAGCCAGGCGGTGTAGGGCGCGCTTTCTTTGGCCAGTTTGCTGGCCTTGCTCTTGTGTTCTTTCTTGCTGGGCGGGTTTGTGGCGCCGCTCTTAGGCACCGATTGGTCTTGCGCCGTGGCAAGGGCGGAAAATGCGCAGTAGACAACAGCCGGAAAAATCGCCCAACAAACACGACGCATAAGGACACCTCGCGCAAAAAAGCGTTCAAGGGCGGCGACGCACTTGCCGCCGCACAATTCCCTTTCGCGACCCCCGAGTTACGACCGTTATGCCCCTCAGAATCAAGGAATGCGGTAGGGGTTGCCTGAGGGCATTGACATGTGGGGATATCCGGCATACCGTTCGCGGCCAATGCCATCGCAGCGATAAGACAATTCTCAATGACAGTGGCAGAGAAGGCTAAAAGAAACAGAGGGACTTTTGCGGGATGACCATGAGAAATAAGCTCCTGGTTGCGGCTCTGTTGGCAGCGACGCTGGCTGTTGCTGCCTCGCTGCTGGACACCGGACAACATTTGGCGCTTCCGGCAATGGTGCCTCTCGCCCTGCGGTGGATTGCGATTTTGTTGCTGGCGGGCGTGGCGACGGAGCGGCGCTCGCTGACGGCGTGGATCCTGGTGGGAATGCTATCGGGAGCGGAGTTTGGGCATGACTGGCCCGCGGCGGCGGTCCAGGTGCAATTCCTTGGCGCGATTTTTCTGCGGCTGATCAAGGTGGTGATTGCGCCCCTGCTGTTCGCGGCCTTGGTAGTGGGAATTGCCGGGCACGCGGATTTGAAAAAAGTCGGACGGCTTGCGCTCAAATCGCTGGTGTATTTCGAGGTGGTTTCGACGATTGCGATGCTGATTGGGTTTGCGGCCATCACCTTAAGCCGTGCCGGCGAAGGCGTGCATGTTCCGCTGTCGACAACAGGCGAAACGCTGAATGCGGCGCCGCATACCGCGGCGCAGATCATCACCGATATTTTTCCCGAGAACATCGCCAAGTCCGTGGCGGAGGGACAGGTATTGCAAGTGGTGGTGTTCAGCGTGCTTTTTGGCATGGCGCTGGCGCTGGTGCCTGAAGCGAAACGGCGGCCGATGCTGGTATTCGCCGAGAGCCTGGCGAGCACCATGTTCAAGTTCACGAATCTCGTGATGTATGTGGCGCCGATTGGCGTGTTCGGGGCGGTTGCTTACACCGTGGGGCACATGGGACTTGGCGTGTTGCTGCCGCTGTTTAAATTGATCGCCACGATGTATATCGCACTTATCGTTTTTATTCTGGGCGTCCTGCTGCCCATCGTTCTTTTGGCGCGGGTTCCGATCAAAAAATTTATTGCTGCAGTGACGGAGCCGGTGACCATCGCTTTCGCCACGGCCAGCTCGGAAGCTACTTTGCCGCTGGCCATCGAGGAGATGGAAAAATTCGGCGTGCCGCGGGAGACCGTGGCTTTCGTTTTGCCCACCGGTTACAGCTTCAATATGGATGGCGCCGCGATCTACCAATCGCTGGCTTTGCTGTTCGTCGTGCAGGCCGCGGGCCTGCATTGGGGGATTTGGCAACAGGCGGTCATGCTGCTGACCTTGAAGATCACCAGCAAAGGGACAGCCGGGGTCGCGCGTGGGTCGCTGGTGGTTGTTTTCGCGGCTGCAGCGACATTCCATCTTCCGGCAGAGCCACTGTTTTTGCTGCTGGCCATTGATCAGATTATGGACATGGGGCGGACGGTGGTTAGTGTTCTGGGGAATTGCGTGGCATGTGTGGTGATTGCGCGGTGGGAAGGCGAGATTCCCAGCGGGGTTGCAGAGGCGGCCGTGGATGCTATTTGACGGTTTTGTCCTTGAGGCTAGCGAAAGGGATCTTCGTCGAGGGATCGTTGTCGAATTGACCCCCTTGCGAATTTTGTAAGTGTTGCATCTAAAAGACTTAGAATGCGCGTAAGCTCAGAGGGTGGCGTCACTCTAGTTTCGCCTACGCGAAACAGTTCCTCTCAGACGTTAACAGCTGTGGCTGTACGCGCGTCTTGCCTGCCAGCCGGGACAACAGAATGCCGACTTCGTGGAGTTGGGCTGAGCGGCGGCTTGGTGGAGCAGCAATGATCGAATCCTTCGTGCAGGATCTTAAATTTGCGGTGCGCGGATTGCGGAAGAATCCTGGGTTTGCGCTGATGTGCATTTTGACGTTGGCGCTGGGCATTGGGGCAAACACCGCGATTTTCACCGTGATCAACGCGGTGCTGATCCGGCCTGTGCCGGGAGTGGCGCATCCCGGCGAAATCGTGATGCTGGAACGGTTGCAGAAAAACAATCCCGACTTTGTTTTCGGCTATCCCGACTACCTGGATTACCGCGACCAGGCTCGATCCTTTACAGCTCTCGCGGCGCGCTGTCGTACGGCCCTGGCGCTGAATCACGGGAGCACGGAACGAATCGTTGGCGAATTGGTTTCCGGCAACTATTTTTCCGTGCTGGGAGTGAATCCCGCTGCAGGACGGTTGATCGCTCCGGAAGATGCACGGTCGGAGGGTGAGGCGCCAGTCGCGGTATTGAGTTATGCAGCCTGGCGAAGAGTTTTCGGCTTGGATCCGCAAATCGTTGGGAAGAATATTCTGCTCGACGGGCAAGCGTTCAACGTTGTGGGAGTGGCGGCACCTGGATTTGCAGGGACGGAGGTGGGTTCGCCGACGGACGTGTGGGTGCCGCTAACGATGCAGCCTTTGGCCATGCCTCGAATGTCCGCCGGGGTTTTGCGCAACCGGAATGCGGGATGGATTGAGATTTTTGGGCGGTTGAAACGCGGCGCCCGTCTTGCCGAAGCGCGCGGAGAATTGCAAATCATCGCGGCGCGGCTTGCGGCGGCTTATCCGGAGTCCAACGAGCACCGCGGCGTGGACGTGATTCCCAGCTTTGGGATGGACCCCGACGACCGCGCGGCGCTGGAAAAGTTTTTTGGGCTGCTCATTGCTTCCGTGGGACTTCTCCTGCTCATCTCGTGCAGTAATGTGGCTAATTTATTGCTGTCACGGGCGGATTCGCGCCGCAGAGAAATCACGATGCGATTGGCGCTTGGAGCGAGCCGTGGACGCCTGGTACGGCAATTGTTGACGGAAGGCGTCTTGCTTTCCTTGCTTGCGGGGGGACTCGGCCTTTTGCTGGCGCCGGGGACGGGCCAACTGATACTCGGTTTCCGGCAGCCGCTGTACGCGCTGCGCGGGGTGGATACGACACCGGATGCGCGAGTGTTGGGGTTTACGATGTTGGTGGCTTTACTGACGGGGGTCTTGTTCTCGCTTGCGCCGGCGCTGCAATCTTCGAAGGCCGATCTGGTTGCCACGCTAAAAGACAACGCGCAAGGAGGTGGACGGCGATCGCGGCTGAGAAGCATTCTTGTTTCGTCGCAGATCGCGCTTTCCCTCGCTTTGCTGGTTGTGGCCGGGGTAACCGTCCGCAAAATGCGGCAGCTTGTGACGCAGGATCCGGGCTTCAAGACCGGTAATTTGCTGATGATGTCTGTTTCGCCGAGCCTCGAGGGATATTCCGAGACACAGGCGCAGCGGTTCTACGAGGAGATGCTGGCGCGCGTGGAGCGACTTCCCGGAGTTCAGTCGGCAACGCTAGCGGCCACGGTCCCTCCGGAGGATTGGAGCGGCCGCGTTTCGATCTTTTATGAGGGGCAAGCGCCGCCGCTGGACTATTACCGGGGGCACGAATTCGAGGTGGGCATGCGGGTAGATGTAAATAACGTCGCTCCGAATTATTTCCGGACGATGGGAATTCCGATTCGACAAGGGCGGGATTTTACGGAACGGGACCGCACCGGAGCACCGCTTGTTGCGATTGTGAGCCGGCGTCTGGCGCAAAGTCTTTGGCCGGATCAAGACGCGCTAGGCAAACGAATCGAATGGCCTTCCTGGGAAGGAGCGCCGCGGCCGCCGATCGAGATTGTGGGCGTTTCCGCGGATGCGAAGTATCGCTCGCTGATCGCCGATGCGCCGCTCTTGCTTTATGTGCCGGAATTTCAGAACTACAACGGATCGCCAAAGCTGGCGCTTTGCACTTCGGCAATGCCAGCGGATTTTCTGCCCGCGGTTCGAGGTGAAATCGCGGCTCTGGATCCGAACTTGCCGGTCTTCGCAGTGAAAACGATGTCCGAGCAAGTGGAAGATTCTCTCTGGCAGCCGCGCATGGCGGCGGGAATACTGGGGAGCCTCAGCCTTTTTGCGCTTGCCGTCGCGGCTGTGGGTCTTTACGCCGTGGTGTCGCAGTGGATGGGGCAGCGAACGCGGGAGATTGGGATTCGCATGGCGCTGGGGGCGAAACCGCGCGAGGTGATGCGATTGATTTTGAAATACGGAGCCCGGTTGGCGGTGTGGGGAATCGCGGCAGGCGTGCTGATTTCTTCGGCCGTGACACGCTTCGTGTCTTCCCTACTTTTTGGCGCGAGCAGCACCGACATACGGACGATTGCGGTTATCGCGCTGCTGCTATTTTTATTAACGCTGGCGGCTTGTTACATTCCGGCGCGGCGCGGGATGCAAGTGGATCCGATAGTCGCTTTGCGCCACGAATAGGTTCAGAACATCCAGGAAAAAACCTGCGATTGCTTTTCCTCTCGATCGACAGCTTACCTTTGCCGTTTGGGAAAAAGAAAAATCGCCATCGGGATGGGTTGCGCGAATTTCTTTTTGAGATACCAGCACGGTGGGTCGCCGTAATGCGGGAATAGGGAGTGGACGCATGTGCCGGTTTGCTGGGGATTGATAGTGTCCACACTGTATTCGGTTTTGTTGCCCTTTTCGTCGATGGCCAGGATGCGGAGGGCGGTGATGGTCTCAAAGGGATCGTTTGCCGTTGAATGCTTCATGCGCATGCGAACGGAAATGTAGTCGCCGAGGTAGGTGAGCACGACGGCTACGACAATGGCGATGACGATGCCCTTGACCAGAGAGCGTATCGGGATCAAGTGGACAGTTCCTTTGTTCGCGCCAATTAAAAAATTTGAATCCCTATGCGGGCCTGATTTCAAATTATTGCTGCGGTTTGTCTTTCGGGACCTCGACCGGCGTGCCGATCTTGATCGTGGAACCGAATCGTTTGTAGTTTTCGTAACGCACGGTCATGCGCAGATGAATTCCGCCGCTGCTGAAATTCAGGGTGTCATCGGCGTGCGTGTACGTTGGAAACCAGTAGTGGCCTTCGATATTTTCGCGGAACGTTTCAAAGCGCGGGTAGAGATGCTCTGAACCCCTCTTCCGGATGTCGGGGACGGCTTTGCCGTCGGTTTTGACGATGCCCATGTCATTCTGATCGACCCAAATGCGGCCCTGGAAGTAGCGCTGGTTCTTTTCGATTTTCTTGGGAGCCACGTCGAAGACGTACGTATTGAGCTCGTCGAGTTGTTGCTGGCCGGCATATTTTACGTCGTACTTCGGCAGTTCATCCGTGGTGAGAACAAAGGGTTGAACCTTCTCAAGATCTTCTTTGTCCTGTTCATCCAGCATGACGCGAGTGAGGGATGACGGCGGGGCATAAGTGTCGTGCTCGGAGCGCTTGCCTTGGGGATTAAACACGATGTCGGTGACGAGGCGGTATTCGCCGTCGGCCTGGCCAGAATAGTCATCAATGGTCTGAACGACGACCGTCTGGGTATAGGTGTAGTTGTCGCGCTCTTTTTTGAACTCGAGTTCGCGGGCAGAAAATTTTGCGATGATTTGGTCGGCGGGAATTTTGGGCGGGTCCGTTGAGAGCGGAGATTCGGTGGTTGACTGGTGCGGCGGAGTTTTCAGGACCGGCCCGGAGCCGGGCTGTGGTAGCGGCGTTGGCGCGGTGTAGGACGGAGGCGGCGGAAGCGGGCCGGTCTGCTGTGCGACAAGCGAAATCGAGCATGTCAGGGAAAAAAGAGCAGTCAGGATCACGGCCATCGTGGGAAATTTCCTGTTTGGCCTAATCAGGTTCAGCTCAATGATGTGAAGTATTCGTTGCATGTTCCTTTCCTCGTAAGCGCAGACGGGAAGTTCGAAGTGTCAGGATAACGCTCGGGTTGCTTCCCGTCCAGCGGATGCAGGAGCCGGTAGTGTCCTGATTCGCGTTGCCATGTAGCGGCGGAGCGCCGGGATAAACCTCGGCCCTACACAACGGGGAAGTGGTGAGGTATCTTCAGGGCAAGAGGTCTGAGGCGCGATGGGAAGCGGAGGCGGAATTCACGCGTTTGAGCTGGTGTTTTTGCTGCTGCTGATGTTCGTGGTGATTTTTGCGATTCTTGCCCGGAAGCTGCGCGTTCCTTACCCCATCGTTCTGGTTATCGCCGGACTGATTCTCAGCCTTGTTCCGGGGATTCCACGAATCACGCTGAATCCCGATCTGATTTTTCTCGTGGTATTGCCGCCGCTGCTCTATAACGGGGCCTGGCTGATTCCCTGGCGCGAATTCAAATCTAATCTCGTACGAATTTGCCTGCTTGCCTTCGGACTGGTGTGTTTTACCGTCGCGGGCGTAGCTGTCACTGCCAAATGGGTATTTACGGGATTTGATTGGCGGCTTGGCTTTGTATTGGGGGCGGTCGTGGCGACGACCGATACGATTGCGGCGATGGCAATTGCCAAGAACGTAGGATTGCCACGCGGGATTACAGACGTTCTCGAAGGCGAAAGCCTGTTGAATGACGCGACTGGCTTGCTGGCACTGGAATTTGGCGTGGCGATGGTCGTAACGGGCGAAACCCCGACGTTGGGCAGCGCGCTTTTGCGGCTGAGTTACCTGACTCTGGCGGCCATTGCTCTTGGACTGATCATCGGGTTCGTCGTGGAAGCGATTCACCGGCGTATTGATGACGGGCCCATCGAAATCACGATGAGCATCATTGTTCCTTACGCGGTTTATCTCGCCGCCGAAGCGATTCATTCTTCCGGAGTGCTGGCGGTGGTGGCCTGCGGATTGTATTTGAGCCGGCATAGCTCACACTTTTTCTCGCCGAGTGTACGTATACAGGCGTGGGCTGTCTGGGATTCGCTGACGTTTGCACTGAACGGTATTGTCTTCATGCTGATTGGCTTGCAGTTGCCTTTCGTGCTGGCGGACATTCGCGAGTACAGCTTTCTTCAGCTGCTGCGCTACGGAGCAATCTTCAGCGGGCTGCTGATTTTGCTGCGATTGGTCTGGATGTATCCAGGAGCGGCCCTCGCTTACTTTATTCGCAAGCACCTGTTGCATCAGAAAGCGGAGTTGCCGGGGCCGCGGCAGATATTTGTGCTTGGCTGGACGGGGATGCGCGGCGTGCTGGCGCTGGCGGCGGCGCTTTCCCTGCCGGTGACGCTGGCGAATGGCGCTCCGTTTCCGCAGCGGAATTTGATCGTATTTCTGACGTTTTGCGTGATTCTCGTCACGCTGGTCCTGCAAGGACTGACGCTTCCTGCGGTCATTCGCGCACTCGGACTTGCGGGAGATTCGGAGCACAAGTGCGAAGAAGAGGAAGCCCGGCGTTTGATAATCGAAGCCGCTCTGGCGCGCCTTGAAGAGACGCGCAGCAGGGACCGTGGCCAGCTCGCGGAGGCTTACAAGGAGATTGAGCAGCGCTATCGGCACCGGCTGGCAAATCTCGTTGGGAAAGACGAGCAAGGGATTGAAGTCGACCGTGCGTCTTATGCGCGGTATCTGGAACTCTCACGGAACATGCTGGGGACGGAACGCGAAACTGCCTTGATGCTGCGAAACACAGGCAGGATCAACGACGAGGTGCTGCGGAAAATTGAACACGAGCTGGACTTGACAGAGACGCGGCTGTCGTTGATTTCGTGACGCGGAGGCGTGGAGCAGGGACCGTTTTTGGTGGTGTGTGGTAAACTTTTCAAGTACTGCCCGGTGGGGCCGTGGCGCAGTTGGGAGCGCGCCTCGATGGCATCGAGGAGGTCGTGGGTTCGAATCCCATCGGCTCCACCATTTGAAGAAACCAAAGAACTTATCCTAGAAAACCGCTAACTGTTACCAGCTACTGTTGCCATATCTGCTTTTTCCTCTTGCATTCAAACATGAATCTTTCACGCTTTC
>CAJCHZ010000111.1 GCA_903970165.1 Betaproteobacteria bacterium
CCTGCGAGCGCGCCTGCGGCCAAGAGGAGCGGAAGAGAAGGAACGGGCACGCCGGCCTGTTCGCAAAAAACCCATGCGAGCAAAACGACGTACCCATGATGCAAAAGGAATTCGATGATTCGGTGCATTTGGCCGGGATGGATCCTCTAAAAAGGTCTCCGCTATCGAGAAACGATAGGAGAAGTATGCCCCCACTGGCCTGACATGACAAATTCGCTTAAAGGTTTGCGTGTGCGGGGCGCAACCTCGCGGTCGCGGAGATGACCTGGCAGCGATTCAGGGTCGCCGGGGTACCCAATGGCAATCGCGGCGATCGGTTCCCAGCCTTCCGGAATTCCGAAGACTTGTTTCGTTTTGACGGGGTCAAAGCCAGCCATCTGGTGAACGTAAAGACCACGCGCGGTGGCCTCGACGCTGAGCAAAGCAACGGCGGCGCCGGTATCGTAGAACGCGTTGCGGTTGGGCGTGCCATTGGCGTGAAAGGTCAGCGAGGAAACGGCGATTACGAGGACTTGCGCTTCCTTTGCCCAGCCAGCATTGAATTCGACGAGAACGCCGAGGGTCTTGGCGAAATTCTCGTGATCGTCTTTCGTCGCTACAAGAAAAGCCCAGGGCTGTTCGTTGCTGCTGGAGGGAGCCCAACGGGCGGCTTCGAATAGGCTTGCAAGAACGGTGCGCTCAACAGGTTTGTTCGAGAAGGCACGGGGACTCCATCGATGGCGGATATGCTCGTGTATCGGATGATCGTTTGCAGCCGGCTTTTGCATGGATATCTTCCCTTTTGGCGAGTCTTGTTAATCGCTAGTGATATTCGAAGTTTAGATGAACGAAAACTCCTCGGGGATACGCCTGAGGACGCGAAACTTGCGTTTCTAACTATGAGTTCCATTCGTTCGGGGCAAAGAGATCCACTCTCTTTGCCCCGAACGACGCGGTTTCTTGACAAAACACCTACGTTTACTTGGGCGCCTTTTGAACCATCTCGGAATCGATGGTGATGGAAATGTCTTCCCCGACCACCGCCGCAGGATAGCTGCCGACGGAGAAGTCCTTGCGATTGATTAGGGTGCTGGCGCTGATGCCGATGCGCGTATTGCCCCAGGGATCTTTAACGGGAGCGCTGGGGCCATCCACATCGAGGACAGCTTCTTTGGTTACACCGTGAATGGTGAGGTCGCCAGTGACTTTGAGCTTGCCGGGAGAAACTTGTTCGATTTTTTTGGACTTGAAAGTGATGGTGGGGAAGTGGTCAGCGTCGAAGAAATGGTCGCTGCGCAGATCTTTGTCGCGGTCGGGAACGCGGGTATCAATGGAAGAGACGTCAATCGTGACGTCCACGGTGGATTTGGTGACGTCCTTGTCATCGAACAGCACGGTGCCTTTGACGCTGGTGAAGGCGCCTCGGACGGTGGAAATGGCGAGATGCTTGACGGCAAATTGAGCGGCGGAGTGCGCCGGGTCAATTGACCAGGTGGATGTCGCCGCGGCTGCCGGCAGAGCGAGCAGTGCGGCGAGTCCGGCGGTTACTACGAAGCGAGAAGAAATGTGGCCCATGATGTTGTCTCCTTTAGCGGATTTGGTGACTCAATCGAATTCAGTTTTTCCGTTTATTCCGGTCCGCGAGCGCGGACTTCCTCCAGCAGCTTGGCGAGAGTTTTCAAGCGGGCAGCGGGCATGTGAAGGAACTGGCGCTTGTGAAGCTCGCGAACAGGCTGATCGAGACTTTTTAAAAGAACGAGGCCCGCGGGGGTGATGCGGGTTCTGACGACGCGGCGGTCGTCGGTCTGACGAGCGCGCGAAATGAGGCCGCGTTTTTCCATGCGGTCGAGAAGGCGAGTCATGTCAGGGTCGTGAGAGATCATGCGGTCCCCGATGCCGCTGCAGGGAAGGCCCTGTGGCTCGGCGCCGCGAAGAATACGGAGGACATTGTATTGCGTGCCCGTGAGGCCGTGAGGCTTGAGGAGTTGCGCGGCTTCGAGACCCAGAGAATCGGCAATTTTTTGAAGCGCGACAAAAACCTCGGCTTCCACTTGCTGGGGAGGGTGCAAATTGGGCCGGCTACTCATGGGGTGAAGATAGTCGTTATGACGACTAATGTCAAGAGGGAATATATTTTTATGTAGGCCGGATTTCACCGTCGGGGACGGATCTCAGGACTCTTTGAGGATTTTAAGAATTTCGGCGGCGGAACGCACGCAACGCGGCGGGCCTAGGGAAGCGACAACGTCTCGCGGAAGAGCCGCTGCGACGTCCTCGCTCGCGACGATAGGCGGCCCACCGGGAAAGTAGAGAACGATGCGGCCCTTTTGGAGAACGTGCAACAGTGCCTCCCAGAATTGTGAATCGCCGCATGGCCTTTCCACATGAAAGGACGCAAGCTCATTGGCAGAAGAAGCGAAGGCCGTAACACCGATGTGGCACGAGTTCAGCGAGTCGTAGCGGACGCTCCAATGGTCGGGCTTTGACTCTTCGTTGACGACCGGAAAGAGCGATCGCAACTCGGCCCGGCCGATATCCAGAATTGCGCCATTCACCAGGGGTTGCAAGAAAAGATCAAAACCCATGCGTCCTCCGCTCTACGGTTTGCGAACCGGACGCAACTGAATTTCGCTGACAAAGCTCGTGGAGCTCTGGGTGACGATCATGGCTACGGCATGGGCCACGTCTTCGGGGGAAAGCGATTTGGAAGGGTCTTTCGCACCACGGCCGGAAAAACCGGTGGCAACGCTTCCTGGGCAGATCGTGCTGACGCGAATGCCATGCTCTCGGAGGTCTTCGGCCATGCAGGCGGAGAGACCCTGGAGGCCCCACTTCGAGGCGCAGTAGATTCCGCCGCCGGCAAAGGCATTGCGGCCGGCAAGTGAGCTGATGTTGATGATATCGCCTGCGCCGGAGCGGATCATGGCCGGAGCCACGGCGCGAGAAAGCAGAAAAACGCTCTTGAGATTGGTGTTGAGGACGCGGTCCCAATCGGATTCCGATTTTTCGTGCGCCGGGCCGAACAGGCCGATCCCAGCGTTGTTCACGAGGATGGAGATTGGACCAAGAGCGGCATCGGTTTTACTAACAAGGCTGCTCACTTCGGCAGATTGCGAGACGTCAGAGACGTGTGAGAAGACGCGGGAGCCGGTTTGCCTGAGAGTTGCCTCGCTTGCAGCAAGAGCCAGGGCATCGCGGCCACAGATGGCTACGCTTGCTCCGAGTTGGGCAAGGCGAAGGGCAATGGCACGGCCAATGCCGCGACTTCCGCCAGTCACCAAGGCGACGGCCGCGGAAAGAGGAGCCGATTCTCCCTTAGCCAGATTGATATATTCTTTATGGGACATTTGAATTCTTCCTTCGTAGCGCTACCTTTTTTGTGCGAAACTCATCTTAGCATCCAGGAGTCTAAGCAATTCCAGAAGGGCTTGGGATCCTCAACGAAGCGGGAGCGAGGCTGGGAGAGAGGTCAGAGTCCGGCGAAACTTTCGCAGGCGCGGCGGCAATTATCTTGTTTGATTGCTTGCGGACGGACGGGGGCTTTTCCTATAATTCACGAGCTTTTGAAACGAAACGATTTTGAGTGGAGCCGTGCTGGTAAACTGAAAAGTGTTAAATCCCAAAAGGAAATGTGGGCGAGGAGAGTGGGAATGAGTGCAACACGCAAATTGGCAGGCCTCGCGATGGCCGCGGCGCTTTGTCTGATTCAGGGGAACGGGACAAGCGCGCTTGCCCAAACCCCGGCACCGGCAGCCGGAGCGCAGGACGCCGGAGCGGGGCAGAAATACACCATGGCGGAGTACAACGCCTTCCAAGCGGCGAAGGCAGAGACCAACCCCGCGCAACAGGTGAAACTGCTGGATGATTTCATTTCCAAATATCCGAACTCGGCCCTGCTCATTTATATCTATCCGATTTACATGCAGGCATATGGGCAGCTCAAGGACTATCCGAAGGTCATCATCTATTCGGACAAGCTTGCGCAACTGAACGACAAGAACGTAGACGCGGCGATGCGATTCAATGCGTACTACACGCATTCCGTCGCGTACACCACGCTGATCAGCACGGACAAGACGGCGGCGAAGGATCCGGCCCTCGCCAAGTCGGCACAGGATGCAGTCACAAGCGCTCTGAAGACCCTTGACGATGTGAAGAAACCGGACGGCGTTGCAGACGATGCCTGGGCCACGCAGACCAAGACATTCCGTATGACGTTGAACAGCATCGGGGCGCAAGCGGCCACGGTGCAAAAAGATTGGCCTTCCGCGATCAGCTTTTACAAAGGCTACCTGGCGCTGAATCCGGATGAGGCGATTACCAACTACAATCTCGGCAGGGTTTATCTCGCTTTGACGCCGCCGCAGACTATGGATGGTTTCTGGTACGTGGCACGTGGCGCGGCCTCGAAGAACGCTACGCAGGCGCAATCGAAGCAACTCAAGGATTATCTCCGCAAACTGATGCAGAACTACCAGCAGGCCACCTGCGACAGCCTGACGGATGCGGAACTGAACGAACTTTTGCAGCTTGCGGCGGGCTCTGTGGATCGTCCGACGAGTTACAACCTTCCAAGCGCGGCGGACCTAACCAATGCGCAGAAGGATATGACGATCCTTTCGGTTATCAATGACCTGAAGGCTGGCGGGGACAAGGCGAAACTGACCTGGCTTGCTTCCTGCGGATCGGAATTTCCCGGAGTGCCGGGCAAAGTAATTGAAGTGGTTCCTGGGGCGGCGGACACCGATCCGATCGTATTCAAGGTTGCGTTTGTGACGAGCGACGCGGAGTTCGACGCCGCCACGGTCCCGAACATGGACGTCAAGGTGGTCGGACAGCCCGACGCGAAGCGCGTGGAGAAGGACAGCGCCATCCATTTTACAGGGACGCTGACTTCGTATGATCCGGACCCGACGTTTATGCTGCACTGGGAAAAAGGCAAAGTGAACGAAGAGGACATTCCGAAGGAGAAGGCAGCGCCAAAGAAGGGCGTGAAGAAGAAGCCCGCCGCTCAATAGAGCAGCAGGATTGGATGCAAATTGTGAACGGCTCTTCGGTTTGACCGGAGAGCCGTTTTTTCTTTTTGAGGCGGTTTCTGGGTTGGATAAACCGGAGCTTTTGGAGATTCGACTCAAAACGGAAGTGCGCCGTTAGCGGTCAACGCGAGCGATGATTTCCGTAAGCCAGTTTGTACTCGTCGATTTTGCGGCTTAAGGTGTTGCGGTGAATGCCCAGAACTTGCGCCGCGCGCGACTGGTTGCCGTTGGCGCGGTCCAACACTCGTTTAATAAAACGCTTTTCGAATTCTCCCACCGCTTCATCGAACAGGATGCCCCGGTCTACCATTTGTGTGACAAGCCCCTCGAGTTGATCTTTCACGATCGCACGCTCCGCCAGAATTTTTTCGGGCCGATTCGCTGCTATTGGTCAAGCTCGTGCCCGGTCAGGATGCGATAAGCCTCCCGATATTTGGCACGTGTGGCCGCGACGACATCGGGCGGGAGCTCCGGACCGGGCGGGGTTTTGGGCCACCGGATTCGCTCGAGGTAGTCGCGGACAAATTGTTTATCGAAAGAAGGTTGAGGGCCGCCGGGATTGTATTGATCGGCAGGCCAGAAGCGAGAGGAGTCTGGAGTGAGCGCTTCGTCGATCCACATCAAGGAGTCGGCGGCGTCGGGCGAGTCAAGGGAGCTGTTTAACAGGCCGAACTCGAATTTTGTGTCAGCCAGGATGACCCCACGCGGCTCCGCGAAGGCAGCGGCCTGGCGATAAATTTCGATGCTGAGAGAGCGCACGCGAGCAGCAACGCCGGCGCCCACAAGCGATGCCGCCTGCTCAAACGAAATGTTTTCGTCGTGCCCGGTCGCGGCTTTCGTGGCTGGCGTGAAAATGGGTTCGGGCAGTCGATCCGATTCACGCAAGCCGGCTGGCAATAGAATGCCACAGATTTTTCCGGTGGACTTGTAGTCTTTCCAGCCGGAGCCTGAGACGTACCCGCGCACGACGCATTCGATAGGAAGCGGCTGCGTCTTGCGCACGACCATGGAGCGGCCGGCGAGATCGTTGCGATGGGCGTCGAAAGGCGTCGGAAAATCCGTGGCGCTCAACACGTGATTGGGGATGACGTCCTTCAGCAGATCGAACCAGAAGAGAGAAAGCTGCGTGAGGACGCGGCCTTTGTCGGGAATTGGTGTTGGGAGAATTACGTCGAATGCGGATAGACGGTCCGTGGCGACGATGAGCAGTCTGTCGCCGATGTCGTAAATATCGCGGACCTTCCCGCGCGCCGCGGGAGTGAGGCCTTCGAAATGCGTTTCTTGAAGGATGCGACTCACAGGACTTGCAGCCACGAAAAAATTTCTCCCCTAAGGTGCGCAGCATTCTAGCGCAGCAGAACGTCAAGGGAAAGCCGGGCGCAGAGGAAATTCTTGGAAAAAGTTACGGCGGCGGCCAGATTCATTCGTTGTTCGCGCTAGTTGGAACAGCCGAGAGGCTCGGATTTGAAAATCTGCTCCCAGTGCGCCCCGTCCTTCGTTCTACGGAATATGATGTAGCGATGCGATTCCGTCGCGAGCGAGACGAGCTTGGTGACCACTTCGTCCTGGCCGCTACTGAAGAGATCGGCGTGATCCACAAAGCGAAGATGCTCTTCATCCATTTCGCTTTCGGAAAGATGAATCCAGACGAGATCTGGTACAAGCTTCTCGCCGGGCTGGCTGGCGATGAAGAATAGGCTGTGCAAAAGACCATCCGAATCGCCAGTGTCCAAGGTGAAGGAGCCGATCAAGCTGGGCAGGGGTGAAGGCGCAAGGTAAGTGCGGGTGAGGTATTCTACGCGGATGTTGCTCAGAAGTTTTTCTGAGATTCCATGTTCGCTGAAAAGATCGCGGGCCAGCGCAAGTGCGCTTGCGCGTTGTTCTGACGTCGCCGGCTCACGCGAGGCTACACGGAAGTCGGTCTGCTCCGCGTTGGTGGCCAGCGCGCGCACCTGGCCGCGAATTTTGACTGTTCCAACGTGAGTGATGCTGGCTGTGCTTTCGTTGTGATTGGCTTCGCCAAGCTGAATTTCTCTAAGTTGTACTTCTCCGGCAGGGGCGCCTCCAAAGAGTAGCGCATATTTTTTTCCGGGCTCCAGATATTTCGCAGCGTCATCTTGAGAGACAGGGGCATCTGGGAGGCAACTCGGCAGAACGGCGGTCAACTCACCGTCTTCTGCCGTGGCGATGGGTTCAATGCGCAACTGGCCGCGGGAAGGTTCCTCGACGGACAACCATACGCGTTCCTTCGTTGAACCTTCGTCATGTGATGTGGGAAGAAATGGAAAGAAATACAAAAACACGAATGCGGAACAGGTCCGCAGAACTGCATAGAACATGGACTATTCTCGATTTCTCCGCCGCGAAGAGAGATTCTATCGCAAATGCCTCAGCAAGGCACTGGGACGTGCCCAAACGCCGTCGTGCTAAGCAGCCGAGGCTGCTTTCTGTTTGGGCGCGGGAGCTTCGTCGCCTTCCCAGCGGACGCTGACGAGCTTCGAGACGCCCGGTTCTTGCATGGTGACGCCATAAAGAACGGAGCCCGTCTCCATCGTCTTGCGGTTGTGGGTGACGATGATGAACTGGGTTTGGCCGCTCATGTCGCCAACCAGGCGGGTGAAACGGCCAACGTTGGCTTCGTCCAAAGGCGCGTCCACCTCGTCGAGAATGCAGAAGGGGCTCGGCTGGTAGCGGAAAATCGCGATGAGCAGCGCGAGCGCCGTCATAGCCTTCTCTCCGCCCGACAAAAGCAAAACGTTCTGCATGCGCTTGCCAGGAGGTGAGGCCACCACGTCAATTCCCGCGTCGCCGGAACTGTCCACTTCGGTCAGGCGCATTTCCGCCATGCCGCCGCCAAAGATGGTGTGGAACGCTTCGGAGAAATTCGCATTGATGGCGTTGAAGGCTTGCTCGAATTTTTCACGGGACACCAGGTCGAGCTCGGCGATGGCCTGTTGGGTGTCTGCGATGGATTTGAGCAGGTCGTCGCGCTCGCGCGTGAGGAACGTGAAGCGCTGTTCGCATTCGTTGAATTCCTCGAGCGCCATCATGTTAACTGGCCCCATCGCTTCGATGCGCTGCTTCATCTCGCGGTAGTTTGTTTCCGCGATAGCCAATTCTTCGCCGGTCATGAAGGCCGCTTCCGTGGCGATCAAATCCTCTGGCTGCGCGTTGACTTCCGTCATACACGTCTCGCGGAGATGCTGCCGGTCTGAATCGTTCCTGGCGCGATCCACTTCCGCGTGGCCGCGCTTTTCGCGAAGCTCCAGGAGCGATTGGCGGCCCATGCGCAAGTGATCTTCCATTTGCGTGAGGCGCGCCCTTCCGCCATCCCATTCCTGTTCGAGCTGGCGCTGCCGGACTTCCAGGCGCAGTTTTTCGCCGCGCAGGCCTTCCAGTTGTTGTGTGAGTTCTTCGCTTTGTTTCGCGAGTGCAGTCGTCTCATCCGAGATCGAGGATTCCTGCTGGCGCAGGGCGTTTTCGCGCCGCTCAAAGTCGGTTCGCTCCTCCTGCAAGCGCGCCGCAAGAGCCTCGGCTGCGGTAAGCCGTTCCGCGAGTGCCGCCAGTTGAGCGCGGGCGGTAGCGAGTTCCTGCTGTTCCGTCTGAACGGAGCCCCGAAGCAACGCCAATTCCTCGACAAGGCGCGTGCTTTCCGCTTCCGCTTCGGCGCGCGTCACCGCTGCGGCAGCGTGTTCGTCCCTTGCCCGCCCGGCACGTTGGCGCGCATCCTCTGAATCTTTCCTGAGGCGCAACAGCTCGTTCTGGCAAACAGTCAACTCCAGGCCGAGCCGCGCCAGCTCGCTCTGCATGTGCTCGTGACGGTGTGTTGCAGAGAATACGCTGCGCTCCGCTTCGCGCTGCTGCGCGACAATTTGTTCGAGCGACTGCTCCGTTTCGCGGAGTTGGGTGTTCACTTGAGCCAGGGCAGCTTGCGTTTCGCCCATCTCATGCTCGAGTTGCAAGACTTCAGCGTCGAGCGCGCGAAGCTCACGCTTCATGCCCAGCGGGCCCGCTTCATCCGCCCGCCCTCCAGTAACCATGCGGCCCTGATAGCACGTGCCGTCCGGCGCGACGAAAGCGAATTGCGCATTATCCCGCGCGAGTTTTTCGGCAGAGGCCGCACTGTCCGTCAAATAAGCCGAACGGAGCCGTGGCAGAAACTGTTTCGCGGCAGGGCCCAGAGGATCGCGGAAGCTGACCAACTTGTCCAAACGCGAAATTACGCCGTCTTCGATGCGGAAATTGATGATGGGCTCGTACTCGGCAAGCCGCAAAGTCCGCAGCGAATCCACAAAAAATGTGGCGCGACCGCCAACTTCATCGCGCAGCAGGGAAACACCCGCGCGTGCATGGTCGTAGGTTTCCACGACCACGTATTCGAGCTCGTCGCGCAGGTACTGCTCGATGGCGGCCTCGTGGTGTTCTTCCACTTCGGCGTAATCGGCGAGAACGCCGACAGCGTGAAAGTCCTGCCCACCGCCACGTTCGTTGGCAGCGAACAATTTTTGTACCGCGTCGGCGGTATAGGAGCGGTCATTCAGAATTTGATTGAGCGTTGCATGCCGTGCGCGGACACCAGAGAGCGAATCGCGCAAGACATCCGCCTTCTGCGTCATTGCTTCACGCTGCTGCCGCAAATCCGCGATGCGCGCATGAAGAGTGGCCGCTTCCTGACCTAGCGTTTTCAGCTGGCCTGTCGCCGCTTCCCAATCGTAAGCAGCCTGATCAGCTTCATCGCGAATGCGGATGGAAGTCTCCAGCAGTTCATGCTCGCTGGCTTCGCGCTTGCGGAGCGCCTCGGCGTGGTGCACGAGCGCTTCTTCGGCTTGTTTTTGCTCGCCATGCAACCGAAGCAAACTCTCGCCTGCTTGCGAAGCCGAACGCCGCAGCAGTTCAATGCGCGCTTCGGATTCGTGGATTTGACCGGCGCGTGATGCCGCCCGAGTAGCCAGCTCCTCGACGTGAGCAACCAGCAGGCCGGACTCTTCGCGCAGCGCGGTTACTGCCTGAATTTGCGCGCCGCTGCGCGATTCCCATTCCGTTGCTTGCGCTGCCGCTTCGGCCATTTCGGCTGAGACTTGCGTGCGGCGCGAGCCCAACTCCTGGGCTCGCTGGTGATTGAAATTGATGCGGTTCTCGGTGCGGTCGACTTCCAGCGCTGTGAGATTCAACACGTTCTGGTTTTGGCGAATCTCCGCATCCAGCTCGTAAATCCGCTGATTCAGCCGGTCCTGCTCGCCTTCCTGCTGCTGAATGGTCAGTGCATGCTGCGTTTCCGCAGCGGTAAACTCGGACAGTTGCTTCGCGACGCGCTCCGCTTCCGCGTCCAACTCGCGAGC
The DNA here is from genome assembly GCA_903970165.1 of Betaproteobacteria bacterium. Lineage (GTDB taxonomy): Bacteria > Acidobacteriota > Terriglobia > Acidiferrales > UBA7541 > Acidiferrum. The sequence continues at coordinate 10,355 of CAJCHZ010000111.1, forward strand.
TTTCCCGGCAAGCATTTGCCGGACGATTCCGCGCATCTGATCGCGAATTTCCGAATAGCGTCGCGCCTTGGAAGCTTGCCGTTTCAGCGACCCAAGCTGCTTTTCAACTTCTACGACGATATCGTTCACGCGCGCCAGGTTGAGCTTTGAAGACTCCAGTTTCGCTTCGGCGAGCCGCTTCTTGGTTTTGAATTTCGTGACGCCGGCGGCCTCTTCGATAATTGCGCGCCGCTCCATCGGCTTCGTAGACAGAATCAGCCCGATGCGGCCCTGCTCGATAATGGCGTAAGAATCGGGCCCTAGCCCGACGCCCATAAACATCTCTTGAATGTCGCGGAGCCGTCCGACGCGCCCGTTGATCAAGTACTCGCTTTGGCCGGAGCGGTACAGCCGGCGCGTGACGACAACTTCTCCAGGCTTCATCGCCAGGACGGGTTTGTCACCAGCCTTCTTGCGGCGCTTGCCCTTCAGGAATTCGGTTGAAGCGGGAGTCACTTCTTCGGTTTGTGGCCCAGAATCCTGCGCAACTCCTGCGTCTTGTTGCGATTCGGGGGTTGGCGTTGGGTCAAGCGAAAGAATTTGCACGTTCGAGTCATCGGCGCCAGGAAGATCGCCTGCGGCTGCCGGAGCCTCCATCGCGGTTGCGACATCATCAGGCGGAGCCACGTCCACAGCAGCGCTTTCCAGAACGAACCGCGCGGCTTCCGCCAGCTCCGGATCTTCCATCGTGATCGTTACTTCGGCCATGCCCAGCGGAGGCCGCTTGGTCGTGCCATTGAAGATGCAATCGGCCATACGCTCCGCGCGCAGCGATTTATGGCTCTGCTCACCCAGCACCCAGGAAATAGCATCCACAACATTGGACTTGCCGCAACCATTCGGCCCGACAATGCAAGTCGTCCCAGAGCCGCTGAAGGTCACGATAGTCCGGTCGCAAAACGACTTGAAGCCAACGATTTCTACTTTTCGCAGCTTAAGCAAGATGTCCCCTTTTTGTCGCCAACCGCCGCGCGCTTGCACTGGACTTCAACCGGGCTGCAAACGCAATGGACGTAATACCCACGGCGGCTGCCTTGATTAAATTTGACACTACTCTGGCCACAAATGCTCTCCAATAGCCCGTAAATACACACCGCCCAACCGGAGTCGGGGCAAAGCACGCGTCGAGAGACGACGCCTTGTTCCTCTTGGGGAGGGTCTTTCGAGCGACAAGTCAGCCGTTTTAAGGCCGCTTAGACAAACGTTTGGCAGGTTCTCAGTCAGAGGCCCAGCCGCCTGGCGCATGGATGGCGGTACGGGAAAAAAGCGTATCACGGGCGTTTCCGGCTGTAAAGAGCTACCCAACAGATTGTATGGAATTCCTGGGGGCCACAATAGCCTTCGTGCGGAGACAGCTGATTCGTGCTAGCCGATTCCTATGGCTTGGCTTGCCAGATATCCGGGTATCCAGGATGTAACCCTCTGCCATGTTTCCTGGTGCCGCCCGGTTCCGAGTCGCCGTATCATTTCTGCAGGTATAACTACTCCAGACGTATTTCACCGCAGAAAGTGATCGGCGCGGCGCATCTTGGGATGCCAAACTGTGAAAAAACTGCGATTTGTCCTCTCGCTGATTACCAAAGACAATGACTTTCAGATGGAGCAAGCGGCTTCTGCGGAGGCTGCAGCTCTCCGACTGGGAGCAGATCTCGAAATTGTCTACGCGGGTGGCGACACCATCACGCAAAGCACGCAAGTTCTGAAGTCTATCCAGGCAGATCCTACTTTGCGGCCAGACGGCATCGTTGTCGAACCGGCCGGTGGAACTGGGCTCCCACAAGTTGCCAAAGCAGCCACTGCCGCTGGTATCGCTTGGGGACTCCTTAACCGCGAGGCCGATTATATCTCCGAAGTTCGCCGAACCTCGAAGAGTCCCATCTTCCTTGTCACCAGCGACCACACGGAGGTGGGAAGGATTCAGGCGAGGCAATTGGGGGCCCTGCTTCCCGAAGGCGGACAGGTGCTCTACATCCTGGGCCCAACCGACAGCTCTGTTGTAAAGGACCGCAAAGCAGGATTCGATGGAGTCTGCCCAAAGAATCTTCACGTTACACTACTGCGCGGAAAATGGACCGAAGAGAGTGGCTTTCGCAGCATGTCTACCTGGCTGAAATTGGGCGTTTCCAACAAAACCACCGTCAGCGCCATTGCTGCGCAGAACGACGCCATGGCCATGGGCGCGCGCAAAGCTCTAGAAGGAATCAGCAATCCTCAGGAAAAGCAAAAATGGCTAAGCCTGCCGTTTATCGGTTGCGATGGCCTTCCGAAAACAGGGCAGGCTTACGTTCGCAATGAATTGCTTACCGCGACCGTGATTGTGCCTCCAATGGCCGGACAGGCCCTTGAAGTGATGGCCAAGGCTCTGCGCAACGGGACGATTGCGGCCGAGCGCACCTTAACGCAGCTGGAGTCTTTCCCCCCGATTGGCAAACTCTCGAAATTCCAGCTTGTCGGCGCAGAGAAGTAAACGTTTAGAGTTTTGCTGATTAGCTGGCCACCGAACGCGCTGTTCTGGGCGGCTGCTATTTCACATACTTATCGAACCAAGCCAGAATCCGATTGAGCCGATCCAGCAGGTGTTTTTCCTCGCGCAAACTGTGCGGCTCGCGCGGATACACCACCAATTCCGTTTCCACGCCGTAGTGCTTCAAGCCGCGGTAAAGTTCCTGACTTTGATCCAGCGGATCGGTCGTGTCCGCATCGCCTTGCAGAATAAGCGTTGGCTTCTTTGCGTTCTGCAGTTGCGAGAAGGGGGAGCTGTTCAGGAATTTCACGAGATTGCCGGCCTCGTAAGGCACGCCGTAGAACCATTCGTCATAGGAAGGATGCTCTTCGCTTCCGTATTCCGAGATTAGATTGGAAAGTCCCGCGCCGGAAACTGCGGCCTTAAAGTCGTTGGTCTGCGTGACAGCCCACTCCGCCATATAGCCGCCGTAGGACCAGCCGCCAATGCCGAGCTTGTTCGGATCGGCGATGCCGCGATCAATGAGATCCTTTACCCCCGCCATCACATCCTTAAAGTCGGCGCCGCCCCAGTCGCCGCGATTCATCTCCAAGAATTGCTGTCCGTAACCTGATGAGCCGCGAATGTTGGGATAGAACACAGCGTAGCCGCGCGCGGCCAGAAGCTGGCCCCACGTCTCGATGGAGTCCTGCCAGTTGCCCGTCGGGCCTCCGTGAATCAATGCGATTAGCGGCAGCCGCGCCTTTCCGTCTGCGCCAGAGGGCTTCAACAACGCCGCTTCAATCACCAACCCATCGAAAGATTTGTATTTGTAAATTTCCGGCGTGCCAAGTTCGAACTGCTTCCAAGAATCATTCAGGTGAGAAACCTGCAGCGGTGCGTTCTTCGGATTCCAGACCCAAAGTTCCTGAGGTGTTGTGGCAGACTGCCCGACGAACGCCACTTCTCCCGAATCGGAAACCGTAAAGCCACCAACGTTGCCAGACGGCGGATTCTCCGGGTTCTTGCTCATCCCATCCGCAGAATATCCAACAAACTTGTTTCGAAAGCCGTCGCCATAAACGGCGAGCAACGAACCATCTCTAAGCCACCTGTGCTCGTGGACGCCGCGATCCAGGCTCGCTCCAGTGAGATTGCGAGTCGCTTTCCTGCCGATGTCCAGAAGCATCAGGTCATGCGGCACGGGGCCGTCCACGCGGCAGCCAATGAAGCTGACCGTCATTCCATCCGGTGAGAGATGCAAATCGCTAAAGGGCCCGTGCGGTGCAAGAAGCAGCCTGCGCGAGCCATCCGCGACTGCCACCGAAAAGATGCGATGTGTTTCTTCGTCCGCTTCCGGATGATCCGTTGCGCTGACGACGATGCGGTCGCCTGCAGGCACCCACGCCAACTCGCTGACTTCCCATCTCGGCTCGGTAAGCGCCTTCGCTTCGCTCGTCGCTAAAGTGAGCAGCCACAGCCGCGGATGCTTGTCCTCTTTGTCAACGAGATGTGCGTCATCTTTATCCTTATCCTTCTTTTCCTCGGCGTCCGTCTTGGCATCCGGGGCAAGAAACGCAACCTGTTTGCCGTCCGGTGACCATTCGAAGCTTTGTATGCTTCGCTTTCCTTTAGTGATTGCCGCTGCTTCGCCACCGTCCGTTCGCATCATGTAAATCTGCTGCTGGTCGTCACGATTTGAAAGAAATGCGAGCCGCTTCCCGTCAGGAGACCATCGTGGCGATGATTCATCCTTCGGTGAAAATGTGAACTGTCGCACGCTGTTCAATTTTTTGTCATACAGCCAGATGTGCCGCGCCCGCCGGTCGCCCTTGGGGGGCTCCATCACCACGAACGCTACGCGCGTTCCGTCCGGCGAAAACTGTAAATCAGAAATGGACCGAAGAGTGAGCGACGCGGCCGGCGTCAGCAACTTGCCTGTGGCTACATCCGCCGTTTTTTCCTGAGCACGAACCGTGCCACCAATTGCCAATACGAAAAGAAGTCCGATCCGCAACACAGTGCGCTTCATTACGGCACCTCGCTTGGGAGAAACAGGGACTCTATCCATCGAATGGCACAGCGTCAATTTTGATCAAGTTTGGATTAAGTTTTGACCAGCGTCATGATTGCACGGTCCGCGTTTGTTCGGACGCGCGCGATAATTCTTTTGTATTATTGACCCTGCCTCCACATCTGCTCTTATAATGCGCCACCTAAAAACGGGGTGATGACCGCCGCAAACAATTGGCGCGCAATCTGAGTTTGCGTTCGCCGCACGGGTGTGCCCCGACATTAGCAAGAGCCGGACAAACGGAAACTGGAGAATTGAATGAGGAATTTCAGAAGCTTGATCTGCGTCCTGACGTTTGCAAGCATCGCATTTTTCATTTGCACGAACGCCTCGGGGCAGGAAATCGCAGGGAGCATCCGCGGCACCGTCCTCGACACCAGCGGGGCTACCATTTCTGGCGCCCGCATAACAGCCATCCAAACCGAAACAGGCCTCGCTCGCTCTGCTACGACAGATTCCCAGGGCGCCTATATTTTCGTCGAGCTCCCCGTCGGCCACTACCGGGTCGAGGCCGAAGCAAAGGGTTTCAAGAAATACATTCAGGAAGGAATCGAGCTGGATGTAAATCAGACCGCGACGCTCATCGTTCGCCTGCAGGTCGGAATTCCCACGCAGGAAGTTCGCGTGCAAGCAGATGCTTCCCTGATCGAAACCACTGTCACCAGTTTGGGAAAGACAGTTGGCGAAGCTGAAGTCCTGGATTTGCCCTTAAACGGCCGCAATTTTTCGCAGCTTGGTCTGCTTCAACCTGGTGTTGTTCCCATCACACCCGGACTCGCGGAAGCCGGCGGCTCCCTGCGTAATGGGCAGGCGTACGCCGTGAACGGCCAGCGTCCCGAATCCAACGATTTCCTGATCGACGGAGCGAACAATTACAACGCGGTTGACGCCGGCCTCGTGATTCAGCTGCCCATCGATTCCATCGCGGAATTTCACATCCTCACGCACACCGCCAGCGCCGAGTTTGGCCACAGTACTGGTTCCACGACGAACATCATTACTCGCTCCGGCTCAAACGCATTCCACGGCGCGCTGTGGGAATTTCTGCGCAACGACGACCTGGACGCCAAAAGCTTTTTCGCCACCAGCGTCGAACCGCTCAAGCGCAACCAGTTCGGCGGCACTTTCGGCGGTCCCGTCAAGCACGACAAAACATTTTTCTTTGGCTATTACGAAGGCCTTCGCCTTCGACAGGGCGAAACCGTCAGCGCGACTGTTCCTACTCAAGCGGAACGGGGTGGCGACTTTGGCCTGCTCTGCACCCAGGCAGGGGGCACGTTCAATTCCTCAGGCCTTTGCAGCAATCCGAATGGCCAGCTCTTGAATGTCTTCACAAGCCCCGCGCCGACGCCCTTGCCTTTTAACAAACTTCCCGGCGTGGATCCCTTTGCGCAGAGCTTGCTGCCTTTGTTCCCCCTGCCAAACGATCCCGCCATTGGGCCTAACGGCTATAGCACCACGCAAACTTTGGATCAGACGAATGATCAGTTCGGAATGCGGGTCGACCACTACCTAACCGCGCGGGACGTTCTGAATTTTCGATACATGTTTTCTCAAGGAAATACCATCGATCCGCTGTCCACGGCCGGAGCCAATGTACCCGGTTTCCCGGTCGGCGAAGACCAACGCGCCCAAAATTTCGTAACTCAGGAAACCCACACCTTTTCTCCGAGCCTCATTGGTGTATTACGGTTCTCCTTCTTGCGTAACAAATTTCTCTTCAACCAGGCCATTAATCACGAAACGCCCGCCAGCCTCGGTTTCCAATACGCGCCGTCTCTCGAGGCCGCTATCGGGCCTCCTTTTCTTGAGGTCAGCGGGTACGCCTCGACGGGCGATCCCATCACCGGCCCGCGCGACACTTACGAAGACGCCATGGATCTCTCCGGTTCCGTTACCTGGATTCGAGGACGCCATGAAATGAAATTCGGCGGCGGTTACGGCCACGATTCCGTGAACGTGCTGTTCGGCATCGCCACCAATGGCTTCTTCGTCTTCGCTCCAGCGCCGCTATCCGATGCCTTCGCCAGCTTTCTCATCGGCCAGCCTGCATTTTTCCTGCAAGGGGGAGGCGACCCAAGCCGCGGGCTGCGCGGCAACAATGTCAACTTCTACGCGCAAGACACCTGGAAAATCTCGAAACGCCTTACCGTGAATTACGGCTTGCGCTACGAACTACCGTTCCCATACACCGAAATCAAGAATCGGACCAACCTCTTCGAGCCCGGGGTCCAATCCGTCGTCATGCCCGACGCTCCCGCTGGCCTTGTTTATCCCGGTGATCCTGGAGTTCCTGCCGGTCTGATTCCCGCGGAGAAAGACGCGTTCGCTCCGCGCGTCGGCATCGCTTGGGACCCCACGGGCAGCGGCCACTGGCTTGTCACTTCGGCGTATGGAATTTTTTATGATCCTTATTACAACGGTCAGGGAGGCCCACTACAGGCGCCCGTCAGTGCGCCGCCGTTCCTGCAAACTCCCCAGCTCAACTTTCCCGATTTCCAGAGCCCCTTCGGCGGCGCTAATCCTTTCAGCGGCAGTGGCTTTGCGGAGCCCATGACTCTACTCACGCTCTCACCAAATCTGCGCCTACCCTATGCGCAGGATTGGAACTTGAATATTCAGCGCTCTTTCGCCGACGATTGGCTCCTCGAAGTAGGCTACATTGGCACCAAAGGCACGAAGCTACCCCGCTTCATCGAAGGCAATCCCGCTGTTTTTGTTCCCGGCGAAACGAACGGCCAGCCTAACTCCACGGAAGACAACGTCAACAACCGCCGGCTCTATTCCGGCTGCACTCTTTCTCCTACCAGCCCACCTTGCAACTTCGCCTCCGTCGGCATCATCGCGGGCATCGCCAATTCCACGTATAACGCGCTACAAACCAGCCTGAAGAAGCGGTTTAGCCACGGCCTCTCCTTCCTGGCGTCCTACACTTTTTCCAAAACTCTGGATGACGTTTCCTCCTTCAACATTACCGGCTCCGCCTCGCAAAGCGTTGCCGGCGAAAATGATCTCGCCCAGAATCCCTTTGACCTTTCCGCCGAACACGGCCGCTCCATGTTTGACTCTCGCCACCGCTTCGTCCTCAGCTACGAGTGGCATGTGCCTTTCTGGAATCATCCGCAAAACTGGTACCAGCATGCCTTTGGCGATTGGCAACTGAACGGGATCACTACCTTCATGAGCGGCACGCCGTTCACCGTTTACGACGACACGGACGTCTCGCTCCAAGGCAGCGCTCCCGAGATCTCCGGCTTCTCCAGCAATCGCCCGGACGTCGTCGGCAATCCGAACAACGGTCCGCGCACGCCGCAGGAATGGTTCAACACCGCGGCATTCCAGCAGCTCAACCCCACGACGCAAGCCGGCCAGTTCGGCAATGAGGGCCGCAACATCGTGCAAGGTCCCGGGTTGCAGCAATGGGACTTCTCTGCTTTCAAGAACATTCCTATTCGCGAATCGAAGAGCCTGCAATTCCGCGCGGAGTTCTTCAACATTTTCAATCACGCTAACTTCCGTTTGCCCAACAACGATATCAGTTCACCCAATTTTGGAGAGATTACGGAAGCGCTGCCGGGCCGCCTTGTACAGTTGGCTCTGAAATTCTATTTCTGAGGGGATCGAAGCTGGCTATTGGTTGAGGCGCGTTCTTCCTGGAATTCGCTTGGGCTCGCTCGGCGTGACCCATGCCTCGATCCACCATGAACCTAAAGTGGTGAGGGTGGCAGTTCCTCAGTCCGCATCCTCTTGATACAGGCCCATCAAATTGCCAGCTGGGTCGCGGAATGTCGCGATAAGGGAAGTGCTACCCGGATTGTCGGGATGTATGCTCTCCACGACCTCGCCACCCTTCGCTGTAATCATTGCGAGTGTCGCTTCAATGTTCTCCACCCAGATATACGGTAGCAAGCCGGGCGTGCGAGCTGCTTCTCGGCCTATGACCCACGCACCGCTCATGTTTCCAGACGCGTCGTCGAAGCTCGGATACTCCGTTTCTCTTTTGCGGATATTCCAGCCAAACACGCCTTCGTAAAAAGAGACCGATTGCTTCACATCCAGGGCAGGAATCTGCAGGTAGCAAAAACTTGGAAGGCGCTTTTGCGCCGTGCCGGTCTTGATCTCGGAGACTTTTGTTGCTCCCCAGTTCTCGGGGCTCACATCGCGCGCGTGCCGCGAAAAAAGCCAGTGGTGCCCATCTAAATCCACAACGCCGTATTGCCGTTCGCCATACATTGTCTCGTTCATGTCCTCCACAATTCTTGCTCCCGCCGCCCTTGTTCGTTCGTAATGTGCGTCGACATCTTCCACGAAGACCGTCAGGCTCTGCGTGGCATTGCCAATTTGGACCGGGCTCGCTTCACCTTGCCGCGACCTCCTCACCATGATCCAGGCATCGCCAAGATGCATCTGCGCCCCATGGATCGTTCCGGGCTCGCCGTAGTGGTAGTGCTCGACAAACCCAAACGTCCTGCTCAGCCACGGTATCGCCTGCTCAAGATTCTGATAGACCACATGCGGGAGCAGAATATTGGCTGGCACGGAACGATTCGTAATCATGGCTATCCCCTCGCAATTCGTTGCTGATTCGCCGGTTCCTGGTGGAGCCGCCTCGCATTTGCAGCGGCATCCCAATGTAGACGGTCACGCTTGGAAACTCTTTCAGAGCCTCGCGCCCTTCTTCATTGCGGCTTCGCGGAGCCCTCAGCTACAATTTGACGTTTGTCCCGTGGTTCGGAAAGCCGTATAGAGACCGATGAACGAAATACGCTTCCACAATACGCTCGGCGGAAAGGTCGAAGCCTTCGTTCCGCAAAAGCCCGCTGAGGTCCGCATGTACACCTGCGGCCCGACGGTCTACGACTACGCCCACATCGGCAATTTCCGCACGTTCGTCTTTCAGGACATTCTCCGCCGCTTCCTCAAGCTTCGCGGCTTCAAAATGAAACACGTCATGAACCTCACTGACGTGGACGACCGCATCATCGCCAACGCCGCCGCAGCAGGCGTCAGCATCCGTGATTACACCGAAAAATTCGCGCAGGCTTTCTTCGACGATTGCAAGACTCTCAGCATTGAAGCTCCCGAACACTGGATTCGAGCCACCGACCATATCGATGACATGGTCAAGCTCATCGAGCGCCTGCAAAAAAAATCCTTCACGTATCCCGGCGAAGGTTCGATTTACTACCGCATCGCCAAATTCCCGCAATACGGCAAGCTCTCCAACATCGACGTCACCGGAATTCAGGCTGGGGCCCGCGTTGACAACGATCGCTACGAAAAAGAAAGCGCTCGCGACTTCGCCCTCTGGAAGGCTCCCAAATCCGGCGAGCATTTCTGGGATACACCCATCGGCAAAGGCCGCCCCGGCTGGCACATCGAATGCTCCGCCATGGCCATGAAATATCTCGGCGAAACGCTCGACATTCACACCGGTGGAATCGATCTGGCTTTTCCCCATCACGAAAACGAAATCGCCCAAAGCGAGGCCGCCACGGGCAAGCCCTTCGCGCGCTACTGGATGCACTCGGAACATCTCCTCGTCGAAGGGGAGAAAATGTCCAAGTCTCTCGGCAATTTCTATACGCTGCGCGATCTCTTTGCCAAGGGCTATAAACCATCCGCCCTGCGTTTCGCCTTGGCGAGCGTTCCGTACCGTAAGCAGCTCAATTTCACCTTCGACGGCCTGCAACAAGCTGCCAGCTCCGTCGAACGCCTCCGCAATTTCGCCGCTCGCCTCGCACAAGGAAAATTTCCCGCCGGCAACCAGAAAGGCATGGCCGCCCGCATCGGCGAAGCAGCTGAAGAGTTCGACGCTGGCCTCTCCGACGACCTGAACACCGCCCGCGCCCTCGCCGCCGCCTTCGATCTCCTCCGCGAAACCAACATCGCGATGGACAAAGACGACTTCCGCCAGGGCGATGTTCCCGCTGTCCAGGAATTTCTAGCGAATTTCAACCGCATCTTCGCCGTCATGGACGACAACGACGACGAGAGGCTCCGCGCCCTGGGCTTCGGTCCCAAAGAGTCCGGCCCCGCCGACGCCGAAATCGAAAAACTAATCGCCGACCGCCAATCCGCCCGCCAGCGACGCGATTTTGCCGCCTCCGATCGCATCCGCAAAGAACTCGCCGATCGTGGTATACTGATTGAAGACTCGAAGGACGGCAGTGTCCGTTGGAAACGCAAATGAAACTTTTTCACCTCAATTCGTTCCCGTGTAACTCTCCAGCTGAGCTGCGTCCCAACCTCTTTGGCGTAGACTAATAAACCTCCTCTCTGGCAGGGCGTACCCTTCTCCTCTCGATGGATTGGTGTACGTAGACAACCTGCCCTCGCGGTAGCCGACCCACATTAACCGCTGAACCCCAATTCCCGAGGAGGAAGATATGATTACCGCAATGGATACAAAACTACCCCGGCTGATAACTGCGCTGCCCGGTCCAAACGCCCGCCGTGTTGTGGAAAGTGACACAAAGTTCATGTCGCCGTCCTACACGCGCGACTATCCGCTCGTCGCCAAGCGCGGTTACGGCGCCATCGTCGAAGACGTTGACGGCAACGCCTTTCTCGACTTCGCCGCCGGCATTGCCGTCTGCTCCACAGGTCACTGCCATCCCAAAGTAGTCGCGGCCATTCAAAAGCAGGCCGCCGAACTGATTCACATGTCCGGCACGGATTTCTATTACGAAAGCATGCCGCAACTCGCCGAAAAGCTCGTCAACACGCTTCCCGGGGCACCGAAGAAAGCATTCTTCACCAATTCCGGCGCGGAAGCAGTGGAAGGCGCGATCAAGCTGGCGCGTTACGCCACCAAGCGCGACAAAATGATCGCCTTCTACGGCTGCTTCCACGGCCGCACCATGGGCGCTCTCTCGCTGACCGCCTCGAAAACCACGCAGCGTAAGGGTTTCGGCGCTCTTCTCTCCGGCGTCGAACACATTCCTTTTCCCTATTCCTACCGCTGCGCTCACGGCCACACCGCAGAAACCTGCGGAGCCGAAATCCTCGAGGTGCTCGAGCAGCAAATCTTCAAGCGCCTCTTCGATCCCGAAGAAGTCGCCGGGATCATCATCGAGCCCATCCAGGGTGAAGGCGGTTACGTTGTCGCGCCCAATTTCTTCCTGCAGGAACTCCAGCGCATTTGCCGCAAGCACGGCATCATGCTCATCGCCGACGAAGTTCAGTCCGGCATGGGTCGCACCGGAAAGTGGTGGGCTCATCAATTCTCTGGCATCGAGCCGGACATCGTCTGCAGCGCCAAAGGTATCGCCAGCGGCATGCCGCTAGGCGCGTTTTTCGCGCCAGCCAGCATCATGAACTGGAAACCCGGCTCTCACGGCACAACCTTTGGAGGAAATCCCGTCTGCATCGCCTCAGCTCTCGCCACGACCGAACTGATCGAAACCGAGTACATGGAGAACGCCCGTCGAGTGGGCGATTACCTCTTAAACCGCCTTTCCGACTGGACTCAGAAGTTCAAGATCGTCGGCGAAGTCCGCGGCCGTGGACTGATGATCGGCATAGAAATCGTCCGCGATCAGCGCACCAAAGAAAGAGCTCCCGACCTTCGAAACATTATCGTAGACGCGGCCTTCCACAAAGGCCTTTGCATCCTGGGCGCAGGCGAGAACACAGTTCGCCTCTCGCCGCCCCTCCTGATTGACGAAGAACAAGCCGACTTCGCAGCCAACACACTGGAAGCCTGCATCCGCGAAGCTGAATCCAAACTCTAACCAACATGCCGTGGGGGGGCGCAATACATTGCGCCCCACGCTGGCACGAGCCTAAATGGTTTCGTGTGTTGCTCTTGCTCGCAAGGACTACGCTTTCTTCTCTGGGTCCTCTGCCGATCCTGTGTAAACTCCCATTCCGTATCACCCAAGGAAAGCAGGAACTCCTCACTCGTACAGCCCAGCACTTCCTCTCCGCGTGCCGCGTCCGCGAGTGCCCCTGGCGCTTCGACGTGCTGACCATCGACAATAACCCCGGCCACACAGCGGCTGTTCGGCTGCACAAAGACGCTTTCAGCCCTCCAATGTAGAATTCCACAAGAAAATCCCTTCAACTCCTTTTCAGCGCCGCAAGACGCGGTACAATCAATTCGCTGGGGCGTGCACCCCATCCCATTTCTTGGACCTCGTCGAGGAGGCTTGCTTTGCCGGAGTTGCGAAAAGACCCCATTACTGGCCGCTGGGTGATTATTTCCACGGAACGCGGAAAGCGCCCCAACGATTTTCTGCGCGAGAGCGTTCCCGTTTCCTCGAACGGTAAAAACTGTCCGTTCTGTCCCGGGAGCGAGGCCAAGACTCCGCCCGAGATTCTCGTCTACGGCCGCAGCAACGGCGGGGCCAATAACCCCGGCTGGACTATCCGTGTCGTCCCCAATAAATTTCCCGCGCTCGGCATCGAAGGCGATCTCGACCGCGAAGGCGAAGGCCTTTTTGACAAAATGAACGGCATCGGCGCCCACGAGGTCATCATCGAGACCCCCGAACATGGCGCTTCCCTCGCGTCCCTCCCCGAGCGCGCCGTCGAAGATGTTCTGTGGGCTTATCGCGACCGCATGCTCGACCTGAAAAACGACAAGCGCTTCCGCTATGTCCTAATCTTCAAAAATCACGGCGAAGCTGCCGGCGCCTCCGTAGAACACCCTCACTCTCAGCTAATCGCCCTCCCCATCGTCCCCCGGCGGGTCCGCGAAGAAGTGGACAGCGCCTGGCACTACTACGACGAAAAAGAGCGCTGCATCTTCTGCGACATCATCCGCCAGGAGCGCGACACCGGCGAGCGCGTCATCGGCGAAAACGACCATTTCATCACGCTAGCCCCGTACGCCCCTCGCTTTCCCTTCGAGATGTGGCTGCTCCCCAAAGTCCACGGCTCTTCCTACGAAAACAACCAGAGCACCATGTACTCCAGCCTCGCCCGCATGTTGAAAGACACGCTGATGCGCCTCGATGCGGTCCTCGACCGTCCGGCGTACAACTTCATGATTCACACCTCACCAATCGGGGAAGAGATCAACGACCACTACCACTGGCACATCGAGATCATCCCCAAGCTGACCAAAGTCGCCGGCTTCGAATGGGGCACAGGCTTCTACATCAACCCAACGCCCCCCGAAGAATCTGCCCGCTTCCTCCGCGAAGCCAAGATCGCTTCGCCCCTCGCGCCGGCAAAAAAGTAGCGAGCCCCCGCAAGCGCCAACCTGATTCACCAGGCTCAAGCCGATTCACGATCCGGCGGTCGCCGCGTTCCAGCCCGCGTAAGAAATTTTGCTATACTCACAAGTTCGGCGCGGTACCCAAGTGGCCCAAGGGAATGGTCTGCAAAACCATCATTCGTCGGTTCGAATCCGACCCGCGCCTCCAGTTTTCAACCTCTTGCTTAACCGAAAATTTCTCGGCACTATACAGTCACCGTGTTGCCGAGCCGCCCTACCCTAAAAGCGCAAGCACCACGTTGTAGGTTCATCCTTCAGAGGATGACCGCTCTACCGGTTTCTCCGAAAACCGCTTTCATTGGTTTCCAGTCAATCCGCATAAAATAAAATGACCGAAGACTCCATCTTCTTCGCTGCCGCAGCCATCACCGACCCAGTAAAACGCACCACCTTCCTTCGAGAGCAATGCGCCAGCGATCCTGCTCTCCTCCAACGCCTCGAAGCCAGACTCCTTTCTCAAACTCCTCTAGACGACCAAGCCACCATGCCGCCCGATCCCACACCTCCGGGCCTCTCCCCTGCCGATCTCGAAGACGCAAACCTTTCCTCTCAGGAAGCTCCCGGCTCTTTAATCGGCCCATACAAAATCATCCAGCGTATCGGCGCAGGGGGCATGGGCATGGTTTACCGCGCCGACCAGCAGCATCCCGTCCGCCGGGAAGTCGCCCTGAAAATCATCAAGCAGGGCATGGACACGGAAACGGTCATCGCCCGCTTTGCTGCCGAGCGCCAGGCCCTCGCCCTGATGGATCACCCCAACATTGCCCGCGTCCTCGACGCCGGCACCACCGTCTCCGGCCGCCCCTATTTCGTGATGGAGTTGGTCAAAGGCATCCCCATCACGCGCTACTGCGACAATCATCGCCTTACCATCCGCGAGCGCCTCGAACTCTTCGTCCCCGTTTGCCAGGCCATCCAGCACGCACACCAAAAAGGCATCATTCACCGCGATATCAAACCCTCCAACGTTCTCGTCGCTCTGTACGACGGCAAGCCCGTCCCTAAAGTCATTGACTTCGGCATTGCCAAAGCCACCGGCCAGCGCCTCGCAGAACAAACCATGTTCACGCAAATCGGCGCCGTCATGGGCACTCTCGAGTACATGTCGCCCGAGCAGGCCGAGTCCACCGGCCTCGACATTGACACTCGCAGCGACATCTATTCCCTCGGCGCCCTTCTCTACGAGCTCCTTACCGGCACGACCCCCATCGGCTCCCTCGAACTCCGCAAGTCCGCCTACACAGAAATGCTCCGCAAGATCCGCGAGGACGAACCGCCCCCGCCCAGCACCCGCTTGAGCCAATCCACGGAAACCATTCAAATCACGTCGCAGCAGCGCAAAACCGATCCCGGCCGCCTCCCGAAACTCCTTCACGGCGAACTCGACTGGATCGTCATGAAGTCCATCGAGAAGGACCGCACACGCCGCTACGAAACCGCAAATAGCTTTGGCCGCGATATCGAGCGTTACCTGAATGGCGATGCAGTAGAAGCCGCGCGGCCTTCCGCCGCTTACCGCTTCAAAAAATTCGCCGCCAAGAATCGCACTCTTCTCACAACCGCCGCGGCTCTTGCCGCCGTGCTCGTCGCCGGAGCAGCCATCAGTACATGGCAAGCGATCCGTGCCAGCCGCGCCGAGCGCGCCGCCAAACTCGAACGCGATCGCGCCGACACCGAAGCCGCCACCGCCAAAGCCGTCAACGATTTCCTCCAAAATGGCCTGCTCTCGCAAGCCAGTTCCAGGCTGCAAACCTCGAGCGACGCCCCGCCCGATCCCGATGTCAAAGTCCGCACTCTCCTCGACCGCGCTGCCGCCACCATCGGCGAAAAATTCAAAGACCGTCCACTCGTCGAAGCCGGCATTCGCAGCACCATCGGCATCACCTATCGCGATCTCGAGCTGATCCCCCAAGCCGAAGAACAACTTCAAAAAGCCTACGATTTAAACTCCCGCTACGCAGGCCCCGAGGATCCCGAAACACTACTCGCCCTGGGGAACATCGCGACCATCAAGACCGATGAAGGAAAATATGCCGAAGCCGCGCAATTGCGCGAAAAACTCGTGGACACAATGACCCGCGTCCTCGGCCCCAAGGACAGCCGCACCCTCGCTGCCCAGCAGGAACTTGGCGTCTCCTATATGGAAATAGGGAAGTATGAGAAGTCCGAACCTCTCCTGAAGCAAGCCCTCGAAGAACAACAGCGTGCTCTCGGCCCGGACGACATTCACACCATGAACACCAGCGACAGCCTCGCCACCCTTTATATCTTCGAGCGCAAATACAAGGACGCCGAGCCTCTCCTCAACAATACTCTCGCCATCTCCGAAAGAGTTTTCGGTCCTGAGCATCCCAATACTTTGCGCGATATGTTTGGCCTCGCGCGCGTCTACATCGGCGAAGAAAAATACGCCCAGGCCGAGCCGTTATTGCGCAAGGTTCTCGAAGGAAATACCCGCCTATTGGGAGCGGAACACCCGGATACCATTTCCACCAGGCAGTCTTTGGCCACGCTTTACGGCAAACAAGGAAAATTCAAAGAAGCCCTCGCCGAACAACAAATTGTCTACGCCGCCGATCTAAAAGTGAAAGGTATCGACCATCCCTACACGATCGTCGCTGAAAGCAACCTCGCCCGCGCCTATGGTGTCGCCGGCCAGCTCCCCAAGGCCGAAAGTCTTCTAAAAGACACCCTTGCCCGCGACGCCCGCGTCCTCGGCCAAACCCATCCCAGCACGCTCAGCGACATGTCCAATCTCGCCTACTTTTATGAAAGCCATAATCGTTTTGCCCAAGCCGTTCCCATTCAGATTCAGCTCGCCGAAATCGCCACCAAAGCCCGCGGTGCGGACAGCCGCGAAGCCACGGTTGCAGGCACCACTCTCGGCCGCGACTACATCATGCTCCATCAATACGCCAAAGCCGAACCGGTCCTTCGCGGCGTTCTCGCCGTACAAATCAAATCCAGTCCCGATGACTGGCATCGCTACAACCTCGAAAGCCTTCTCGGCGCCGCCCTCCTCGGCCAAAAAAAATTCCCCGAAGCCGAAACTCTCATCCTCTCTGGCTATCAGGGGCTCAAACAAAAAGAGTCCACTATGTCCACTCCCGCTAAAATCTTCATAAAGGATGCCGCCGACCGCATCCCTCAGCTTTATGCTGCTTGGAACAAACCTGATAAAGCCGCCGAATGGCGAGAAAAACTAAGCCATGGCCCAGGGCAGCCCCCCTCCGCTCCGCCAGCGCAGAGGCCCTGATAGCCCCACAGTTCACTCTACAGTGCTTTTCCTCCCCTCTGTCCCTCTTCCTCCCCCTTCTAACCCGCCGGGGAAAGTGCCTTTCCAGTACAGTTCGTCACCACTTATGCAACAGATGTTACGTGCGGCTTCTGCGTCAAAAATTAGATTTATGCTATTAAAATCCCGCCTCTTGACAGCTGCCCTCAATGCGAATAGCCTCTCTCCCAACGAATCAGCAACAAATGTTGCAAAAGCCGCTTTTGGTGCGATGGCCGGCTTCGTAGAAACAGGCGAGTGGAGGAAACACGCAATGGCCGCGACACAAAGCAGTTTTCAAGTTTCACGAAATTCCGGCATCCGTTTCGCACAATCTAGTTGGGCTTTTCTCTGCGCAACACTTGTAGCACTATTTTTAATCCTTCTGCCCGGCCACGCCTCAGCGCAGTCCGCTGGCACCGGCGCTCTCGCAGGCATCGTTACTGACGCGTCCGGCTCCACCGTCGCAGGCGCGCAGGTAAAGGTCATCAGCGCCAGCTCCGGCGACACCCGCACTGTCACCACCGGCACCGCCGGCAACTACGCAGTCGGTCTTTTGCTCCCAGGCGAGTATCGCGTCGAAATCTCCAAGGGTGGTTTCCGCTCCGTCGCCATCCCACACATTCAAATCATCGTCACCGAAACCAACTCGCTGAATGTTAGCCTCGAGGTCGGCCAGGTTGCGGAAACAATTGTTGTCGAGGCGCAAGTCGCGCAACTGCAAACTGAATCGAGCACCCTGGGCCGTGTGACGAGCGGCGAGCAGGTTCAAGACTTGCCTCTCGCCATGCGCAATTTCACCCAGATCATCGCTCTCAATCCCGGCGTTTCTTCCGAAATCGCCAACGCCGGCGAACTCGGCCGCGGCGGCGGCGGCAACAATCAGGACCCCACCGTTTCCGCAGGGAACTGGGCCGCGGATAACAATTTCCAGATGAACGGCGTCGGCGTCAACGACATCCAGCAAAGCGGCTACTTCAGCGCCGGTGTCGCCATCCCCAATCCCGACACCATCGAGGAATTCAAAGTCCAGACCGGCCAGTACGATGCCTCTTACGGCCGCAATGCCGGCGCCAACGTGGATGTCATCACTAAAGGTGGCACCAACGAATACCACGGCGCCGCTTGGGAATACCTCCGCAACGACGACTTGAACGCCAACACCTTCTTTCTCAACTCAGTGGGTGCTCCTCGCGCTGTCCTCAAGCAGAATCAATTCGGCGGCGATTTTGGCGGCCCCATTAAACGCGACGTCCTCCAATTCTTCACCTCCTATCAGGGCACTCGTCAGCGCAACGGTCTCGACGTGAACTGTTCTTCCAGTTTTACCGAAGCTCCCCTCACTAATGACCGCTCCGCCGCCGCTCTTGGCGCTCTTTTCGCCGGTCGAACCGGTTTGCTCGGTGGCACGGCCGTCGCCGCCGACGGCTCCAACATCAACCCTGTTGCTCTTGCCCTACTCAACACCAAACTCCCCAACGGAAACTATCTGATTCCTACCCCCCAATCCATTAATCCCAATGCTCAGGGAGGCTTTGATACCGAAGGTTCCCTGGTTTTCAGCCAGCCCTGCCCCTTCACCGAAGATCAGTTCATGACCAATGCCGATTGGGAAATGTCTTCCAAAAGCAAACTCATGGCCCGCTTCTTCTTTGCTAACAGCGCCATCCAGTACACCTTGCCCGAAACGAACTTGACCGGCGGCGGCTCGCCTCCAGGCGCTCCCGTCAACCTCACTCAGGATTTCCGCAATTTCTCGCTTACCCACACGTACATCATCACGCCTAACCTCCTGAATGAGGCCGAAGTTGCCTATCACCGCATCTTCGCCACCTTTGCTCAGGCCATTCCGGGCTTCACCTGGTCTGGAGTCGGCGCTACGGTTATCCCTGCGGACAACACTATCCCTGCCATCGCCATTGATGCGGCTGGCGCTTCAGGCTTGTCTCTTGGTGGCAATGGTCAAAACGTCTTAATCGCCGAAAATACCTATACCTTCCAGGATTCTCTTTCCTGGACCAAAGGCAAGCACACCTTCCGCTTTGGCGGTAGCCTCTCCCGCGAACAAAACAATCAGATTGGTTTCCACTATCTTTCCGGCGAGCTCTTCCTCAGTTGGCCCGATTTCCTCCTCGGTCTACCCGGCGGAACTGGCCCGGGCACCAGTGGAACTGCCGTCGGTAACCTCTATGGCTCTCTCGACCTTCTCGGCCTCTTCGATCGTGCTTATCGCGATTGGGAAGTCGGCACCTATGCTCAGGATGATTTCAAAGTCACCAAACATCTCACCGTCAACATCGGCCTGCGCTATGATCGCATCGGCGACTTCGGCGACGCTTTGGGCCGCAACGCCGGCTTTGATCCTTCCAAAGCCGACACGAATCCTCCGGCCTCAGGCACTCTCGCTGGAACTACCGTCCCCAGCAATTACAGC
>CAJCHZ010000112.1 GCA_903970165.1 Betaproteobacteria bacterium
GCATCGTGCCCGAGGAGCGCTGGAGGCCGATGAGATGGGCGGTTTCGCGGTTGGAGAGATAGCCGCGGAATTGGCCGTCTTTGATGATGTCGGTGCATTGGGCTGGGACGCCTTCGTCGTCGTAGGCGAAGCTGCCAAGGCCGGGGCCATGATCGATGCGGGCGTCAGCGACGACGTTGACGATGTCGGAGCCGTAGCGGAGTTTGTTGAGCTGATCGAGAGTGAGGAAACTTGTGCCGGCGAAATTGGCTTCCTGGCCGAGGACGCGATCGAGCTCGATGGGATGGCCGACGGATTCGTGAATTTGGAGGCCGAGCTGGCTACCGTCGAGGATGAGCGTGCCGGTTTTTTCCGGGCATTGCGCGGCGGAGTGGAGAGCGGCGGATTCTTCGGCGACGCGCGGGGCGTGCTTCAGGAGGTCGAGCGATTCGACGAGTTCGTAGCCCGCCAACATGTGCTGCCCACCAAAACTGTTGGGGTAGGAACGCTTCTGGATTTCGTCTCCCTGGAAGGACGTGGCAGCGATGCCGCAGCCGGTGATTAATTTGCGTTGATGAATGCGCGAACCGATGCTGGAGGCGAACCAAGAATCGATCTTGCGGAATTGCATGCCGGTTTCGGTAAGTGTGACGCCTTTGATGCGGCGCATTTCGGCGTCGGCGGCGAGGAGCAAGGCGAGTTGACTTTCGAGAGGAAGCTCGAAGGGATCTTTGCGAAACGGGCTTTGCCAGCTATCGATGTAGGGGGCTTCGGGAACCATTTCTACATCGCCGCGCTTCGCGAGAGCCGAGGCTTTGGCGATGGATACGGCTTGCGCGGCGCAGGCGGAAACACCTTCGCGCGTGAGACGATCGGTCGAGGCAAAACCCCACGCGCCATTCGCTAGCGCCCGAACGCCGATGCCAATCGATTCAGATTGGGCTAGCGTACCGACTTGGCCGTTTTTCGTGGTGAGGTCGCGCTGGCGGAGATGCATTACGCGGACGTCGGCGTAGGTCGCGCCACGGAGGCGGGCGGTGTCGAGGGCGTTTACCGAGAGATCCCACATGAGAGTGAACCTGGAAAAGCTGAATTTAGTTTACAAGAAAAAGGGGCGCTTTTCGGCGCCCCTTTGGGAAGAAGAAAAGACGACGCGTAGGAATCGCCGTGCTACGTGCCTTCTTGCCACGATGCAAGGTAGTGTTCCTGTTCGGGCGTCAGTTTGTCGAGTTTGTGGCCCATGCTGTCCAGCTTGAGGCGGGCGATTTCCTTGTCGAGATTTTCCGGAACGACGTACACCTGCGGCTTCAGTTGCTTGTAGTTCTGGCGCAGGTACTCGGCGGAGAGGGCCTGGTTGGCGAAGCTCATGTCCATGACGCTGGCCGGGTGCCCTTCCGCTGTAGCCAGGTTGACGAGGCGGCCTTCGCCGAGGAGATAGACTTTGCGGCCGTCCTTCAGAAGATATTCATCCACTAATGGGCGAACTTCGCGTTTGCCGGAGGACATTTTTTCCAGCGAAGGAATATCAATTTCCACGTTGAAGTGGCCGGAGTTGCAGACGACCGCGCCGCTCTTCATGGCTTCGAAGTGCTCGCCGCGAATGACGCTCTTGTTGCCGGTGACGGTGATGAACACGTCGCCGAGCTTGGCGGCATCGGCCATGGGCATAACGCGGAAGCCGTCCATTACGGCTTCGATGCCCTTGGTCGGATCGATTTCGGTGATGATAACGTCGGCGCCGTGGCCCTTGGCGCGCATTGCGACGCCACGGCCGCACCAGCCATAGCCGGCAACGACGACCTTGAGGCCGGCGAGAAGAAGGTTGGTGGCGCGAATCACGCCGTCCAGCGTGGACTGACCTGTGCCGTAGCGATTGTCGAAGAAGTGTTTGGTTTCAGCGTCATTGACGGCGATGATTGGATACTTCAGCGTGCCGTCCTTGGCCATGGCGCGAAGACGAATGACGCCAGTGGTGGTTTCTTCCGTGCCGGCAATGACGTTGGCGACCAGATCGGTGCGCTTGGTCAAGAGCATGGTGACGAGGTCAGCGCCATCATCCATGGTGAATTGCGGCTGGTGTTCCAGGGCTGCGCGCAAGTGCGAGTAATACGTCTCGTTGTCCTCACCCTTGATGGCATAGGTCGGGATGTTGTAGTCGCGATTCAACGAAGCAGCAACTTCGTCCTGCGTGGAGAGCGGGTTCGACGCGCAAAGGACCGCATCGGCTCCGCCGTCGCGCAAGGCAATCATGAGGTTGGCGGTTTCGCTGGTCACGTGCAGACAAGCGGAAATGCGCAATCCCTTGAGCGGCTGCTCTTTTACAAAGCGCTTGCGAATCGATTCGAGGACGGGCATCTGGTTTCCAGCCCATTCAATTTTTCGCTTGCCGGCATCGGCCAATGCGATGTCTTTCACATCACCCTTTTTCAGTTCAGCGGTAGCCACACTTATTCTCCTTAGTCAAAAGTTTGCGCGGCGAAGAGGTTTCGCGCAGGAAAAACAGTTTGCCGGCACAGACTCCGGCGGTTGCTTCAGGCCTATCGGCGCGCGCCGACTTCCGCGGTGACTGCGGCTCCCAGGCCTGCCGCTTTGCGAAGTGCGTCGGCGCGATCCGTATGTTCCCAGGTGAAGCCGGGGCCGCTGCGGCCGAAGTGGCCGTAGGCAGCGGTAGGTTTGTAAATAGGACGGCGCAAATCGAGGGTTTCGATGATGCCCTTAGGCGTCAGTGCGAAATATTCGCGGATCAGCGCGGTGATTTTTTCTTCGGGAATGGCTGCCGTGCCGAAGGTGTCGGCCATCACGGAAACTGGCTCGGCTACACCGATGGCGTAGGCCAACTGTACTTCTGCCTTGCGTGCCAGTCCAGCTGCAACAACGTTTTTGGCGATGTAGCGAGCCATGTAGCAGGCGGAACGGTCCACCTTGGAAGGATCTTTGCCAGAGAACGCGCCGCCGCCGTGACGGCTGTAGCCACCATAGGAGTCCACGATGATTTTGCGGCCGGTCAAACCCGCATCGCCCATGGGGCCACCGATGACGAAGCGCCCTGTCGGATTAATGTGGTATTTGGTCTTGCTGTCGAGCATCGCGGCGGGAATGATGGGCCGAATGACGTGCTCGGTGACGGCGTCGCGCAAATCGGAGTTGGAAACTTTTTCGCTGTGCTGTGTGGAGATCACGACGCAATCGACGCGTGCGGGGCGGCCATCGCGATATTCGATGGTGACCTGAGACTTGCCGTCGGGCCGGAGAAAATCAACTTTGTTGGATTTGCGAATTTCCGAGAGGCGCTGCGTGAGGCGGTGGGCGAGCTGGATGGGCATGGGCATCAGTTCGTCGGTTTCGTCGCAGGCGAAACCGAACATCAGGCCCTGGTCTCCGGCGCCGCCCGTATCAACGCCCATGGCGATGTCCGGCGATTGGCGCTTGACGGTGCACAAGACGGCGCAGGTTTCGGCATCAAAGCCGAATTTCGCGCGGTCGTAACCGACGCCACGAATGGTGTCGCGGACCAGTGTGTCGTAGTCCAGAATGGCGCTGGTGGTGATTTCGCCGGCCACCATGGCCAAGCCCGTCGTCACGAGGGTTTCGCAGGCGACGCGGCCCCGGGGATCGACCTTCATGACTTCGTCGAGGACAGCATCGGAAATCTGGTCAGCAATTTTGTCTGGATGGCCTTCGGTGACGGACTCCGAAGTAAACAGGAAGTTGCGCAAGGCTTCGCTCAAAACACGTTCTCCTTCGTGAACGCGGCGTTCGAGCCGCTGGGATACAGCATTTTACGGCGTATTGATTTGACTCTACCAAGCTAACATTGCGGGCACCAAGAATCAACGTATTGACGTTAAACGACTTGCAGGTGCATTGAACGGTCGTAAATAGGGGTTGAACGGCGCCTCGGCGCATCGAACGGAACGGAGATTTGCCACCTAGGCGGTGTCCTCATCGTCATCGAGCTGCACTTCGAGCTTGCCTTTGGTCTTTTTGGCCATCAGGTAGGAGCGTATAAACGGATCGATGTCGCCGTCCATAACACGGTCGACATCGCCGACGCTGAACTTCGTGCGGTGGTCCTTGATCATGCGGTAAGGCTGCATGACGTAGGATCGAATCTGGCTGCCGAAGGAGATGTCGAGTTTGCTCTCGTCGAGCTTATCGGTGTGCGCCTGGCGTTTCTGGATTTCGAGGTCGTAAAGGCGGGAGCGCAACATCTTCATGGCCATTTCGCGGTTCTTGCCCTGGCTGCGCTGAGCCTGGCAGCCGACGACGATGTTGGTTGGAATGTGAGTGATGCGCACCGCGGTTTCCACTTTGTTGACGTTCTGTCCGCCCTTGCCGCCGGAGCGGAAGGTATCAACGCGCAGATCTTCGGGGCGTATGTTGATTTCGATGCGGTCATCGATTTCAGGAATTACGAAAACGGAGGCGAAGGAGGTGTGGCGGCGGGCCGCCTGATCAAAGGGAGATATGCGGACGAGGCGGTGCACGCCGGTTTCTCCCGCGAGCAAGCCGTAGGCGTTTTCTCCAGCGAATTGAATTGTGGCGGACTTGATGCCCGCTTCCTCACCGGGGGTTTCGTCGAGCAAGGTGGCGTCCAAACCCTTTCGCTCCGCCCAACGGAGGTACATGCGGAGCAGCATGGAGGCCCAGTCCTGCGACTCGGTGCCGCCGGCGCCAGGCTTGATGGTCATGATGGCGTTGAGGTGATCGGTTTCGCCGGAGAGCAGCGTTCTGGTTTCGAGGTCGCTGATGAATGTTTCCGCGCTGGTGAGTTCGCGGTCCAGATCTTTCAGAAGATCAGCGCGCTGCTGGGCGTTGGTTTCTTCGGACGCAAGGCTGACATAGGTCTCGATGTCGCCAGAAATGGAAGCGAGCTTTTCGTCGGCGGCAATCTGTTCTTCGGCACGCTTACGATCGCGGAGGACGGCTTGGGCTTCTTCCTGGTTGTTCCAGAAATCGGGATTAGATACGCGGGTTTCGAGAGTTTTCAGGCGCTCGCGGTATTGCGGGGCGTCAAAGAAAGCTCCGCACGAGGGTAATGCGGGGCTTCAGGAGTTCGAAACGGTGCTGCAGATCTTCAAGAATCATTCGGCTCGCCAGTCTCTGTAAATTTAACTTTTTTCGCGCGACTTCGTTTTTTGGTTACTCAACTCAGCGATTGTTTACGCCGTAGCTTCCGCTTTCCTTGGCTTCCAGGAAATCACTAACAGAATAGCGGAAACCAGCACGCAGAGCCAAGCGAACCAATCGCCGAGACGGGTGTAGATGGTTTTGTCGGTGCGAAAATCGTATGGCAAATCCGTTGCGGCACGAACGTCCCGCGGCAAGGGGCGGAAGATCCGGCCATAGGGATCAATCGAAGCGGTGATGCCGCTGTTCGTGGTGCGGACAATCCAGCGGCGGTTTTCGACCGCGCGAACGCGGGCCATGCGCAGATGCTGCTCCGCCGCGGCGGAATGACCGAACCAGCCGTCATTCGAAATGTTCACGAAAAGGTCCGCGCCGTTGGCGGCGAAGCGGCGAATTTCTCCAGCGTAGATGGCCTCATAGCAAATGAAGACGCCGAGCGTATAGCCGTTCGAAAGATGCGCGACGGCATAGGTTTTGCCTTTGCGAAAGCCGCCGACTTCGCTTGATACGTTGGACACCACGCGATGGATGAGCGGAAAAGGCTCGTATTCGCCGAAGGGGACGAGGTGAATTTTATCGTAAGAAAAAACGCGGTTGCCTTGCGGGCTGAACATCAACGCGCTGTTGTAGGGAATCATTGCGTCGTGGGAAGAGGCACCAGCCGGAACGGACTCCCGCTTCCACTCGACGACCCCCGCAATAAACGGATTTTGAAAACGAATCGCCAGATTCGAAGCGAGGGCCGCAAAGCGGCGGTCCTGATAGGAAAAAGGCGCGGGCGCTTCCGGCCAAATCAGCAAGTCGGGATGGTGCGCGGAAGGCGCGAGGCTGAAGCGCTGAACCTCATCCAGATCGGAGGTGTGCTGCGCGAACCAGTCGTTCGGGTACTGGTCTCGCTCGGGGAAGTCGAGCTGCACGGCGCGGGCCGTATGATTTGCGACCGGCACGGGCACGAACCGCGGGCCAACCAACATAACCACAAGAACCGCTACGGCTGCGCCGGCGAGTATGGCGAGGCGCTGCCTGAGCGGGCGCGTTGTGTCCACGTCGGTCCAGGCGAGCAGAGCGTTAAAGGATGCGACAAGAAACGACAAACCGGAAATGCCGGTGATGGTGGTCAGTTGCACGAGCGCGACATTCGCCGCTGCTGGATAGCCCAGGAGGTTCCACGGAAAGCTAATTTCGGGCAGCCAGGTTCGAAACATCTCGAAGGTGACCCAGAAAAACGGCGCGCCAAAGCATGCCAGCGCGATCCTGCGGCGAGAAACACGATGGATGGCCCAAGTCGCCGCGCCGTTGCCCGCGGCCCAAACCGAGGCAATCAACAGCAACACACCCCAACCGCCCGCGGGCGAAAGACCGCCGTGAACGGCCAGCACCTCGGCAATCCACGGCACGGAGGTCAGCACAAAGCAAATTCCGTGGAGAAATCCGCAGCCAAAGGCGACGCGCGGGGTTGCTCCGAAAAGCGCGATCAGCAGAACGCCAACGCAAATCCAGGAATAAATACCGAGATAAAATCCTGTGTAGGAAAACGAAAGCGCCGCGCCGGAAACCGCGGCGATAAGAAGCCTCATCCAGGACGGAGTTTCACTTCCCGGATGTGGGCGAAAATAGCGGAGCCACGAACGCGCCGACATCAGCGCTTCACGATGGCTTTGAAGCCAGCTTGCTCGAGGCCTTTCCTGGCATTGTCGGCGGATTTTTGATCGGGGTAGGGGCCGACGAGCACATGGAAATACTTGTCGGACTGCGGTGGCTGGACGAAGGTCGGAAAATTTTTCTTGCGCAAAGTATTCGCGAGCGTCATGGCGTCGGCTTCTTTGGTGAGGGCGGCAACTTGCAAGTTCAGTCCGGCGGGGGAACCGGAGGCCGGAGCGGGATTCGCCTTTGCAGCGGCGTTCACCTGCTTGGGGTTGGCGCTCTTTCCGATGGCGGACACCGGCGCCGGCGACGAGTTCACTGCAGGTTTCAAGCGATCATCGGTCTTATTCGAATCGCCTGCGTGATAAAACTCAAAATCTGGAGGTGCGGCCGAGTCCGCGGAAGGTTCAGAAGGCGTGGCAGCAGCCGGCTTCTTGCGGGAATTTCTGGCCGGAGTTTCGTCCTTCGGTAAAACGGTGGAGTCGGGCAGTCCGTGAATTCCGGAGGCAGCGCGCACCTGACCACTCGATTGGTCTCGCCCCATAACGAAACCGAGCGTGAAAAATAATCCCGAAAACAGCAGCATCAGCATGAACAAGCCGATGACATGCCGCCCTTCGAGCACACGCTCGCGAGTGCTTCCTCTTTTGCCCCCAGAAGGCATTCTTACTTTTTCGATCCTCCTAACGCTTGAACCCAACTATTAATGATATCGATGGGCAGGGGGAAAACAATCGTTGTGTTCTTCTCGACACCTATCTCGGTCAGAGTTTGCAGGTAGCGCAGCTGAATGGCAGAGGATTGCGTCTCGAGAACTTTCGCGGCATCGGCTAGTTTTTGTGACGCTTCGAATTCACCTTGGGCGTGAATGACCTTCGCGCGGCGCTCGCGTTCCGCTTCGGCTTGCTTGGCGATGGCGCGCTGCATTTGTTCGGGAATGTCGACCTGCTTTACTTCGACCTTCGAGACTTTAATGCCCCAGGGCTCCGTGTCCTGATCGAGGATAATCTGCAGCTTGCCATTCACTTTGTCGCGCTGCGAGAGAATTTCATCCAATTCAAACTGGCCAACGACGCTACGCAATGTGGTCTGCGCGAGCTGCGACGTCGCGTACTGATAGTTCTGCACCTGCGAGAGAGCGAGGTTCGCGTCCACCACGCGAAAGTAGCAGACGGCGTTCACTTTCACGGAGACGTTGTCGCGCGTGATGATGTCCTGCGGTGGAACGTCGAGCGTCTCGAGGCGCAGGCTGATCCGATAGAGCGTTTCAATGGGCCAAAGGACCAAGTTGATACCCGCGCTCTTGGCATCGGGAATCAAGCGGCCCAACCTAAGAACCACGCCGCGCTCCCATTCCTTGATGATGTAAAGTGAGTTCCAAATCCAAATCAGAAAGATCCCTACAGCCACAGCCAAGGCAATAAAAGGGAATTCCATTTCTACCCTCCAGAACGTGTGTGCATTCTACTTGTTTTCCGCGACCGCCGCTTCTTCTGGTTCAACGTGCAACTTGAGTCCATCCACGCTGCGAACCCGCACCGGCTTCCCCTCCGACACCGCGCGCGGGGAGACAGCTTGCCAAAGCTCGCCATGAACGCGAATCATCCCTTCGGTGCCAGCGCCCAATCCAGAAATCGCAATTCCCTCTTCGCCGATCAACTCTTCTTTTCCCGTTGTGGGTTTCCACGACCGGGATTGAAGGACGCGCCTCATCAAAAATACGGTGATGAGCGCGAACGGCAGGGTAGCGGACAAAGCCACGCCCAGACTCACTCCTCCGGCTGTGAGCGGCGAGCGAATCAAAAACAGGGCGCCTAGAAACATCGCAATCACACCACCAATAGCAAGTACGCCGTGGCTTGTGAACTTTGCTTCCAGAATGAATAACGCGAGTGCCAGCAGTATCAGCAGCACTCCCGCGATATTTACCGGCAGCAGGTGCATTGCATAAAGCGCCAGCACTGCGCAGATTCCGCCAATCACGCCCGGCGCAACCATTCCCGGATGCGTAAACTCCGTGTACAGCCCAAGCACTCCCACCAACAGAAGCACGAAGAAGACATCCGGCTCCACGATGCGCGCAAGAAAACTTTGCCTGGCGGACAACTGGAATGGAGTGATGGATGCATTCTTGAGCGAGAGCGTCGTCCTGGTCCCATCAAAACGAGTGATCGTCCGACCATCGAGCTGTCGCACAAGGTCTTCCGGCGACGTCGCGATCAAATCGATCAACTTCCCGTCGAGCGCCTCTTTTTCCGTAAAAGCTTTCGCGTCGGTCACCGCGGTCTCAGCCAGCGCTGGATTGCGCCCGCGCTTTTCCGTATAGCTCCGCAGAAAAGCCTGCGCGTCGTTCAGAATTTTCCTTTTCATCGTTTCATCAATCTGCAGTTGGAAGCCGCCAATGGCCACTATTGGCGAAGCCGCTCCTGTGTGGGTTGCAGGCGCCATTGCAGCGACGTCCGCGGAGAGCAGGATGTAAAATCCAGCCGAAGCGCCTCGCGCACCGGTCGGCGAAACATAGACGGCCACCGGCACGGGCGAAGCCAAAATATGCTGAATGATGTCGGTCATGGACGAACTCAGCCCGCCCGGCGTATCCATCGTGATGAGCACGAGCGCTGCCTTCCGTTTCGCGGCGTCTTCCAGTCCCTCATCCATGTATGTGGCGAGCACTGGTTCCACTTCGCGGTCGAGATCCAAATGCAATACCACCGAGTTACCGGGATGCTCATCGGCAGTCGCCTTGGGAAGAAGGAGCGCTGTTGCGGCGAAGCACAAACCACAAACCAGCGTAAACGCCGAAGCCTTGAAAATTCTCAAACGATAAAACGGTTGAAGCAAACGATAAGCGCTCATTTCGCGCCTCCAGACGGTTTCACCTTCTGCAAATGCTCCAGCAATTCCTTGGCATCGGCATACTTTGGCGCAAGTTTAAGCGCCTTCTCGGCTTCTACGCGCGCCAGCTCCGGTTTCTTCTGTTCCAGATAGACGCGCGCGAGGGTGGTGCGCACCGCGGCGGAGTCTCGGATTTCCAGCGAAGCCTGAAGCTCTTTCGCGGAATCATCCAGTTTGCCGCGACGCCGGTAAACTTCAGCAAGCCCGTTGTGCGCCGAAGCATTTCCAGCGTCCGCGGCAAGCGCGGCGCGAAATTCACTTTCCGCTGCGTCCACGCGCCCTGCGGAAAGCTCCTGCCGCCCACGGCGGATGTGCGCTGCAGGAGTGTCCGCGCCCGCCGCTGCGGCAGAGTTCGCGGCATCCCCGGCGGACACGATTTCCAATCGCAGGGCGGTAGTATCCAATTCCGTGCGCACGCGCTCCAAGCGCGCCAGCGTATCTTTTCTTGTGTCCTTTGCGTCTTTCGCATCCAGCCGAATCACCGGCAAAGCATCAGGGCCGAATGTCTCCGCCGCGCTCTCGCGCTCTTCATCCGCTTCCGTCTTCTTCCCCGCCTTTTCCAGCGACAAAATGGTCATTGCGCGATTTTCGACGCTATCCGGCTCACGCCCGGAAGCCTCGCGAAAATAGTCGGCGGCAGCGGTGAATTCGTTTGCCTCCAATGCCAGCAATCCCAGATTGAATGGGTAAGTGTCCTCATCGGGATCGAGCTCTGCCGCGCGCTTCAGATCGCTCACGGCAGCTTGCGCTTTGCCCTGTCGCGCGAGTGCCAACGCGAGATTATTCAAAATCTCCGGCAGGTCCGCGCCGGAAACCATGTTGTTCCTCAACGCCTGCTGAAGCGACGTGAAGACTTCCTCGGCACGGTCCGTCTGATTCATCTGCAATCGGCAGACACCAGTTGCAAACAGCGCCTCAACATAGCGGTCGTGCGACTTGGGAACCTTGGCAAACCAGATGAGTGCGGAATCGCAATCGCGCCGCGCGTAATATGCGTCGGCAATGGCGAAATCGGGATCCGGCCATTCGGGCTCGAGCCTCGCGGCTTCCCGCAGCTCGCGGAACCGGACATCGTCATCGGTAGCCAGCGAGCCACGCGCGTAGTGTTCGAAGGCATCCAGTCGAAGCGGCCTCTGCGCTTTAGAGAATTCCTGGAGACTCCGCGAATAGGAGTGATCATTCGCGCTGATCAGCCGCCACAACAAACGTAAATGCAAGTCCATCAACGAATCAAGCGGCCCTGTTTCACGCACAGCAGGAAGCAGGCGCGTGGGGTTCACGCGAAGAATTTGTGACTCCACAGAAAGCGATTGCCCGTCGGACGTAAACCTGCCAAACACCACGAAGTCAGCGTCGAGATTCTGGGCGATGCGCAGCATCGAAGCGCGGCTCAACTTCGCATTGGGCGGAAGCCCCGAGCGCTCGAGCTCGCCCGCACGGCCACTGTGTGAATACACCTGCTGCCCCGCCGCGGAAAGCCGCTGGATGGTCAACTCTTCCAGTCCCTCGCCGAGCCAGTCCAGACGCGGCGAAGCCCCGGCGTTTTCAAAAGGAAAAACAAGATAAATTCCTTGCTGGGAAGATTCGGAGGGAGCGCTTTGTGCAACCGCAGAAGATTGTTGCGCGAGGATGGGAACGGTGACCGCTCCGGATAATGCAATCGCCGCCCAAAAAACCAACCCCAACCAATGCGCGCTGAATACAGGCCGCTTCATGTTTCATTCATTGTAGCAGAGGAGCCGCATAGCGTTGACTGGGAGGATTCATTGCACTGAGTATTTGATTCGTACCCGAATGGACGGAAAAACGGAATCAAGCGGAGAGCTGCGCACTCATTGAGGTGATTATACGCGCAGGCATTAAGGGGCGCTAAAAAATGGTTGTTATGAAGGGAACATGCCGCCGAAAAAACAACTGATCTTACAATTGGAATTGCGCGATCAGAACTGCCCCGGGGCGACTAAAGCTGCTGCGCAGGTTCCACCGGCTTGGGCGTAAGTATTTCCTGTATCGAAGGATCCTTCAAAGCGGCGCCAAAGGCAGGATCCTTCTTCACGTCCGCGAAATCCTTAAATCCTTCGTCTTTTGCCTTGCGGAGGTAGTGAAGGCATTTTTCGACATCGCCTGCCTGCGCGTAGGACTTGGCCAACATGAAGTAGAAACGCCCGCGGTCTCCTACCGACCTATCCTGAAGGATGGAGCCGCTGCGCGAGCCGTTGTGCTCGAAAATCTGGGGATCCAGATCCAGGGCCCGCCGGAAGGAGGAGATCGCCTCCTCGTATTTGCGCTCGCCGAAATAGGCGTATCCAAGATTGCTGTAGAGCACGGCCATGTCGTCGCGCATCGTGATGGCCTTCTGATAGGCCTTCACGGCTTTATCGTACTTCTTGCGCTGATACCAGATGGTCCCAACATTGTTTTCGGCGTCGGCATACTTGGGGTCGACCTTTACAGCCCTTTCGTAATATTTCAGCGCGATGGAGAGTGCTTCCTGCTGGTGCAGGGCAATCCCGAGCTTGTTCAGGTAGACGGGGTTGTGCGGGTTTTGATCGGACAGCTTCTTGAATACCCCGGCGGCCTCGGGGAATTGCTTGCGCACCATGTACAAGTCGCCCAACTGCTCATCGCTGAGTTCCGGATGGACCACAATGACGGGATCCTGCGGCGAGGGCACTTGCGCCACGCCGGGAGCCATCACCATAGCACGCGCTTCTTCGACAGTTTGACCTGCTGCGGGAATGGAAAGAGACAAGAGAAGAATGCTTACTGGAAACGCCACTCGAACAGGAGTCATGGCGAATCTCCCTTCTCCGGCTGAGGCTTGGCCTTGTCGGGATCCTTCTTCTTGCCCCCAAATATACCAAAGATCTTCTGTAAAGGGTTCTTTTTCTTTTCGGTGGGTGGCGCATGGGGGTCCGTTCCCTGGCCCGTTGCGCCGGGTGGCCGGTTCGGATCATAGGGGGTTGCTGTCGGGTTCCCGTTCGCATCGGTCTGCCCAGGTTTCGCTGGGTCGCCGCCAAAAACGTGCGACAGCCAGGAACTGGAGGATGCAGTGGCGTTGCGTCCGCCGTGCAATTCGCAGAACTCGGTCGGCGCCGAACCCGCAATGTAAACTTCTTCTTGAGTCGTAGGACAGCTCGGCGTGGCAATCTGCTGCGATTCCGGATCGATTAAAACCGACTGCACGCCATCGGGCATCGCGAAATCCTTGACGTCACGGTACGCGGCAAGCGACGTCGCGCGCAGCATGAAATCCGCCCAGATGGGTGCGGCCGCTGCGCCACCTGTCAAGCCCAGGTCGCGATTGTCGTCAAAGCCGATCCAGATCACCGTCAGCAGATTCGAGGTGTAGCCCGCGAACCAGCCGTCGCGTGAAGTTCCCGTCTTTGCGGCTGCAGGGAGAGTGAATCCGCGCGCGCGAACTCCCGCCCCTGTCCCCTTGTTGAGAACGTCTTTGAGCAAGCTGGTCACCAGGTAGGCGACACGCGGATCGAGCACCTGATGCGTTTGCGGCGCAAATTTTTCGAGCACGCTGCCGTCCGCGCTGACGACACTGTGCAAGAATTGCGGCTCAGCCCTCACGCCGCCATTCGCAAACGCGGTATATCCTCCCGCGACGTCAACCGCAGTCATTTCGTAAGCGCCGAGTGCCACCGCCGGCGTCGCTTGAATGTTGTTGCCAAGCCCCATTTTGCGCGCTATCTGGACCACGCGCCCATAGCCGATCAGCTCAGCCACTTTCACCGTCGCCACGTTCAGGGAATTCGTCAGCGCCGTGCGCACCGTGACGTGGCCCATGAATTTTTCGCCGTAGTTGTTCGGCGTGTACTCTTTGTTGTCGAATTCAAAGGTCGTTGGCTCGTCGTCCACCGTGGTTGCCGGTGTAATCACAGGCTGCACGCCATCCACGGCATTGTCGAAAGCCGCCGCGTAGACAAACGGCTTGAACACTGAACCCGGCTGCCGGTGCGCCAGCGCGTGGTTCAGCTGGCTCTGCCCGTAATCGCGCCCGCCGATGACTGCCTTGATTTCGCCTGTCCGCGGATCGATCGACACGAGCGCAACCTGCACCTGCGGAACGATCTCGTTGCTTCCCTTCTTCGCTGCTTCTTTGCGCCACTTCTCATATCGCTTCGCCAGCAGCAAGTCCACGTTCTTCACGCCCGCGTCCACCGCGGCTGCCGCAGCGCGCTGCAATGACGGGTCCAGCGTGGTGTATACGCGGTAGTTCTCGCTCAGCAATTCGTTTTCGGAATATTTGTCCAGCAGATGGTCCTTGACCATATCGACGAAGTACGGCGCTTCGCTGGCCGAGCCCGCCGTGCGCACGATCTTGAGCGGCGCCTTCTTTGCCTCTTCGAAATCGTCCTGCGTGATGTACTTGTTATCGAGCATTTGTGTCAGCACGCGGTCGCGCGCCTGTGCTCCGCGTTCCGGATGCCGGTCCGCCGACGAATAATAATTGGGAGCGCGAATAATCCCGGCCAGATAGGCGCATTCCGCAATCGAAAGCTGCCGCATGTCCTTGCCGAAGTAGGTCACACTCGCTTCGGAAAAACCTCGGATTCCGAAGCTTCCACGATTGCCGAGGTACACTTCGTTGGCATACAGCTCAAAAATTTGCTGTTTGTTGAAGCGCTGCTCGAGTTCGATAGAGATCATGGCTTCCGCAAGCTTGCGGCGCCATTTGCGGTCTGTGGATAGAAAAAACGTGCGCGCCACCTGCATGGTGATGGTGCTCGCACCTTGATAGTTACCCGAACTGTGCCGGATAT
>CAJCHZ010000113.1 GCA_903970165.1 Betaproteobacteria bacterium
GCCGGAGTGGGGCGATGAGCGCTTTCCCATCTACGCTGTCTATCCATCTCGCAATTACGTCCCACCCAAAGTGAGAGTCTTTATCGATTTTGTCTCTTCCGCGATGAGGAAGAGAACACCGTCGTGATCATTGTCGCAACGCGGCGTTCAGCAATTACAACCGTGGAGTACGGCTGTGTTCTTGCCGTCAGATTTTGCGAAAAGTATCACGGGAGTGACGATCGACGTAACCGGAGGCACAACCGCGGGATTGAATTATCGAGTGGGATTGAGTGGCGATCCAACTCCACAGGACTGGTTATTGCGGGAATCGACTCTATGCCCCGGACGAAGCAATACCTGCCTCGCACTCTGCGCGAGCTGCAATCGTGCGGAGCATGCCGCTAAAAATCCAGCGATGCAGGGGATAGAGTGTGTACCAGTAGAGTAGACCTGCTAATCCGGCGGGATCAAAAATAGCGGTTTGCCTAATTACGGAACCTCGGCCGGTTGGCTCAACCTCAAACTGAAGCCACGCACGACCAGGGACCTTCATTTCAGCGACGAGACCCAATCGACGATCCGGCTCAAAGGTCAGCACTCGCCAGAAATCCAGAACATCGCCCGGGACGAGTGTGTGTGGGTCTCGACGGCCTCGGCGCAGTCCCACGCCGCCAACAAGAAGATCGAAGAAGCCTCGCCACCTCCAGAGAAAATTCGCGAAGTACCACCCATTGGAACCGCCAATCCGCTGGATGGGAGCAAAAGCGGTGGACGGCGGAACCGAAACTTGTGTGGTTCGAGAGTCGACCAACCTGGTCCCAAAGCGCAGACCGCCCCACGATGCCGGCTTCCCACCGGATGAGAGCGCGTCGGACCAGCGTGTCAGGGCAAATTC
This sequence comes from Betaproteobacteria bacterium, assembly GCA_903970165.1. Taxonomy (GTDB): domain Bacteria; phylum Acidobacteriota; class Terriglobia; order Acidiferrales; family UBA7541; genus Acidiferrum. Next base: position 878 of record CAJCHZ010000113.1, read on the forward strand.
CTGGTTTTCCTGCCGAAGTGCTCTCCCGATGGCTTCTCTCAATCCTTTCGGCTTGATGCTAAAGACAGTCAATGCCGATGCGTCGCGCACTAGCGTAGGGTTGCGCATGCTGTCGACGAGCTTGCGGCCTATGCGAGCGTAAATAGGAGTGACTAGACCCAGCCACAGACTAGAGAGGCGAGGCGTTAGGATCGGAACCGGGATCATCCATCGGTGCAGCCCGCATTGCCGCGCATACTCTTGCATGATTTCTCCGTAACTCACTTGGTCGGTCCCACCGATTTCGAATACGGCTGCCTGTTCCATCGGCAGCTCGAGAGCTTCCACAAGGTAAGCAATCACATCTTCGACGGCGATAGGCTGGGCTTTTACGGCCACCCAGCGCGGGCAGATCATCACCGGCAAGCGCTGCACCAGCGCGCGAATCATTTCAAAGGAAAGACTGCCGGAGCCGATTACGATGGAAGCGCGAAATTCGATGATGCGGATTCCGGAGCTGCGCAAAATTTCAGCAACCTGATGACGGCTGCGCAGATGAGCGGACAACGCTTGGTCCTGGCTTCCCAAACCGCCCAGATAGATGATGCGTTGAATTCCAGACGCGCGGGCAGCGTTGGCGAAGTTTTGCGCGGCTTGCCGATCTTCTTCTTCGAACTGACCCCGAGAGCCCATGGAGTGGACCAAGTAATATGCCGTGTGCACTCCAGCCATTGCCGGCCCAAGCGAATTTGGATCCAGACAATCGGCTTGAACCACGTCCGTTGAGGGAGCAGTTCTTGGTCTAAGGAAGTCAGCACGGCGGGCGAGGCAGCGAAGGGGCCAACCTGCTTTCTCAAGTGCTTTAAGAAGGCGGCCTCCGATGTAGCCGGAAGCTCCCGTCAACAGCACCAGCGTGCGGTGATCCGCGTCCATTGAAATCTCCTCATTCAACCCTAACTTGAGAGCTACATGTTTTTTTGACGAGCAGCAGCTTCATGCAGCGATTTGGGTCACGAAAGAATTCGGGCATCGGTGAATGCCTGCAAAGGGATCTTGCATAAACGATATGAAACATCGCACATACCTCTACAAGAAAGTGTTGTCGAGGGCTCACTGTCGGGAAGGAAAGAACCGGCGGCCACACAGGAAGGGCATCTTTACCATTAGCACAGGGCGGCGGAATAGGCCATTGCGGAAAGCTGGAGAATGCTTAACGAACAATGACCTTATGCGATTTAAGCTTCTGAGTCTAGGCCTCCGCTCAATGAAAGTTGGAGCGCATTGCAGCAGCGTGCTCCTGGCCCGTAAATCGGCGGACTACTTTGGGGACGTCCGCCACAGTTGCTAGCAAGTCGGAATTCCGGCGCCCGTTGGAGCGAAGAAAAAGTCGACAAGTTTTTGCTGAACAGTTGCTGAACAATAGACTACAAATGGGGGTATTTCTGTGCAACTGAGGAGCCCGTAACGCTAACAAAACAAACGAAAATCGGTCCGTGCGAACAGGTCAGGGTGAATTGGAAAACCGGCACGTCGACACCAAATGCCTTGATCACCGTAAACTTTCTAGAACGGGACTTCTGCCAAGAAATAGGCTCCGGTTCGCCCGTAATCTGCCGCAATGGCAGGTTCGGAGATCGCTTCCTACAGTCCCAAGGTCACTGCCGCAGTTTGGATCTCCGCTGCTTCGCTTGGCGGTCTATCCGCAGCGGGATCGGTGGCGATGGGAGAAGGAAGATTGTGCGGATAGCGCGATTGATCGAAGAAGTGCCACCGTCAAGAAAAGTTGTTCTTCATTGAGTTATTTTGTTTCACGTCGTCCAGGAAAAAGCAAAAGGCAGAAAGGGTAACGATCCCACCCTTTTTCGTTTCAGACTTCGAGCTTTACGGTGGGCGTCACGTTGGGAAGAATCTTTTCCACCAGTGCCTTGCCATTTTGGTCGCGCGGAGCTTTCAAGCTATAGGCGTTCACAGGTTGTGAGCGGTTAACCCACAACGTGTAATACAGGTGGTCCGCACGGGGATCGTCCGTATTGGGATGCAGCAAAACGGTGAGGCCGAGGCTATTGAGCTGCACCCATGGCACGATCACGGTCAGCAAATCGTTGGTGAAGCCAAAATAGAAAGAAGGCGTCGTGTGGGGCCCGCGTGGCTGCAGATTCCAGTCGCCTAGCTCGACCGGGAATCGCTCGCCGGCCCACCGACGAATCAGAGCCGCCTTTTCGAACGAATCCTGATCGAAATAAAAATGCGCGTGATAACTCTTGATGTCGGTAAAAGCGCGAGGCTTCGTGGGTAGTCCACTCTCTGTTCCGGGCCAAAGGCCTGGTGGGCGCACGGTTGGCTGCTTCAGGGTTTCATAGCCCCACTCGCTGACGCCGGTGTCCGCCGAAACATAAGGCTTAATTTGGCCATTCAACGCGGCAAAGGCTCCAGCCGGGCCGGAAGCGTCAGGAGCGGTCCTAGGCTCGTCGCTTGCTGCAACTTCATCGCCGAGCGTAAGGCCGATGGCCGCAGCGCCAGCGCCGAAAAGAAAACTGCGGCGCGTGGGCGCAAGCCAGTCAGCCCACTGCTGATCAATCTCGGAATTCTTGACGATCCGTTCGTCGGGAGCGATGCGGAGATGATCAGAGTTCTTTGTGTAGTCGTCGCACATTTTTGTTTCTCCTTTGTGGTGAATTCCACGCCGCAACAGGGAAATGAATTTTGTGAAGTACGGGAACGAAATGGGTTTCACAGAACATACAAGCCTAGATGCACTGGTGTGGGTGAAAGGCTCCACTCAACACAAACAGGATGGCTTCCGCCTAAAACTGCAAAAGTCAGGGGCGACAACAATAGCGAGGGAAGAACGAATGAACCATGGTCACGAATACTATCATTGGCGTTATTTCGCAGCAATTAGCGAGGTTCCGACTGAACCCATTGCCGAAACGAAGTGAAGCCGAGTTTTTTCAGCGCGGCTTCGCGGAACTCTAGATCCCGAGCGACTTGGGAAAACGCGCCAACTCCTCCGGCGTAGAATCATTCGGTATGGAGCACCCCGGCGCGGCGATGTACTTTGCACCCGCTTGCGATCTCGCGTCCTTCCATTGGGAACGAATTTCTTCCGTCGTTAATTTGCGGTAGTCGATCTCGTCGACGCCACCAAGTATGGGTTGCGAGTACTTCTGACGAATCTCCGAAATGGGAATGCCGCTGGTCTTCACCGAGTATTGAAGAACGGGTGCGTGAAAATCCGTGAACTGGTCGAGGTACGGCCTCTCTAAGTAATGCAAATGGAGGACCGTCAGCTTTGTGTCAGCGAGCGCATCGAAAACCCGCTTGTCGTAGGGACGGGTGTACTTCTGATAGTCCTCGACAGAGCCGAACTTGCTCTCTGCGTTGAAAATACTAACGAGCACGCCAGACGCGCCAATCTCCTTACTTTGTCGGATGTGATTGATTGTTGATTGCGTGATCGCATCGAGTGCGGTGTGCCATGCGTCTGGATTGTGTCGCTGGAAGTCATGGAGGCTTTTGAGCTGTTCGTTTTGGATCTCGTCGGACTTCGGCTGATTCGCAAACTGCGGCTGCGACTGAAATAGGATCATGGCTGTCAGGGCGCCGGTTCGCCGGCTGCCAAAAATTTCGCGTAGAAAAACAAAAACCCGCCAACCGGTCATTCCGGCGGCGGGTCAGGTAGAAAATCAGATGGAGCTACGCGATTAGCTCAACGAACCTGCTCTTTCCGTGCCGGAAGATAATTGTGCGCAGCGCTGACAACAACACAGCGCGCACAGCCCTTTCGGCATGGATTCGATTTGCATCACCTTCATCCTTACAATTCCGGGAAATTCTGTCAATAGAACAGTCAAAAGCTGTTTTCCGGACTAGTTCTAAGGCCTGGTCGCCGGATCCCAATGTTCATCTGCCTTGCCACCGGCGATTCTCCACATATCGAACCAGGTCGTCGTGTACTCGGTGCCTTTCGAATCTTTGCGATTGGCGACGGTCACTACCGTAACGAGATCTCCGTCCGCCAACACGGCAACCACAGGAGCATTGAGTTTCTCGCACGCGGCAGACTTGGGACGGCTGCCGAAAAAGGCGATTACCCCGGCCCTGCCGGATTGCACCAAGGGATTGTGCTGAATGTAGCGTTCCGTCAGCCATTTGTCGGCTTCATCCCAATGGTTGCACTGGAGCAAATCTTTTTCGATGTGATAGGCCACTTGCTTCAGCTCGTTCAGCTTCGGGGCTTTGTCGCGGAACAGGCTCTCGACGTCGGCCGCAGGTTTGACGGGCTCCTGCGCGAAGGAGACGGCGCCACCGAATAATAAAGCAATTTGTATAAACACTCTGAATCGCATCTTCGTGAACTCCGGATCGTTCTCAGGAATTTTTTGGACTATATCGTTGTGTGGCCTTGTTTGAGATTCCAGACAGCCGCGACGAGCGCGTCAATGTCCTCGCACGTATTGTAGAGTGCAAGCGACGGCCGAACAGTGCTCTCCACTCCGAATCGCCGAAGGATTGGTTGCGCACAATGATGGCCGGCGCGCACCGCGATGCCTTGCCGATTTAGCGCAGCGCCGATATCCTCGGTACGGAATCCGTCCAAGACAAAAGACAGCACTCCTGCTTTCTCGCGTGCTGTGCCGATCAAGCGCAGCCCGGGGATACGAAGCAGTTTTTCCGTGGCATAAACAAGAAGGTCATGCTCGTAACGGGAGACGTTCACCATTCCCACGCGGCTCAGGTAATCAATCGCAGCTCCAAGTCCAACCGCATCTGCGATATTTCCGGTTCCAGCCTCGAAGCGTCCCGGCGGTGGCTGATAGGTGGTCTTTTCGAATGTCACATCCTGAATCATGTTCCCGCCGCCCTGCCAGGGCTGTGTGTTCTCCAGAATGTCGTACTTGCCAAATACGACGCCAATGCCCGTAGGAGCGAACACTTTGTGGCCGGAGAAAATATAGAAATCGCAGTCGTAGGCTTGTACGTCCACATGCATGTGCGAGACGGCTTGCGCGCCATCGAGCAATACTTTTGCGCCATAACGGTGCGCCAGCTCAATCATTTCGCGCGCAGGCGTCACCGTGCCGAGGGCATTCGACACTTGCGCGAAAGAGACGAGCCTTGTCTTGGGGCCAAGCAGTTTGTGGTATTCGTCGAGCAGAACCTGTCCTGAATCATCCACGGGCGCGACGCGCAACCGCGCCCCGGTTTCCGCGCACAGCATCTGCCAGGGAACGATGTTGGCATGGTGCTCGAGCCAGGTAATGACAATTTCATCGCCTTTGTGAACGTTTTGGCGGCCCCAGCTCTGGGCGAGGAGATTGATTCCTTCCGTCGCACCGCGTACAAAAATGATTTCTTTTGTAGAAGGCGCATTCAGGAATCGACGGACTCTTTCCCGTGCGGCTTCATAGGCATCCGTTGCCCGCGCAGCGAGTTCATGGGCAGCGCGATGGATGTTGGAATTCTCGTGCGCATAGAAGTGACTTAGGCGATCGATGACGCTCTTTGGTTTTTGGGTTGTGGCAGCGTTGTCGAGCCAAATGAGAGGTTTACCGTTTATGCGCTCTTCTAAAATCGGAAAGTCGCGGCGAATAGCAGCAACATCGAATGGTTCGGAAGAAAGATTTATCGCCGAAAGGTCACCAGGAGAAACTGGGGATGCAGCAGAACTTTCTATGGCCGGAAGCGCCACGAGTTGGCGAATTTCGTTCAGGAAAGCGTAGCCGACTGAGAGCTCGGAAGGATTTGGCGAAACCGGCGCTCCAGGGATTTGTGGAGCGGACGACGCAAGCCCCGTTTCAGGGACGCGCGGGACAGGAGCGGTCGAAAGTTCGTCAGCGAGCGCACGAAGGTCGGTTTCGGGAGGAATTTTTATGGTGTCCAATGGCACGGCTGGCGCGGCAGCCATGTTTACAAATGAAAAGAGAGGCCTCGCTTCTTCGAGAAAAGAAAAGTTTCCGGATGAGGCAAAGCGGGCCGGATCCCAAGCTTCTGGCAAGCTGGGCGAAGCAATGAGCGTTCCAGGAATTGCGGGAATTTGTGCCTGAACGTTCGCAGGCAACACTGCGGTTGCCGTGCGGAGTTGTGCTTCAGAGAGAGCGCCGCCGGAAAACACGGATCCAAGACGCGATGGATCTCCGAATGCCGCCGGATCGCCTGCTGACGGTATGGCAGTTGCGGAATTTTCCGCCAGTGGAAGCGCGGTGAAAAACTCGTTCGCCATTCGCGCCAGCGTTTCGGGATCGGGCAGACCGGACGGTAATGTCGGTATGGATTCAACCGACTTCAGGTCCACGCTTGGTCCGACGGGCAAACTCTTTGGGGAATCATTTGTACTCATGGTAGCTGCCAACTTCCACGTCTTCGAGAGCGGCGATCGCATCCTCGACGAGAACCGCCGCCGAGCAATACAAGGAGATTAAGTAAGAAGCAATCGCGCGATTGTCGATACCCATGAAGCGGACAGAAAGTCCGGGCGTTTGTTCTCCGGGCAGTCCCGGCTGGAACAAACCGATGACTCCCTGTTTCTTCTCGCCAACGCGAAGCAAAAGAATGTTGCTCTTCCCGCCCTCGCCTTTCGGCTTCTTTTTTCCATCCACGTGCAACTTGTCGGTAGGAATCAGGGGAACGCCGCGCCAGGTGAGAAACGGCGTGCCGAACAAAGTTACTGTGGGAGGTGGAACTCCACGCCGAGTGCACTCGCGGCCGAAGGCTGCGATGGCTCGCGGATGAGCGAGAAAGAAGGAAGGTTCCTTCCATACCTTCGAAAGCAATTCATCAAGGTCATCCGGCGTGGGCGCACCTTTACGCGTTTGAATGCGCTGGCTCGCAGGTACATTCTTCAAGAGTCCGTAGTCGGGATTGTTGATGAGCTCGTTTTCCTGATTTTCTTTTACGTTCTCGACGGTCAGGCGAAGCTGTTCACGAATTTGGTCGAAAGGATTGCTATACAAATCGGAAACGCGCGTGTGCACATTCAATACGGCGTTAATTCCGCAGAGCGTGTACTCCCGGGGTTTCTCTTCATAGTCGACGAAAGATTCGGGCAGCGCTTTCTCGTCCTTTTGTCCGCACACAACATCGAGCGTTTTGTCTTCCGCCACGCGGTTGACGCGCAGCGTGCCCGCTTCAAGCGGCTTCCAGTCGAGAAGGCGAACCAGCCAACGAGGCGTAATCGCGCCATATTGCGGCGGAGTTTTGGTGACATTGGCGAGTTGAAAGGCGGCACGATCGCCCAAGGCGTGATGAGTCACATTTTCTGGCACGAGAGAGTCTCCTTATGAGAACGAAACGACCGTAAAAAAGCCGCTCCTTTTGAGAGCGGCCGGCGAAGCGCGAAGTTCAAAAACGTTCTACGTTGCCGCCGGACCAGTAGCGATCGGCATACAACACGCGCAAAAGTCGCAAAGATGAAGCACGGCAGTTTCTGCAGAAAAGCTGAGCGAACTTCGCGTGGGAGTTAGCCGATTCATTGCAAAGAAGTATAGTGAGTTAGCCGCACTTTGCAAGGCATTCCTAAATTCCGCCGGCGAAACATTTAGAATTTCGATTCTACCAGAGCGATTTTTGGAGTTGCCGAAATCGGCGATTTCGGTTAGGTTCTCTTCATGCGTGACATCTTTCGAGGCGTTCTTTGTGTCTCTGCCTGTTGTAGGGCAGCTGTGCGCGCGCGTTTCGGCGGGAGTCAACTGGCAAAGTAAGAGTCACCCAGTTCGATTGTTTTCGTGAGCCCACCGCCGCAACGCTGGCAGGTGGGTTTTGTGTTTTCCGTGGCGATTCAAGCCACGCTGAAGCGGATAGCGAAGTAACGTCAGCGTTTTGTTTGAATCTATTCTTGGGTGCAGTCGCGAAGTGGCGGGTCGAAGTAAGGCAAGCCTTCACCGGGCGCTCTGGTCTCGCCTCGAACCTTGAAGTGTTGTGGTAAGTCCAAAAAAGGGGAAATCATGTTCTCGGGCCCGAAGTTAGAAAAGCGTGACGTCAGGTCGACAGTCTCGATCATTGCGTCGCAACTCTCTCCACAAAATGCCTCATGTTGTCCCTCCTTGTGTTGTAGCTGTCGTTTCTTCTCGAAGTAGATCTTTGCTTTTCCATCGCACATGAAGTGGGTCGCAAAGCAGCTTGCTTTGCCTGAGATCGGTGTCCACCCGTCTGTGGACAAGGAGATATTTGTGTTCTCGAAGGGAAGATTTTCAAAAGCAGTTGTTTTTGCAGTTTTGAGTTTGCTGTTGGCACTCAGGGCCAGCGCGCAATACACGACGGGCAGTGTGCAGGGAACGGTTTTCGATTCGACGGGTGCTGTTGTGAAGGATGCGCTCGTAACGCTGCGAAGCAAAGAGACGAATTCGGTACGCGCGTTCACAACCGGACCGGACGGTGTCTACCTGTTCGCGGCGGTCATGCCCGGATATTACGATTTGACCGCGGAAGCGAAGGATTTTGCGAAGGTCTCAACGACGATCATCGCCTCTTCAAATGGAAACCTCTCGCAGAATTTGACGCTCCCTCTTGCCGGTCAGGGGACGACCGTAAGAGTCGAAGCTTCCGGCGCAGAATTCAACGCGACCGACGCGCAGCAGGCGACCACGCGAAGTGAATTGGAAGTCGACAACCTCCCAATCGCAGGGCGAGATCTGACGACGACCTTTGCGCTCGAACCCGGCGTTCAGCCGATGTACACGGCCGGCCGGGGCTCCCTTGTGAAGGTTGCCGGAGCACAAACAGGACTCATTACCGCAAACGGAGGCCGCCCAGAGTCCAGCAACGTGGAAATCGATTTCACCGACGCCAACGACTGGGAATTTGGAGGTATCGCGGTAGGCGCCGCACCCGTTCCGGATTTTGTCCAGGAAGTGAAGATCATTACCGCGAATCCTCCTGCGGAGTACGGAGTCAAATCGAACGGAGAAATTCAGTTCGTCACCAAGAGCGGAACCAATTACTGGCACGGCGACGCCTACGACTATCTGAGAAACGATTACCTCAACGCGCGTGACTACTTCGATAAATCCGGTAAGGCGACGCGCATTGATGCCAACAACTATGGTTTTTCAACCGGCGGCGCACTCATCAAGGACAAGACGTTCTTGTTTGGAGGTTGGCAGCAGCTGAAGCAATTGGGTGGCGGCTTCACGACGCAAGCGCTGGTTCCGACGCAAGCGGCTCGGGACAGCGCAAGCGATCCCCTAGCAGCGCAACTTCTGCAGCAGTACGTTCCGCTGCCGACGGGCCCCAGTCCCAACGGCGATCCCGATATCGGAACGGTCGCGTCGCAATTCGCCGCACCAACCAATAGCTATCAGTTTCTGGTCCGAGGCGATCAGCAATTTTCCGGGAAGCACACGCTTTCCATCCGCTACTTTCAATCGACCGGCACTTCCGTTCTGACGTTCCCGGCGTTCAACACTCTGGCCGGTTTCGACTCTAACCTACACAACGAATCGCGAAACGCGAATATTACGGACACGTATTCCTTCACACCTTCGACTGTAAACCAGTTGAGGATCGGATACGACCGTTCGATCGCACTGCTTCCGCCGCAAAACGGACTCGAATCGCCGCGCTTCACGATCGCGGGCCTCGTCGGATTCGGCGCTTTGCCGTATTTCCCGCAGGGCCGCATCTTTAACATCTATCAAATCAATGATGTCGTGAGTCATGTTGCAGGCCGGCATCTTCTCAAGTTCGGATTTGACGCGAGAAGAATTCAGGACAACTCGGTCAATGCCACGAACGGAAGAGGGTCGTTCACCTTTGCTTCGCTCGATGACTTCCTTGCCGGGCAACCGACGAGCTGGACGCAGGCGTTTGGTCCCACGACACTCGGGTTTCGCACGAACCTGTTCAGCCTCTTCGCGCAAGACGATTTCAAGCTGCGTCCGAACCTGACGATCAATCTGGGACTGCGCTGGGAGTACCAGGGTTCTCTGGATGAAGCGCACGGCCATATCTCCGTCCTTGATCCTTCCTTGACCGGTTCGATTGGAAATGCCGGAGAGGGGTCGCTCGGTGCCTTTCACGTTGGCAATCCAGCGGTCAACAGCAATCCGGCAAATTTTGCGCCACGCATCGGATTCGCCTGGAATCCGGGCGCGGGGAAGCTGGTGGTCCGTGCCGGTTACGGAATCTACTGGAATTCGTTCAGTTTCACGCCACTGTCTTCGGCGCGCACGAATCCACCGCTCAACTATAACTTCGGACTAAGTGGGACCTCCGCGTTTCAGGGTGCGAATAATTTCGATGCTCTCGTAAACGGGTCGGCACCGATCATCGTCGAGGCCCAGAACCAGCTTGGGTCTTTTGGAAACTTGCAGAATTTCGGTTCGCTGAGCACGGTCAACCGGGATTTGAAGAATCCCTATGTTCAGCAATACAGCCTCGGTCTGGAATACAGGCTCAGCAATGCGACCGTCGCGAGTGCGAGCTATGTAGGCGCAAAAGGTACGCACCTTCCAGTCGTGATTCCGATCAATTCGGTAGTCAACGGGCCTGCGCCGGCGACGAGTCTTGCCGACGAACTCAATCGGCTTCCCGAATTCCAATCTGCTTTCCTCGGCGAGAACGGCGCCGGAAACGACCGTTTGGACCCACGCTTCAATCAGGTTAACTTGAACGCGGACGCGGCGTCCTCCACGTACAACTCCCTGCAGCTCGCGCTGCGTCATTCGCTCAAATACGGACTGACGCTTCAGGCGAGCTACACCTTCTCGAAATCGATTGACGACTCGTCCTCGGCCAATCCGACGCAGGACGCCAACGACAACGGTTTCCCGCAAAATGCGAAATCGCTGTCGCAGGACCGCGCCGTGTCCAACTTCGACGTGCCCCATCGGATCGTCGTGACCAGCGTGTGGGAGCTGCCTTTCTTCCGAAGCAAGTCTGGGCTCCTTGCCAATCTTGCTTTGAAGGGATGGTCGTTCCAGACCGTGAATACCTGGCAGTCCGGAGTTCCCGGCACAATTCTGTCGGGACCGGTCCAGGGAATTACCGACGTGAATCTGGACGGCAACTTTATCACGAACGGCGACGACAACACGCGCGCCAACTTCAATCCGTCCGGTACGGGATTCTCCCTCAACAATCCCGCATCCATCGCCGCACAGACGCAGTATTCGCAACCGCTGCTCGGCAACAACGGAACGAGCGGAAGAAACACGGTCCGTTTGCGGAACCTCGTGAATTTCGACTGGGCCCTGCAGAAGGAGTGGCAGCTCAAGGAATCCGGCGTTCTCGGATCGGGACCTTGGGCGTTGCAGTTCCGAACTGAACTCTTCAACGCCTTCAACAATCCTTACTTGCGGCCGTCTTCAGACAACTGGCGCACGGTTTCCAGTGCCGGGTTTGGGCTGCTCAACAGCGCGGCACCTTCGCGCAATCTGCAACTCGCGTTGCGCTTGGTCTGGTGAGTTTGCTCCTGCACACCCCGGGAGCAGGGGCGGCACACGGGAAGTGGTGGGTGCCGCCCCACTTTAGTTTCGCTGGTTCGAAAGTCTTGAGGAGCAAGAAATGCCGGTAAATGGATCCACGGACTCCAAGTCCACGCTCTCATCCGAGCGGGGCTATGGACTGCGACAGGACAGCCTGTCGCAGTGGGCAACGTTGGCGCAATCGCTTTCGAGCATTGCGCCAACGGCTTCTCCCGCGATGGTAATTCCTCTGGTGATCGCCGTTTCGGGACCATCTTCTTGGATCGTCTACCTGTTGGCCACGGTTGGTATTTCGCTTGTGGCTTTGCATATCAATGTTTTTGCAGGTTCTTCGGCATCACCCGGCTCTCTGTACGCGTTCGTGCGGGAAGAATTGGGCGCGTGGTTCGGATTGTTCGCGGGGTGGGCCGTTCTGATCGCTTACATCGGCACAGCTTCGGCGGTCACCGGCGGGGTCGTGCAGTATGCGCAAGGGCTCTTCGGCGGATTTCTGCTGCGACCGAGTGGCGCCGTATTTCTGATTGCTCTCAGTGTTTTCCTGGCCACCGTTCTTGCCTATCGAAACGTGGAGCTTTCGACGCGCTTCATGCTTTGGATTGAAGCGCTCTCTATCGCTGTGATTCTGTTTCTTTTCCTCTACCCCAGACGCGAACACCGTCTCTTCTGGGATACGGGGCAATTTTCGCGTGAGGCTTTTCGCCTGGGGCCGGTTCGCGCAGGTCTGATTCTCGCGACGTTCAGTTTCGTGGGCTTCGAGAGCGCCACCTCGCTCGGAACGGAGGCCAAGTCTCCGCTGCTAACGATTCCGCGCGCAGTTTTGGGAACGGCTCTGCTCTCCGGAATTCTCTTCCTGTTTTCTTCTTACTCGGAAGTGGCTGCTTTTGCAGCACGGCTGGACCTTTTAACCGGGAGTTCCGCGCCTCTGCAACTACTGGCGCAACTGAAGGGTGCAGTATGGCTGGCCCCGGTCTTGACGATTGGTGCCGTGGTCAGTTTCTTCGCATGCACGCTCGCCTGCATCACCGCCGCTGCCCGGGCTGCCCTGCTTTTCAGCGCACACGGCACACTGCCCGTTTCTTTGGGCCGGGCTCACCGGCGGAATCAAACACCGCATATCGCGGTCGTCGTTGCAGGTCTCGTGACCTTTTTGCCCGCAGCCTGGCTCACGATCCGGCACACCAGCGGGTTTGACTTGTACGGGTGGCTCGGAACGATCGCCACATTTGGATTTGTGACTGCTTATCTGCTGGTGGTGTTGGCGGCTCTCGTGCGATTAAAGCGCGGCCGGAAACTCTCAGTTTGGAGAATTGCTGTGGGGGCTCTGACGCTGGCCTTCCTCGGCTGGGCGCTTGTCGGAAGTCTCAATCTTGGAGCCACGGGGCCCGAGCGCTGGCTGGCTCCCATCTATTTCGCCCTGTTGATGGCGGGAGCTCTGTTCGGAGTGGCTCTCCGCAGATCCCAGCCGTTTGAGCCGCAACCTCAGTCGCTCAAGGCACCGATTCTGGATTCTGAAGGATAAACAATGTTTCGAAAAGGAGTCGTCCGCATGAGTTCTCATCTAATCAAAACACTTCGCCGAAGCGCAGCAATCTCATTTGCTCTGCTACTTTGCACCTTTCTTACGCTCGCTACGGACCGCGCGTATGCAGGCCCGCCGGAGAGTGAATCCGCCCGTCCGCAGTCTTTACTGCTAAAACTGCCTTCCGGAATCACTCTCAATTATTTTGTCCAAGGCGATCCCAAAGGAGTTCCCATCGTGCTGTTGCACGGCGCGGGCGATTCCTGGCATTCCTACGACTTGGTGCTCCCACGTTTGCCCGAAAAATGCCGCGTATATGCCGTCACACTCCGCGGCCACGGGTGGTCGGACCATCCGGCGGAAGGATTCGCGCGGACCGACTTTGCGGCAGACATCACAGCCTTTCTCGAACAGCTGAATCTACGCAACGTCACGCTCGTAGGACACTCACTTGGTAGTTTTGTCGCGCAGCAGGTTGCGGCTGACGATAAAGGCCGCATCGCAAAATTGGTGTTGATCGGGTCCGGCCCGGGGATTCTTCAAGATCAAGCGCGCCAAGAAATTCAATCCGTATTTTCGGGGATTCAAGATCCCGTTCCGTACACGTTCGCACGGGATTTCCAAGCCAGCACAATTTACGCTCCGGTGCCTCCCGCATTTTTTGAAACGTTGGTCAATGAAGCGTTGAAAGCGCCCGCCAGCACCTGGCACGGCCTCGGCAAGAGCTTCCAAACGCAGCAAGCGGCTCCTCTCGACAAAATAAAAATTCCGACGCTCATCTTCTGGGGCGACAAGGACAACTTTTTTAAGAAAGCCGATGAAGAGTTGCTCGTGAGCAAGATCGTGGGTTCAAAGCTGGTCGTCTATCCCGAGACCGGTCACGCGCTGCATTGGGAACGGCCGGAACGATTTTCGACAGACCTTCTGAACTTTATTGGTGGGAAGTAACACGAGAAAAAGACGACCGAGAATGGCAAAGAAGACAAAAACAAGAAACGCAGCGACCAGGCTTTCGAAAGTTCGTCGCGCTGAGAAAAAAGCCCTCCGCGAGGCGCTGCAATTCCCGCTTGCGGACGCTTTATTCGGCAGGCGTTCCCGCCGATTTTTTCGGGGAGCAGAAATTCCCGATGGCCCGCTTGCTTATCGCTCAAAACACGAGCCTCTTCCGCTTTCTGAATTAGAACGTCTGCTCGTCTTGCTCGCGGTGGGAGGTGTCACGGGCTGGAGCAATCTCATCACCCGTCACGATCGTTATGCACCGCATTTTTCCAATTACCCGGGTTCCGCTTCGGGTCGAACACTGATTTCGGCAGCCGGTTTTCAGACGAGCGAAATTGTATTTACGGATGATTCCGGGACGTATCTCTTCCGCACGCGCGACTTCTCGGTCCCGGTCGAGCGGGACAAGCACGGCCGTTCTTCCGTCGAGGCGCTTCTCGAAGCCCACAAGACCAGGATCGAAAAGATATCCGACGAGAGAATCCATCTCCCGCGGCGCGAACCTTATATGGAAGGGCACAACACCTGGGTCGCTAACGCGCCCGGTTCACTTCTTGTGTTCCCTATCGGCGATCTTGCTCAGCACACGCTTCTCAATATCGCGTTCTATGTGGCGAACGGTTTTTGTATCTACGACGACATTCATCATCGTTCGATCCCGGGAATCGAAAAGTTCAAAGACCTTGTGGACGTCGAGAACCCCTATCCTTTGACGTTCTTGGATCAGTATTCGATAGCTGAATTGTCGGCGGAACTCGCCGTAGGTTCTTTCAACGGTCAGCTGATCCTGCAAGCGCTCGGGCTGGGCGGATGGAGCTTCGATGGAATCGACCGCCTCACGATTCTCGGAGCGAGTGGCGATCCGAAAGTTCCCGGTCTTGGGTTCCGCTTTGATCACGATCCCCGATGGGCACAGCCCAATCCAACAGGTCGTGATGGTGTGTTCACCGCATTCTGCCCACCCCATTTTTCCGATATGCACGCGGCGACCGAAGCGCTCTACCAACGAAAGTTTGGCCCCGGAGGACCGTTTCATCCCGACACACCGGGTCCGTGGAAAGAAAGCCCGCGCGTCAGAAAAAGCGCGAGGCCCTTCGATCCGAGATTCCGCGAATGCATCGCGCTTCTGGCGCAGTACATGATTGACACCTTCGGCAAGTTTCCTGCGACCGTGCCCTCCGTGCTCATCCTCATGTATTTGCAGGCGCACCATCTCGACCTCGATTTTTACGACAAGAAATTCCAACCCGGCGCCTATTTGAAGACGCATCGGGACCACATCAAGCAGTGGCATCCGGAATTACGGGAGAAAAAGAGATGAATCGTCGAGAGTTTGGAACCGTGTTGCTGGGAGCGGCGGGAGCTACCGCCATCTCTCCCCGGACCGTGCATGCAATTCCGTCTCTGCAAGCCGACGCTCTCGGTACGAGCGGGGATGCCGGCGGCATCACGGATGTGGAAGGGATCAGTGTCGGACACTTCACGGACAAACGCCGTCCCACGGGTGTAACCGCCTTGTTGTTCGGAAAAGGCGCCACAGCCGGAGTGGATGTGCGCGGCTCGGCACCGGGAACGAGCGAAACGGATCTCCTCAATCCCGTGCACAGCAACCATGAAATTCATGGAATCGCCTTCGCGGGAGGAAGCGGTTTCGGCCTCGTGAGCGCTTCCGGAATCGTGCGGTTTCTTGAAGAGAAAGGAATTGGAACGCACTTCGGAGGCTACGTAATCCCGATCGTTCCTGCCGCAATTATTTTTGATCTGCCGGTCGGCGACGGCAAGATCCGCCCAGACGCGGAGGCTGGGTACGAAGCGGCGAAAGCGGCGACGGCGGGAAAGGTCGAGGAAGGAAATGTCGGGGCGGGAGCCGGCGCAACAGTAGGCAAAGCGTTCGGATTTAACCGTGCGACGAAAACGGGTCTGGGTACAGCCAGTGTGAAAGTAGGAGACACGGGTGTCGTTGTCGGCGCGCTTGTGATCGTCAACGCGCTTGGCGACGTCGTCAATCCGAAAACGGGGCAAATCATCGCGGGTGCAAGAAACGACGACGGGAAAACTTTCATCGACACGGCAGCAAAGATCCGCGGCGGCTACGGAGTCCTTGAACCTCCCAAGCCATTAACCAACACAACGATCGGAGTGGTGGCGACGAATGCGGCGTTCGACAAAACGCAACTGACGAAGATCGCGCAAATGGCGCATGACGGTCTCGCTAGGACGATCAACCCCATTCACACGTTGTACGACGGCGACACGCTGTTTGCGGTCTCCACGGCGAGACTTTCGGCGAAGGCGAACCACGGAGCCGTGGGTGCCATCGCGGCGGAAGTTCTTGCGACCGCGGTTTTGCGAGCCGTCACGCAAGCGACGGCCGCCGCCGGTCTGCCGAGCTATCGAGAGATTTCCGGAAAGTGATGAAGCAAGAGAACTGCCAAGGAGAATTGCCATGAACCGAATCAGACTGCACATGCTGCGAGGCTCACTTGTGCTCGCATCAGTCTTTGTGCTTTTGGGAGTTGCTGTCCGAACGACACCGGGTCAGCAGAACTCCGCAGCTGCTCAGGACGAGCCGTTCCTCGAAGAGTGGGTCTATAAGGTCAAATGGGGACACCACGACGAGTTTTTTGAAATTCTCAAGAAGTATCAGCTGGCCATCCTGGAACGGGAGAAACAACTCGGCTACGTGACGCAATACACAGTCTATGCTCCGGGTCTTCACACCAGCGAAGACCAGCGTTGGGACTACCGCGTGTTTATCACCTTTAAGAACTACGCTGCCACCAAACATGAAGATGAAGTCGCACGGCAGCTTTTTCCCGACCAACAAGCTTTTAAGAAAGAGGAAAACCGTCGTTGGGAATTGACGGATGCGCACTGGGACTTGCCCATACGCGTCGTCAATCCGGCCGCCGGTGAGTGAGATGCCTGCCATGAGAATGATCCGTTTGCTGACGTATTTGCTTTTCGCCGTGCTCCTGCCGAACCTTTTGTCGGCCGCTCCGGGTTCCATCGATGGCCGTTGGGATGCGACGGTCAACGTCGGTGGCGCCGAGGTTCCCTTCCGATTTGAAATTCATGGCGATGGGAACAGCGTGGTAGGCAGTTTCTTTGAAGGAGACAAGCGAATCTCCTCAACTTCGGGCAGTTTCGCGCAAGGACTGCTGCGTTTGGACTACGAGTTTTTGAACGCAACGCTGACCGCGAAGCTGGAGGGTGCTGCATTGTCCGGTTTCTACCGTTACAACCGGAAGAAAGGTCGTGAGTATGCGTTTCACGCGGTGCGATCGACGCAGGGCGAAGCGAACTTCACCCTAGGACCTAAAATCGCCGGCGACTGGGAAATGAAACTTGTAGGGGAAGATCACAGCGCCGCGAAGGATTCTCGTGTTTCGCTTTCCTGGAAACTCTTCTTGCGGGAAAGCGGGCCCGCGGTCTCGGGCTCTATTCTCCGAGTGGACGGGGATACGGGAACGCTGACGGGTGGATGGAAGGGCGATACGCTGGTCCTCAGCCATTTTGCCGGAGAGCGCCCCGTTTTAGTCGAAGCAAAGTTGCAGGCCGACGGGACTCTGGACATCCTTTATAACAACCTGAACCGATACCTCGCAGCCAGAACTTCTGAGGCGCGGGCCAAGGGCATCGCGGCACCGCCTGATCCAGCGAACTACACGAGTGTCGCGAACGCGACGGAGCCATTCCGATTTAAGTTTCCCGATGTAAACGGCAGGGTCTACTCGAGCGATGACGCGGAGTTCAAAAACAAGGTCGTGGTCCTCGCGATTGGCGGAACCTGGTGCCCGAACTGCCGGGATGAGGTTCCTTTTCTTGCGGAGCTTTACCGGCGATACCACGAAAAAGGACTGGAGATTGTGGGCCTGAATTTCGAAGCTGCGGGAGATTTGGCCGAAGACAAGCCGCGGATTGAGTCCTTCGTCAAAGAGTTTTCGATTCCTTACCCCATTTTGTATGCCGGTGCCATTCCGGACGTGAAAGAAAAATTGCCGCAGATCGCGAATTTCGGCGCTTATCCGACGACCATTTATCTTGGCCGAGACGGCCGCGTCGCCAGCATCCATGCGGGTTTCGCCAGCGCGGCTACGGGTGAGGCCCACCATTCGCTCCAGGACGAAGTGAAGGAACTCGTAGAGCGATTGCTCGACGAGAAATCAAAACAGGCTTTGCGTTAGGGACGATTCCGTGTCCGTGAATTCATCACCTACGGCAGTGAGCGAGCTCCACCGGTCCCCGGCGGGGAATCGGAGAACGGCGTTGTGTAGCTGTACGTGTTGTTCCAAGGGACTTCGCGAGGTGGGAGCGGCGCGTATGTAGAACCAGAGTTCATACCGTGTCTGTGTGGCCCACCGTCAGGAAGAATCTCCGGCAGTGGGCCTTTTTTTTATTGAAACGCAATTCTAAAGGAGCAATTGATGAGCAGCGCGAAAAGCAAAGCAGGAACTGGGCGGCACAAAGCATGGCGATCCGCCCTCTGGCTGGTTGTTTCCGTGGTTGGCATGTCCCTTATCGATCGAGTCGCAGCGCAATCAACCTTCGGAAGCATTGTGGGAACCATTCAGGATAATTCCGGCGCGACCGTCGGCGGAGCGGAGGTGTCAGTCCACAACCTGGAAGACAATTCCGTTCGCACGGCTGCCTCCGACGAAGCCGGAACGTTCAAAGTAAGCAATCTGAAACCGGGCCGTTACGAGGTCTTCGTCAGCAAAGCCGGGTTCGATGGCGTGCGGGTGGAAAGCGTCGAAGTGGCAGCCCGCGAAGAGCGACGCGTGGAGGTGAAGCTGTCGCCTGCCAGCGTAAAACAGACGGTTCTGGTCAGCGGAGAGGCTTCGACGATCGATACGGAAAACGGCACGATCGCGGACAGCAAGGATTTTGTCCAGGTTACGACGCTTCCCTCCAATTACAGAGGCAGCACTGGGAGCCCGCTGGGTGCAATCGTCACTGTTCCCGGCGTGCAGCAGGACAGCAATGGGCAGCTTTCGATTGGTGGGGGATTGCCCGCGATGATCGACTTCACTGTCGATGGCGTCTCCACCGTGAACATCCGGAACAACGGCCCCAATACAAACATGTATCCGTCGTCCGAACTTCTGGGGGAATTTCGCGTCACCGGCGTGAACAACAACGCCGAGTTTGCGCAGGTTGCTGATGTGACGGTAACCACCAAGTCCGGAACGAACAGTTTTCACGGAAGCGCCTTTGAATATTTGCAAAACAGCGCGCTTGACGCCCAGACCTACGGTTCTGGAGAAAAGCAGCACAAGGCTTACAACACATTCGGAGCAAGTCTGGGAGGGCCCGTCGCGATTCCGCATCTCTATCAAGGCCGGGACAAGACATTTTTCTTCGTGGACTACGAAGGCAGCCGCCTGAAGGGCTCTGCGCTGCAGCAATATCTGGTGCCAACACAGGCGGAAAGAAACGGAGACCTGACGGATCTGGGCGGACCAGTGCTCGATCCATCCGAAATCAATCCCGTCTCTGCAAAACTCCTGGCGCTGTATTACCCGCTGCCGAACGCCAATCTGAACGGTGTCAATTACATTGCATTCACTCCCATACCTATCAGCTCCAATGGATATGACGTTCGGGTGGACCATGCCATCGGAACGCATCATCAGATTTTCGGTCGCTGGAGCTGGAAAAATCTGGAGGTGGACAAGGCGAACACGTTGCTGCCCACAAGTCACATTGCGGAACAGAATCGTAATCTGATTCTGTCCCACAACTGGATCATTCGTTCGAACCTGCTGAACGAATTCCGCTTCGGTATCAGCAAGTGGACCAGCACCGAGAAGTTTCCTCTGAATGGCACGGCGGCTGTCGATGGTTTGGGTATCACGGGACTGAATCTCGAGAACCACCCGGAATCCGGCGCGTTTCCCATTTTCGATTTCAGCACCGGCACGGGATTTACCGTTATCGGCAGAGGCAAAGACGGTCCGACTCGGTCGGAAACCTATCAGTTCGTCGATAATTTCTCGTGGACGAAGGGAAGCCACACGCTAAAGTTCGGCGCCGACATTCGTCGTGTGAAGTACACGGACGTGCAGCACTTCGGAGGAGCGGACGATTTTGGGGATTTTCCGTTCTATGGAGTTTTTACGGGAAACGCGTTCGCCGATTTCCTCGAAGGACTTCCCACGCTCACCTACTTTGCTGTAACGGGTCCGGATCTGGTGAGTCCCGCCTGGCGCTACGGAATATACGGGCAGGATGAATTCCAGGTGAATCGCCGGCTGACGATTAGCGCGGGCTTGCGTTGGGAATTCAATCCTCCCTTTGATGAGGCAAACGGAAACATCACCAACTTCGATCGCGCGACGAACAGCATCATCACGCCGGATCATACGTTGCCTCCGTCGCAGGCCTTCCTCTATTCCGTAAATGCCTGCCCCGGTGTGGTAGATACGCTGCCTTGCTCGCCTATCGTGACGGCAAGGCAGGAGCATCTGCCGGCTGGGTTGCGCCAGAACTACCTTCGCAATTTTGCACCACGCTTGAGCATCGCCTACCGGCCTTTTTCAAATGACAAGACAGTTTTTCGCGGCGGCATCGGGGTCTTTACGCAGGCGCTGACCGGTTCTTCGGCTTACGTTCTTACGGGCATCCACGCAACCGATACGGAATTATTTTTTAATTCCGACGGAAATGGCCTTCCGCTGTATCAATTTCCAGCCGCATCCGCCGGAAGCAGCATCAGCCCAGCCCTTGCAGGCACGGGCGAATTCATCGTGGCGCAGGACCCTCATTTCCGCGATCCATCGTCTTTGCAGTGGAATGTCACGATCGAACGCGAACTGCCGGGAGCCTCGTCCTTGCGAGCCAGCTATATCGGAATGAATTCCTATCGGTTGCCGATCATCGTGGATTTGAATCAGGTCCATCCAAGCACGACAGGCTACGACCCATCGCAAAAGCCTTACCAGAACTGGGGCCGTGTGCTTTCGCTCGACAACGTAGCGTTCGCGAATTATCAGGCACTGCAGCTGGAATTCAATCACCGTTCGCACAAGGGTTTGTTTCTGCAGACCAGTTATACGTTTGCAAAAAATCTGACCAACGCAAACGGCGATACTCCTGGCGGCTTCGCGCCCGAATATGGCGCGATTGTTGCCGACCGTTTTACTCAATCCGCAAATCGTGGCAATGATCCCGGCACGCGCCGGCACCGGTTTCTGGCGACTGCGATCTATGAGCTACCGGTTGGCAGAGGCGCGCGGTTCCTCTCAGGACTAAATTCCGGCTGGAACGCTTTGCTGGGCGGTTGGCAGCTGAGCACGGTCACGCTGGTTGAAACCGGTCCCTTCCTGACGCCCACAGTCAGCGCGGCAGGTGATCCCGCGAATATCAACACGAACGGGCGGCTGATTTCGGTCATTCGGCCAGATCTTGTTGGATCAGCAACCGGAAATGTCTCGAATCCGACGCCGGATCACTGGTTCGATATCAACGCATTCACCGCAACTCCTGCGAACGCGGGCCGTCTCGGAAACGCAGGTGTTGGAATTTTGCGCGGACCAGGAACAGTAACCGCGGCGGCAGGCCTTGCGAAGGTTTTTTCTCTGACCGAACACGCGAGGCTTCGATTCGAAGCCTCGTTTACAAACCTTTTCAATCACCCTAATTTCGCGCCGCCACAGACCAACATTTCAAACCCAGCGACATTTGGCGTGACCAACTCCGTACAGACCGCGGAAAACTCCGGGAACCGGACGGGCCAATTGGCACTTCGTTTCGAATTTTAAGATCGAGAATTCCGTACAAAGCAGTGAAATCAAAAACAGAGGAGCAGCACATGAAAAGCAATGGATTGGGCAAGAAACTAAGTTTGCTTGAAAGGCTGGCGAAGGCCGCGCTGGGGATTCTTCTCCTCGTCGGCTTGGTAGCATCTCCAGTTCGAGGGGCGTCCGAAATTTCGAGAGACTCCAGTACAGAGTTGACAGCTCATATCATCAAACTCAAAACCGGAGTGACACTCGAATACGTGACACAAGGCAGGGAAGACGGCAAGCCTCTGCTCTTTCTGCACGGTGGTGGTGACTCGTGGCACTCCTGGCTTCGCGTGTTGCCTTTGATTCCGAATGAATACCACGTTTATGCGGTGACGCTGCGCGGGCATGGCCTGTCGGACCATCCGAAGACTGGGTACGGGCGGCTCGATTTTGCGAAAGACATCATTGCTTTCATCGACCAGCTTCATATCGAAAAGCCCGTCATTGTCGGACACTCTCTCGGTACCTTGGTAGCGCAAGGCATCGCGGTGATTGCCCCGGACCACGTGTCCAAGCTGGTTCTGGCTGGCTCGCCCGCTCGCGTTCCTAAAACGGAGGCGGTGGATGAAATCTTCAAGCAACAGAAGCAGGAAAAAGTCGACCCGAATTTCGCCCGCGACTTTCAGTTCAGCACCGTCTATGCGCCAATCCCCGCGGACTTCGCGGAAATTGTCGTGGCCGACGCGGCCAAGCTGCAAGATTACGTCTGGCACGAACTCGGCAAAGATCTGGGGAAGGAAGACTTCGTGGACCAGTTGTCGAAAATTCAAGCTCCGACGCTGGTGGTTTGGGGAGACAAGGACACCTTGGTCACAAGGGCGGAAGAGGATCTTCTCCTGTCCAAGGTAAAAACCGCAACCTTTAAGATCTATCCTGAAACTGGCCACGGCGTGCATTGGGAGCGTCCGGCAGAATTCACGAATGATTTATTGGCGTTCGCTGGGAAGTAGGTATCTGGGACGATCGTAACTCAAATGTGTGGATAGCTCGGCGAGAAGTTGCGGACTGTCCACACGGATTCACCAGGAAAAATTGCTGAACACTTGCTGAACAATAGGCTGCAAATGAGGGTTTCCAGCGCAAATGAGAAGGTTGTAACGCTAACAAAACAAACGAAAATAGGTCCGTGCGAACAGGTCAGGGTGAATTAGCAAACCGCCGCCGCCGGATGTTGGCGATCGCCGCGAACCGCTCCACAACTTCTTGCTTCCATGCGGAACGCCCCGAACAATGGCCGACTAGGTCAGCGAGATTTGGCAAATTTTTGGCGAAATGGATTTTTATGACAATTCCCCCGACGGGGAGAGAACGTGGATCACCGCGTAATTATTGGTTGAGCGACGGGACTCGAACCCGCGACCTCCTGCGTGACAGGCGGGCGTTCTAACCAACTGAACTACCCCCCGCAAACTCACTAAAAATGATTTCCCGCTCCTTGCACAGTCTTGCAGTATCTTGCACTGCCTTCCGCGTCCTTCGACGCGACAGGGCAGCGTTCTCGACACAGTCCGATCGATGCTAGCCGGTTGGCCTTCATCCGAAGGGTCTTAAAGCCCTGAGTGTAGTGCCATCCGGCCAATCCTAAAGTTGGCAAATAGTTGGCAAATTGGGTTTTTGAGAGATATTCCCCGAGAGGGGAAAAGTGGGAATAGCCGCGTATTTACTGGTGATTTTGATGGTGGGCCTGGGTGGACTTGAACCACCGACCTCGCCCTTATCAGGGGCGCGCTCTAGCCACCTGAGCTACAGGCCCCAACATCGCAGGGGGAACGTTCACAACTATTTCATTGTACGGTGGTTTAGCGTATTTCGCAAT
>CAJCHZ010000114.1 GCA_903970165.1 Betaproteobacteria bacterium
CTAGCCGGCGAGCCACAAACTGCAGCTTTTCGTCCATCACCGAACACTCCTTCCATGGCATCACTTCCTCCCTCAAAAAAAGGGAAAAAGTGTAACCTATGTGTCCGGTACGAACTGTCACCTATGTCTCAGGTCGGTCAATTTTTTGATTCTAGTTCAAAAATTGAGTTAGGGTTTCGTCCTTTTGTGGAGGTATTGGAAGCCTGTGCGCAGAAAGATGTGCGGTCACAAAGAGGGCAATATATATCGCGCTCCTACAAGAGCGCGGAGTCGGAAAAGAATGAAAGCGATTAGAGGTGGGGGAGGGATTTGGCTAGATCTTCGACCAAAAGTTCGAGGATGTGGGTGCGCCAGGAAAGTTCTTCGAGGTCGGTTGCGTCGAATTGTTCGCGTTGGATTGGGTTGATGGCGGTGAGGACGCCGGCGATTTCGGATTCGTGGCGGAAGGGTGCGGCGACCATGGCGCGAGTGCGGAGGCCTGTGCTTTGGTCTACCGTGGGGTTAAATTTGGCCTCGGGACCGAGGCAGAGGCCGATGCCAGTGGCGGCTACCAGCCCGGTCTGGCTTTGGGATACCGGAACGGAGGCGTTTTCGAGGATATGGGGGGTAGCGCCCTGGTTCAGGGTGCCCTCCATCGAGTTACCGTCGCGAGAGATTAGCCAGAGGGTGGCTTCTTCGGCGCGGCAGTTTTTGCAGACTTCGGCGAGGATGCGGCGGCCCTGGCTTGCGGCTGACGGGTTTTTGAAGAAGGCCTTCGTTAGCATCGCGGTGCCAGTTTGTGGACGAAATAGACGGTTGTCAAGGCGGATTGAGGCTGACGGGTGGGCTGGTACCGGGAAGTGCTGGGCTTGGCGAAAGGATTTTTAATAGGTACGGGCAGGGCATCTGTGATAAGTAAGTGCAGCTGTAAGTTTTAGCCGCTCGAACACCTCATTAAGACATGACGGACCTACAGGCAAGTCTGACCTACGGTTCAGTCAAACTGAAAAAGGAGAATTCAAATGCCTACTGAAACTCATGAAAAGAAGCCTGCTGTGAAACTGGAAACCGTTTTTCTGACTGGCCCTGGCGACCTGCTGTATGAAATTCCGAAGGATGCGGCGGCCAAGTTCGTGATTTCACCCGAGAGACTGCGCGAGTTGGGACATCTGCCCATCGAACCTTATTCCAGCATCGGGAAGAAGCACGACAAACCGAAGACGAGCGGTTCGGAAGAGGGTGGCGGCGACGTGGAAGGACGGCACTTGGCGTGGAATCCCTATCTTGGCTGGGTTTGGCACTCGAACGTGCTTTACGGAACGGCCCTGGCGATCAACGGGTTTTATTACACCGGGTATCACTATCATCCGTACGGAACGGAGCTGGCCTATTTTGAATAAGAAGCAGGAACCGCCGCATGGGAGCGCCACCCTTGAGGTTCAGGCGCTCCCATGCGATTTTGGTTTGTAGTGGATGCGATTCGTTTTCGGATTTGACCCAGTTCGTTCGTGCGGTTGGTTTCCCTCGTTGGATTGACTGCTGAGCAGGGATCACGCGCCGTGGCCACCCAATTACACCTTCCCAAAAATGCAGTCCCTGTAGGACCGCCAGTCTCTCCGGGTGGTCCGGGCGGCGGGAAGCATTCGTTTCAACGGGACCTTGCCGGAATTTGGGGGCTGCGAAGATATTTTTGGAAATTTGCGCCGCTTGCGGCTGTGGTGATGGGTTTAGCGTATCTGCAGGCCGCATGCACGGCGGTTGGAATATCCTGCATATCTTCCGTGTTAAACCAGATTGGCTCTGGAACGCTGACGCACGAAAGCCTGGTCCGGCCCCTGACAAGCGATTTGGCGGCGAGCGGAGCCGCTTCGGGCGCGGAAAAGTTTGGATGGCTTGCGCGGGTTTATCTGGAGTTTACTTCGCCCGGGAGCCCTGCCAAGGCTTTGCTTATCGCGATTCTTGTGTTTCTAACGCTCGGAGTGCTTCTGAAGCTTTTCAGGGAATATTTGCGCAGAGACGTGAATCTGCGGCTGAAAACGTGGATCCGAGAGGACGTGATACTGGCGTTGGCGCGGGAGCCAGCCGAGAAGAGGATTAAGCGGTCGGAAGGTGAAACCGCGGAACTATTCCGGGAAGACGTCGACCGTGTGGCGATGTTGCTGGTTTTCGGGCTGCTCAGCGGGCTCGAATCGCTGTTACTGGCGGTTTTTTATTCTTTCAAGCTGGCGTCGGTGCCGCAAGGACGCGGCGGCGGGTGGTTGATATTGGGAACTGTGCTGGCGCTGAATGTGTTTTCGGCGATGCTGTTTGCCGCCCTGTTCAGGCCGTCCGTGAGCAAGGCAGCAGGAGCTTCTGAAGGGATTCGCATGGAAGCGGTGGCGTCCACCACGCGATTTTTTATGTTGTTTCGCGAGCTGATTGCGTTTGGGTCCGAGGAGAATGTCGGGCGGAAGATTGTTGGGACTTGGCGGGAGGCTGGGCGGC
Source organism: Betaproteobacteria bacterium (assembly GCA_903970165.1). Classification (GTDB taxonomy): domain Bacteria; phylum Acidobacteriota; class Terriglobia; order Acidiferrales; family UBA7541; genus Acidiferrum. Next base: position 2,464 of record CAJCHZ010000114.1, read on the forward strand.
GCAACGATCGGTTTGCGCTGCTGACGGGCATTCAGAACAACCTGAATGAGCTCACTCGGCAGCTTTCGATTCCGATTGTGATTATTGTGGCGTTGGCTTTCAGCCGCAGCGTGGATGTTGGGGAAATTACGGCGATTCAGCTGTTTCTTGGGCAGATTACGACGCCGGTGATGGAAGTCATCGGGTTTCCGGCGATTCTGCTGGCGGCACGGCACAGTATATTGAAGATCGGCGCGCTGTTTGAGAACCGGCCGGACGACGAGGCGCCCGCCGAGCTCGGCGGGCTCATGGGGGCCACTCATTCGCCGGAGTTGAAGGTAGACGCGATCGGTTTTGCTTATCCGCAGGCTCAAGGGAACCCAATTATCAAGAATATTTCGTTCACCGTACCGGCGGGGGCTCGGGTGGGAATTGTCGGCGGGTCCGGGTGCGGGAAGAGCACTTTGGCCCGCTTGATTCTGGGAGAGTACAAGCCGAATACGGGGAAAATTCTGATTGATGGAGTGGACGTTACCAGTTGGCCCGTGCGATGGCGACGGCAGGTGATCGGCTATCTCACAGACACGCCCGGATTTCTGATTGACACTTTGCGGAACAACGTTTTCTTCGGTAGAGACTGCACGGATGCTAAGTTTGCATCGGCAGTGGAAATGTCGGATGCGGCCTCGGTCGCTGCCAAAAAAACGGGCGGCTGGGAAGAGCCGATCCCGCCGAATGCGGATGAGTTTCTTTCTGCCGGTGAACGGAAGCGAATTGGCCTGGCGCGTATTCTTGTTGGCGGTTACCGAGTGTATGTTCTCGACGAACCGCTGGCAAACTTGAATCCGGATCTTGCGCGGGATATCAGCGCGCGCATCCGAAAGGCGACAGCGGGGATTACGACCGTGGTGATTACGCATGAACCGGATTTAATCCAGACGGATTTCAATATTTTTCTGGATAACGGGCAGGTTGTGGCGACCGGAAAGCACAGCGATCTTTTGCGAACTTGCGCTCCCTACCAGGCACGATATGGAGTTTCCGCGCAACCCGAGGCCTAGATGGGCGCTAAACTGCGAGGCGGCGTGACGGAAATGCTGAAACTAAGTGTCGAAGACGTTTTGAAAGCGAACGGGCAAGGGGTCAAAGTTCTTGTCGTGGATTCCGGCGTGGAAGTGGACCACCCTGCCTTGAAGGGGCGCCACATTCGCACGTGGGCTGCCGTTCCCGGTTTCAATGATTGCGATGTCGTGGACGATCCAGAGGGCAAGGATGCCTTTGGACATGGAACCGCTGTGGCCGCGATTCTCCACGAGTTCGCGCCGGGGGCAGAGATTGAGAGCCTGCGAGTGCTGGGTGGTAATTTGCGGACGAGCTCGCAGGTTGTGCTCGCAGGCCTGCATTGGGCCATCGACGCGGGCTACGATGTGGTGAACTGCAGTTTTGGATCGTCGAACAATCAGTTTCTCGCAGACTACAAGAGAGTGATCGACAAAGCGTTTTGCAAAAATGTGTTGATCGTGAGCGCATGCAATAACTATGACTATCGAAAGCTGGAATATCCGGGTTCCTTTCCGACGGCGATATCGAGCGACTTTGGCGAGCTTGAAGGACTCACCCTACTGAGGCGAATCGGAGAGCTTGTGGAGTTTGTAGCGCGAGGACAGGACATTACGGTTGCATGGAAAGATGCGTCTTTTAGGGTTTCTACCGGAAGCAGTTTTGCCGCTCCGCATCTGGCGGCTATTGTGGCTAGGATTCGGCAACTCCATCCGGATTGGAATGTGTGCCAGATGAAGGCGGCCTTGTATCAAATCGGCGGCCAACCACCTAAAAAGGCAGAGACAGTGAACGCTTGAAGCGTCTCGGGCTCGGGGGCGACGTCAACCTTTTAACTCCTGCTTGTAAGCCTCAGCCCGGCTAGCTGAATCAATTTCGGGATTTCGCGCACGACATCGCGGTCTTTTTCTCTCTCCTGCTCAGGAAGAGCGTGCCAGGCAACGAGACAATGATGACGTTTTCTTGAGTTATCTCTTACCGGAGAATAGGTCCAGCCGGCGCGCTCCCGTTCGGCCATCCACCGGTCGTGTTCGCGTTTGGCCAGCAACTCCAACTGTTCCGGATTGAATTTTAGTTCGCTGGCACGCAGCCCAGGGCCCGAGGTCAACTCATAACCGAGCAGTCCGAGTTTGTAGGGAATATCCGCCACGACGGAACGATTGGCCTCCTTGTACTCTTCGTTCAACTCGCTCCAGGGAGTACGCGCGACGGAGTCTATATCCACCGCACCCTTGGCAGACTCGGTTTCACAGTAGGATTTGTGACGTGCCGCAGCGAGCGCTTCTATCGAAAGGTTCCACTCTGCCTCGACGCGGTAGATGCGGAAGCGGCCAGGGAAGGCTTTGGCGAGCCGCATGGTTCCGACATATTTGCAGATCGGATCTCCGCCTGTAGTCGCAACCGCAGCACTTCCCCCGATGGAACGCAACGTGGTGTCAAGCTCCAGCATGGCGGCAAACTCCTCGCTTGCATACACTTCGCCGGGCTCGACGACCGGTTGAATTCTGGCCGCCCGAGTGACGTGTGATCCGGTGTAGGACAGTTGGCGCAATACCGGATTAAAGACTGCCAACACGGGCCCGGTGTGCAAACCGATTCGAATATTCAGCGGAAATTTGGCTACCTCACCTTTTGCCGAGTCGGATTGCTCGTAATAGAGGCCCCTCCTGATCCATTCTGCTTCCTCTTCTCGCAGGAATTTCACGAATTGCAACGCAAACAGCCCGGCTTCACGGGCGTGGTCGAAAACTCCATAAATTTCGTCGCCCCACATGTTGATGCAAAGTGGCGGACAGGAACTCGCGGCAATCAGCTGAGAAAGTTTTCCCAGAAAAACATTCACGAATTCCGGAATCACGCTTTCTGTGAGCTTGCTGTAGCCAACAATGTCTCCAAAAAGAACGGACTTCACTTCGCGATGCATCGTGGGCTTCTCGCATCGCTCCTGCCGTTTCCGAATAATCAGTTCCTGCTGATTATTTTCTTTAGAGAGCCTGACTACGACTGGCGTTTGCCCCAGCGAATTGTCCCAAAACTCAACGAAAGCGGCCGTGCCCCCTGCGCCACGGCCAGGCTTACCATCCCAGAGGACCATGGGTTTCAAATCCAACCGTGAGACGCGAGCGGCCTGTAAAGCCATCCCGATCGTAATTTCCATCGCGTATTGCCAGCCCATTTCGTCGCCGGGCTCGGTGCGCTGGCTGAGCTCCCGGATGCTGGAGGCGCGTTTCAAGGCCGCGTGGAAGAGTTCGCTCCAGGAAGGACCGACGTCCTTGCTGTCGAAAGGCTGCACGCTGGTGCGAAGGAATTCCGCTTCAATCCATGGCAAGACGAGGTGCAATTCCGCGTTTTGCCTCTCCAGGAAAGCTTCTGTAAACAGCAAATCGGCACCTGCGGCTGCGCTTAAAAACGCGACGCGAGCCTCCAGCTTGGCAAGCTCGGCGCGCAGGCGGCCCCTGATATCCGACAGATCGGGAGGGAATCTGGGTGAGCTCCCCGGCAGGTCCGGCATGTGCCCGGAAAAAACAATGACTTGCAATGGCGGAAACGCCGGTTTGAAGAAAGCTTTTGGCAGGCCCATGGAGCTGGCAATGAACTGCGCTTCGTAGCGGGCATCGGCGAGATCGCCGGTTGTTGCTTCAGCGTACGATTTGAGGGATGCATATGCCTGCATCGCCTCTTCCAGCTTGCCGGCCACTGCCAGGAGTATCGCCGTGTGAAGAGCGGATTTGAAGCTCTTCCCCTCTTTGCTCGCGGTGCGTGCAATGTAAGCCAGCGTCTCGTTCGCCCACTTACGAGCCTCTTCCTGTCGTGCGGGTAGCTCCGCGCTAACGGAAAGAAGTGTCGCAGCATACTTGACGCGAGCTTCGATCAGACTCGGCATCAGTTGGCAGGCCAATAAAAAGTGTTCATTTGCCCGCTCGCCACGCTGGAGTCGCGTGGAAAAATCGGCGGCTGCGTGAGATTCGTCATTCAAGATATTGCCCATCTGAAGCAGGATTTGCGCCTGCTGCCCCGCGTCGAGCCGGTCGTTGTGGCTCCAGGGCTCGAGACTCCGGAAGGCGGCTGTAGACTGGCCGATGCGTGACTTTGCTCCTGCTACGGCCTTGCTCATTTCGCTCAGGTTGACAGGTTCAATATTTGGCTGCTTTTGCCAATGGCTCCCAACTTCTCGATAGACATCGGAAACGAGGAGATATTCTTTTTGCGCCAGCGCAAACCGCATAAACGAAAGTACGAGATGGATGTCTCGAAATGGCCAGCCAAAGCCGGATTCAGGCGTGGAAGCTGAATCGCTGTTTGCGGTTGTCCCCGAGCCGAGCTGCTCCCACAGCTCGTAAAGAACCCGTGTGGTGGGAGGGCCATCCGAAGTAAGAATTGCCTCGATTTCGCGGAAGCTGCGTAAGCTCGTGGACACCGACTGGCCTTTCTCCTTTGGAAAAGAATGGCGCCTGGTGGAAAAGTTACCACAATAAACTCACCCAGGCGCTAAGCCTGTAAGTTTTGACCTGTAAAAGGCATCTCCTAAGTAGACCGAACTTTTAGCGGTTCGGTTCCGGGAGGCACGCCTTGAGCACATCGCGTTTTAGGCACGATCTCAAGTCCGGAGCTTGCGTTTGCTTTCCTGCTTCCAGCTTGCTTACCATTCCCAAGACCAAGCCCGATATCCCGGAATTGCGCGAATGCCTTTATTCGAGCACTTCTCACGGCCATTCCAATACCGAACTGATCCAATGGAACGCGCGCAGCGCTGGAGAAAACCAATGACAGCCTTGTCCATTCCGATTCGTCAGGTTCTCAACGATCGCCGGGAAAAACTTGCAGCCATGATGGACCCTTCGGGTGCCAATCAAGCTGTTGTCCGGCGGCTTGCGCAAGTTGACTCCGCATTAAAGCAGCTCGATGAAGGCAAGTACGGTATTTGCGGAGTTTGTTCCAAACATATTGACGAGTCCGAGCTGATTGCCAATCCTTTCCTGACGCAGTGCGTTTCCCATTTGCCTGCGGAGCAACTGAAGAAGATTTTTCGAGACCAGGCGTTTGCAGAACTGATTGCCACTACGGCCCTGCCGGAAGATGTGCTCGGTAAAGGAATCACTCTCGCGCCCTGGTCGAGCGGCAGCACGCCGGAGATTGACCAGGACATCAAGCGAGCCAGGGATGTCCAGGCGGAATTGATGCCGGAATCCCGCTTTCATCACGAGGCGTGGGATATTTTTTATGAATTCATACCCTCCGGCCCGCTGAGTGGCGACTACTGCGATCTCGTTCGTGTGAATCCTGGCGAGGTTTTTATGATGTTTGGCGATGCCATGGGGAAGGGAATAACGGCATGCATGACGACGTGCCGCCTGCATGCACTGTTCCGGACGCTGCTCGAGCTCAAACTGCCGCTGGCGGAACTGGTGGATCGTGCGAACCGCATTTTTTGCCAGTGCGTACAGACTTCCGGGCATTACGCTACGCTGCTTTGCGGCCGGGCCACGGCGGAGGGAACATTTGAGTTGATCAATGCCGGGCATCTCCCGCCGCTTGTTTTGCGCGATAGTGGCGTCGACCGGGTGGCGTCCGCAGGAGCCAAGGGCATGCCGCTGGGGCTTTTCTTTGACAGCGCTTATGAAGTGTCCCAAGTTCACGTCGCGCTTGGAGAAACTTTGCTTTGCTACACGGACGGACTAACCGAGGCTCGCGACGCCGGAGACAATGAATACGGACACGACCGCCTTGCTAAAGTGGCGCATGAGAACAGGCACCTCCCTCTCGAAGAATTGGTGAGCGCCTGCCGCGAAGATATTGCAGCATTTACTTCGAGGTCCAGCTTTTCGGACGACTTCACGCTATTGGCTTTGCGGCGGATTTCTTAGATCAGCAGATTCTTCCTCACATCATTGCGGCGAGATTCGGCCTTGCGAATGGAGAACGGGAACCCGTAATTGGATGCTTCCCGTTGAGCAAGGCCGATAACTTTTCTTGGCGTAGCGCCGTTTATCCTGATGCTTTCAGCACCATAGCCTATTTGACGTTGTAATCGCACAGCGCCGGGATAACCCGGCTCTACAAGCGCCCAACCAAAGTTAAATCCGCCCTCATTGGATTCGAGTTTGGATGTTCTTTACTTCTTCCTCTTGGATTTGGCCGGAGATTTTCTTCGCGGACGGGCTTTCTTTGTTTTGGGCTTCGCAGTCTTCTTTTCGGTTTTCTCGGGTTTCATTCGGCCGCCCACGTCCATGGCGGGCACCAGCCCCGCGAACCAGCCCCGCATGCCTTCCGGCTTTTGACCGGGAAAACGCACCCAGTTGTCCGGCGTAAGGACCATTTCCACGAGATGCTCTGCAGCTTCATTGGTTGGCCGCATCTTGCTTAGGGAATTGCGGCATAAGTCTTCTACTTCGAGCATTTTGAGCGTCGTCTGGGCTTCCCGGGAATGGTCTGTTGCCAGTCGAGTGCGTAGCTCCGCGCTGCTCAGTCGTGAGTTCAGGTATTCCGAAAAGAGTTCTTTGGGTTTCATTGAGATTCTCCTCTCAATGCAAGCAGGCGCGAGTTTTTCGCAAGCGCAGCGAGGGCGCGATGAATGCGGACTTCGACCGTATTCTTGCGAAGCCCCACGCGTTCAGCGATTTCGTCGAGGTCTAAATCCTCGAGAAACCGCAAACGAATCACGATCGCCTGGTTTTCCGGCAGGGATTCGATAGCTTGGAGAACGAGATGCTGCGTTTCGAACAGATTCATGTCCGTGGTGTTGACCGATTCCAATCCTACGGCCGTCTCCACCGGCTCATCCCATTTACCTTTTTTGCGCCGAAATTCCTCGAAGCAGGTGTTTCTAGTGATTGCCGCGAGCCAGCCGACGATGGAGTCCGGCTCCTTCAGTTTTGTTATGGCCTGCAGGGCCTTCATGACCGCGTTCTGGACGAGATCTTCGGCGGTCGTGCTGTTATGCACAAACCCATACGCGATGGAATAGAAGACTCGATAGTGGGATTTGACAATTTCTCCCATCCAATCCCTAACCACGGGTGGCGGGATCTTTTCGCTTCCTCGCCCGGATTGGAACCATTCCTTGACGGGCTCCGGAACCTCGAAAGTCTTTTTTCCTTGAGATCCAGTTGTGCTCATGGGCGAGGAAATCATCACGCTTACTTGAATTTCGAGCCCTCGGATTCTAGGAGACGAGTCTAGTGCCGTCAACGAAATTAGTTGCATTCTCCATAAGGGAACCTCTCTCAAAATGGTCCGTTGCGGCATCATGTTAGTCACCTGAATCGCTCATTGCACACCAATCCGGGAACAGGCGCATGGCACGCGCAAAACATTGGTCCCATACATCCATGATGCGAATCAGGGGTCAAACCTTACCGCGATTTGGCTCTTTGGGATGGGCGGATGGATAAAGTAAAGACTGGAGACCTGCGACCGGCCCCGGGCCTTATTTCTTGTCCGGCGGCGCTGGCACGCCTAGCGCATCCAGTGCTGCGAGGGCCTTCTTTTCATCGCCCTGTTCAAGCGCTTCGAAGAGGCTGACCCATTGAGGAGCCTTATCGGCGAAGGCGGGACTGGTGTTTACAAAATTTTTGGTACCCGAGAATACCCAGCCTACGGTTTTGAGTCCAGCGACATCCTTGCGTAGCCGTCGGCCCACGATCAGAGCCGCGTCCGTCTTGCGTTCCGCGGAAAGGCAGGCAAACTGAATACTGGACATGACCAACCGAATTCTATCGGATGCCTCCAGCCAGGCAATAGCAGCCAGGTTTGCGCAGGCTTCGAACCGGGAAGTCGTCAGATTCTTTTCGACGAAATCATAGCCTCCTTCCCCCAAGTCCACACGTTTGGCGTTTAGCTCGTAGGCGCGGGAGTAGTTGAACAGTCCGTCGTGGTAGATGTTTTCGGCAGCATTCAAAATCGTGGTCGATTCGGGCTCGAGGCTATAGGCGGTTTCGATAGCCTGGGCGGCCTCTTTCCATCTTTTCTCTTCCGCCATAACCCTGGCCCGCGCATAGTTCTGCCTCACCTGTTCGTTCTCGTCCGCAAAGTTAAAGTAGTACAGCATGAACCTGGCAAAAGGGATCTTGTCTTCCCGGCAGATTTTTTGATTATTTCGAAAACTCTCGACCACCGCGGGAGGGAGCGTACCGTCGTACGCCTGCTTGAGATAGATGACTTGATCGTCAATCCCCTTGTCCTTATAGGGATACTCGTCCGGCCAATCGAGGACATAAACAAGGAACCTGCTTTTACCTCCGGGTAAGTCTGCCTGGAGTGGGACGCTGGTCAGCGTCTGTCCGGCCGCCAGCGTTTCCAATTCCTTTGCCTTCGTCTCGTTCTTTTCTACGCCCAGAGCCTCTCGATACATACGAGCCAGGAGTATGGTGCTGTCCGCCATTCCCCATTTGGAGGCATACTCCAGACGTTTGATGGCCTCCGGGTAATTGCGCTTTTCGAACTGCGCCTGCCCTTCAATGGCGGCATTCCTGCGGAATGAATTTCTTAAATAAATGTCCCAGGGATATTTATCCAAGGCGGGCTTGCAAATTTCCTCCATCTTAGCGACGTCGCGATGCATAAGGTCCAAGCGATCAACGGAGGCATAGAGTTTTGCGCGTTCGGTATAGATTGTGCAGTAAGTTGAGAAGTTGTCCGAAAAAGACGACAATTCCTGCAAGTTACGCCGTATTTCAGTTTTGTCGTACGATTCGAGAGCTTTCGTTAAATAGGCAATGGCCTCTTGCCGCCGCTCGGTATTATTCTTAACGATCTGGGCCATGCGGGCGGAGGCGTCCGCGGCAACATAAGCAAAACTTGGCGCATTCGGAAAGGCATCCAGCGTGGGGCTCACAGCCTCGACGATGTCTTTGTAAAACCCAAGTTCAACGTCCGAGTCTGAATCAGGAAAATCCCCGGAAGGCAGCCATTTGCAGCAGCCATTGTAGAGATCCTTTATTTCCGTGGTGTTGGATTGAAATAGCGTACGGCCACTCAGCGCCCTGACGATGTAGGCCTTTGCCGAGGCCGCATGGGCGAAACGCAGGTTCTCGTCGCGCCGATCCTGGGCAAGATCGGAAAGAAAATTCTCGAAGCGCGCCATCGTCAACAATAGTTCCTGTTCCATGGGATCCACTTGCAGCGCGGTCTCAACAACTTCCCTCGCTTTCCTAACTTTCTCCGCGGCTTCTTCTGTTTTCCCCTTGCCACGCGCGCTCCAGGCTTGATCTAGGAGGCATTGGGAGCGCGCTTTGATCGAGCGTATGTCCTTGGCGTCGTCCCGCATCAGGCTGTCCGCAATCTTGCAGGCTTTGGCGCGAAGTTCTTCCCTTTCGTCTCCCTTAACGTCGAACGACCGGTTCCGATAGACGGTATATTCGAAAGCTCTCGTATCAATATCTGGATTGGAATTCGAATGAGCAATCGCACTGTTCGAAAGGTTGAAAGCCGCCAGAGTATGGCGGGATTCCTCATCAGTCTTCTTATGGTCCATCGCGTCTCGGGATTCCAGATTCTCGAACTGGCTGTAGGCAATCAGAAGTTTTGTGCTCGAGGCTTTGGCTTCGAGCTGTCCCACAAGGTTTCTCATTTCCTGCAGGACCGCGTCGCCTTTCTTGTCCTCTCCAATATCCAGTAAAAACCAGGAATAGCGGCAGCCACTTTTGATAAAGCTGATCTGCAGATCTTCTGGTATCGGATGGCCCGCCGCGAGTTGGTCCAGGATGTCCTTCTTGCCCTGCTCATACGCCTTGCGATAACTGTCCAGCGCCTCCTTGGCGAGGCCAATCGTTTCGAATGTTTTTCCCAATAAATAATCATTCCGCGAGAGATCGGCCGTTCCGACTGTCTCCGCATGAATCTTGGCCATCAGCTCGCGATACGGCGAAAGCGTTTTCATCAGCTCCGACTCCACCCCGCTTGCGCCAGGGACACCCTGATTTCGGGTGACGACGTCGCTGACATCGTTCAAGACTTCAGCCACTGTTTTCGCATCCCTTTGCGCAGCATCGCGCGCTTTGTTGGCGTTGTCGCGCTCCTGGCCGGCCTCCTGGCTCTTCTGGTCCAGGGCGGATTGCGTCCTCTTCAACTCCCCAATGGTCATTTTGTTCCAGATGCCCAGGCCCACAAATATCGCCAAAGCCACCGAGACTCCGACGGCGAACCGTATCAGCCGGCGGCGCTCCCGAAGTTGCTCCTCGCGTTCCGCCTCAAGGCGCAACGCCTCGGCTCGTTTACTTTCATCCAAAAACTTGCTCACGGCATCGAAATTGCCTCCGTGCCGAGCTGCCCACGACGGCGTAGGCGCAGAAGACTCCCACCACGCCGCCATGTTTTGCAGGTCCAGCCCGGTGAGCAGACCGCCTTCGCGCTTCGAGTAACGCTCTTCGGCAACCGCCAGCCGTCTCCACGCGGCCCCCGCTCGCCCTTCGTTCTCCAGCCATCCCCTCAGCGGCGTCCACTGCCGGATCAAACTCTCGTGGCTGATATCCACAATCACGTGGTCCGAGAGAGATTCCTCGGTAGTTCGCAGAAAATTGCAACCAGCCGCGCGGAACGCCTCCACGATCGCGACTACATCGTCTCTTCTGCCGCCGGCAGCCTCGATCAACTCACTCATCCGGCATGGCCGTCTCACAGCGGTCGCAGGGCTACTCCCGCTAACCAGCGCACGGAAAATTCGCTCGATCTGAATCAGGTGGCCAGAACCGAGCTCGGCAGTCACTTCGGCGCCGTGCGCGTCCAGCGCTCCGGAGAGTCCGCCAATTTGCTCATATTCGGCAAGCTTCAGCTCGACTGTTCCTCCGCCTGGCTGCGCCGAAGCACGGAGCCACAGCCGATTTAAAACGTGCTGCATCAACGGCAGCTGGTCGGCCTGACGCGCCAACCGGGTCGCCAGATCGCTCTCCTCGCCCACCTGCCATGGCGCGAAGCTCCCCAAATCATTCAAAAGCCGGTTGACCAGCGCGTTTTCGACCTTGAAGCCCACGACGCTTGCCGGTCCTTCGATGGCCTCGCGGCATTCATCTCGGTCCATGCGAGGCGCAAGATATAGCCCCGCGCTGATTCTTTCCGCCAGACCTTCGATCGTCGCACAAGCACCCAAGTACTCCGACCGCATCGTCAGAACAACATAGATGGAAACTCCGCGTGCCGATGAACTCTCCAGCAGCGTCGCAACAAAAGCCTCCGCCTCTTCTCGCTGCGCATAATCGGCGTAGCGAAACAGCTCTTCAAACTGGTCAACCAAAAGAAGCAGGTTGTAGCCGTCCGGAATATTTCCCGCGCTCGCCCATTCCACCACCGCGCGTGGCCCTTGCCGAAGATACGCGGTCATCAAATCCAGATCGGTTTGATCCGCCGCAGGCCCCGCGCGCACGGCCAGTAGGGCCGCCGCCAGCTGTTTCATCGGCTGCCCGCCGGGATGCATATCGGCAATTTTCCAGTGCGAACCAGCTCTGGAAAGAAGTCCCAGCTCTAGTGCGTCCAGCAGACCGGTGCGGACCAGCGAAGACTTGCCGCTGCCAGATGGGCCCAGCACGGCCATAAACCGATCAGCCGCCAGGCAGTCAACCATCGTATCGATCGAACTCTCGCGCCCAAAAAAGAGATCCGACTCTTCCCGGGTAAAAGCGCGAAGTCCGGGATACGGTAGCCGCTTGGGAAGACTCATTCGCCAAGCTCCGTGATGAGTTTCTTGATCGCTTCGATATTCCAGCCGGTGGGACAGTCAATCACGCGGGCATCGGGAAAGCTGATACCGATTTCCGGCTTCGGTGGCGGCCCACTACATATGGCCAGCAGCTTGGGGTTCGATTCTCTCTGTGGGCGCACTTTATTGAAACGCATCAGTTGATGGCGAATCCAGGCCTGCGTCGTATTCCCATAGAAAAACAGCAGCACGTCGCAATCAATGAGGTTTTCCTCCAGGTCCCTCCGCGTTTCCTCGCTGGAAGGTCCAGTGGCCGGCAAAATTGCAGTCAATGCATTCTGCACGCACTCGCGCTCAACCTCTTTGGCAATTTCCAGGTCATTGCTGTCGGCGTTGATGAATACCGTCGAAAACTTTACCTTGCGAACCTTTTCCTTCTCTTTGCTTTTGCGAATTTCTTTCAGAATTTGCAGCTTGAATGATTCCAGCCCCGAGGCAATCACTGTTTCTGACTTTAGAATCTCCTTATACGCAGGGTCGGCCACTGACTCCGGATCAACATCCGGCCTCCGCCATTGCAGGCGCGGCACATTGGAGGATTTTGCCGTTTCTGCCTGGAATCGTGTGTATCCCTCTGGCAGGTCAGGTGGTACTCGGCCGGGACGCTTCCCAAGCAGCTGAACGAACAGGTCGGATTTTGCAATGTCGCTTTGAAACGCGGCCTTGAACGCTTCGCCGCCCTGCGGATAACCCGCGACTGGCAGCACGGTGATCTCATCAGGGTATTGCTGCAGAAGGCTTCGCAGTTGATCGACTTCGTCCTCAAGGTCTTCCGTGGTTTGCGCGAGCAAAACAGTCTGTTTAGCCGACCCGTTTGGGTCCGCGGCTTTGACATTCGTAGACAATCCCGCCCGTGGCGTCGCCTTTTCCGTCTGCGGCTGCACTCTCGGCGCGCGTGGCAGCAGCCGAAGCGAAAACAGTTTCTTGCCCAGGTCAGCAGCCAGCGTGTGAATAAGAGTCGAGAATTCGTCCCGGTCCCTGTGAATGGACAAAGGCATCGGGATACTGCGGGGCCCGGTCCCTTTCCAAAACTCGAGGTGGATGTTCTCGTCTAGAGGAGAGGGATAACGCTCTTCCGCATTCAGCGGCAGATACTCAATCATGAAAAGGCGGGTCAGGTCGTTATTCGATTCGATGAATGCTTCTAGCTCTCGATTGGTCCAGTCCTGCGCGATGTAGCTCGGCGACCCGATGGCCAGAAAAAGCGCCGAACTTTTTGTCGCCTTGATCAGGTCCGGCAGTCTGGAATTGGCCGTGACCACGTTGCTGTCGCAAAACACGGAAAGCTCTCGAGCCGCCCCCAATCTCTGGCACAGCGCCGTTTTCAGGCGATTAACAAATTGGGTGACCCATCCTTCTGGTTCCTCTACCGCTGCATTGTCTGCGTGCGCGTAACTTACGAACAGGTCGTACTCGAACCCGGGGATCATCGCCATACTGTGCCCGCCTCCGACACCCTCAACTGTACCAGCGGTGGACGCCTGACTTGCTGGTCTTCAAAAACGCCTACTCAACGTTCTTCAACTCTTCCGACGCCCTTATCTTAGTACATGGAGAGTCAAGTGGGAACACTGCTCGCGAAGCTCATGAAACCGTGCCTGCGATTCGGGGTAAACGCGGGACGCCCGCAGTCCGTCGTCCGTTTTGCTTAGGCGGCCGCTAATTCCTTGAGGAGAGTTTTGCCTTTTCGGAACCACGGCCTCTCATAGCGCTGCATGTAGCGCGGCAGCGTGCGTTTTTTGGCTAGCAACTTTTCCGCCCATTCGCGTGACTCTTCGCGGCGGCCCTGCAGCTTCAGAAAATACGCGTAGTTGTACAGTGTTTCCGTGGTCGTCGAGAATTGTGCCACATCGACATAGGTTTGCGCGGCGCGGTCCAGTTGCCCGGTTCGCGCATAGGCATCCGCCAGTAGTCCAGCGGCGCGGTAGTAGTCAAACTTGGGGTCGCTGGCCACGACTAGCTCAAGGTCCGGAATGGCAGCGGCGTACTCTTCCAATCCGAGCGACGCCTGCGCGCGATAATAAAACGTGTACGCCGAATCGCTGCGCGCCGCGATCGCGTTTGTGAATGCCTCTCGTGCTTTCGCAAATTGTTTTTGATCTTTGTAGAGCTCGCCCAGTTCTTCGTAATTGGCCGCGGAAGGATTATCGAGGATTTGCGTTTCGACGATTTTGATTCGCGAACTGCGCCCCAAGCCCTGAAACACGCCGCGCAACAGCCCGAGGTCGGGCAAAACTTCAGCGACAATATATACGCTCGCGCCTATAAAACTGCCGAAAAAAATCACGTAAAACCAATAGCCATCTGGCCGGCGCCGCACAAAGTGCACCAATGCGATGCCTTGCAGGATCAATCCCCAAGGATAGAAAAGGTGGCTTAAGCCAAACATGGACGACCGCCTTCTTCATAGCATCGCTATGCCGCGCCGCTTGGTCAATGGTTACCTACCCTTTGTATGAACACAAGTTACTGTCCACAAGAACTATCTCGGCTTGCTATGATGCCGGCATGAATCCCATTCATGCCTTGGGGCTGGCACTCGGCGCCGGATTCTCCTCCGGCTTGAATCTTTACGCCACCGTGGCCACGCTCGGCTTGCTCGAACGTTTCGGAATCATCCATCTTCCGCCCTCGCTTCAAGGTCTTTCCCATACCTGGGTCCTTGTGCTGGCTATCGCGCTCTATATCCTGGAATTTTTCGCGGACAAAATTCCGTACATTGATACCGCCTGGGACGTGCTCCACACGTTCATTCGCCCACCCGCCGCCGCCGTTCTTGCCTATGGCGCGATTGGCGCGGCGCCTGCGGAGTGGCGCTGGGCTGCCGCGCTTCTTGCTGGCGGCGTCGCGCTCACTTCTCATGGAACAAAATCCAGCGCGCGCGCCGCCGTAAACACGGTTCCGGAACCGTTCACCAATTGGGCTTTGAGTCTCGGAGAAGACGCCTTGGCAGTTTGGCTGACATGGATGGCGACCGCGCATCCACTGGCAACCACCATACTTGTCGTTGCGCTGCTGGCGTTCTCAGCGTTCCTGCTCTTTCATCTCTTCCGCTTCGCGCGCCGCGCGCTGCAGCGATTGTTCGCTGCTTGGGCCTGAGAATCTAAAAACCGCCGAACTACTTCAAATATTCAGCCAGCCAATCCATAAATGTTTTGTACCAGAATCGGCTGTTCTGCGGCTTTAAGACCCAATGCCCTTCATCTGGGAAAATGACCAACTTGGAAGGCACGCCCTGTCTCTGCAACGCGCTAAAAAATTCCAGCGACTGCGTGTACGGCACCCGGTAGTCACGTTCGCCTGCGATCACAAGTGTCGGCGTCTTGAATTTTCCCAATTCGCTGCCGTAGGTCGCCGGCGCCCACTTGCGATAAGTCTCCGGATTGGTCCACGGCATTCCCTCCATCTCGCGCTCTTCGAACCACAATTCTTCCGTGGCATACATGGAGACTTTGTCGTAAATTCCCGCGTGGCTGATGATGGCTTTGAAGCGGCCGGTGTGCGTGGCAATCCAGTCCGCCAGGTA
>CAJCHZ010000115.1 GCA_903970165.1 Betaproteobacteria bacterium
GTAGCCATCGAGCTGCGATTGGGCCTGGGCAACCGTGAGGCCGGTCTTCAGCCGTCCAATCGCACCAGAGAGAAACCTCAGTGACCTCACCGCTGGAACAGGAAAAGGGATAGCACGAAATCCGGAGGCGATCCAGACTTCGACGTCGGTGTCGAGCGTTGGGCCGGGATGGCGGAATCCCGCGGGCATCACGCCTGCGATCGTATGCATATCGTTATCCAGGCGCATTTTGCGGCCGATGATTTGCGGATCGGAACCGTAATAGCCGCGCCAGAAGGCGTTGCTGATGACGACAGGCTCAAGGAAGCCCGGGACGGCTTCCTGATTTGTGTAAACGCGGCCGAGTTCCGGTTTTACGCCCAGAAGGGTGAAGTAATCTGGACTGGTGAGAAGACATTCGGCGCGGACAGTGCGGTCTCCGCCAGCCACAGCGGAATTATTCGGGTTGACCGCGGAGATTTCCTGGAAGACGCCAGCGTGGTCCTGTAAATCCCAGAGTTCAGGAATGGACATGCCGATGTCTTTTTGATTTAGGGCGGGAAAGTCGTCGAATACGCGGACAAGTTGCTCGGGGTGAACGAATGGCAGCGGCTTTAGCAGGACGCCGTAAACCACGCTGAAGGTCGCGACGTTGGCGCCGATGCCGAGAGCGAGAGTCAGCGTTGCAACGATCGCGAAGCCGGGACTTTTAAGCAGAGAGCGGAAGGCGTAGCGCACGTCCTGGACAACTGAAAACACGGGTCACCCCCGGTTCGCGCCCGCAGGATGGGCGCGATTGCGTCTCACGCCATAAGACGAAGCGGGCCGGTCTTTGTTTCCGGGTTTCGGGGTTTCCGGAAAGATTCGCTCACCATCACGGTGCCGCACTTCGACCAAACCGGTAAGTGAGGCTCAGGCTCGCATACGAAGGGATTCGCACACCAACCACTTCCGCCACGGGATTCGCTGGAACCAATCCGTTGGGACCAAGTCCCACTTTTCCGGGACCAAATACAGAGGCGACGGCAAAATTTTCTACGGTCTGCCCAGTCCATCCACTGGCGATCAGAGCGTTCACGCCCACGTTAAGGCGGCCATTTAGAAAAGGCCTAAACAAGGCGAAACGGACCTCTTTATTCGATACGCCGAGGCAATAGTAGTCGAGCGCATTCGGATCGCGGCTCATATAGCTATTCTCGCTGCAACCGTTCCCCACGACCTTTCTGCCCACATACTCGAATTCCCCTTTAACCTGCAGGTGAAATGGGAGCTTCTGGTAAGTCCCCAACACGTCTCCAATCAGGCGGGGCGCTTCCGGGATGATCGAGAACGATGTGTTCACCAGGCGCGCATCGGCCTGTTCAAATGTCACCAGCAACGATCCGTTCGGAATGTTTTGCCGTACAGTGGCCGCAAGGAAGCGGATGCGGCCGGGCCCGAGGTCTTCCTGTAATCCCTGATCGGGATCAATCTTGCCGAACTCGGCGGACTGCGTCTCGTGACCAAGCGTCAGCTTGATGTCGGTACTGTGGAATGTTTTGCTGGCCACCAACTGATAAGAGCGCGCCGTCTCTACGGGCTGCGGAACGACGGGGCTATCCAAAGTGGTGCCTTCCCTGGGATCTTCCGTGAAAAAGGACTTGCCCGCACTTAGCGCGATCTGGGGAAGGAACCACGATTCTTTCGGAATAAAGGTGATGGTGGCTTTCGGGGAGTTGAATCCAACCCACTGGCTCGAGGAGTTAGCAGGGGTGATCAAGTCCTGGTTGACGATATCAATCTCATCGCGCCGCCAGCCGGCGTAGTAGTGAACGTATGGACTCAGCGGCCCGTCAGCGGCTACATACGCGCTCACCGGAGAGATGGTTACATTGCTGCTGTCGATCTTAACGAACGACCCGTAGTCCGATGATGCAGAGGGATCGTAGAAATCGTAGTGATCGAGATTGTCGCGCCGCGGAGCCTCGCGTTCGTAGTCTACGCCGGCCAAAAAAGTAAAGGCCTTGGCGAGTTTGTTTACGTAGGTCGCGTTACCGCCGGTCACGGTACGGAATTCGCTCTGACGGATCAGCCCCAAGCCAAAATCGGAGAAGAGAGAGAGATTATAGGTTCTAAAGAATGCGGAGAGCTGTAATTCCTGGTGATCTGCCAGCTTCCAAACATCATTCAGCGCCAGGAGCGTCGTATGTGTTTGATCCTTTTGTCTCGGGTCGATCGTATCCGGATACTCCTTCCACCCGGCGGCGGCATCTACGGAGTTGAAACCGAAAATCGGCCGGAGACCGGCTACATAGCTGTAGCCCAGATAGGCGATCCCAAGCAGCCTCAATGTATGATTTCCGAGGTGGAAGACATCCCCACCGTTGAGCTTGAACTGTTTGCGGTGTTCGAGACGATCGAGGAATCCGTTGCCAAACGAACCTTCGATGGCCACCCATGAATTCGGGGAAGGGCTCATTCCCGCAGTGGCCGTAACATCCCGGTAGTCTCCTGTCAGCGTCACAAACGGATCCAGATGGGGACGCAATCCGTAGGTAGCTGCCAGATTCAGCGCGTGATTACCCTCACGAACGTTGTACGCGCCGCCATCCACCTGAACATCCTGAATCGCACTCGCAACGTAAATGTTCGGATCCGCGTAGCCATTGCCATGGGCATTGGCAGAGAGATTGTTCGGCACAAGGTAGCTGCCAACCTGAATGTATTGGGCGATCGGTTCGCCATGGTCTCCGGCGACGCCCGGAGCGAAATACTGAGGAGCCTTGATGCCACTCGAAGCCGTTTCGATGGGGTAGCCAGGAATCGAAAGGGGAGCGCCGGGGCGGCCCGGGTTGGCGTCGAGCAAATTCTCCGAAGCGAAAACCTTAAGGGACGGATCGGGTGACTCCACGCTGAGAGCACTGACATCCGCAGTCACCGAAATAGTTTCGTTCCGGGCCGCAACTTGCGTGATCTTGATGATTATTTCTCGATTTCCGCTCAACGCAACGGTGATCGGTTGTTCCACTGGCCGGAACCCCGGCGCTTCCACCTTGATGACAAATTGTCCCGCAACGCCTACCTTCATTTGAAACGAGCCGTCACTTCCGGATGTGGCTCGCGCGAGAACTTTGTCGTGGTCGGCCAACTGCACGACCGCGCCCGGCAAATTGTTGCCTTGCGGATCGGTGACTCGACCGCTCAAAACGATCTCCTGTGCAAACAGGGGAAACGGCAGGAGAAGCATCGAAATAATCATCAACTTCTTCATGTCTTGCAGTCTTACAGAGCGCGTCTCATTGGGCCATCTCAACCTGTCTTAAAGAGCCAGGAGGGCGAGGGCCAGCTTGCGCTTGTCGTTGCGGGTGCGCATGACGGTGGGGAGAATAGCGACCTTCATGCCAAGCGCCTCGATGGCGGAGGATTGCTTGGCATCGCGCCGGTCAATGACAAAAGTGCCTGTGAAGTCGGCGTAGAGCTTGGCTACTGCGGATGCGCTCGAGCCGATGCCAAGCTGCATCATCATTTTGTCACTGGGGCCCTTTAACGATTTTCCTCCTACGATGGGGCAAACGGCCACGACACTTTCCTTGCGGGCGCGGAGCTGTTCGCGAACGCGCGGCACGGCGAGGATTGGGCCGATGCTGATCAGCGGATTGCTGGGGCAGATGATGACTTTGTCGGCGTCGCAGATGGCTTCCAGAACGCCGGGGGCTGGGTGCGAATGCTTTACGTTGTGGAAATGAATGGCTTTGATGCCGGGCTCGGTGCGGTGCTTGATCAAATATTCCTGGAAATGAATTTTGCCGTCAGCGGTTTCGATGATGGTGGGGACGGGCTGATCGGACATAGGAAGGATGCGGGATTTTACGCCGAGTGAGGTGCGAATGTGATCTGCGGCCTGGGAGAGAGTTTTGCCGTGAGCCAGCAGGTCGGTGCGGTGGATATGCGTGGCGAGATCGCGGTCGCCGAGGTTGAACCAGATTTCGCGGCCGTAGGTGCCGAGGCGTTTTAGAAAATGAAACGTTTCTCCTCGAATGCCCCAGCCTGTCGTTGGATTGACGATTCCCGCCAGCGTGTAGGTGACGATGTCCAGGTCCGGGGAAATTTTTAGGCCGTGCATGGTGATGTCGTCGCCGGTGTTGACGATGATCGTCAGGTCGCCTGGGTCCATGGCGTGGTAGAGGCCGAGAAGGAGTTTGGAGGCGCCCACACCGCCAGCGAGTGCGGTGACGGTTTGTTTTTTTGCGGGAGACATCTGGATAGGATGCCGGGAGAGAGGAAGCGTCGCAAGAGGAAAAGCTCAACGCGGACCGCCGTCAGATAACAACAAGACGAAGGCAAAGACACGCACCTAAAGGTCCGCCACTACCGGAATAGGTCAACCTTTGCGGGACGGATTAGGCGGCTTGCTGGGGATTGCGTGGGGCGGTATCGGTAGCCGCGGATGATGACCGCGGGCGTGCCGGAGGATTTGCCCATAAGAAGGCCTGCGGCGGCGGCCAATTCATCGGCCACCGCGAGCATTGTGGCATGGAGAATTTTTTTCCCTCGGTCGCGCGCGCCACGAAGATCGAGTAGCGCGGGAACGCCGGAGGCGCCCAAGGCTACGTTGGTCAGCCCGAGGCGCCAGGGACGGCCAAAGGTGTCGCTGATGATTACGGCAACGCGTTTGCCCGTGAGCCTGCGGAGGGCGGCAGCCAGGCGGCGTGCGGAACGGTCTGGATTTTTTGGGAGGAGGGTGACTTGATCGCGGCCGGGCACGTTGGAATGGTCGATGCCAGCGTTCGCGCAGACGAAACCGTGGTGCGTCTCTACGATCAGGACGCGGTCGGCACGGACGACGCGGCGGGATTCGCGGAGAATGAGTTCGATAAAGCGCGAATCGTTCTCGAGTTTTTTTGCGAGAGATTGCGATTCAGGCGAAGGCTTTATTTTTGAAAGGTGAACGACACGACCTTCGGATTTGGAAATGATTTTTTGGGCGACGACCAGGATGTCATTTTGCTCGAAGACGATTCCCGCTTTGCTTGCGGTGTTGGTCATTAGCTTAGGCAAATCATGGTTTTTGCGGATTTCCGGAAGACCGGGAATTACGAACAACTTGAGCGGAGAAAAAGAAGAACGGGCGCGATTCGACTTCGGCCGGTCTACGCGCTGTTGGGCCATAAGGGGAGGAGGAATCTTACGCGAATTGCCTTGATGATTTCACGCGGAAGATGAGGATGAGTTCACTCTAAAGAAGAAGGAGGGGGACGAGTGGCATTCGGCACTCGTCCCCCCTTTGTTGAACACGGACAGGGCTATTAGTCTTTCTTCGGTGGTTTGTCGTCCTTTGCAGGCTTTGCTGGTGGTTTGGCAGCAGCCTTTTTCTCTTCTGCCTGCTTCTGTTTCAGCTGTGCCTCTTCAGCATCGTGTTTTTTCTCGAGATCTTCGAGCTGCTTTTGATGTTGCTGGTTGAGTTGCTGCTGTTTGGCGTCGTCCGCTTTTTTCTTTTCCAGAGCGGCTTTATCGGCTTGCTGTTGCTGCTCGACCTTTTGGCGCTCGGCATCTTGCTTGGCGCGAAGATCCTGGATTTGCTGCTGATGCTTTTGATCTAGCTCTGGGTTGGCGGGTGCCGGCGCGGGCTTCGCGGCTGGCGGACGATTCGTATTGGTGTTGGTGTTCGTGTTGGTGTTCGTTTTGGTGTTCGTTTTGGCGTTTGCGTTGGTAACGGGAGGATTATTTGGCCTGTTGGTATTCGCCGGGTGGTTCGGGTTTGGCTGGACACCATGGGCCTGCACTGCTTGCGGTTTGGCCGGCGGAGCGATTTTTATATTGGCGCGGGCCTGCGCGGCCGGAGGCTGAATCTGCCGGATCTGCGCTACAGCGATGGGCCTGCCGCCATTGGCTTGAATAGCCTGCTGCTGCTTTGCGAACGATGGAGGTGGAGGAGGCGGAGGCGTTTTTGCAACCACTGCGCGCGCCGCGAAGGAGACTCTCGGCTGCACACGGGCTGCAACGCCTGCCCCAAGAACGGCCGTTCTGGTGGGCACCACTGCCGGAGCCGCGTACCCAACGGAAGCGTGGGCGATCACGTTCACATTGACGGCCACAACGTTACGGGCGACAGGCTGGGCGCTAGAGAAAGCCGTCGGGGTGGTTACCATCACCGCGCCGGTGACGCGCTGATTCGTGTACGTGATGTTGTTGATGACCGTTTTGTTGACGACGACCGTGGTGTAGTAGTTGTTCACCACAGTGGTCTCGACGCGAGTATTGGAAACGTTGATGTTCGTCCAATAGTTCCGGCTGACGGGATACGATGGCGCGTAGACTTCGCGGGGACCCAGCGGGAACCAGCCAACGTTGAGGCCAACGCCGATACCGAAGCCCGGGCCACCGACCCAAGCGACGAGCGCGGGCGCGTATACGGGACGCACGTAGACAACGCCTACGACTGCGACAGGGCGCGGCGGAGCCGGAACCCAGCCCCAGACGCCACCAACGGTCACCCAACGGCCGTAGTGAAACGGAGCGAAGCCCCAGGAGGCGTCATCCACCCAGCTGTAACCCCAAGGCGCCACATAGGCCCAGTGGCCATAATGATAAGGAGCCCATCCAACGATCGAAACGTGTGGAAACCAGATCGTGCCGTAATCCGGAGTCGGACGCCAGCCGCCGTTTTCGTCGAGGTCTTCGTAGCCGATGACGTCATCGGAAACGTAGCGGTTCGAAATAGAGTGATCCCAACGGGCATCGCGTTCGGCACACCAGTCGTCAAAATCGTCGGTGGAATTGTCCCAACTCTCGATGTCGGCATCCACTTCGTCGGTGCCGGTGAAAGTCGCGATGTCGGTGGGATGGAGGGTGTAGGCGGTGCCGCCGCCGGTGACCTCACCCTGTCCATCGCGGACAAGAACGATGGTCGTGTCTCCGGCTTCGTTCACGCTGATTTTGTAGCTGCCGGGACGGAGGATAGTGAACGCGAGATTTGGAGTATCCACTTCGAAAGTTTCGTCGTCGCCCAGCCGGCGGACGCGAACGTTCAGGGTGCCCGCGGTAAGGCTAAGCTGAGCGACGTTGTCGGTAAGATTCAAAAAAGAAAAGCCAGTGTCGCTGCCAAGACGGATGGCAGCGGAACCAATATGCAATTCGGACGCAGAATCGTCGTCGTTCCAGATCTTGTCCCCGGTGGTCAGTGGGCGATTGACGATAGCAGAGACCCAATCTTCCGTTCCGGCGGGTTCAAAGGAAACGTTTCCGCGAACGAAGCCGAGGCGAGCGACGCGTCCCGGAGGATCGTCATCGTCGGCAACGGCGCGTTGCGGGGTAAGGAAAGCCATAGCCAGCGCTAGACTGACGAGGCTCACCAAATGCAGCGTATATCTTTTCATTTATAAGTTCCTCTCTCCTGAAATGCGAGGGCCTGTGTAGGCCCTGTTCTTGCGAGCGTCATGCGGATAAATGCCGGAATCCTTTGAGCCTGGGCGCTCAGAGAATCCTGGCCGTGTTATGTAATTCCAACAATAACACCGTTCTGCGTCAACCCTTATCGGGAGTTTCCCCTATGTCGAGAAAAAATGGCCCCAGGCTGGAGCTACCGATTGAACCCGCGAATTGGAGGAGAGTTGCGGGCGGACAGTGCTGATCCTGCTTCGAAAAAAAACGGCCCGCACCTTGGACGGTGCGGGCCGTTGCGTTTGCGTCAGATGCCGAAATTAACGGTGGTGACCGCCGCCTCCGCCGCCGTGTGGTGAACCGCCGCCACCGTGCGAACCACCGCCGCCGCTGGCCCTCGGAGCGGAGCCGCCGCTCTTAGGGCTCCCACCGCCACCGTAGCTACGGCTAGGCGCCGTGTAGGTGCGGTTCGGTGCCGACGTGCCCGGATTCGTGCGCTGAGGCGCTTGATACGAGCGATTGCCGCCGGTGTTTGCACGAGTATTTGAGTTGACGCTTCCGCCGCGCGATCCGCCATTGTTAACAGGTCCGCCGGAACCGGCCCACGACGGGCGATCCGAACGAGTATTCGCTCCATTTGCTGGTCGCGAACTGCCGAAGCCTTGCGGCGCGCGCCCCTTGTCGGTCGAATTGCCTTGGGCATCCCAGTTGCGGGAATTGTTGCCACCCGCAGTGGAGGGACGACTCTGTGAAAGCTGGTTCTGGCGGGATGAGTTATAGGCCGAGAGATTGTTCCCTGCTCTGCCGGGGCTCAACCCGTTGGTGTTCATAGTATGTACCGCCGAGTGCGACGCTGCCGCGCCGGGCGTAGTGCGCGCCATCACGGACCGATTCTCGACCGATGAGGGCGGACGCGAAACATTGGCGCGGGCGTTAGCGGCGCCGAAACTGCTTTGCCTCGAGGGAGACAAACCAGCGCCGTTCGTGACTTGTGCGCCTCGCAAGTTTGCTTCCGTAAGGTGCGCGGCGCCACGATTGATGGATTGTCCGCCAGTGAAAGCACCGCGCGAAGCCGCGGTCACGGCATGTTCGTTGTGCGCATAAGCGTAATTGAAGTTGCCGCCATTGTGGATGACGCTGGTGTTGCGAATGAAAGTGTTGTGAACGTTGATTCGTTCCCCGTATCCAAATCCTGCGTGGTACCAGGGATGGAACGGCTCACCCCAGCCGAGCGGGAACCAGCCGACTCCCAAACCAACGCCAAACCCGAATCCGAAGCCTCCGCCAAGGAAGCCGACGAAAGCGGGTCCATAAATCGATACGCCAAAGCGCGGGCCAGGGTACCAACCCCACCTGCCTCCAACCCAACCCCAGCGGCCATAGTGATAGGGAGCAAAACCCCAAGGCTCGTAGCCTATCCAGGTCCAGCCCCACGGACCGACATAGCCCCAATAGCCGTTACTGTAAGGAGCCCAATCAGGACCCACATCCGACGGATACCAGATGGGGCCGTTCTGATCCTGGCTCCAGGTACCGCTGTTGTCGAGCTCCTCCGTGCCAGGCATGTCATTCGGAACATAGCGCTGGGACACGGAGTTTTGTTCGCCTAAATCGCGGTTATTAGCCCATTGATCGAGGCCATCGCCCTGAGGAGCCTGCCCGACATCGGCTTGAACATCATCCGTGCCATTAAAAATGCCACGGTCGTTGGGCTTGAGATCGTAAGTCTTCCCGCTGGCGGTTACCTGGCCGGAGCCGCGGATGACCGTGATGCCGGTGTTGTCGCCGTTTTCATTTACATCGATGCGAAATGCGCCAGCCTCTTTAATTGTGAACACCACATTGGGAGTGTCCACTTCATAGACGTCGCCTTCGCGGATTTCCTTGACACGGAAATTAACGGAGCCTTCGGCAAGACGCATCTGCGTGATGGTCTGATCCAGGTTGAGGAAGGACAACGCAGTCATGCTGCCGAGGTGAATGGAAACGACGCCGGTCTGCAATTCCGCGCGAGAATCCTTGTCTGTCCAGAGCTTGTCGCCCACAGTCATGGGGCGGTTCTTTGCCGCGGCACCCCAGTCCCCTTGCCCGCCGGGTTGAATCGAAACAGAGCCGTCAATATAGCTCACGCGTGCTACGCGGGTTGGCGGATCGCCTGGCTCCGCAGGTTCATCGGCGCGCGCCTTTGGCGCAGCGAAACAGAGAAGACCGGTAAGACAGAGAAGCAGTCCAAGCCTTCCCTTGCCGGTTAAAGTGGTCTTCATCATGGTTAATCCCCTCGATCTTCGTCCGGAATGGAAACATCGGACGACGGGAGTGTGCCCTACATATATAACTCCCTTTGGGTAGAACCCCAAAGTGGAAAAGAAGTTGCTTTGAGCGAAGCGTACGAGAGGCAACCGGGGGTGTCAACAGGACGACTGGTGCGATCTAAGGCACAACTTATTCATTATCTGTACTTTAGGACAGGTAGGTTGTCTCTGGGGCGTTGGGCCGGGCTCGTTTTCCCTACTTGCGCCTGGGCGAAGCGAAGGGAGCGCGAATGGCCCCGCCGACCGATCTACGCTAATGAGTAGTCCCGTTACCACCAATTTGATACCCGACTCCCCGGATCGTGCGGATCAATGGCCGGTCGTAGCCTGAGTCTACCTTGCGGCGCAGGTAATTAATGTAGACGTCCACCACATTCGTCATCGTATCAAAGTTCAGTTTCCAGACCTGCTCCACGATCGCGGTACGGGTGACAGCCTGTCCTTCATGCCGCATCAGGAACTCTAGAAGAGCAAATTCCTTTGGGCTGAGATCAATGGCGTGCCCTCCGCGGCGGACAGCATGGGCTACGCGGTCGATCTCAAGGTCCCCCACTTTAAGGACGGCGTGAGCCGGCCGGCTTCCTCTGCGAAGTACAGCCCGGATGCGCGCCGCCAGCTCCGCAAACGCAAAAGGCTTTGCCAAAGAATCGTCCGCGCCGGCGTCGAGCAGCCGCACACGTTCTTCCGCGAGATTTGCCGCGGTAACCATAAGCACGGGTAAATCCGGTTTACTGGCGCGGATCTGGCGAAGCGTGGTCATCCCGCCTTCCGACGACTGATTTAGGTCCAGTATCACCATGTCGTAGGCCTGATCGGAAGCATGACGCTGGGCTTCGGACCCGTCCCCAACCATTTGTACCGAGAATTGTTCCTGCTGCAGCCGCTGTTGGAGAAACTCCGCCAGCGGTGCGTCATCTTCAGCGACAAGAATGCGCATCGGCAGACACCAAACGATAAATTTGAAAGGGGTAAGGCCAGTGTGGGGGTGGGACAAAGATGTGTCAATGGAGTATCCGGGCGTGATGGCGCAAAAGCCATCTCACCCAAACGTTGGGATGCGGCGAACCGTGAGGCTGACACTAAGGAATTGCCGGGGCTCTGTTCTGTTGATTCTGTTGAATGGGAGCGACAAGGACTGGTTTTGGAGTTTCAGCGGAAGCAAGGCCATCGGCAGAGGGCGTCGGATTCAAAATCACGATGTCCACGCGCCGGTTCATCCCCCGCCCTTCCGCGGTGTTGTTGGGAGCTACCGGGCGATATTCGGCATAGCCCGCCGCGGAAAGGCGCTCGGGGGCAAATTTGTATTTCGTTATGAAAAGTTTTATGAGCTCCGCGGCGCGCGCGGTGGAAAGCTCCCAATTCGAATCGAATCGTGCGTTGTGAATCGGAATATTGTCCGTGTGCCCTTCGATTCGCAGAGCTTCGCTGTGCGCGCGGAGAATAGCCGCAAGCCGGTCAATCGCCGCCTGCGAAGAAGCGCGCAGGCTTGCGGAGCCGCTCTCGAAAAAACCGATTTCGCGCAAACTGACAACGATGCCCTCGCGGCTGGCCCGGACGTTCACAACGCGGTTGCGAATTTCCGGCGCGAGCGCTTTTTCCAAATCCACTTGCACGCCTTTGAGGGGAACGCTTTGTTGCTCCGTGCTTAGAATTCCCTTCAAGGGCTGCACGAAATGCTGCAGGTCGGTAGTGTGATCGGAATTTTGCACCACCTGCACTTGCGAAAAAGGAAGGTTATCCGCGTCGCTAAGAGGAATCTTGGTGTTGGAAGTGTCAAAGACGCCCAGCTCCTGGAAAGCGACCTGTATCGAAAGCGCCAGCTTGCCGATCTTGCGCTTGTCCACCTGCGACGACGCATAGAGCACCACAAAAAAAGCAAAGAGCAGCGTGATGAAATCCGCATACGAGATGAGCCAGCGCTCGTGGTTTACGTGTTCTTCGTGTTTCTTGTGGCGTCTCATTCCGCGAGCTTCCGGTCCGCATTCTGATTCGCTTGCGAGAAGAAACCGTTCAGCTTGGTTTCAATCATGCGGGGATTCATCCCTTCCAGAATCGAGATCACTCCCTCAAGAACCATTTCCCGCAGTGTCTGTTCCTGACGAAGCCGGATTTTGATTTTGCCGGCCGCCGGAATGAAAAAAAGATTAGCCATTCCGACGCCATAGATGGTCGCCACAAACGCGACCGCGATGCCCCGCCCCACTTCTCCGATATCATCGAGATGCTGCATGACTTGGATCAACCCAAGCACCGCGCCGATGATGCCAACCGTCGGAGAAAATCCTCCCGCCGATTCCAGCACCTTGGGAATGTAGTCATCGTGTTCGGCCTGGTTGTCCAGTTCCAGTTCCATCATTTTCCGGATTTCCACGGGTTCGGTGCCATCCACGGCCAGCATCAGGCTCTTCTTCAAGAAAGGGTCTTTAATGCTTTCCAAATCGGAATCCAGCGAGACAATCCCCTCCTTGCGCGCTTTGTGCGCATAACCCACCAGTTCGCCAATCAGCGTCTGGGGATCCTTCGCATTGTCGACAAAAATCTGGCCAAGCCGCCTCGCCGCCGCGATAACAACACGAAGCGGAAATTGCAGCATCACGGCACCGAGTGTTCCTCCAAAAACGATAAGCGCGGCCGTCGGCTGCATGATCTGCGCGAGCCTTCCGCCTTCCAGAAGCAGGCCCACCACAATTCCACCCAGTGCGATCGCGATTCCGGCGAAGCTGCTCTTGTCCATGGCGGCGATTAGCGCTCCTCCGGTTTGGTGGGCAGGGGGAGCGGCCCTGCTGAGATCGTTGAACTATGTGCGGAAGGCACGGAAGCGGTCGCCTGGAGACCAACAAGGATGCTCCTCCGAAAGGCGATCACTTTCTGCAGTACCGCGTCGCAAGACTCGAGGACGATGATTTTTTCCCCGCTGATCAACGTCAGCACAGTGTCCGGGGCATTCTCCACGAACTTGATAAGTTCGGAATTGACCATGATGGGCTGATTGTTGAGGCGAGTAAGCTGAATCATGAGCGAGAGCTCGAATAGACAAGGACGCACGCCACGCGCCAATCAACGGGCGGCAACACCCATATCGGCTCCAATGAAAACCAGTTCATACAAATTTGCAGAATTTGCCCGGAACCAGGATTGGACTCTTCTCATTGGCTAGACACGTGCTATTTCCCACAGGAGATGCGGAGTGGCTCTCCAGGGTGCTCCGAGGTGCTGCAGAGTTGAGCCAAAAGTACATGGGAGTGAGCAGAATACGAAGAAATTGCAGTACTTTTCCTCAGCACATGATCAGATCCCCGTCTGAGGTGCCAATTTGATACTGGGAGTTTTGAAATGAAACGGCCAGGTCCACGGAGGACTCGCTCACTGCATGATAGTACAAGCGCCAATCGAAATCCGTTTGCGAGCATTCCCGACAAGATCACGCGAGGTGTTCTGACCAGGTAGCCATTGTCTTGGGAAGACAAATCTGTGCTGCGCTGTCCCCGGAGCAGGCGGCAAACTCAACACGCCGGTTACCCCAGCGCGTGAGTAAGAGAGGCTCGCTGTGAACGAAAGACAACGTCGCTACGTCTTGCTCGAAAGAGAAGGAATCGTCAGCTTGCGCAACGCTGGGAGCGTGGCGCACTGCTGGGAGCAGTTTGCGTTTGTGCCCCGAGCTCTCGAGGCGCTGCGGCTGCTGGCCGCCGAGGATTACGCGGCCATCATTATTTCCCGGCAGACCTGGGCCAGCAAGGGCCAGGGCTCTTCAAAGGAGCTGGACGCCATCACGCGCCGATTCCTGTTGCAAGTGGCTTTAGCGGAAGGCCACATCGCGGGCGTTTACTATTGCCGGCACCGCAAAGAAGACGAGTGCAATTGCTTTGCGCCCGCCGGGCTGATCGCGCGCGCATGCCTGGAACATGGATTTGTATTGGAGAATACTTATTTTATCGGCGAGAAAGAAATTGCGTTAGAGGCCGCGGCCGCGGCAGGCTGCCACACTCTCCGGATCCAGCGGGACGCCTTCCTGCAGCCTGAAATGGGAGGCAGAAAACCACTCGGGGTTGCGTCGAATTTGTACGAAGCGGTCGAACAGGTCCTGGCCACCGAAAGAGTCCTTAAGAGTATGCATGCATCGGTTCTGGCCTAGCGGAGAACGATGCATGGGGCAAATATGCATGGGAAAAATGCCGGCCATCTGTGAAATGGAAAGCGACGCTCGACGAAGACAGAAAAAAACTCTTCGCGCTTCCGGTACGCTCGGCCGCGTTCCGTAAGACTTTAGTAAGCAACTGCCATGGCACAAAATCCTGGTACCGCGCTGGCAATTCGGACAGGTCAAACTCGCAAGTCGTTTCCCATCACGCAGTTCTGCTTGTTAAAGGCTTTTCCGCATCCGCCGATAAACTTTGTGAGTACGTCGGCGGCCGCGATGGGAAGTGCGAGCCACCTGGGACCACTGCAAAGGGTTCAAGCCCCCGCGCACCACAGGCTCCCGGCCGCAGGACGACAAGTTAACTGAGGAAAAGGAGCCGTCCAATGGCCATCAGCCTTCTTAATAACATTTCCGCCCTGGAAGCACAGAACGAATTAAACATCACGCAAAACAATCTGCAGAAAACGCTGTTCCAGCTTTCTTCGGGCTCGCGCATCAACTCCGGCGCGGATGACGCCGCGGGTCTCGCGATCGCCAACGGTTTGGAAGCCAACATTACCGCCTTGACGCAGTCTTCTTCGAACGCCAACGCGGGCGTCGGCGCATTGCAAGTCGCCGACGGCGCGCTTGCTCAGGTAACCACCCTGCTCAATCGCGCCGTTACTCTCGCGACCGAGTCCGCCACCGGAACGGTCGGAACAAGCCAGCGCGGCGCTCTCCAGGCGGAGTACAGCCAGATCCAAACCGAAATTGACAGCATCGGCAGCACCACCAGCTTCAACGGCAGCTCGGTCTTCAACTCACAGCCGGCCAGCATCTTCCTGAGTGACGGCCAGAACAGCACTACGATTTCGGCCAATCAGATCAACCTGACGTCCGCAAGTCTTCTCCAGGCCGCAGGACAGTCCGCAACACTTTCGGCGTCCGGCGCGATCACCGCGGGTGACACCGTGACCGTCGGCAATACAGTGTACACGTTCGTTGCGGCCAGCAACGCCGCTACGGCAGCACCGAGCACGTTATCCGCTGCTGACGCAACTGGCGCGACCGCGCAAACTTCCACCGCCGCCGGCGGCGCGGGCGCCGTGGACGTTTTGATCGATTCGAACACCAACGACAACGTACAGACCCAGTTGACCAACACCCTGGCAAACTTGGCCGCGGCAATCAATGGCGGCGCCGGTTCCGGCACGGTCTATCAAGCTGGCGCGACGGCGAACCCAGATGCGACCGCAGTAGCCTCCGGATTGTCGCTCACGCTCTCAGCAACGCCTGCAGGCCTAGCTCTGGGAGATTCAAACGGTAACGCTTCTAACGCTGCTGGTGACGTATCCCTCGCCACGACCAGCGCCGGCCTGGCACTTCTCGGCGACGACACCGCGGGTACTGGACTTCTCGCAACCGGTTCGGCCGGCACGGACTTGTCCACGGCCACCGATGCACAAGCCGCTCTGACCGCAATTAACAGCGCCATCGCCACCGTCGCCGCGGACCGCGGCAACATCGGCGCGGTCATCAACCGCCTGCAAGCTGCCAGCAACGTCGAAAGCGTTCAGGTCCAGAACCTGACCGCCGCCGAAGACCAGATCACCGCTGCGAACATCCCGCAGCAAGTCACGAACCTGTCCGAGTACTCGATCCTGAACCAGTCCGGCATCTCCGCTCTGGCCCAGGCGAACTCGGCGCAGCAAAGCATCCTGAAGCTGCTTCAGTAAGAAGCGCAACAAGAGAAAGGCGGCGGCGGGCGGGATCCCTCTGAGGACTCCGCCCAAAGCCTTTGCAGGACGACCCGATGACAATTTCACCAGTGCAGAATCAAGGGGCACCAGTAGAGCCGGCCACTACGTCGACCGCGCAACCCAAGCCGGAGCGAAACTCCATTCCCGCTCAAGTGGCCAGTGCCAATGCCGTTGAGAAACCGGAAGCTGCCGCAGACGCTACGACTGTGGCGTCACTTGCGCGGCAAACCGACGTCACCCTGAAACGCGACAGCAATGGCCGCATTTATTACTCCGTGTCCGACGCTAAATCCGGCGCGGAGATTCTCGAAGTTCCGCCCAAAGCGCTTCGCGATGTCAGCCAGGGTATTGAAGACTATCTGAAAGAAGAGCAGTCCAAGGCAGGCGCGCGCGTCAGCGCCAAGGCTTAAGGAGTCGCCGCAATGTCTACAACAAACCCTCTCGGTTCCCTGACCGACGCACTCAGCACTTCCGGCTCCGGCACCACAAGCGGTACCGGCCTGGGACAAGGCATAGATGTCCAGCAATTCGTTCAGTTTGCTGTAGCCAATCAGCAGGGAGCCATCACCGCGCTTCAAAACGAGCAGACAACTCTCGGCTCCCAAACCACTGAACTCTCGCAGATAAGTTCCGATCTCAATAACCTTCAGACTGCCGCAAATGAGTTGAGCGATCCCCTGGGAGCGCTCTCCGCACTCGATGCCACGT
>CAJCHZ010000116.1 GCA_903970165.1 Betaproteobacteria bacterium
TTGGGGCGGTTGAAATTGGGTCGGCGGGATGTGGTGGTGGGGATCGCGGCTAGCGGGACTACGCCGTATGTGTTGGGGGCGATGAAATTTGCGCGGGGACGCGGGGCTACTACGATTGCGTTGATGGCGAATCGGGATATGCCGCTGGCGCGACTGGCGAAGATTGCGATTGGGGTGGAAGTGGGGCCGGAGGTGCTGACGGGGTCGACTCGGTTGAAGGCAGGTACCTCGCAAAAGATGGTGTTGAACATGCTTAGTACAGCGGTAATGGTGAGGTTGGGGCACGCTTATGAAAACTTGATGATCGATGCGGTGATGACGAATAAGAAGTTGCAGGGGCGGGCGGTGAGGATATTGATGGAGGCTAGCGGGGCGGGAGTGTCTGCGGCGGAGGACGCTTTGCGGGCCGCTGGACACAGTATGCGGGTGGCGTTGGTGATGTTGAAGTTGGGAGTAGGGGCTGGGGAGGCGCGGAGGAAGTTGAAAGCGGCCGGAGGAAATCTGCGTAGATCGATAGGCGAGTGAGAAGAAAGCGAAACACAGAGAAGAGAAGAGGGGATGGATAAATTTTTGATTCGGGGTGGGAAGGCGCTACGGGGGACGGTGGCGATCAGCGGGGCGAAGAATTCCGCGTTGCCCGTGATGGCGGCGGCGTTGCTTACGGCGGAGAAGGTTGCCATACACAACATTCCCAAGGTGCGCGACCTGATTACGATGAGCAAGCTGCTGACTTTCATGGATGCGAAGGTCACGGTGACGGAGGTGCCCGCGAGCGACTATGTGATCGAGGCGCCGAGGTTAAATCATGCGGAGGCGCCGTATGAGCTGGTGAAAACGATGCGCGCGTCGATCCTTACGCTGGGGCCGCTCATGGCGAGGCTTGGAGTGGCGCGCATTTCGCTGCCGGGTGGCTGCGCGATTGGAGCGCGGCCAGTGGATTTGCACTTGAAGGCACTGGAGCGGATGGGCGCGGAGATCACGACGTCGCACGGGTATATCGAGGCGAAAGTGCCGGGGAACGGAACGAAAGGTAGGCGGCTCAAGGGCGCACACATCGTGTTTGAGAAGATTACGGTGACAGGGACGGAAAATATCTTGATGGCGGCGACGCTGGCGGACGGAGAAACGATTTTGGAAAATTGCGCGCGCGAGCCGGAGGTGACGGATCTGCTGGTGATGCTGCGGAAGATGGGAGCGCAGATCGAGGGAGACGGCACGGCGACACTGCGGATTCGCGGCGTGGCGGAATTGCACGGGACGGAACACAGCGTGATTCCCGACCGCATCGAGACGGGGACTTTTTTGGTGGCGGGCGCGATCACCGGGGGCGAGCTGGCGATTACGAACTGCGAACCGGAGCATCAAGGTGCGGTTATCGCAAAGCTAAAGCAAGCGGGCGCGTGCATCGAAATAGCAGACAAGACGACTTTGCGAGTACGCGGCGGGAAAAAGCTGGTGGCTTCGAATATGACTACAGAGGAATTTCCGGGATTTGCGACGGACATGCAGGCTCAGTACATGGCGCTGGCAACGCAAGCGGAAGGCGCATCCGTGATCACCGAAACGATTTTTGAGAACCGATACCTGCATGCGAGCGAAATGATTCGGATGGGCGCGAACATTTCGATCGAGGGACGTCAAGCTGTGGTGCACGGACCCGCGCCACTATCAGGAACGACGGTTCAGGCTTCAGATTTGCGGGCGAGCGCGGGGTTGATGCTGGCAGGGCTGGTGGCGAATGGAGAGACGGTGATCGAACGCGTGTATCACATCGATCGCGGGTACGAAAGGATTGTGGAGAAGCTGGGTGCGGTGGGCGCGGAGATTGAACGAGTGCACGGGCCGGCGTAGGAGGAAAGAACACACTGCCTAAACTCGAGACGCTGTTTGGACCCAGCTCAAGTCATGATGATCTTTGGAAAGATCATGACATCCTTGAGTTCAATTCTGTTGCAAGGTTGGCTGCAGCCGGACGATCCGGGCTGGCTCTATTTCGTCCCGCTGTGGCCGCTCGGGTTTGTGCTGATATGGGCGCTTTGGAACATGGTTCGCGATACCCAGGACGAAAAAAAAGTGGAGCGTAGCGTGAACTGGCCCGAGGTGCAGGGCGAAGTTATCAGCAGCAAGATGGTTTGGGGGCACGTCGAGATTCGCTACGAGTATTGGCTCTTCGCGGAGAAGTATGAAGGCGCCTACAAAATCAGCTTGCACCCTGTGGTCCCGGGCGGAAAGGCGGGACAAGCGCGATCAGTGCAGTGAAGTTAGGATCGGAGGGCAAGGAGTACATGAATCAGTATCCGGCTGGTGCGAAGGTCATCATCCGGTATAACCGTTCGAAACCTGAAGAATCGCTGCTTTATTGCAAGGGCGAGGTTGGTTCACACGGCGCAACGGCTTCGGATGTGGAACCTCCGCATTTTGTCACTTTGGAGTAGTCCTCAAGAATTCTGGTTCTTGACAGATAGACAGGCAAATCGCATTACAAAAACGAATAAGCCCCTGGAAAATCGGGGGCTTGTTCGTCTTATCAAAAGAAACTGGGCTATTCGTGGCTGCCGGAGTCGCCGCTCGAGCTGCCTTCACTGACGGACGAGGACTGCTGGCCGCCGCCGGTGGCGGCGGCTTTTTGTTGCTTCTCGCGGGCTTCCTTGATGAGGGCTTTGCGCGAGAGACGGACCTTGTTGCCCTCGATGGAAAGAACCTTTACGAGGACCTGGTCGCCAAGTTTCAGCTCATCGCGAACGTCGCGGATACGGTGTTCGGAGATTTCGCTGATGTGCAAGAGTCCGTCGGTGCCGGGGAAGAGTTCGACGAAAGCTCCGAATTCCGCTAGGCGAACGACTTTGCCGAGATAAGTTTTGCCGATTTCGGCGGACGCGGTGACATCGCGAACCATTTGCAGAGCCGCATCGCCGCCGGCGCCGCTGGTCGAGAAGATATGGACGGTGCCGTCTTCGAGGACGTCAATCTTGACGCCTGTGGCTTCGATAATGGACTTGATCTTCTTGCCGCCCGGACCGATGAGGTCGCGGATCTTGTCCTGCGGAATTTTCAGTTTGAAGAGGCGCGGAGCGTAAGCAGAAATTGTGGTGCGCGCTTCGCCGAGCGTCTTTTCCATGGTGTCGAGAATTTGCAGACGGGCTTTTTTGGCCTGAGCCAGGGCTTCGCGCATCATCTGGATGCTGATGCCGAGAACCTTGATGTCCATTTGCAGGGCGGTGATGCCTGCGCGCGTGCCAGCGACTTTGAAGTCCATGTCGCCGTAGTGATCTTCGGCGCCGGCGATATCTGTGAGGATCGAATACTTTTTGTCATCGCCAACGACCAGACCCATGGCGATACCAGCGCAAGGAGCCTTCAGGGGAACGCCTGCATCCATCAGAGCAAGCGAACCGCCGCAAACCGTGGCCATCGAAGATGAACCGTTCGATTCGAGAATGTCTGAAACGAGGCGCATGGCGTATGGGAAATCCGCTTCGGGAGGAAGCAAATTTACGAGCGCGCGCTGCGCGAGAGCGCCGTGGCCAATTTCACGACGACCAGGGCCGCGAAGGAACTTTACTTCGCCTACGCTGAACGGCGGAAAGTTGTAGTGCAGCATGAAGCGGTTAAATTGATCCTGCTCGAAGAGCAGGTCAAGGCGCTGCATGTCTTCCTTGGTGCCGAGCGTGAGGGTGGCGAGAGCCTGCGTTTCGCCGCGGGTGAAGAGCGCGGAACCATGCACGCGGGGTAGCAGACCGACTTCGCAAGAAATATGGCGAATTTGATCGAAAGCGCGGCCATCGGGACGGCGACGGGAGTTCAAAACGTCGTCGCGGAAGATATTTTCGCGAAGCCGCTCGAACGCGCGCTTCGTGAGAGTGCGCTTTTCATCCATTTCCTTTTTGGGTTCTTCAGGAATGCCTTTGAGGATTTCGTCCTTGAGAGCATCCACGAGCTGATAGCTTTCGTGCTTGGGGTGCTTCTCGGTATTCAGAGCATCGCGAAGCTTCGCGCCGTGCTTCTTGTCAAGATCCTTGTAAATGCTCTCGTCAAACGGGAGAGGCTTGACGACGACCTTTACCGGCTTGATTTGCGCGTGCAGTTCTTTAATCGCGCCGACGATTTTCTTGACCTGTGCGTGGCCGAATTCGAGCGCATCAACAACAGTCTCTTCGGAAACTTCCAGCGCGCCGGACTCCACCATGACGATTGCTTCTTCCGTGCCCGCGATGACGATATTCAGCAAGCTTTTCTTCTGCTCGGCGACGGTCGGGTTGGCAACCAACTGGCCATCGAGTAAACCGACCCGAACGCAGGCAATAGGCTTCTCAAATGGGAGATCGGAACAGTAGGAAGCAGCGGAAGCGGCGGTGACGGCGATCACATCGGGGTCATTGTCGCTGTCCGCGGAAAGTACCATCGCGACGATTTGCGTTTCATTGCGCCATGATTCCGGGAACAGCGGGCGCATAGGGCGGTCGATCAGCCGCGAGGTGAGAATTTCCTTTTCCGAAGGCCGGCCTTCGCGCTTAAAAAAACCGCCGGGAATCTTGCCGGCGGAGTATGTATTCTCACGGTAATCAACGGTCAGCGGAAGAAAATCGCGGTCGTTGGCCGTGGGCGCCATGCAAGCCGTGGTGAGAACGATGGTATCTCCGTAACGCGCGGTAATCGCGCCGTTGGCCTGCTTGGCAATCTTTCCGGTTTCGAGGATGAGGGCGCGCCCTCCAATTTCAACAGAAACCTGATGTGGTGCGGGAATGTGCGTATTTTCAGACATAGATGTTCATTTCCTTTGGCTCCGCTTCATGCGGAGCGTTCTTTGTGCGTCCACAGGACAGACGACCATGCAGGGATGATGACCGCTTTGCGGCCTGGCATAATTCCCCGCTTCGAGTAGGTCGGCTCCGGCCTGGCCGGGATGCCCCAAAAAGAGGTGAGAGAAAACGATGGGAGACTTGCAGTACGGATCGGACTAGCAAACCACGAAAGAACACGGCCGAACCACAGCCGTAAACCTGCTGACTTCACCGACGCCCCGGGCAACTCCCGAGCGGTCAGACACTCTTCTATCCGAAGTTGTCAGTGCGTGAAAACGCAGAGGCTTCCGCCCGTCGTTGCTCAAAAATTTTGGGCAGTTACTTGCGCAGGCTAAGACGTTCCACAATCTCGCGGTACCGATCCGGGTCGCGACGGTTTAAATATTCCAGCAGGCGGCGTCGCTTGTTGACCATCATGATCAAGCCGCGCCGAGATGCATGGTCTTTGACGTGGGACTTGAGGTGCGTTGTGAGGTAGCTGATCCGCTCGCTGAGTAGTGCAATTTGTACTTCCGGTGAGCCAGTGTCCTCAATTTTACGCCGGAACTGTTCGATCAACACCGCTTTGGCTGTGCTCAAGTGCCCCTCTCCGTCGTCCCCTGAATTTTTCTCTTCTCTTCGACTCTTTCAGGCTAACACAGATATGTTTTGAGTGTAAAGGAATGTCAACATTCCTCCGGAGGCCGTTTTTTGACTACAGGAACTCAGGGAGTTGCGTTCGGACAGCAGATTGGGTTCAATGCTTGCGGCAACTCTGGATAAGGACTTAGAGGAGAACGAATCATGCAAAAGAGAATTGCAATTGTGGTGATGCTTTGTCTGAGCCCGGCCCTGATGTCAACACGAGCGTACTGCCAGGACAAGAGCCAGCGGCCGAGCCCGCCGGCAACAACGTCTTGCTCGCTCGCGGGTGGGAAAACGATTACCGTGGACTACTCGAGTCCGCGAGTGAAGGGACGCAAAATCTTTGGAGGCCTGGTCCCTTATGGACAGGTTTGGCGGGCGGGTGCGAATGAGGCGACCACGTTCGTCACAACTGCGGATTTGAAAGTTGGCGGGAAAGATGTGCCCGCAGGAAGCTACACGATTTTTACCGTTCCGGAGCAGGACAAATGGACGCTGGTTATCAGCAAGAAAACCGGTGAGTGGGGCACGGCGTATCCGGGTCCATCGGAAGATTTGGTGCGCATTGATATGAAGTCTTCGAAGACTTCCGGATTGGTCGAGAATTTCGCAATCGCGTTTGACAAGACCGGCAGCGGCTGCACGCTACGCATGGAATGGGAAAGCACCAGGGCAACCGTGGACGTATCGGCAAAATAGTTTACGTGGGATAGGCTGTCGCCCTATTTCTTTGTGCGAATCAGCGCCAGAAATTCATCCCGCGTCTGCTTGTTATGCCGGAAGCCGCCGAGCATTGCGCTGGTAACCGCCTGGCCACACTGCTTTTCGACGCCGCGCATCTGCATGCACAAATGGCGGGCTTCGATGATCACTCCCACGCCTTCCGGGCTGATCTTTTCCTGAATAGCCTCGGCGATCTGGCTTGTGAGGCGCTCCTGAATCTGCAACCGCCGTGCGAACATATTCACCAGGCGCGCGACTTTGCTCAGCCCGATGACGCGCTTGTTCGGCAGGTACGCAACGTGGCATCTCCCGAAGAACGGCAAAATGTGATGCTCGCACATGCTAAAAAACTCGATGTCCTTCACCACCACCATCTCGTCGTAGGCAACACTAAACGTCGCGCCGTTCAAAATATTGTCCACATTCTGTAAATAGCCGCTGGTCAAAAATTTCAGCGCTTTCTCATAGCGCTCCGGCGTTTTCCGAAGGCCTTCGCGATTCGGATCTTCACCGATCAGCTTGATGATTTCGCGCACATGGTACGCGATCCTGCGCGTATCCAACGATTCTTCTTCGTTCAAAACGATTTCTTCGGTCGGTTTCGTCATCGGCTTGGCCCTTTGGACTCTTCCAGGTGGTCTGCATTCCCTGCGTATTCAAAACTGTTGTTTGAAGTCTCCTGAACGCGAACGCTCTCCAGCTTTGCTTTCGGAAAGGATTTCAAGCGCTCGAAAATCTCAATACACAAATTTTCCGTCGTCGGCACCGTGTCGCGGAACGCGGCAACCTCTTCGTTGAGTGAGCGGTGATCCAACGGCTCAAGCACTGCTCTTTCGACAAATCCATCCAGATCCGCGAGATTCGCTATCATCCCGGTCGCGGGATCCACCGCACCCGAAATCAGAACTTCCAGCACGTAGTTGTGGCCATGCCCATGAGGATTGTTGCACTTTCCATAGACACGGCTATTCTCTTCCTCGCTGAAGACCGCGCTATGCAAACGATGCGAAGCGGAAAAATGATAGCGCCGCCCCAAAACGACTTTCACTGCTCCATTCTGCGCTTGAGCTGGCATCACGCCGCCGCTCCACCTGTTGCATTGCGATAACAATCCGCAAACAGATCCGGCGTCTCATACAATCGCACGCGATGCAGCTTGCCCTGCTTGATCCGCGGCTCGAGCAAATTCCAGATGACGCGCGCGATGTTTTCGCAGGTGGGAATCTGTCCCTGCAGCTCCGGTACTTCGTAATTCAGGTGCCGGTGATCCATGCGCTGCATCACTTCGCACTCCAGAATCTCTTTCAGATCCTTCAAGTCCAGGACCATGCCGGTCACGGGGTTCGGCTCACCGGCAACCGTAACTTCCAGCGAGTAGTTGTGCCCGTGTCCATGCGGGTTATTGCACTTTCCAAAAACGCGCCGGTTCTCATCCGGTGAAAAGTCCGGATTGTGGTAGAAGTGCGAGGCGGCGAACTCGATTTTTCGCGTGAGCAGGACCATGGCAATGTTTTATGATTTTCGAATCTCGATTTTCGTTTTTTGTCTTTCCTACTTCGGAGCACTGGGAAGACTCACCGCTACTTCCCGCCCTTTCCATTCGACCTTCCCCCTCGCATGTCCCCGGTAGGAAGCCCAGAGCACAGCGGAATAGAGCACTACCGCGGGGACATAGTAAATGATGAATTTAAAGGGGTAATGGTTACGAGAAATATCCAATCCATACGCCAACTGACGCATGAGCAGGAAGCAAACACCCAGGAACATAGCGAATGGGAACTTCAGCCCAAGAAGAATCAGGACCACTGGAATCCACGGAATGGTGGCCTCCAGTTCGCGGAAAACTGCACCCGGCCTGCTTCCCACAAGGAGAAAAATATTTTTCTTCCAGCCTTGCCACATCGCGCCAAACGATCGGTACATTCGAACGCGCGCAATTCCCTGCCCCGAGCCGAACCACAAAAAAAATCCCGCGGCCTTGGCCCGTGCAGCAAGGGCTACATCTTCAAGCACCTCTGACGCCACGCTCGCGTGTCCGCCGATGGCGTTATAGGCGTCTCGACGAATCATCAAAAACTGTCCGTTGGCAGCCGCGGCCGGCGATTCGGGATTATTCACCGCATCGTACGAGAAATGTTTTCCAAGGCGCGTATAGACAAAAGGAATGAGCGCCTTCTCATACCAGGTTTCCGTAATTTGCGCCGGCGAAAAAGAAACCAGGGCGGCGTTCGTTTCCTGAGCGATCTGCAGCGCCCGCGCCGTGGCCCCGGCTTCCAGTTCGGCGTCCGCGTCGGTAAAAAGCAGCCAAGGCGTTTTGGCTTCCTGCGCTCCCAGATAGGCTGCGTTGTTTTTGCCGACCCAGCCGGCTGGAACTCCTTGCGTCTCAAGCAGCCGCAAT
The DNA here is from genome assembly GCA_903970165.1 of Betaproteobacteria bacterium. Taxonomy (GTDB): domain Bacteria; phylum Acidobacteriota; class Terriglobia; order Acidiferrales; family UBA7541; genus Acidiferrum. The sequence goes on from CAJCHZ010000116.1 coordinate 8,548, forward strand.
TGAGGAATCTTAGCCATCCATTCACGAACGATCGCCGCGGTCTTGTCGGTGGACTCGTCGTTTACAACAACAATTTCCACAATTTCCGGCTGCCGCGCCAACGATTCGACGCAAGCGGCAATCACCGCCTCTTCATTGCGCGCCGGCACGATAGCCGTAATGAGCGGCGGCCCCGAGTGAGGCAGCAACGAGGCCGGGGGAAGCACCGAGTTGGGCGATTCGTTGGTCACGATGGATTCACGTTAATGTCGGGGCGGGGACCGGTTTCCGATGCCGGACGAATGAGCTAGTATAACATTCGATGAGCAGCGGTCCGAAAATCATCGCCTGGGGAGGCCTCGCGGTTTTCCTAGCTATTATCGTGGTGTTCGCCATGCCCAGCTACCGGCACGGTGAAGCATCCGTCGCCGGTCAACGCGCCGAAGATTTCAGCATGCAGCTCGGAGGCAAACCCGCCCATCTCTCGGATTTTCGCGGCAAAGTGGTGGTCTTGAATTTCTGGGGCACCTGGTGCCCGCCGTGCGTCGAAGAAACTCC
>CAJCHZ010000117.1 GCA_903970165.1 Betaproteobacteria bacterium
CTTGCCAAACGCCCAAAGAGCTTTATCCACACCCCGATCAGACCGAATGTCGATGCCGTCAAATGTAGCGTGGAACGGCAGATATCTATGAATGTACGAGTCAATTTTTTGCGCGTCCTTTGCCGAAAACTCTTCGAGTTCTCCGGTCTGAATGAATGCCATTGCGCGGTGTACATGCTGGTCATAAATAGGAATTCGATCGGGCTGCCAGCGGCAGAGCCAAAATGCTCGTCCCGAAACTTTTTGAGACACCCAGCTTAGCTAACCTGTCTCACGTCACTGGCCCGGGATTAAAGGGCACCAACGCATTACCCAGACCCCAGTGCTCGGCCCAGGTTTTTTTGCGGCCGCTGGCGACATCGAGGATGAGGCGGAAAAGCTCCCAGCCGACCTGCTCAATGTCGGCTTCGCCCGTGGCGATCCGCCCCGCATCGATATCAATCAAATCGTGCCACTTTTCAGCGAGCGCGGTGCGCGAGGAAACTTTCACAACGGGCACCAGCGAGAGGCCGTAGGGACTGCCCTCTCCGGTGGTGAACACATGCAGATTCATGGAGGCGAGTTGCTGCGTGCCGCAGACGAAATCGCTGGCGGGAGTGGCCGCGAAGACCAGACCTTTGGCCGTCACTTTCTGGCCTTGCGAGGCGACGTCCATGATGGCCGTTGTCCCCGCCTTGGCAATGGAACCGAGGGCTTTTTCGACAATGTTGGCCAGGCCGCCGCGCTTATTGCCGGGTGTGGGATTGGCGCTGCGATCGGCGCCGCCCACAGCGAGATACTCGTCATACCATTGCATCTCGGCTAAGAGTTTGCGAGCCACCGATTGGTTGACGGCGCGCGGGGTGAGCAAATGAACGGCGTCGCGGACTTCCGTAACTTCGGAAAAGAAAACGGAAGCGCCGGCGCGCACCAGCAGATCGGCGGCGAAGCCCACAGCCGGATTGCTGGTGACACCGGAAAACGCATCGCTGCCGCCACACTGCAAGCCGACAGATAAAAGCGCGGCGGGAACGGACTTGCGCCGGCGGCGATTCAATTGTTCCAGGCGTTTTTCAGCCGCTTGCATGATGGCGCTTACGCTAGCGGCAAAACCGCGCTCGTCCTGCAGGCGGATCACGTTGCCTTCCGCCATCACCGGCAAAATGGACTCAAACAAGCGCGCAGGCTGCAATTTTTCGCAGCCCAGGCTGACGACCAGCGGCTGCGCGGCAAAATTCGCATGAAGCCCGATATGTTTCAGCGTGCTGATGGGAATAGCCGCGCCCGCCGCATTGATCGCAACTCCGCAGCCGTAACCGTGAGTGATGGCAACAACGTCATCAACGTTTGGGAAACGCGGCAGCATCTCCGCTTTTATGCGGCGCGCAGCGTATTCCACCGTTGGCGCAACGCATTGCACGGTTGTGACAATTCCCAGAATGTTTCGCGTACCGGCGCTGCCATCGGAATTCTCAAAACCATCGAACGTAAAACCTTCCAGGGGAGGCAAAGATGCGGGCACGGCCGTCGCCAACGGCATTTCATCGAGTTGAGGCGCGGCGGGCAGATCAAGATATTCTTCGCGAACCCAAGCGCCAGGTTCGATAGCGCGATTCGCGTAGCCGATAGTCTGGCCATAGCGGACGATCGGCTGCGTTATTTCAATGCGGGCCAACGCCACTTTGTGCGACTGCGGAATACGTTCACGGACAACGAGACCGCCAGCATCTTGCGCGCCGGAGACGACGCCTTCGGAAGCAACGATGATGCCGACGTTGTCGTTTCCATCGACTTTGATAAAGAGTGGAGGCAAAACTGCATTCTACTCCCGGCCAGCGCGATACAATCCGTATTTAACCTCTTCCGTACATAACCTCTTAAGGAGATTCGCTTTGATTCATTTTGTAAAGCCTTGCCGCGTAGCGCTGGTTTTGCTCTCTGGAATTGGGTTTCAAATGATGGCGCAGGCCCCGCCCGGCCAAACCCCACCGGCACCGGCGCGCCACGTTGGCGGCGGCTTAGGCAGCGAGTACAAAGCCTACGATGCGGCCACCCTGGAACGCGGCAAAAAAACCTACACCGCAAACTGCGCATTCTGCCATGGAGGAAACGCGAAAGGTGGCGAAAGCGGGCCGGATCTGCTGCGCTCCCTTACCGTCCTGCATGACGAGAATGGCGAGATGATCGGCAAGGTTGTTTTGAACGGCCGTCCCGACAAGGGCATGCCCAAATTTGGCTTCGGGCCGGAGCAGATTGCCGACATTTCGGCGTTTCTGCATGATGGTGTGAGAGCGGCGGCGGAACGCGGCACCTATAAAATCCTCGACATTATGGTCGGCGATGCGAAAGCCGGCCAGGCCTATTTTAATGGCGCGGGAGGATGTACAAGTTGCCACTCGGTGACGGGCGACTTAGCCCACGCCGGGTCGAAATACGAGCCCGTCGATTTGCAGCAGAAGATCGTCATGCCGCGCGAGGGACGCGGACGGCGAACGGCTTCCGACAAAGCGATGGCGGTGACCGTCACGGTAACGCTGCCTTCGGGAGAAGTGGTCAACGGAATATTAAATCGGATGGACGATTTCGCGATTTCGCTGGTTGATCAGAATGGCGACTATCGCTCTTTCAGCCGCGATGGCGATGTGCCGAAGGTGGAACTGCACGATCCAATGAACGCGCATACCGCGCTGTTGAAGCGCTATACCGACGCCGATATCCACAATCTGACTGCTTACCTGGAGACCCTAAAATGAAGATCGCGCCCGCTGCTCTAGCCGTGTGCATGACCGCTTGGCCAGCCCTACTGACGGCCCAGGCGCTTGATCCCGCGCTGCTGCTGAAACAACCAACCAATGCGTGGCCCACTTATAACGGCGACTACTCGGGCCGGCGTTTTAGCACGCTTGACCAGATCAACCAAGCGAACATCAAGAATCTCAATTTGGCCTGGATTTATCATGCTGTGCCGGGAGAAACTCCGGGAGCGAAAGTAGGCGGCGAAGGCGAGCCAACAAAGCCGGGAGAAAGCGCAGGAAATCCGTTCGGCGTTTCTATCAAAGCTACGCCGCTCATGGTGAATGGAGTTCTTTATTTGACGACGCCGGATAACACCTGGGCGGTCGACGCGCGAACCGGCGCCGAATTGTGGCATTACTTTTGGCGAACGCGTGGCGGGATTCATATTGGCAACCGCGGCGTGGGCATGTACGGCAACTGGCTTTACTTTGAAACGCCGGATAACTACGTAGTTTCGCTGGATGCCAAGACGGGCAAAGAGCGCTGGCACAAAGAAATTGCCGACGTAAAACAGGAATATTTTTCCACATCCTCGCCCATCGTAGTTGGCAATCACGTGATTGTAGGAACGGGCGGCGATTCGTTGGATGTTCCGGGGTTTCTGGAATCGCTCGACCCGGAAACGGGCGACATGCAATGGAAATGGTGGAGTGAGCCTTTGAAAAAAGGCGATCCAGGTTCGGAATCATGGCCTGATGAAAATTCCATGCGGCATGGCGGAGGCATGACCTGGATTCCAGGCACCTACGATCCGGAGCTGAAGCTTTACTACGTGGGAACCGGCAATCCGAATCCTGTGATGGCCGGCCAGAGCCGCCATGGCGACGATTTGTACACGTGTTCGATCGTGGCGTTGGATATCGACACCGGAAAATTGAAATGGTATTTCCAGACATCACCCCATGACACGCATGATTGGGATGCAGCGCAGACCCCGGTGCTGCTGGATGGCGTTATCGACGGCAAGCCTAGGAAGCTGCTGGCGCAGGCCAATCGTAACGGATACTTTTTTCTGCTTGATCGAGAGACGGGAAAGAATCTTGTTTCGTATCCCTTTCTGGAGACGATGAATTGGTCGAAGGGCGTCGATGCGACGGGCCGCCCGATTCCCAACATAGCGAAGGAGCCGCAAGTGTCGGGGGTGCTCGTGTCGCCACCGTCGGGCGGGGCGACGAATTGGCCTCCACCGAGTTTCGATCCGGAGACCGGCTTGTTTTATGTGGGTACTTCGGCGTCTTATAGCGTCTTTTATTTGACCGATACCGATCCGCATCCGGAAGGCTATGGCGCAGCGGAGCGGGCATCCGGCGGATTGGGAAATACCTTGCGCGCCATCGATTACAAAACCGGTAAGACCGTATGGCGGCATGATCTTCCGGGAGGCGGCACAGCGGGATTGTTGACCACCGCGGGCCATCTCCTCTTCGCTGGGGACGGTTCGCAACATCTCGTTGCTTTCGACCCGTCCAATGGAAAGATACTTTGGCACGCGGGCCTGGGCAGCAACGTGGCCAACGGTCCGGAAACTTACATGCTCGACGGCAAGCAGTATCTAGTAGTGGGCGCCGGCGACAACCTTTACGCTTTCACACTTGCCCAATAAATACCGTGGCTGCGTAGGGCGGCCATTCTTGGCGGCGCGGCGGCTTTCCAGCCGACGCCAACGGATAAATTCGGCGCCGCCCGAGGCAGGGCTCGTGTCTAACCAAGCACCTGCTTGCAATAGTCGAAGCATTTCTTCACCTCTTCCTGCGACGTTCCTGCCCCTTTGTATTCATATTCGATGTAAGCCGGAACGGGCCACTGCTTCTCCTTGAGCAGAAGCAGCACTTGCTTGATCGGGGTGTCGCCTTCGCCCCAAACGGTGTTAGGACCTTCGTCTTTTTTGCGGTCTTTCAGATGCAGAAGCACGATGCTCTCGTGGTTCCTCGTGATGTAGTCCACCGCGTCATAGTTGGCCGCCGTAAAATGGCCGATGTCCAGATTGATCCGGTAGCGGTCGGACATGGCGAGCGCCGCCGCGAAGCTTTCCGGCCTCGCAAATTCGTTCGGATCTTTCAGGTTGGAATGGCCATGCATCGCAACCAGAATTTTGTGCTTCTCGGCGAACGGCACCACGCGCTTGGCCACCGGGATCGTCGTCGAAGCGGTGAGAATGCCAACGCCTAAAGCTTTCGCGAATTCAAAGCCGCGCTCGATTTCATCGTCCGTATAGCTGTCGTTAAAGCTGTAGTTATAGGCGTACAATTGCACGCCCGCCTCATCGAACCGCTTCCTGATTCCTTTGAAGTAGTCAAGCGAGACCGAAGTGCGCCATTTGCGCATCTCCTCGCGCTCCTCTTTCGTCTCGCGGAAGCCCTTCGGTTTCTGGTCTGGATGACCGCCTTCTATGTGGTTCGCGAAAAGCTCGCAGGCGCCCAAGCCATCGGCAACCATCGCCTTCAGTGCGTCGTCGAAGGAGAGATCGCGAAAGCTGTACGATTGAACGCCAATCTGCACGCCGTCTATTTTCGAATCGACCCTTGCCAAGGCGCTGGCTAGCGGCAGGCCGGCAAGGGTGAGTTTTCCAAAGTCTCGTCTGGTTATCATGACGCAAACATAATATCGAGTCCGGGCGGACAAACCTTCTATATATACTCGTTAGGTGACCGATATCGAAATACTTCTACACGTTGTTTCCCGCTTTATTCACATCATTTGCGCGATTTTCTTACTCGGTGGCTGCTTCTATGCGCACTACATTTTGACCCCGGTCCTAAACGTGTTGCCGGAAGATAAACGCATGGCGGGCGCGGCCGGCGCGCAGCTGCGTTACCGATCTATACTTTTCACCATCGTGGGGCTGAGTCTGCTTTCCGGAGTTTACAATTTCCTGCAGGCGCCGCATTCACGGCTGTATCACATTGCATTCGGCATCAAGATGTTGGCCGTTCTGCACATCTACGCCACCGCCATTCTGTGGGCAACATCGCCCTACGGCGATGTGAATTTCTCGGGCAAAAGCAAACACCGGCTGCTAAGCATTACCATCTCGGGCATCATTGTGGTGTTCATCTCCGCTTATTTGCGTTCGTTGAGCCTGCCGTAGTTTTTATGACGGGTTATGAATCGCTGCGATCGTCGGCTGCCTGGTTTGATCTCTCCGCCCGCGGCAAAATCCGCGTGACCGGTGAAGACAACGCGCGCCTGCTCCATGCCATGAGTACCAACGACGTAAAGAATTTGGCCGAAGGCGCAGGCCTCTATACGTTTTTCCTGAACGACAAAGGGCGCATCTTGTCCGACGCCTACATTTACCACCGGCCCGATGGCTTTCTGCTCGATACCGAACCGGAGACCGCCAGCGTGCTGCGCGATCATCTTGACCGGTACATCATTGCCGACGATGCCGCGCTCGAAGACGAAACGGCCACGCTGGCCGCGATTGCGCTCGAAGGGCCAAAGAGTATCGAAGCTGCCGCGGATCTCGGATTGCCCATTCCGGCCGAACCTTTCAGCTCAATCTCCTGGCGGAATGGCTTCATTGTGCGAGTTGCCGCTACCGGTGCGCCCGGAGTACGCGTGTTCTTTCCGGTTGCGGAAAAGACAACGCTTGTCGAGTTGCTAAATGCAGCGCAGATTCCACAGGCCGATGCCGCAGAGGTGCGCGTGGTCCGTCTGGAACATGGCACTCCGCGCTTTGGCGAAGATATCAGCTCCCGCTATCTGGCGCCAGAGACGCAGATTGCCCATGCCGTTCATTCGAACAAAGGCTGCTATCTTGGGCAGGAAATTGTGGAACGCGTTCGCGCGCAAGGGCAGGTGCACCGCCTGTTGTCGGCAGTCCGAATCGCCGCCACCGCTCCTCCCGAACCTGGAACGAAGCTCTTAGCTAACGGCAATGCGGTAGCGGAAATAACCTCGGCGGCGTTCTCGCCGGCGCTCGGCGAGGTTGTGGCGATGGCTTACGTGCGGCGCGAAGCGTTGAACAACAAGGCCGCCTTGGTAGTGGCGGGTTCAAACCCGGAGATCGCGGCCAGCTTGACGGCGTAATCGCCACTCCTCTCATAGGCGTCCGCCTGATTTGTTTCCAACAGTTATCCGACAACCCACGCTCGCGCGTTCGTGCTATCACACGTGTCGGCGCCGCCAGCTCGTAGGCGCTAAGTCTTGGGGGCTGCTGTTATTGACTGGTTTGTTATTGAAATACTTCGGCGAACGCTTTTGCCGAGTCGGGGTGATGCTGGATTGTATATTCGCGCAAGATGGCGGCCGAAGCGTCGAGCTTGTCTTTGGAACCGGTGCAGCGATCGGCGGCCAGCCGCGCCTGACGATAGGAATGGCAGCGGGCGAATGCCGTGGCCACCGCTAAAAAGGCCTCTGATCTTTTGGCGTCGTCTCCGTTGGTTCCGGCAGCCGCCAGCGCCTCATTCGCCGCCTTCTCCGCCTCTCTGGACATGCCGGTATTGCCCAAGACGGCCATCAGGGTTGCGGAATCTTGAGCCCGTGATGCAAGAACGCTATCGTCCTTTGCCTGCCGGTTATCGCTGTTCCCAGCTAGCATGGCAGCCGAGCGGTGCTCGGTCAACACCAGCAAGCAATCGCCGAGCCTCCGCGTAGTGCGTTGCCGTGCGATTACTTAGGAGCGCCTCTAAGGCGCACTGGCGGGCTTCGTCGCTTTTGCCGGCTCGCCTGAGCGCCTCCGCGACAGTCGCCAGCGCATGCACCCGTGGCCCCGGTTCATTTATTTGCCGGGCAAGACTCACGGCATCGAGCGGTTTTTGTTCAGCCAGGGGTTCCACCAAATCCACCGGCTGTCCAAAAAGGCCTTCCGCCACAAGGCCTTGCTCCTTAAGACGGAACGCCGTGTCTGCGGCCTCTTGCCCCTTCCCGGCACGGGCCAAGGCAGTCACAACAGTTCCCAAGAGCAATCCGGCTGAATTTGGTTCCCGCGTCTGTTTCGCCAGGGCGAGAGCGTCGCCGGTCCTGCCAGAAGTTGCCAAGCGCACCGCAATATCAAGCAAGGCTTGGTCATGCGACGTTTGATCCTGAATCTCCCCGGTGAGGCGCAATGCCTCGGCCCATTTGCCAGCGTCCGCCAGCGCCTCAACGACCCAATTTTGCGCGTGGCTGCGATCCGGTTCTTCCTTCAGCTCCCGCGAAGTTTGGAGTGCTTCTTCAGCGACGGCGCCGACCATATCAGTCCCTCCCGCCTGCCGGAGGTCTTCAGCGGCCCACACCAGGGCGTCCACTCTCCACCCGGGATTCTTACTCAGCCGGGCAAGTATTAAAGCCTCATCCGCGTGCCCGGCGGAGGCGAGTGCTTTCGCGGCATAGGCGAGATCCGCGTCATTTGCCCACGGACCTTCACGATTACGCGCAGCCTCCATCAGTTTGTCCAATTTGCCGGCTTCCGAGAACGCTTTCGCTACGGCAAATGCGCCGGCTCCCGGTCGGGCGATTTTGCGGAAGGCCGCGAGCGCTTCCTCAACCCGTCCATCCGCCACTAAGGCCTGCGCTACGTCAGAGATCGCACTGTCTCGGTCATCCGCACTGTCCATTAGAGGGAGTGTCCGTAACGCCTCGCGGGCGAGCTGCGCGGATTCTGCGGTCTGACCGGATTTTGCCAAGGTCAATGCCAGACTGGCGAGCGCCTGGCCACGCGAGCCCGCATTTGCCATCAGGCGGACCTCGGCAACCGCCTCCGCGGTCCTTCCGCTCAATGCCAGGGTTGACAGCCACGCCCAGGCATCTGGTTCATCAGCATGCACAATAAGTTCGGAAGCCGTGCGGAGCGTCGTTCGGATCTGGTAAGGGTCGCTTCGGATCCACCACAGCCAGATGCCGAGTGCAACGACGATTGTGAAGGCCACCGCGGCGGCTAATCGCTTCCGGAGTCTGGACCGGACCTCCGGTCCTTCGCTTGCCTGAACAAACTGGCGCTCATCCGAGCTAAGATCCTTGCCTCGCTCTCGCAACCAGCGCAGGGCTTCTGTCAGATAGACGCCATGCAGGAGCGCGGACCCTTTACCGTCGCTCAGGTCCCGCCACTTTTCCAGGAAGGGCCGCAGTTGCTGGCGCCAGAGAAGGAACTCGCGGTCCTTGTCGATCCATTCCCTTAAATCGGCCCAGCCGCGGATGAGCGCCTCGTGAGCAATTTCAACCGTCTCCTTACCGCTGGTTTCGTCCCTTCCGATCACCACCAGGCGAGCTTCGCGCGCGGCGAGAATACCGATGACGGCTTGCGCGTCGGCATCGAACTCGCTCAGGCTGACCACCTGCCGCGTGTCGGCGCTGTCTTCGCCCGCCGAAGAAACGCGTACCAGCCGGGCGAGTGCGGGCAGCGCAATCTCTCTCTGGGGGCCGCTTAGCTTTTCGAACTGTTCTTGGGCACGCTTGCTGATGGCGCCTTCCACGCCGCCGATGGCTTCATAGGAGGCGTGTTTGAGCTCGCCGCCCTGGCGGCGCCGCCAGAGTTCGGTCAAAGCGTATTCCAGCAGCGGGAGACTGCCAGGCTGCTGCTCCACGCGATCGAGAAGCCGCTCCACTAGTCCGGTTTCAAAGCGCAAGCCGGTACGCCGGGCGGGCTCCTCCACCGCTCGCTTCAACTCGTCTCTAGCCATCTCGCCCACGTTGACGATGCTGGCTTCCATGGCATCACTCAGATTCCTGAGCCCGATGGCCTTTCCGTAGAAGTCTGCCCGCAATGTGAGCACGACTTTCAGATTCGCTTGGCGCGTCGCCTCGAGCAATTGGCCGACGAAGCGCTGCCGCTGGTCTTCCTGTGGTGTCCGGGTGAACAGTTCCTCGAACTGATCTACCACGACGAGCAGGCGGTCGGTGTCCGGGAGGTGTCTCAGGGCCAAGTCAATGAAGCCGGCCAGCGTCACCTCACCCTCGGACAACCGGCTGCCCAGTTTCTCACTTTCTGTACCGATATCCGTCTGGTCGCGATCCGGCTGAGACCACAGTGCCACTAACTGGCTGGCCATTCGGTGAAAGGGTCTGCTGCCGGGCGTGAAAATCACAGCTTCCCAGGTCTCATCCGGAGGTCTCTGCAGCCGCAAAAGCGGCAGCAGCCCTGCTTGCACGACCGACGATTTTCCGCTGCCCGAGCGGCCAATGACGACCACGAGGTCCTGTTTGAGAACATGATCCAGGAGCTTCCGCGAAAACGCCTCTCGTCCGAAGTACAGTGGGGCGTCTTCTTCCCGGAAAGCGTTGAGGCCGCGATACGGACAGATCGCCGTTCCCGGTTCCTCAGGCTTTTCCGCCGGGCGCCGCTGGATGGCCCTTACAAAAGGATCGACAGCGCGCGCATCCTCCAGATCGCGCCTCAGGTCAACCCAGGTGTTGAGGGCGAGGAATGCGGAGACCATTTCAGGATTGCATCCAGGAAGCAAGACGGGAGCAACCGGAAACGGCTTTCCTTCCTTTTCCTCGGCTGCCTGGCGAGCCAGAGCGAACTGCATTTCGCGTTTTTGGACGGTGCCGAGCCCGTCCTTGCCAATGAATACCGCCACGCCCCGAACCTGCCGCAGGGCGGATTCGAGTTCGTCAAACCACGGCTGGCCCGGCGTCAGGTCGGCGCGGTCGTAAAAAGTGGAAATGTTCCGCAAGCCCAGCACCTGCCGCACTCTCACGACTAAGTCGCGGTCGCTGCTGTTGTAACTCAGAAAGAGGTCACGCTCGCTAGTGTTCGGTAGGGCTTCCGAAGCGGATATTTCGCTCGGCATAAGTCGTGTGGACATTTTACAGTAAGTTAGCCGCTTCCGCAGGCGTTGAAACAATAGCGAGATCTTCGCAAATGGCGAGTCCGGTACCCTATGATGGGATTATCCGGCTGAAGTCATGTCTACCGTCACACAACCTCTCTCGCTCGAAGAGTTTCGTTCCCGTTATCGGCAGCAGAAGCCGTACTTTGAATACTGGTTCGGGGAGCCAATCCAGAAGACAATGCCGACATGGTTACACTCCGTGCTACAGGGGATCATGCGCGAGGCTCTTCGGCGTGCCGGATACAAATCCGGCTCGGAAGTAGAATTGCGGATCGATCCGCAATGGGAACCGGTTCCGGACCTAATTGCCACGTTGAAGCCCATCAAGGACTACCCCACCGAGCCGGTCGAGATCGTGGTGGAAATACTGTCTCCCGACGACAAATTAGTTCACGTCATCAAGAAATGCCATCACTACGAGCGGATTGGCACGGAGCGGATATTCGTGCTGGATCCTGTCGACAAATTGGCCTGGCAGTGGAAGTCGGGAAGCCTGGAAGCGATTACGCAATTGTTACTGCCTAATGGCGCTGCGGTGGCGCTCGAAGAGATTTGGCGGCAGCTTGAAGAACAGGCGTAACGCAGGTTCCGCTTTTTTCAGTCACAGATCTAGTGAATTAGTCAAGAATACCTCCTTCCCGAACATTCCAAACCACTTATCCATTCTTCGCCTCCTCAAAAAAGCCCCATCCCGTTTCGCCGTCGCAACACCCCCCCCGAATCGCAAGCAGCGCTCATCGATCCAAACCTCCTGAGCAATCATGGTGGGGCGGACGCCCTCGTCCGCAATAGGCGTTAAAATAAGAATTGCGAAAAGAATGGGATTTGTCTTATGCTTATTCCATGGAAATTATCCCTGTTCATGCCGACGATTGGGACTATGTGCGGACCTTGTTAC
>CAJCHZ010000118.1 GCA_903970165.1 Betaproteobacteria bacterium
CCACAAAGAAAACCTCACTCCCTGGCAAATCATCGAGCGCCTCGCCCCACGCTCCCCGCTGGAACTCTGCTTGCTTCCTCCAGTCTTCCTGGATTATTACCTCAACGACTCTGGGGGATACGATGTGGGTAGGCTTCCCTAACGGGCGGGGAAGCTGGAGAAGCTGGGCGGGGAAGCGAGTGGTAGATGGTGAGTAGGGAACGGTGAGTAGCGAGTCGAAAGACTCGAAAGTTGTGTGTCAAAGCTTGTCCGGAGCTTTTACTAGGAGGAGTAATTACTTGTCAAAAGGTTTTTGAGGTGATAGCTAGCGAGGTTCGTATCTGGCGGACAAAAGAAGGCCCCGCACTTCGGGGTGGAAGAGCGGGGCAGGGTCGCACTTGGGACGCGTGGCGTGCGCGTGGTTGTTTAGTTGTGTGCGGGGAAGGAAAGCGGGAACTCGAAGATTTGGTCGCCGACGAAGATGCGCAGGTTGAGTTGCTGCGGATTTTTGTCGCGCTCAAACCAGACGACTCCGGAAGTCTTTTCTTTCGGGGCTACCATGCCGGATTGCAGAGCTACGGCCTGAGGCTGTTGGGCTTCCAGGGCCAGATAATTCGGGGTTGCGACGTACGCCGCCGGCTTGTAGGAAGCGGTCTTGTAAACGGCCGAAGCGGGCGCCGTGGCGCTGGCGTTGGTCCAATACACCTGATGTGTCAGCGCCTTAGCCAGTTCTTTGGGGTTCTGATAAGCCAAGGTGCGGAGGCGCGGTTTGAGCTCGTCCAACGTGAAGCGAGAGGCGCTGTAGAAAACCTGTTCTTTGCCGTCGTTGGCAATGGCCACGCTCGCGCGGAACTTCCAGCCGGTGTCCTGGAGAGCGACCTGGACGGTTACGCCGTTGGCGGTCAAGGATTCCACAAGCATCCCGTCGCTATAGAACTGTTCGCTACCGGGAGCGCCGGACTGCCAGCGGGCGATACCGTTATCCACGACGGCTTCCGCGGCGTGGCCGTCTTTAGAGCTGGCTGGAGCCTCATTAAGGTAGATGTGGGCGACGTAGCCGGTCTTGCCGTCAGCGGTTCCGATTCTGACGGTGTAGCCCTCGGAGTCCGAGAGGACGGCGACTTGTTCGCCGCAGCCCAGCCTGGCAACGATCTGCATGGGCAGAGATTGTTCCGCGTCTGCGGTGACGGGAACGTCTTGAACGCCGCGGCAAACGATGGTGCCACGGAGGGCGCCTGCGACGGGAGCGGAATCGGCGTCGGCCGGCGTAGTCGCGGCCGTAGACGATGCTACAAGTGCGAGGCTAGCGAAGCTGCTTAGAATCAGTAGTTTATGTCTCATGTTCGTTCAACTCACCCCTCAGGTGATGAAGTCTTAGATGCGAGCTTCTTGTTCAGCGTCGAGTGACATGATGACTTTCCCATGAGTACTAGTCCATAGCGCGTCCGTACCAGAGTACAGGTGACTTTTGGACAACGGGGCGGGGGTTGGGTGTCTAAGCGCGCGCGAGTCGGCGTGAGGAAATAACTATCTCAGGAGCGCCACTTCCCGTCTTCTTCGATGCTGGCTTTTATGCGGAAGGCCATGATCTTGCGAATGAGCGGAAGGGGAAGAGGCTTTTCCAGCGGAAATTGAATGGAGCCTGCCGCGGTCACGTAGCTTGAAAGGTCTTTTGCGAAGGCTTTGAGAGCGGCTGCCGTGGGATAAAAACCGATGTGATGTTTAAAGGCGCCGAACATGACCAGGATGCGTTTGTAGGAGAAAGCGGGCATGTTCCACTTGATCCCTTCGACTGCGCCGGGAGCTGCTTTGCGGATGCAGGCGCGCATTTCGCGGAGTTTCTTTTGCGCGTTTTTGGGGGCCGCGTTGATGTAGGCCGTGATGGTTTTGGGGCGTACTTTTTGCGGTTTCATCGTCTGGCTTTTTCCGCGGGCCCGTTTAGCACATATCGATGACAGCCTCCGGGCTGGGCAGGGCCGAAATCGTGCTGCGGGGAAGTTACTACCGAATTCGCATTGCCGCAAGCGCAGAGGAGATTGCGATTCCTGCGGTCATGTAAACTAAGAGACTTGCGGGCGAAATTTTGAGGCGGGCGTTCGCCACGCGTGAATTCGAACACGGGGGAAGAGATGACTTCCGCGCAGAGACAGCTTTTGCAGGAGCTGCAAGCTTTTGCCACGACGGCGCCGACGGCGGATTCGCTGATGGAGCAGATCGCCAAACGCATGCACGAGACGATGGCGCGGTACAACTGGGCGGGATTTTATCTGGTCGACCCAAAGGACGCTGGGTATTTAAATGTGGGACCGTATGCGGGGAGCTTTTCGCCGAACACGCGCATACCCTTGAATACCGGGCTGTGCGGAGCGGCGGCGACTACGGGGAAGGTCGTAGTGGTGGCGGATGTGTCGAAGGATCCGCGGTACCTGGCGGGATCGTCGCTGGTGAAATCGGAAATTGTGGTGCCGATTTATGTGAACAAAAAACTGGCGGGCGAGCTGGATATCGAGAGCTATTTCGCGGATACGTTCACGACAAGCGAGCAGGAGTTTGTGGAAGGTTGCGCCAATATTGTCGCAACCTATCTGGGCAAGAAATAGTGAATGTGAGCCCGCCAGCCTGGGTCTAATTTAATAGGTGACGTCGGGATCTTCGTTCTTGCGTATGCCATTCAGAAGCCAGTGTTGCAAAACAGCGCGAAAATTAGGTTTCGTTTCACGGAACATGACACCCATACCCGACGCGGGGTTTACGGAGACGACTTTGGCCTTGGCCTCGAAATATTTTCCTGGGGCGAAAATTTTCACCAACACAAGGGTCTGAAGATTGTAGGGAGCGGGGGTTTCCAGGTAGCAGCCTTGAAGGCTGATTTCGCGAACGCGAGCGGAAATCGTTGCGCCCGGGGAGCTTTCCGGAGCGATTTCGGCGTCGGCGACGAACGGGATTTTCAGGGCGCTACTGCGCTGGCGTTCCATGATTTTAGATTAATGCGGCTGACCAGGCGGGGCATAAAAAATTTGGCCGGTTGTCACAAAGGCGTAACTTGACCGTCGGGCGGTGGTGCGTTAGGGTGGAAGCAGTTTCTTCCTGAGTTGACTGCAGTTCATGGCAGCGCGGTCACCGATTGCGGAGGAGGAATCTCATCGGCCACCCGGTTCCCTTAGTAGGCAGACCTTCCACTTGGATGCGACGTACCGTACACATATCCGGAAAAATTGAACCGTTCTTTGGCACGCTCGATGAGAATGTGCGTTTGCTAGAGGACTCGCTGCACGTGCGCACGCACCTGCACGACACGCGGCTGACCGTTGAAGGCGAACAGGAGGGCGTGGATCAGGCGGTGAAAATCGTCGAGGAATACAACCATCTGACGCGGCATGGGAAATTGCTTTCGAGTGCGGAAGTAAAGTCGCTGATGCGCGTGGCGACCGAGGAGCCGCATGAGTCGCCGCGAGGGATGTTTGAGCCGGCGCGGACGCGGTCGTTTGGGAAGAAGCAAGTTACGCCGAAAAATGCGAGCCAGCGGCGGTACATGGAAGACATTGAGAAGCACGACATGATGTTTGGGATTGGGCCTGGCGGGACTGGAAAGACTTATATTGCGGTGGCGATGGCGGTGAGTGCGCTTTTGACGAAGCAGGTGAACCGGATCATTTTGGCGCGGCCTGCGGTGGAAGCGGGCGAGCGGCTCGGATTTTTGCCGGGAACTTTGCAGCAGAAGATTGATCCGTATATGCGGCCGTTGTATGACGCGCTGTACGACATGCTGGACGCGGACCGGTTGGAGAAATTTTTGGAAAAAGGGATTATCGAAGTGGCGCCGCTGGCTTTTATGCGCGGACGGACTTTGAATGATTCGTTTGTGATTCTGGATGAGGCGCAGAATACAACCAGTGAGCAGATGAAAATGTTTCTGACGCGGCTGGGATTTAATTCGAAGGCCGTGATTACGGGAGATACTACGCAGATTGATTTGCCCCAGGGGAAGAAATCAGGGTTAGTTGAGGCGCTGGAAGTTTGCGGGAAGATTGAGGGGATTGGCGTGGTGCAGTTCGGGGAGAAAGATGTGGTGCGGCACAATTTGGTGCAGCAGATTATCCGGGCTTATGAGGAATACGATGTAGCGCACCCGCAGCGTGGTGGAAAGCCGGGGATTGGATCGGGGAACGGCAAGACGGGTGCCGAGACTGGTGTTACGGGAAATGCGACTTCTGAAGCTGGGAAAGAACAGAGTAGAGAAAATCCGAAGGCATGATTTTGAACCGGCAGCGAGCGGTGCGCGTGGCGCTGAGGCCGCTTGAGGATTTTTTGGAGAAAGTCGAGAGGGAACTGAAGCTCGACGAGGCGGACGTCACGATTTGTCTGGTGGGCGATGAGGAGATCGCGCGGATGAATGAGGCGTTTCGGAAGAAAAAGGGGCCTACCGACGTTTTGTCGTTCCCGGCGGTGGAGAGTTCGCGCGTTCCAGCTTCGAAGAAGAAAAAACATTACAAACAGTTCTCGGGGAACACCGAGGGCTCGGAGAAGAAATACCTCGGGGATATTGCGATTGCACCGCTAACGGCGCGGCGTTATGCCAAGAAGAATGGGCGGAGCTTGAACGAGGAATTGCGAGTGTTGATTTTGCATGGCGTGCTGCATTTGCTTGGATATGACCACGAAACCGATGGCGGTGAGATGAACCGCATCGAAGGCGCGATGCGGCGAAGATTCGGGTTGTCATGAATACGTATCGCTGGGTTTACGCCATAGGCGTTGTGTTACTCGCTTTTGGGCTGCCCATTTTTTCCTACCTTGCGTTGATCTATCGCGAGCTCGGGCGGATGAATACCGGGCGCGTCCACGAACATCTGGAAATTTTTGAAGCGGAAATCGAGCCGAAGCTGCGCATCAGGCGCAAGAGCGGCGGGCGAACGTTTCGTATTTTGGGGCATTTCTGGCTGGCGTTTCTGGTGCTGGAGACGACGCGCGGAGTTGTGTATTTCGTTTCCGGGACCTGGGAATCGCTGCTCGAGTTTTTTGTGTTCCTGACGCTCGAAGTCGTGATCGCGATGCACTTCATTCCGGACATGCTGCTGTACCGAACGACAGGGCGGTGGCTGCTGCCGTTATTGCCGCTGATTCAAGCGGCGATTTGGCTGGTGTGGCCAGTGCGCGTTTTTCTGGAGGGAGCCGAGTCGCTGGCGCGAATTTCCGAGCAGGAGCCTGATAAGACGCAGGAACAGCGTACAGAAGAGCGCATCGAAGCGCTGGTGGAGGCGGCGGAGGAAGAGGGAATTATTGCATCGGAACAGGCGGATTTGATTGAGCAGGTGGTGGAATTCAGCGACAAACGCGTGCGGGAGGTAATGACGCCGCGGCCGGATATCGTGGCTATCGCGGCGGAAGCAACCCTGGAAGAGTTGCACGCGAAGTTTGTGGAGAAAAAGTTTTCGAAGATGCCGGTGTACGAGAAATCGCTCGACGATATTTTCGGCGTGGTACACGCGCAGGATTTGCTGCACATCGCGGATCAGGATTTGCCGAAACGCAAAGTGCGCGAACTGGTACGGCCGGTTTTGTTTATGCCGGAGACGAAGGCCGGATCCGAACTGCTGCGGGAGATGCGGCAGAAGGGGCAGCCGCTGGCTGTGATTATTGACGAACACGGATTGGTTGCGGGAATCGCTACCGTGGAAGACCTGGTGGAAGAAATTGTGGGCGAACGGTGGAACGGCGGCAAGCCGCCGGCACCCGATGTGGTGCGCGAGGCCGACGGCGGATTGGTGATGCGCGGAAGCATGGCAATTCGGGATGTCGAGGAATTGCTCGGCGTGAGCTTTGGCGAGAATGCGGACGAAACGGTGACTACGATAGCGGGGTTGCTCAGCCATGTATCGGGAAAAGTGCCGGCACCTGGGGACAAAGTCGATCTAGAAGGGTACCGATTCGAAGTGGTGGAAGCGAACCAGAGGAAGATTCTGCGACTGAGGATTCGAAAGCGAGTGGCGGTTGCTCCGGCCCCGGCGGCTCCCTAAAATCCGCCGCAACATTTTTCTAAGTAGAAACATTTGTTGCATATTGTAGGAATTCCTCTTCTAACGCGATACCATGCGTGTGCTCGGAACGGGCGGACAACCAACTGTGGAGGAAATTGTATGAGGCTGATAGGGATGATGCGCCGGATGATTTTGCTCGCGGCATTGTGCTTGTCATTGGTGGGCACGCGAACTGTCGCGCAGGAAGGCACGTCCACCGCCGGCACTCCCGATATGCGCTGGGCGGTAAAAATCCCGATGCGTGACGGCGTTTTGCTGAACGCCACGATTTTTCTTCCGCATGCGCAGAAAGACCCGGTGCCTGTGATTTTCACGTTCACCCCTTACATTGGCGATAGCTACATGGATCGCGCGATGTATTTCGCGCAGCACGGCTATGTTTTCGCGCTGGTAGATGTGCGCGGGCGCGGTAATTCCGCCGGAGTTTTTGAGCCGTTTGCGAATGATCCGCACGACGGTTACGACCTTGTGGAATGGCTGGCGAAGCAGCCGTTCTGCAATGGGAAGGTGACGATGTGGGGCGGATCGTATGCGGGATACGATCAATGGGCGACGCTGAAGGAGTTTCCGCCGCATCTGGCGACGATTGTGCCCGCGGCAGCGGCCCATCCGGGCGTGGATTTTCCCTTTCAATACAATATTTTCGGGCCGTACGTGGAGCAGTGGCTGTCGTTCACGAGCGGGGCGACGAGCAATGCGATGTTGTTTGGCAATGGGACGTTTTGGGGCGCGCGGTCGCGCGAGGCGTACGATCAGCACCTTGCGTTTAACGGATACGACCGTTTCGTCGGGAATCCGAACCCTGTGTTTCAGAAGTGGATGAAGCATCCGATTCCAGACGAATATTACGACGCGATGGTGCCGACGCCGGAAGAGTACAAGCGGATTGCCGTTCCGATTCTGACGATTACCGGGGACTATGATGGCGATCAGCCCGGTGCGTTCACGTATTACAAGAGGCACATGCAGTACGGAACGACGGAGGCGAAGCAAAATCATTTTCTGATTATTGGACCTTGGGACCACGCGGGGACGCGCACGCCGAAGCGCGATGTGGCCGGATTGAAGTTTGGCGAGGCCAGTGTTCTGGACCTGAACAAACTGCATACGGAGTGGTACGACTGGACGATGAAGAGCGGAAGCAAGCCGGAGTTCTTAAAGAAGCGCGTGGCCTACTACGTTGTGGGAGCGGGGGCGGAGAATTGGAAGTACGCGGACAGCCTGGAAACCATTTCGAATGAGAAGCGCAGTTTCTATCTGGGATCGAACGGAACTGCGGAGACGGTTTTTCAGTCTGGCTCGCTTTCAGAGAAGGGAAGCGCGGGCACGGCTTCTGACAAATGGGTCTACGATCCGCTGGACACTCGGGCGGGCGACGCGGAAGCCGATGATGACGCGGGATTGACATCGCAGCAGGCGGTGATAAACACGTATGGAAATGGAGCCATTTATCACACCCCTGGCTTTAGCGATCCCACGGAGATCGCGGGCTTTTTGAAGCTGACCTTGTGGCTGGCAATGGACGTTCCGGACACGGATCTCGAAGTGGCCGTGTACGAGATTTTGCCAGGCGGCGGATCGGTGCTTTTGACGAGCGCGACGATGCGGGCGAGGTACCGCGAATCGCTGCGGCAGGAGAAACCGGTTCCGCCTGGGAAGCCGGAGAAATATGTGTTTGATAATTTCACGTTTTTTTCGCGGCGCATCGCAAAGGGAAGCAGGTTGCGGTTGTTCGTGCATTGCATCAATTCGCCCTCGTCCGAGAAGAATTACAATAGCGGGGGAGTGGTGGCGGCGGAAACCGGGAAGGATGCGAAGACGGCCCACGTTACGTTGTTGCATGATGCGGACCACCCGAGTTCGTTGGAAGTGCCGATTGTGAAGTAGGAGGATGGGTTGAGGTGTTTTTTTAACACAGAGGACGCAGAGGGCACGGACAAGAGTGACGAAAACTGATAAGAAGAAAAGCTTTCGGTCAGGTTTTGTGGCGATTGTGGGAAGACCGAATGCTGGAAAATCGACGCTGGTCAACCGGTTGGTTGGGCAGAAGGTGGCGATTGTTACTTCGAAGCCGCAGACGACGCGGAACCGCATTCAGGGAATCGTGACGCGGCCGGAAGGGCAGATTGTTTTTATTGATACGCCGGGGCTGCATGCGGCAGATTCGGCTCTTGGACGGCAGATGATGCACGAAGTGGCTGCGGCGCTCGAAGGCATTGATGTGCTGCTGCTGATGGTAGATGCCAGCCGGGCGCTGCCACATGCGGACGATTTGCTTCTGGAAAAGGCCAAGCGATATCACGGTAAAACGATTCTGGCGCTGAACAAAGTGGATGGCTTGCCGAAAGCCAAACTTTTGCCGCTGATCCAGGCGTTTCACAAAGTGTTTGAGTTTTCCGCTATCGTGCCGATTTCTGCTTTGAAGGGCGACGGTTGCGATGATTTGCTTTCAGAGATTATGAACTTGCTGCCCGAGGGTGAGGCGTACTTTCCGGAAGATCAGGTGACGGACCAGCCGGAGCGTTTCTTAGCGGCAGAAATCGTGCGGGAAAAGGCGATTCAGTCGATGTACCACGAGGTTCCATACGCATTGGCCGTCAAGGTGGATAAGTATGCGGAGTTGCCAAAACTGCTGCGCATTGAAGCGACGATGAATGTCGAGCGGGATTCGCAGAAGAAGATTTTGATCGGGGCGAAGGGCGCGATGTTGAAGAAGATTGGGACATTGGCGCGCAAGGAACTTGAGAAGCTATTCGATAAGAAGGTTTATCTGG
The DNA here is from genome assembly GCA_903970165.1 of Betaproteobacteria bacterium. GTDB lineage: Bacteria > Acidobacteriota > Terriglobia > Acidiferrales > UBA7541 > Acidiferrum. The sequence goes on from CAJCHZ010000118.1 coordinate 8,792, forward strand.
GTTTGTTTGTGAAAGTCGTTCCCAATTGGCGGGAGAATCCGCACCAGGTGCGCGAGTTGGATTGGCATGCACAACTTGAGGCCATTGGAAACGCTGCTGAGTTTGAGCCGAGCGACGAAGATTCGGACACGTCGCCAGAGAATTTGAAGACGGAAGACAGTTAGTCTCCTTCTCTGTCTTTTGGGTTAGCACTCTCTCTAGTTTTCCCCCGTGGGAAATCGAAATATCCCCAGACCACTCCTCCAATCAAAAGTAGCCCCCGAATAGACTTAGAAGGTTCTCATCCAATGGTGGCCCTTGCCATGAGGCCCGAAATATGAGGAAAGGGGACTCGAAAGGCCACACAACGGGAGGGTACGTATCAGGTGAGCCCCGGGCCGCTCTCATGACCGCGATGTAACTCCAGGCGACGAACAAGTAAATTACGTAACCTGAGAGAGCACCTAAGAAGCACCGCTGTAATGTTTTCACTGTATGTCACCAATAATGGAGGAAACACACCCCCCGTAGAATCTAGTCGGCGCGGGCGTCAGTCCGGAGCGGCGATTCCTAGAGACTTCATTTTGCGGTAGAGATGGCTGCGCTCGAGGCCAAGGGCGGAGGCCGTTTGGGTCATGTTCCAGCGATGTTCCTGGAGTTTGCGCAGGATGAACTCGCGTTCGTAAGCGCTGCGGGCTTCGTGGAGGGTCGAGTAAGGATGCTGGGGGCTTTCGGCCGCGCCGCGGAAAAGTTCGGGCGGAAGATGGTGCGGTTCGATGCGAGATTGAGGGCAGACGATGACGAGGCGCTCGATGAGATTGCGGAGTTCGCGCACGTTGCCTGGCCAAGGGTAGCGGACGAGGATGTCCATGGCGGTGTCACTTAGCTCGCGCGTTTTTTTGCCGTAGGCAGCGCTGAATTCGCCGAGGAAGTAGCGGGCCAGCGTCGGGATGTCCTGCTGGCGCTCCCGAAGAGGCGGAACGAAGAAGGGAATTACGTTGAGGCGGTAGAAAAGATCCTGGCGGAACGCGCCGCGCGTGATTTCCAATTCGAGGTTTTTATTTGTGGCGGCAATGACGCGGGCATCCACCGTCATTGTCTGATTCGAGCCTACCGGCTCGAAGCGTTGTTCTTCGAGGACGCGCAGCACTTTGGATTGGGTGCGCAGGCTCATATCGCCGATTTCGTCCAGGAAAAGCGTGCCGCCGTCGGCCTTCTGAAATTTTCCTACCTTGTCTTCGCTGGCTCCGGTGAAGCTGCCTTTGATGTGACCGAAGAGTTCGGATTCGATCAGTTCTTCGGGGATGGCAGCGCAATTCACTTCGACAAATGGACCTTTGCTGCGCAGGCTGGCGGCGTGCAAAGCGTGTGCGACGAGTTCCTTGCCGGTGCCGCTTTCTCCGAAGATGAGTACGCGGCCGTTTGTGGGAGCGGTAACGCCGATCTGCTGGCGCAGGGCTTTCATGGGGACGCTGTCGCCGATGACCTGATACCGATGGCCCAATTCTGTGCGTAGGAGCTGATTTTCCTCGAGGAGGCGGCGCTGCTGGACGGCGTTGCGGACCAGCACGATAATTTTTTCAAGCGAGAGAGGCTTTTCGATGAAATCGAAAGCGCCCAGTTTTGTGGCGCGCACGGCGGTTTCGATGGTGCCGTGGCCGGAGATCATGATGACCGCCGGGGCACGGGGAAGAGTTTGAAGGCGGCTGAGGGCTTCGAGGCCATCTATTCCCGGGAGCCAGACGTCAAGCAGAATTACCTGCAAATCGCCGGAGCCGGCACGGGCGAGGGCTTCTTCGGCGGAGGAGACGGCTTCGACTTGGTAGCCCTCATCTTCCAGGATAGAGGAGAGCGATTCACGAATTCCGGCTTCGTCGTCAACGACCAGGACGCGGGGTTTGGGTGTCATCGAGAAACTTCCGAGCCGTTATGTTCAGTGAGGCCGGCAGGGACGAGTTCTGCGGAGGGAAGTTCGACGAGGAAGCGCGACCCGACGGGCAGATTGTCTTCGACGTGGATGCTGCCGCCGTGTTCAGCGACGATGCGCGCGGCGATGGCGAGGCCCAGGCCGGTGCCGCGATCTTTGGTGGAAAAGTGCGGCAGGAAGAGCTTGTCTTTATCTTGCGGAGAGATGCCGTGGCCGGTATCGGAGACGGAAATTTGGATGGTTTCGGCCTCGGGATGAGCGGTCGTGGAAATAATAATTTCGCGGCATGCCGAGTTTTCGAGGGCTTCGGCTGCGTTATCAATGAGGTTGACGACGACGCTGCGAAGGAGGCCGACGTCAGCGCGAACGGAAGGGAGATTATCGGCCAAGGCGGTTTTGACTGTGATGCCGTCGAGGCGGCCGGCGAAGACTTCGAGCGCGTCGTGGACGATGGTATTGGCGTTCGCGGAGGTTAGCTTGGCGGTGGGGAATCGGACGAATTGGGAGAACTCATTGACGAGAGAGGCGAGAGTGAAAACTTCGCGTTCGATGAGACGGGAACACTCCTGGACGAGCTTGGTAAGTTCGAGATCGCGGGGCGCGGCAGAATCGGCGGCTTCGCGGCGATCGAGAAAACGGGAAAGGCGCTGCGACGAGAGCTGGATCGGCGTGAGAGGGTTCTTGATTTCGTGGGCGATGCGGCGGGCGACTTCCTGCCAGGCAGCGGATTTTTGTGCTCGGAGCATTTCGGTGAGGTCATCGAAAACCAGGACGTAGCCGGAGTTGATGCGGCGTGGTCCGAGGGAACTGGCGGTTACAGCCAGGTGCATGACACGCCCGGAAACGACCATTTCAATTTCACGGGAGACCACGCCCATGCGCAGAGAGCGGCGCATCAGAAGTTGCAGGATGCGCGAAGGGTCGGGACCCAGAAGCTCTTCCAGGGACTGCGCGTTGCGGGCGTCGCCTCCGAACATGCGAGTCACGGCCGTATTGGCGCGGAGAATAGCACCGCTGGCGTCGAGCGAGATGACGCCGGTCGGGATGTTTTCGAGAACGGCTTCCATGAGCTGGCGGCGTCGCTCGAGTTCCTGGACGGCTTGTTGAAGGTTCTTGGTGAACTGATCGATCTGCGAGCGGTTGTCACGCAACTGCGTAGTCATGGTGTTGAAGGAACGCACAAGAATGCCGAGCTCGTCCTGAGCCTGCTCTGGAACTTGATAATCGAAATTCCCGGCGGAAACCTCACGCGTGCCCTCCGCCAGAGCTTGAATGGGTATGGTGACCTGTTTGGCTAAAAAGAGCGCGACCCACATCACGGAGAACAGCAGAAGCACGGTGAAGAAAAGGAGTATCAGCAGCATCTGGCGCTTGAGGGCTCGCAGATTCTGCTTTTCCAGGTAATATGCCGCGGTTTGCTTCTGGATTTCCTTTACTCTGGAAAGGAACCCGGGGTTGGTGCGGGAACCTGCCACGGCAAAGCCGGTCGTTTGGGCGCCTTGCAGAATGGGAACGCGCGCGACAAAATAATCTTTCCCGTCGGCTCCCCAAACCTCAACTCCGCTGGGAAGAACACTCTCAGGCGCTCCCAAGATCCCTACTTTCGCGCAAATCGGGCCTCGGCGATCGTCAGGCTGGCCGTCGCAGACCACTCCGCCTCGCTTTGCGATCCCGGCTTTGTCCAGGATCCAAATTGCATCCGCGCCCATTGCGAACGCGTGCTGAAGCATTTCCTCCGTGGTGAGTGAAGCGTCCGTTTGCGCCAGCATAGCCATCCTGCGAAGGCGGGGAGCTTGTCCGTGCCCGAAATCGGACATGAGCGCCTGGGTTTGTTCGGAAGCGATTTCGAGGGGCAGGGGGAACCATCGCAAGAGAGTGCGGTTGATCAGCGAATAGCTGACGATAAACATGAAGACGATGGGGAGCAGGGAAATCGCCATTGCGCCAACGACCATCTTGGTTTTGAAGCGCACGCCCAGCTGCTCGCGGCCGCGTTCGGCCCACAGGCGGAGAATGGTGCGGCTGAGAATCAGGCCGAAGACCAGAAGCGCCGCGGTAAAGAAACACGAGACCGCGTACAGGGGCATCAGCGTCGGCCAACTGCTGGGCTCAAACGGAACATCGAGAGAGCCAAACGTGAAGACGGAGGCGAGCAGCAGAGTGAGAAGAATTCCGCCGATGACCAGGCTCCAGCGCTGTTTACTATCGAGACGACTCATGCCGCGACCACCGCCATTTCGGAAAAGAAATTCGTCCACAAGCCTTGCGCCCGGCGTACACAACAAACGGAGAACAAACGTCGAAGTTCGCTCCCGCCGCTGAGAACATTGTAATCGGTGCGCAATATAAGTAGGTAGATTAGATAGGCGTGTGCGGTGAAATGGCGGACAATTTTTGTCAGCGCTTTAGACGGGGGCACCGCTAGCCTCATATTTTGCTGAAAATACATAGCCTAAGTCACCTTAGCCACGGCGCGAAGGCATGTCAAGAATCCTACCTGTACCTCGTTCGAAAAACCTGTCCCAGTGGGCAGGTATTAGCCATTTCAGAACTATCTTCTAATTTCCGCACACCTTCGCCGTCTGCATTTGCTATGTTCACTCTGGGTGAAAACCGGCAGGGAGCGCTGCGGATGTCCGTCCGTTTGGGCGAGATATTAATAAAAGAGAGCCTGATCACTCAGGACCAGCTCCAGAAGGCGCTCGAATTTCAACGCGCCAATGGGGGCAAGCTGGGAAGCTGCCTGACCAAGATGGGCTTTATCACGGATGACGATATCACCGGTGTGCTCTCCCGCCAGTATGGCGTCCCGTCGATTAACCTGAAGTATTACGAAATCGATCCCAACGTCATCAAGCTCATCCCGCAAGACACGGCTTTGCGTTACCAGGTAATTCCGCTTTCGCGCGTCGGTTCCGTCCTGACCATCGCGATGACCGATCCCACAAATGTGTTCGCCATGGACGACATCAAGTTCATGACCGGGTTCAATGTGGAACCGGTTGTGGCTTCGGAGTCGGCCATCGGGGAAGCCATTTCGCGTTTCTACGGCGGTTCGGAAACGAACACCGAAGAGCTGAGCAAGATGATGAAAGACCTGGTCGACGAAGACCAGGAACTCGAGTTGGCCGCGGAAGAAGCCGAGCTCGACACCGCAACTCTCGAAAAGGCCGCCGAAGAGGCGCCCATCATCAAACTGGTGAACCTGATCCTGACCGACTCGGTGAAACGAGGCGCCAGCGATATTCACATCGAACCTTACGAACTTGAAATGCGCGTAAGGTTCCGTGTTGACGGCCAGCTGCAAACGGTGATGACCCCGCCGCTGCGCCTGAAAGACGCCATCACCAGCCGCCTGAAGATCATGGCCAAGCTGGACATCGCCGAAAAGCGCCTGCCGCAAGACGGCCGCATCATGATCAAGTACAAGGCCGACGGCAAGAAGAAGGAACTCGATTTTCGCGTTTCGACTGTGCCGACACTCTTCGGCGAAAAAATCGTGCTCCGGTTGCTGGACAAAGAAAATCTTCGTCTGGACATGACCAAGCTGGGTTTCGAGCAGGAGTCGCTGAAAAAATTCGAGCGCAACATTTTGAAGCCTTACGGCATGGTACTGGTCACGGGTCCGACAGGGTCGGGCAAAACGAACACGCTTTATTCCGCGGTCGCGCGACTCAACACCGTAGACACAAACATCATGACCGCGGAAGACCCTGTCGAATTTCAGTTGGCCGGCATCAACCAGGTGCAGATGAAGGAACAGATCGGCCTGAACTTCGCCGCCGCGCTGCGCGCCTTCCTGCGGCAAGACCCCAACATCATCCTGGTCGGCGAGATCCGCGACTTTGAAACCGCTGAAATCGCGGTCAAAGCGGCGCTCACAGGTCATTTGGTGCTTTCCACCTTGCATACCAACGACGCACCATCCACCATCAGCCGCCTGATGAACATGGGTATTGAGCCGTTCCTTGTGGCCACTTCCGTGAACCTGATCTGCGCACAGCGCCTCGTCCGCCGCATCTGCGCCAACTGCAAAGAGGAACTGGAGCTGCCCGAACAGGCCTTGATTGATGCGGGGTATACCCCTGACGAACTGAAGACGACTAAAATCTACCACGGCAAGGGCTGCAACATTTGTAACAAGGGTGGCTACAAGGGCCGCACGGGTTTGTATGAAGTGATGGAAATTAACGACGAACTGCGCGAATTGATTCTTGTAGGTGCCTCCGCTTTGGAATTGAAGAAGAAGGCGATCGAGCAGGGCATGATTACGCTGCGCCGCAGCGGTTTGATCAAGTGCGCCCTGGGACACACCACGCTCGAAGAAGTTTTGCGCGAAACGGTTCTCTAGGGAAGGTGAAGCGATGGCCGGAATTACCCTGAGCGAGTTGCTCAAGAAAATGATCGAGATGGGAGGCAGCGACCTCCACATCACCACCAACAGCGCGCCCCGAGTTCGCGTTCACGGACGCTTGCGGGCTCTTGATATGCCGCCACTGACGGCCGCGGACACAAAATCGCTGGCCTATAGCGTTTTGACCGATGCGCAGAAGCACCGCTTTGAAGAGAATCTTGAACTGGACTTTTCATTCGGCTTGAAGAACCTGGCGCGTTTTCGCGGCAACGTTTTCAATCAGCGTGGCGCCGTAGCCGCTGTGTTCCGTACTATTCCCTGGGAAATAAAGAACTTCGATGCTCTGGGTTTGCCGGCTGTCGTCAGAGGCCTTTGCGACAAGCCGCGTGGACTTGTGCTTGTAACTGGGCCGACGGGTTCCGGCAAATCAACGACCCTCGCCGCCATGCTCGACAAAATCAACGCCGAGCGCGAAGAGCACATGATCACCATCGAGGATCCTATCGAGTTTCTGCACAACCACAAGAAGTGCCTCGTGAACCAGCGCGAAGTCCACGCGGACACGCACTCCTTCGCGAACTCACTCCGCGCAGCTCTCCGTGAAGACCCAGACGTCGTGCTCATCGGCGAAATGCGCGACCTCGAAACAATTGAGTCGGCGCTGCGCATTGCGGAAACCGGCCACTTGACCTTTGCCACACTGCACACCAATTCCGCCGCTTCCACGATCAACCGTATTATTGACGTGTTTCCTTCGCACCAGCAGCCGCAGATTCGTGCGCAGCTCTCGATGGTCATGGAAGGCATTCTTTGCCAGGCGCTTTTGCCGCGCTCTGATAACCGCGGCCGCGTCATGATCATGGAAGTTCTGATCCCAACACCTGCTATTCGTAACCTGGTTCGCGAAGACAAGATTCACCAGATTTATTCCGCGATGCAAACCGGCACTGGGCAGACCGGCATGCAGACTTTTAACCAGGGTCTTGCCAATGCGTATTTCCAGAAGCTCATCACGCTGGAACTGGCTCTTACGCGCTCGTCGAATCCGGATGAATTGCAGGACATGATTAACCGCGGCGTCTCTGCAACCGGTGGCGGCTCAGGGAATGCCAAAACCCCGGTGGCCACCAAGCGTTAATGATTTTTCAGGGCGATAGGCCCTGGGCGAATGAATTTTGCTGCAAGGATTGAGGAGGAAGCATCATGCCGGTCTTTACATATCAAGGAACGAAGCGTTCCGGCGAAAAGGTGAATGGAGAAGCGACCGCGACGAGCAAGGCGGAGCTCCAGAACATGCTCCGCCGGCAGCAGATTACCCCTTCGAAGATGTCCGAGAAGGGTAAGGAATTCAACCTGCCGACCTTCGGCTCGGGCGTCAACGCCAAGGAACTGGCCATCTTCACGCGTCAGTTCTCGGTGATGATCGACGCCGGCTTGCCGCTGGTCCAATGTCTGGAGATTCTCGCCAGCCAGCAGGAAAACAAGACCTTCCAGAAGGTGCTGACCGGAACGCGCAGCGCGGTCGAAGGCGGCGCGACGCTCTCTGCGGCCATGCGCCAGTACCCAAAGGTTTTCGACGCCCTTTACGTCAACATGGTGGAGGCTGGTGAGACGGGCGGTATTCTCGACACCATTCTTCAACGGCTCTCTTCCTATATCGAAAAGAACGTCAAGCTGCAGCGCGCCGTTAAATCCGCCATGGTCTACCCGGTTGGCGTTCTGTCGGTCGCAGGCGGCGTTATCATCCTCCTTTTGTGGAAAGTCGTCCCCATTTTCGCCACATTGTTCGCCGGCCTCGGCGTGGATTTGCCTTTGCCGACGAAGATCGTCATTGGTTTGAGCAATGCAATTGGCAGCATCTTCGGCTTCCTGGCCTTGGTCGCTTTTGGCGGCATAATCTTTGGATTGAAAATCTGGTACGGCACGCCTCAGGGTCGCTTCGTGCTGGACACCATTATCTTGAAAATACCGGTCCTCGGTATATTGATGCGGAAGATCGCCGTGGCCCGCTTTACGCGTACTCTGGGAACGTTGATCGCCAGCGGCGTGCCCATCCTGGAAGGTCTGGACATTACCGCCAGGACGGCTGGAAATGCCGTCGTCGAAAGGGCCCTGCAGCAGGTGCGAAAATCCCTCGAGGAAGGCAAATCGCTCACGGAACCGTTGAAAGACTCAGAAGTCTTCCCTGGCATGGTCACCCAGATGATCAGCGTCGGCGAACAGACGGGCGCCATGGACGCGATGTTGCAGAAGATCGCTGATTTCTACGAAGAAGAAGTGGACGCAGCCGTGAAAGACCTCCTCACCGCCTTGGAACCAATCATGATCGTTATTCTCGGCGTGGTAGTCGGCGGCGTGGTCATTTCGATGTACTTGCCGCTCTTCAGCTTGATCGGCAAACTTAGCCAGATGCACTAATCGCAGCTTCGGCCTGCGCATTATCCAATTGGCGGAAGGCGGGGAAGGAACTCCCGGCCCTCCGCCAATTCTGTCTAAACTAAAGACTGGCCGGGGAGAATACTGGGTCAGGAACGCGGGCGATCCATGGATCAGGGTTCTACAACAAGAGAATGGCTGGGTTGGCTTAGCCGTGTCCGCCTGCTCACCATTCTCTTAATATTTGGAGTCGGCCTTATCTGGCCGCAGTTCCTGCCCGCCGCTATTGGTAACCGCGCTTTCCTGCCGCTTCTGGTCCTCTGGATTTTCCTGGCGCTCGTGTATATCGGATTCGTCCGCTGGTTGCCCCGGGCCACGTGGCCGGGAGCCCTCCAGGTAGCTACCGACGTTATTATTGTTTCGGCCCTGGTGTACTGCACGGGGCTTCAGGAGAGCTCTTTCATTTCGCTCTATTTGCTGGTCATTATTGTGGCCAGCATCTTGTTTTCGCGCCGCGTGGCCTTCGCTACCGCGATAGCCTGTCTAACCATCCTCGGGGGCATGGCTGCGTTAGCTGTCGTCGGTAGAATTCCTCGTACATTCCTGATTGAGCCGACGACCGCGGGGTTGCGCGCCTGGTTTTTCACCAATCTTTTCGGTTTCCTCGCGGTCGCCTATCTGGCCAGCCTCCTTGCCCAATCGCTTCGCCGCAAGGGCATTGAACTCGAAATAAAGCACGCAGAGTTCCTTGAGCTTCAGGACTTTACGGAGGACATTATCCACTCCATGCGCGGCGGATTGCTGACGACCGACCTGGAAGGAACGATTCTGCTCCTGAACCGCACTGGAGAAGAGATTCTCGGCTACCAGTTCGCGGATCTGCGCAACCGTAAGCTGCCAGATATCAATGAAAGTTTCTGGCTCCCTGGGCAGAAGGGACCCAATGAGCGCCCCTTGGTTCGTCGGGAGATTGACTTTCGTACTCCAGAAGGCCAGCAAAGGTACCTCGGCATTTCCGTTTCGCCCCTTAGGACGAGAAACTCCACACGTAGCGGCTATGTTTTTAACTTTCAAGACCTGACCGAGTTGCGCAGGCTCGAGCAGGAAGTGGCGACAAAAGAGCGCATGGCTGCTCTGGGAAGATTGTCGGCGGCTATCGCCCACGAAATCCGGCAGCCACTGACGGCTATGGCAGGCGCCGTGAAAGAACTGGCACGGCTTGTTCCTCTCGAGGAAGACGAGAAACATCTCGTAAATATCGTGAGCCGGGAATCGGAACGACTGAACCACATCATCACGGATTTTTTGAATTACTCCCGGGAGAAGACCTACGAATTCCGCGAAGCGGACGTCCGGGGACTACTCGACGAGACCCTAATGCTTTTGGAGAAGAAGCCCGAGGTCGAAAGCAAGTTCCAGATCGTCCGGGATTACAACGGGTTAGCGTTGCGCGCCCGCGTGGACCCCGACAAAATCAAGCAGGTCTTCTGGAATCTTTCCGATAATGCGCTTCGGGCCATGCCCGGCGGCGGAACGCTGACCGTGCGCATCGAATTGCTGCCTTTCTGTCTGCGTATCGCCTTTCGGGACACAGGAGTTGGCCTCGACGCCCGGCAGCGCGCCAAAGTTTTTGAACCACTTCAGTCCGAGTTTGAGGGCGGCACTGGCCTGGGTCTATCTATCGTGTACCAGATCGTGCAAGCCCATAGCGGCAGAATCAGTGTCATCTCAGAGAAAGATCGTGGCGCGGAGTTCATCGTGGAGTTGCCGCGGACGGGGTGAGGGTCTATGCAAGGAACGAAAACCGTGGCAAAGGAAGCGCAGCAAGCTCACCACGACGAGGTTCATATCCTCGTGGTGGACGACGAGCGTTCCATTTGCGAGTTGTTGGAGATTACGTTTCGCAAAGAGGGACACCGTGTGGAAGTGGCCAACAATGTCGAGGCTGCCAAGCGCAAGCTGGAATCGCAGATTTTTGACATTATCATCTCGGATGTGCGTATGCCGGGCGCCACCGGTATGGATCTCCTGAAGTTCACCAAGGAAATCTCGCCCAATACCTTTTTTCTCCTTGTTACTGGCGTGCCCACTGTGGAAACGGCGATTGCCGCCATTAACTCCGGCGCGGACCGCTACGTCATCAAGGACCACGAGCTCGTTGACCAGTTGCGCCGCGCGGTCAATGAGGTCGCCGAAAGCCTGAAGTGGAAGAAAGAAGCTGGATACCTTCGCCGGGAACTCCGCCGGTTGACCGGCCTCGACAACATTATTGGCCAAAGCCCCAAGATGCGCGCCATCTTCGACCTGATCCAGACCATCGCCCCGCAAACCAGCCGTGTGCTTATCACCGGCGAGAGCGGAACCGGTAAAGAACTGGTTGCTCGCGCGATTCACGAGAATAGTCTTCGCGCGCAGGCGCCTTTTATCACCATCAATTGCGGCGCTTTTCCGGAAACGCTTCTGGAGTCGGAGCTTTTTGGTTATATGAAGGGCGCGTTCACCGGTGCCAATGAAAATCGCCAGGGGCTTTTCCAGGCCGCCCACGGCGGCACGCTCTTTATGGATGAAATTGGCAACATGAGTCTCACCATGCAGGTGAAACTCTACCGTGTACTTCAGGAAGGCAAAGTCCGGCCCATCGGGAGCACCGAAGAAAAGGATGTCGATGTCCGTATCATCGCTGCGACCAATAAGGATTTTGAGAGGGAGATTGCAGAAGGCCGCTTCCGGGAAGACTTGTATTACCGTCTGAGCGTAATTCCCATCCAGCTTCCCGCTCTGCGCGAGCGCCGCGACGATATTCCTTTGCTTGCGCGCCACTTCCTCGAAAGATTCCGAAAATCCATGGAAAAGCCAATTGAGGGGCTTTCGCCGGAAGCAGTACGTCGGCTCGAAGCCTACGACTGGCCCGGAAATGTCCGTGAACTGGAGAACACTATGGAGCGTGCTGTCGCTCTTGAGACAGGCGGGGAGATCTCCCTTCGAGTTCTTCCGGACCGAATTGCGGGTTATTCCTCCGCATCCGCCGCAGGAGCGCCCGTTGCGGCCATTCCCGCCTTCCCTCCAGAGGGCCTCGATTTCGAAAAGGAGATCGCCGACGCGGAGCGACGCTACATTCAGACAGCCCTGCAGAAAGCGGAGGGGGTACGGACCAAAGCAGCCGACCTCCTGAAGATAAGTTACCGATCGTTCCGGCACTACGCGAAGAAGCACAACTTGTAGAAAACAAAACTGTTACATAGGACAGGACGTGCGAAAATAAGTCCAGCTCCCGTTAGTACAGGTGCCATTTTCCGTCAAGCTGGGATGACCGAAAGGGTCAAAACCGGGTGCAAAACAACCGCCTCAAGGGACCAGAAGCAAGGCTCGACGGGACTGGAATTTGTCTAACTGTAAGAAAAGAAGTATCTTACAACAAAAATGGCCTTCATCGCGAGTTGGGGGGAGAGTGGCACCAGCCTTGCCATATAGTATGCCGTGCTCTGGCACCAAACACTCTCAAGGAGATAGCGTAATCATGAAGAAGCAGAAGGGTTTCTCACTCATCGAGTTGCTGATCGTCGTGGCGATCATTTTGATCATCGCGGCCATCGCAATTCCGAACCTCCTCCGGTCCCGTATGGCCGCCAACGAAGCTTCGGCTGTTGGCTCCATCCGTACCATCAACACCTCGGCAGTGACGTATTCTTCCACCTACCCCAGCCAAGGTTTTCCTCTGACGCTGGTTGCAATGAGCGGTCCGGCCGGCGCTTGCGTGGCTGCCTCGACGCAAGCTTGCTTGCTTGACGCGGTTCTTGCGGCGGGCACGAAGAGCGGCTACACGTTCACTTGGGCTGGCGACGGCAACACCCCGTCCGTTAGCTACACGATCAACGCGAATCCTGTCACCCTCAACACCACGGGCGTTCGCGGCTTCTACTCGGATCAGTCTGGCGTCATCCGCTACGCGGTTGGCGCTGCTGCAACGTCCGCTAGCGCACCGCTGCAGTAAGGTTTCTTCCCGGCTGGGAATTTTCCAGAAGGGATAGGATCCAAAAAGAGCACGGGGTTTCGGCCTCGTGCTCTTTTACTTTTCCGCAAACGAATTTCGGTTCCCATTTTGAAACTCAAAGAAGTCGCGGCCCTCGGAGAACGACAGGGAGATTCGGACGCCGCAAGGGAATTCCTGACGAGTGCACCATTATGAGGAGCCATATGGGCCGCTTTATCTAAAGAAAAACACTCGAAACGGAAAAGAAAGGCAATCTTCGCCGATCTAGGTAAGCGTTATTTGTCACTTCGAACTTCCAGTTGGCGTTTTTTGTCAGTGCATCGTACTAGGGATCGGCTGTGGCCTGACGAGTGGACGTAAGTCAATGAAAACAAATAGCTAATATGACATGGTCCATCTGCGAATTGGTCTCGCGATTGCTCTGTTTTAGGTTAAGGATAGGAAAGTGTCGTTGTGACGGAAAGGACACCCTTTGGGGTTAACTCCGATGCGAGGAAAACAATCAGGATTCTCGCTCATCGAACTTCTAATCGTTGTGGCAATCATCCTGGTGATGGCTGCCATCGCGGTTCCGAACTATTTGCGTTCGCGTATGGTGGCTAACCAATCTTCTGCGGCGCAATCCATGCGCACAATTAATACCGCCATCGTGAGCTATTCGACCACGTTCCCGCAGGTTGGCTTCCCCCCCTCTCTTGCTGACCTGGGTGGAGCCTCCCCCTGCACGGCGACCTCGACAAATGCCTGTTTACTGGATGAGGTTCTCAGCGCGGGAACCAAGGCTGGCTATACATTCATTTTCACAGGAGATGGCCAGACACCCTCGGTGACATACTTTGTAACAGCCACGCCTGTTACGCTGGGGGTCTCAGGCGTGTTCATGTATTGCACGGACCAAACCGGCGTGATTCGCTATACCACCACGGGCACAGGGTGCACGACGGCAAGTCCTCCGATTCAATAAGCGATCCTCTTCAATCACAGACTTGAGCTGAAAACTCAAATGGCACGGGGAATCCTCCCGTGCCTTTCCGTTCCGGGGCGAGAAGCATAACAAGGGTCGTTTCCCGGCGGAGTCCAGCTTGTTAGACTACAAGGTATGCGCTCGCTCGCTCTCTTCAGTTGTATAGCCCTGTCCGTGCTTTTCCCGAATAGCTACGACACGAAAGCACTTGATGGGAAGGCAATCGTTGCAAGGCTGGAGTCGCGCTACCGGGGCGCGCACACCATGCAGACGACATTTCTGGAGCGCTACTCCGAAAACGGCCAGGTGGTTCGCTCCGAAGCGGGTGTCGCTTATTTCCGCCGTCCTGGAAAAATGCGCTGGGAGTATGAGTCGCCGGAGAAAAACCTCTTCGTAGTGGACGGCAAAATGGCGTGGTTTTAT
>CAJCHZ010000119.1 GCA_903970165.1 Betaproteobacteria bacterium
GGCTGCGTCCGATCAGAAGCGCGTCTTCATTCTCTCGCGCTCAGCTTATGCGGGGGCGCAACGGTATGGGGTTACTGCATGGTCAGGAGATGTGCTGAGCGACTGGGTCACCTTTCAGCGCCAGATTCCAGCCGGCCTCAACTACGCCATCAGCGGCATGCCTTACTGGACCACCGACATCGGCGGCTTCATTTCCGGCGGAAATCTCAACGACCCCAAATTCCGCGAACTCTTCGTCCGCTGGTTCCAGTTCGGCGCATTCTCGCCTATCTTCCGCGTCCACGGCACGCGTTCGCCCGACGAGAACGAGCTCTGGTCCTACGGCCCGGAAGCGCAAAAAATCCTCGTCGACTACGACACTCTTCGCTATCGCCTCATGCCCTACATCTATTCGTTAGCCTGGAAAACCACCAGCGAGGGCTACACCATCATGCGCCCCCTCGTCATGGACTTCCGTGAAGACGTTCGCGCCCAAAATATTGGCGACCAATTCCTTTTCGGCCCCGCCATTCTCGTAAATCCCGTCACCCAACCCGGCGCCACCACTCGCCGGCTCTATCTGCCCAGCGCCAAGTGGTATGACTTCTGGACCGGCGCAGCAACGCAAGGCGGCCGCGAGATCGACTCTCCATCGCCCATCGGTCGTTTGCCTCTCTACGTCCGCGCGGGCTCCATCGTTCCTCTCGGCCCCAACGTTGAATACGCGGCCCAAAAATCCGAGGACCCTATCGAGCTCCGTATCTACCGCGGCGCCGACGGCTCCTTCACCCTCTACGAAGACGAAAACGACACCTACAATTACGAAAAAGGCGCCTACTCCACAATTCCCTTTTCTTGGGACGACGCCGCGCAAACTCTCACGATCGGCGATCGCGCAGGCTCTTTCCCAGGCATGTTGGATAAGCGCACATTCCACGTCGTTTTCGTGAAGGAAAATCACGGCGTAGGCGGTCTGAGACTGAAGGGGGATAAAACCGTCCAATATTCCGGCAAGAAGATCGTGATCATGCCCTGAATCAGCGGGATTGTCCTCCTGAAGATGACCGCTTTATGCGAACGTGGAATTAATGAAGACGACGTTCGATCTTCCTGACGCTATCGCCGCGCGAAAATCAAAGCCGCGCAGCAAAAGGGATTTCTTTGCGTCAATTCATCATCGAGGCGGTTGAGGAAAAACTAAAGAATTCTTCAGCGGTCGAAGAGAAACCTTGGATGAAACACCTAGGCAAACTCAAGCACCTCCATAAAGGGAGTATAGAAATCGACCGTTTCATTGAAGAAGCCTTCGAACAAATTGATCCGGAAATGTGGGAATTAGATCCGCGAGATTGATCCCGCCCGCTTCTGCGCCGCGATCCTCAAGCGACGGGTAATCGCCGCTGCTCTTCCCGCTACTCCTACCGCAACGCCTTCATCGGATCAATCTTCGTTGCTCGCCGCGCCGGCACATAGCACGCAACCAACGCTGCCGCCAGCAGCACAATCGTCACTCCAGTCAACGCCCACGCATCCGTCGCCCCCACGTTATACAGAAGGCTCTTAAGCGCTTTTCCAACGAAATAAACTCCCGGCAGCCCCACCGCCATCCCAATCAGCGCCGCTTTCATCCCTTCGCTGACCACCAGCTTGACGACCTGCCTACTCCCGGCCCCCAGCGCCATGCGAATCCCCATCTCATGATTCCGCTGGGCCACAGAAAACGTCATCACGCCATAAATCCCAATAGCCGCCAACAGCAGCGCCAAGCCGGCAAAACTTCCAAACACAATCACGATAAACCGGTCGTTCACCAGCGATTCGCTCACCACTTGGTCCATCGTCCTCACTCGAGTCATCGGATAATCCGCATTCACCGATCGCACCGCCGCCGCAATACTCTTCGTCTCCGCTTCTGGATCACCGCTCGTCCGTACTCCCATCGTGGTCTGCGGCCAAGGTAGCTGGTCAAACGGAAAATCCATCTCCTCCGAGTTCACCGTCGGATGGCTGTCATACTGCACGTCGTGAAACACGCCCACGATCTGCCATTCTTGCTGCGCTCCAAACGGGGGCGTCTTGCTCGGATCGAGTTCCATAGCCCTCACGCGTTGCGTTAGAGGATCCACTCCCGGCAGATACCGCCGCACAAAGCTCTCACTCACCACCACCACCCGGGGCGCGCCTGCGATGTCCCGTCCATCCAGGAACCGTCCCTTCATTAGCCGTATGCCATACGTCGCAAAGTACCCCGGCGTCACGGTGTTGGCTTCCGCCTGCGGCAGTTTCGTTGTATCTTCCTCGGCCGGCTGTCCGACGATGCTGAACGGCAAGTGCCCTGCACCTGCCATCGGCAAGCCGGGCGACACACTCACACTCAACACTCCCGGCACTGCGGCAATCCGCTCCGCCAACTCCTTGTACACCGCACGAATTTGTTCCCGTATGCGCATCCGTTCGCCCCCCATCGGCACGGTAAACGTCAGCACATGTTCCCGCCGAATCCCCAAATCCACCTGCGTCACATTCCAGAAACTCCGCAGAATCAACCCCGCTCCGCCCACCAGAATCAGCGCCAGCGCAAACTCCGCCACAACCAGCACGCGCCGCAAACGATTGTGTCCCGCCCCCGCCGAAGACCTTCCCCCTTCCTTCAACAAATCGCTGATATTCTGCCGCGCCGCATGCCACGCCGGCACGCTCCCAAACAACACTCCGCAAACCACGGTCGCCGCCAATGTGAACAGCAGCACCGGAATATTCAAATGCGGGTCCGCCTCATACGGAATCCCCAGCTGATTCCGCGGCATTAAGGCCATCACTCCCCGCAATACGCCCACCGATAGCAGCACGCCCAGCGCTCCCCCAATCATGGCCAACGCCAGGCTCTCAATCAGAAATTGCCTGAAAATCCGCGCGCGTGTGGCCCCCTGCGAAGCCCGCACGGCTATCTCCTTCTGCCGCGCGGTACCCCACGCCAACAGCAAATTCGCAATATTCACGCACGCAATCAGCAGCACAAACCCCACCGCCCCCATCATTAGCCACAGCCCAGTCCGCGTACTTGGTGGCAGAAAATCATTCTTCAGGGGCTCCACTGTCACCGTCAGATCGGCATTCGTCTTCGGATAGGTCTGTGCAAGCTGCTTCGCAATGACCCCCATCTCGGCGTTGGCCGCTTCCAGCGTTACCCCGCGCTTCAGCCGCCCCAACACCAGCAAATAGTGGTTCTCCCGCTTGAGTTCATCCGGCTTGTACGCCAACGGCACATTGATTTGCGAATCGCCCCGGTCAGAGGGACTCGGCGCCGCCACTCCCAGCACCGTATACAACTCCCCGCTCATCCGCAGCTTTTTCCCGACAATCCCGGGATCACTCCCAAATCTGTCCTTCCAGTATTGGTTATTCAGGATCACCACATGGTCGTTTCCGGGCACCATGTCTTCCGCAATAAAATGCCGTCCGTAAGCCACTTTTTCGCCCATCAACAGGTCGAAGAAGGTCGGTGACACCCGCGTAGCCTGGACCTGTTCCGTCCAATCCGGCGTCGAAATCGTGAAGCCCGCACCCGACCACCCGTCCACCGACTCAAACGACTTCGCCTGCTTCTGCCAATCCTGCAGGTCGCTCGGCGAAGTCGCATTCCGCTCGCCCTTAAGGTGCGTCCACACCATGACAATCCGGTCGCCATCCGCATAAGGCAGGGGCGCCAGGAGCACGGAGTACAACAGGCTAAAAATGGCAGTAGTAGCCCCAATCCCCAAAGCCAGGGCCAGCAACGACACCGAGGTAAATCCCGCACTCTTCCACAGCAACCTCAGCCCATACCGCACATCCCGCCAAAGCTCGCCCATGCCATCACCCCCTACCCGTATAAATACTCCCAATCCCTCGGAAATGTTCCGTATCTTGCCAACGAGCGCACCACTAACCTTTTTGACGCAATAGTTCTCCAGCCATCTCTTCAGCATGGACTGTCGGTCAGTTCCCGCCCAAGGTTTCCCCCGTGAAGTACCCCCATCCGCGCAACTTTTGTACGTTACTTTTGCTCCGGCGAATATGCACTGGAGTGTTCGCGAGATGCATGTGCGGCATCCGGACAGCCACGTATTTCGTGTGGGCAGGGGCTTCGAGCCTACGGAAAAGACTCAAGGAAGTGCGAGATGCTGTGGTTCCCGCATGTAGGTTTTGACTTATTTATTTAGGACTTTGAGCGGCGCAAGAGGTTGTGTGTCGCGAATCCCAGCGCCTTCCACAATGGTGTAGATAGAATCACCCGCAACATTCTCTAGCGTTTCGACCTTCCCGCTCGGCCAATGAATCTCGACCGATTCGATCTTCGCAGCTTTACCGAGACCGAAATGCAGCCGCAAATCGTTCTGCGAAAGATAACTCCCGCCTCCCCGCACTTCCCCCACCTGCCGCACGCCCCCACCCCGAATCGTCACGCGTGCTCCAATCGCCGCGCGATTGCTTTTCGTTCCGATCAGCTTGAACAAAACGCGATGATTCCCATCGTTATTCATGTTCCGCAGAAGAGACGGCGGCTCTCCAACATTCAACAGCACCACGTCCATGTTCCCCGTACTAAAGATATCGCCAAACGCCGCCCCGCGCCTGCATTGCAGCGGCAAATCCGCCAACCCGGCTTCTTTGGAAACCTCGTCAAACGTTCTATCGCGATTGTTGCGCTCCAAAAAAACCGGCTGTCGGTAACGCGGCCCCGTTTCCAAACTGTCCATCTGCGGATAAACGTGCCCGCAAGCAATCAGCAAATCGAGCCAGCCGTCATTGTCCATGTCAAAAAAACTTGTCCCCCAGCAAACATCCGGATAACTCGGCCGCCCAACTCCTGAAACCCAACTCACATCCTCGAATCCATTCGTCCCCATGTTTCGCCAAAGCGCCTTGGGCTGCTCCTGAAAGGTCGTCGTAAACAAACTGAATCGCCCCGAGTGGTCGTAGTCGCCAAAATCAACGCCCATATTTCCAAGCTGCATACCCTCGCCGCTCAGCGAAACCCCAGAAAGCATCCCTACCTCGGAAAAAGTCCCATTCCGATTGTTATGATAAAGATAGTTCGGCACGGAATCGTTCGCGACCACCAAATCCGGCCAACCGTCCCCATCGTAATCCGACCACATCACCCCAAGACCGTAGTAGCCAATGTCGTTGTGCACGCCTGCCTTCGCGGAAACTTCTTCAAACGTTCCGTCGCCCCGATTGTGGTAAAGCAAATCACTCTCGCCCTGCAAGCCCCACGGCCCGCACTGCACCAGCAACCCTTTGTACTTGCAAAATTTGTTGCTCCCAATCTCCGGCAAGTGATCAAGGTCCACGTGCACATACCGCGAAACAAATAAGTCCACATTTCCATCGCGATCGTAATCGCCCCACGCCGCGCCCGTACTGAAGCCGCCCCCGCGCAATCCAGCCTTCTCCGTTACATCTTCAAATTTGCATCCGCCCAAATTGCGGTACAAGACATTCCCGCCGTAACCGGTGACAAACAAATCGAGTTTCCCGTCGTTGTCATAGTCCGCGACAGCCACACCCATCCCCCAGCCAAGCCGTGTGAGCCCGGCCTCTTTGGTAATGTCCCTAAACGTTCCGTCAGCCTGCTGCTGATAAAGCGTGACCATCAAGTCTCCGCCGGTTTTGTAGCGCTCCACGGTTGAGCCGCTCACCGTAACGATGTCGAGCCGGCCATCGTCATCGCAATCAAACAGACCCACGCCACCGCTGATGGATTCGACGATGTACTGTTTATCCCCACTCGAAATATGCGGGACCGTCAGCCCCAGCTCCTTCGCGACATCTTTGAATTTTGGGATCGGCGGAAATCCCGCGCGGTTAGCTTTTTGCGCGGGCGTCTTCGCGGCTGGAGGAAGGGGCACGGGGACGCTCTGCGCCCGCGCGGCACGCGGGACAGTGGAACTCAAAACCGCTAGAACGGGAAGAAAAAGCAGTGACCAAAACCGAAGGAGTCGGACGTGCATTCAATCTATTCTAGCCCAAACGCGTGCTCCGAGCGGTTTTGGGCCCGTTCCAGCCGCAAGGGCCCCCGGTTCCGGCGGGCGCGGGAAATGGCGAACCTGATGCTTGCAACCTGCCGATTCGCGCTATGATGTTGGCAAGGTGCAAAGAGGCAGGGCGTCCCGACCCGCCTCAGATGGACCAATTGAGGTGCTCGAAAATTGGCCGCTTACCGCGGCGCCATCTTTTCGTCCAATGGTCCAGAATTTCATCCTTTTGTTCACCGAATCGTCGAGGCCGTCCGAATGACACCGCCACTGAAGAAGAAACCCAGTCCTGCCAACGAACAAAAAAGGGTCACACTCAAATCCGTGGCGGACCGCCTTGGCCTTACGCCGGGAACGGTTTCCGCGACCTTGAACAATTCTCCCGCGGCGCGATCGATTCCCGCGCACACCAAAGCGCGAATTTTTGAGACTGCGAGGGAGTTGAAATACCGTCCCAATTTTTTCGCGCGCACGTTACGCGTGCGCCGCACCTTCACCGTTGGTGTTATCGCGGAAGAAATTGGTGATGCCTACGGATCCCAGGTCATCAGCGGCATCGAAAATTACCTCACGCGCCAAAACTATTTCTTCCTCACCGTTGTTCATCATCACGACCCGAAACTCCTGCAAACGTACTCGCAGATTCTCGCCGAGCGCGGCGTCGAGGGTTTTATCACCGTTGACACCTCGATCCTCGACGAGCCATCTCTGCCAACGGTTGCCGTCGCCGGGCACCACAAGGTCAAGGGCGTGACCAACATTGTGCTGGACCACAAACGCGCCGTCCGCCTCGCACTGGAGCACCTGAAAAGCCAAGGGCATGAGCGGATTGCTTTCCTCCGCGGCCAGCCCTTCAGCTCTGACTCAGAAGAGCGCTGGAATTGCATCGTCGAGCTCTCCCAGGAGCTGAATATTCGCATTCGCCCCGAGCTGACCGTGCAGATCGTAGACAGAATTTCGACTCCCGAGGTCGGCTTCCCCGTCACACAGGAACTGCTGGCCCGGAATGAACCGTTCACGGCGATTTTTGCGTACAACGACATTTCCGCGATTGGTGCGATGTGGGCTCTGCGCGAAGCGGGGTTGCGCGTACCGAACGATGTTTCGGTCGTGGGGTTCGACGATATTCCCGGTGCCGCTTTTGCGGAGCCAGGCCTCACCACCGTCCGCCAGCCGCTTGTGCGCATGGGCGAAATAGCGGCGCAAACTCTCGTCAGCCTGCTGGAAGAGCGTAGCGGCTATGTTCCGGAGATTGCGATTGAGCCGGAACTCGTCGTTCGCGAATCCACGGCACCCGTCGCCTTGGCAAAAGCCTTCAGTTCTTCGAGGTAGCGCCCAACCGAGGCTCGTGATCGCCGGGTCCGGCACTCCTCACTCATTATCGTTTGGCTGTGGGAACCAACTCGCTTAAAGCCGGTATTCGGACATGCGCTCTGACCAGGTTTCGCCCGGAAGCTTTCGCGTCGTACAAAGCGTGGTCCGCGTTGGTGATCAGTTCGCGCAGCGTCGTTGCCTCAGTTCCATCAAACCCGGCGATCCCGAAACTTGCCGTAGCCGAAATCGCCTGGCCATTCACCGTGCAGCTATCTATGGCGAAGTCCGCTCTCAGCCGCTCAATCGTTTGAACGATGGACTTCTTGTTCCCGTGCGACATCACGATGAGGAACTCATCCCCGCCTAGTCGGCCACACATGTCCGCGGCACGCGTGTTGGCCGTCAGGATCGTTGCAAACCGCTTAATGGTTTCATCACCGCCAAAGTGGCCGTAGCTATCGTTCACCAGCTTGAACTTGTCCAGGTCCGCGACGATGACCCACAGGCTGAACCTGTGCCGCATCGCCGCGCTCAACTGCTTCGCCGCGAATTCTTCCACCGCCAGCCGGTTTGGCAAACCAGTCAGGTGGTCCGTCCTGGCTGCTTTCTCAAGCAGCACGTTCTTGGCCTCAATTTCCCGGCTCATTTGCACGGTTCTGCAACCTACGCGTATCCGCGCCAACAGCTCGCCCGCATCAAACGGCTTCGTTAGATAGTCATCGGCTCCGGCGTCCAAGCCTTCGATAAGGTCTTCCTTCTCCGACTTCTGCGTGACCAGGATGATGTACGTGCCCGGGCCCTGCGATTTACGGACTTGACGGCATAGCTCCACACCCGAAACGTCCGGCATCACCCAGTCCGTAACGATAATGTCAGGCCGAAACTGTGCGAAGACGTCCAGCGCTTCTCGCCCGTTCTTGGCAAAGCACAGGTCGTACGGCTTCTCGGCCAGGATCGTCTCCAGCAGCTTTCGAGACACGGGCGAGTCTTCAGCAATTAGAATACGCGGCACGAAGGTTTGTAAAACACTCATAGGGTTAGGCGAGCGAAAGAGGGCTGAGCCGTACACCTGCAAAATCTGTCGTATCAATATCCCTCTCAGTATGCGGAAGCGCCTGTGGGCCGCGGAATAGGACTGCAGTTTGCTTGTGCTTAATCCACCACTCAGGTTTTTGCGGTACTCAATGTGTGCGACCAAAGCCGATGGCACTTCTCGCTATTCAATGCCCACTGTTTCTCCACCTGCTAAGCTAAGCCATGCCCTTCGTTTCCATTACTCGGCTCCGCGTGCGCTCCTGGAGGTTCATGCTTGGGTTTTCCGTCTACGCGGTTCGTTCAGTACGGCAGGCTGCGCGGGCTGAAGGGAATCTGAGTATTAAATTGCTGCGCGATCGGCGGAACACCTTTTGGACCGCTACCCTTTGGGATTCCGAGGCGGCGATGAAGCGATTCATGATCGGCGGGGTGCATGGGCGGGCCATGCGGAGACTGCTGCACTGGTGCGATGAGGCGGCGCTGGTGCATTGGACGCAGGAATCTCATGCTCTGCCATCCTGGCCCGAAGCCCGTGCCCGCCTCGAAATCGAAGGCCGTCCCTCCAAAGTCAACCACCCATCGGCAAACCACATTGCCCACAAATTCCCGCAACCCTGCGTCGGTAGCACTTCCGAATCCGTCTTCAAATAATCTCCGCTCGTAAGGTTACAGCCAGGGTGTCACCCCGAGCGAAGCTAGGGATCTGCTTTTCTTCTCACCTCCTGCAAGAGATGCCAGGAGGCCGGCGCGCAGCAGGCCCTACAGCGGGTCAGAACTTCCGCGTTTCCTGCCGAGACCACCGTTCCACGACGATTTTGGATTCGGTAAAGAACTCGACCGCGTCGCGACCCTGGCCGTGAAGGATGCCGAAGAAACTTTCTTTCCAGCCGCTAAACGGGAAATAGGCCATGGGAGCGGCGACGCCAATGTTGATGCCGACGTTGCCGGCGGGAGCTTCGTAGCGGAAGCGTCGTGCGGCTGCGCCGTTGGTGGTGAAGAGAGAGGCTTGGTTGCCGTAAGGGCTGCGCCGGAGGAAGTCCAGGGCTTCGTCCATGGAGTTGGCATGGATGAGGCTGAGGACGGGGCCAAAGATTTCTGTGTTGGCGAGCTGGCTGGTAGTGGGCAGGCCGTCGAGAAGGGTGGGAGTGAGGAAGCTACCCGACTCGTAATTCTGGATCTTGGTGTTGCGGCCGTCAAGGATGGCTTGCGCGCCTTCGGCTTCGCCCGCAGAGATGAGAGATTCAATGCGTCGCTTGCTGTCCCCGGAAATGACCGGGCCCATCTGGACCCCGGGGTCCAGGCCATTGCCGACTTTGATTTGGGCGGCCGCATGGGCGATGGAATCGCGAAAAGTTTTTTGCGCTTCACCGATCGTGACAGCGACGCTGACCGCGAGGCATCGCTGGCCGGCGCAGCCGAAGGCGCTGTCACTGATAATTTGCGTGGCAAGTTCCATGTCCGCGTCGGGAAGAACGATGACGTGATTTTTTGCTCCGCCCTGGCACTGGGCGCGTTTGCCTGCGGCGGCTGAGCGCGTGTAGACGTGCTTAGCAACGGGAGTGGACCCGACGAAGCTGATGGCGCGAACTTGCGGGTGATCGCAGAGTGCGTTCACGACGTCTTTGCCGCCGTTGACGAGATTGACGACTCCTTTGGGGAGCCCGGTTTTTTCCAGAAGCTCGAAGGCGCGCATCATGCTCAGGGGGACGCGTTCGGAGGGTTTTAAAATGAAGGTATTGCCACAAGCTATCGCGTACGGGAGAAACCAGTAAACAATCATCGCGGGGAAATTGAAGGGAACGATCGCGGCGACTACCCCGAGTGGCTGACGAATTTGCATTTCGTCGACGCCGGGCGTGACGTCTTCGAGGTTGTAGCCCTGCATCATCATGGGGATGCCGCAGGCAACTTCCACGTTTTCAATGCCACGGCGAAGTTCGGCTTTGGCTTCGGCGAAGGTTTTGCCGTTTTCGAGAGTGATGAGGCGAGAGAGCTCGTCGAGATGTTCTTCGAGGATATTTTTTAGTTTGAAGAGATATTGGACGCGTTCGCCGGGAGGAGTGCGGCGCCATGCGGGGAAGGCCGCGGAGGCGGCCTGGACGGCGGCGTCAACGTCGGCGGGAGAAGACATTGGAGTGCGGCCGAGAATTTCGGCGGTGGCCGGATTTGTGACGTCGTAGAAGTCGCGGGAGGTGGATCGACGCCACGCGCCATTGATGTAGTTTTGCACTTCAGTGACTGGAGTGGTTACGGCACTGCTCATGACGAGCTCCTTGCGGCGGATTTGGCGGAGACTAGTTTAGCAAGAAAGACAGCATGAAACGCAGCGTTGAGGGAGTCGTAAGCGAATTGAGGTTTTTCGTTGTCTTAGCGCGGCAGGGAGGCCAAGGCTTCGTAGGCGGCGCCCATTAGTGGCGCGGATTCGTTCAACACAACCGAAACGGGGATGTTGCTTAGCATGCTTTCAAATTTCCATTTGTCGCGGAAGGCGGCGAAGAAGGTGCCGTCTTTGATTTTTTCTATGATTTTTACTGCGATACCGCCCGCGACATAGACGCCGCCGAGCGCGAGAACTTTGAGCGCGAGGTTGCCGGCTTCAGAACCGTAGATGGCGACCCACAAATCCAACACTTCCGCGCAGACTGGGCACTCCTTCGAGAGGCCGAGCTTGGTGATTTCCGGAGCAGGGTCCGTGCCGGGATCTTCGAAGGAATGGTGCTTCAGATCAGGCGCGAGGAATTCGTGAATGGTACGGAATCCGCGGCCGGAGAGTATGAGTTCCCAGCTGACTTGCGGGTAGCGGCGACGCATGAAGCGGAGAAGTTCGATCTGCTGCTCGGAGTGCGGAGCGAAATCAGAGTGGCCGCCTTCGGAGGGCACAACGCGGTAGCGGTGTCCATCCCAAACAAGAATGGATTGCCCGAGGCCGGTACCCGCGGCGAGCAAAGCTCGCGTTCCGCCATGCTCGGGCTTCCCGGGATTCAGCACGCAATATTCTTCGGGTGCGAGGTGCTCAATGCTGTGGCCGGTGGCGCCGAGATCGTTCATCAAGACAACCTCGTGGAGTTTCAACTCGCTCGCCAGTACGGAGGCTTCGACGGTCCACGGAAGGTTCGTGGCCCGCACTTTATTGTTGATGACAGGGCCAGCGACGCCAAAGCCAGCGGCGCGCACGCGTTCGGCTCCGAGATGCGGCACAGCCTGGCGCGAGAACTCACGAACGATGAGATCAAACTGCGCGAAATCCTTGCTGAGAAATCTTTGCTTGAAAACGGGAGTCAGCTTCCCATTTTTTTCCGAAAAAAGCGCGAGGTTGCACTTTGTACCGCCGACGTCGCCCGCAAGAATCACCTATTCCCCCTGTTAAGCTTCCGTTTCCTGCTGTTTTCCGGGCCAAAGAATCTACGAGAAAAATTACACGAAAACCTTATGGATTGAACCACTGCTTGCCATCGCGCTCGAGCAAGTGATCGGATTCGCGTGGGCCCCAGCTTCCGGCCTGATATTCCGGAACCTTGCCGGTTCTCGCAGCGCTCCAAACATCGAGAATAGGATCCACAAGAGCCCAGGCTGCCTCTACGTTGTCGCCACGGTCAAACAGCGTGGCGTCGCCACGCAGGCAATCGTTGACGAGCGTGGCGTATGCGCTGCGCGAAGCCTCACCGAAGCCTTCCTTGTAGCTGAAGTTCATGGTGACATTTCCGATGCGCATTTCGGTTCCGGGGCGCTTGGCGCCGAAAGAGACAGAGATGCCTTCTTCCGGCTGGATGTTGAGGACCAGGCGGTTGGGTTCGACTTCCCGGTCACGAAATACAATGTGAGGCGCGCAGCGAAATTGAATCATGATTTCGGTGCTGCGCTTGGCGAGGCGCTTGCCAGTACGGAGGTAAAAGGGAACGCCGGCCCAGCGCCAGTTGTCAATCAAAAGACGCGCGGCGACGAAGGTTTCGGTCCGGGAAGTCGGGCTGACGTTTTGCTCCTCGCGATAGCCTGGGAGCGCCTTGCCATCCAGCACGCCGGGAGCGTATTGCCCGCGAACAACGGATTGAGCGACGGCTTCGAGATCGAAAGGGCGGATGGATTGTAAGACTTTCAACTTTTCATTGCGGACGGAGTTGGCGTCAAAGGAAGCAGGCGGCTCGACGGCGACGAGGGAAGTCAGCTGAAGAACGTGGCTCTGGATCATGTCCCGGAGAGCGCCCGCTGTTTCGTAAAAGCCGCCGCGGCGTTCGACGCCGAGTGTTTCCGCGGCAGTGATTTGAACATTGTCCACATAGTTGCGGTTCCAGAGAGGCTCGAAAATGCCATTTCCAAAACGCAGTACGAGCAAGTTCTGAACCGTGTCTTTACCAAGATAGTGATCGATTCGGTAGACCTGCTGTTCTTCGAATACATTCAGAACGGTCTTGTTTAATTCTTTGGCGGTAGCGAGGTCGCGGCCAAAAGGCTTTTCAATAATGATGCGAACCCAGGAATTGGGCGAGGAGGGGCGAGACAACCCAGCACGGCCCAGTTGCTCGACGATGTGCGGATAGACTTCCGGCGGCGTGGAAAGGTAGAAGAGGCGATTGCCGCTGAGCTTTTTATCGGCTTCGAGTTCGGCAAGACGCCTGGCAAGATGCTCATAGGCCTGCGGGTCGGCGTAATCTCCGGAGCTGTAGTAAAGACAGGAAGCGAATTCGCCCCATTGTTTGGGATCCACGGGGCCGAGTTCGGACATGGTCTTTGCGGCTTCGCCAGTGGTGGCACGAAACTGCTCGTCGTTCATGGCAGTCCGGGCAAAGCCTACGATTACGTAGCGGGAGCCCAAAGAATTGTGAGTGGCGAGATCATACATCGCGGGGATGACTTTGCGCTTTGCCAAATCCCCCGAAGCGCCGAACAATACGACGGCACAAGGATCGGCCGTGCCGCCATAAAGATTTCCGGAACGATTGGTTTCCTGTGCCATGGTCCTCTCCGTTCGGTTCGGTCTCTTTCACGTTCCAAAATGCGGGTTCACGCCAAAATGCGGGCGCAGGAAACTATACCTCAACACCGTGATTTCGCAGCTCAGCGCGCAATTGCTCGGGTTTTTCATGGTGAATCACGTTTATGCCGAGGCGGCGCGGACTTTCCAAGTTGAGCGGCCGATCATCAATGAAGAGGCACTGCTCCGGGGGGCGTTGCGTAACTTCCAAGGCGATGCGAAAAATGGTCTCTTCGGGCTTGCGCGAATGGACATAGCAGGAACTGAAGAAAACCAGGAATTCGCGGCGCAAGTTGAAGGCGCGGATGCGGTACTCATTGAGCTCGAAAGGCTCGTTGTTGATGGCACCGACGAAATATTTGCCAGAGCGGGCGACGGCGGAGAGGACCGCCCGGGTCTCGGTATATTCCCTGGACTGCGCGAACATGAAATTGGTGAACTCCTGGCGAGTGAAGGCACGCGCGCGATAAAAAAGGGTGCGGTCGAGGTATTCGTTCAGCGTGATGTGGCCAGAATCAAAAGCGGGGAAAGTAAGATCGTGGCGATCCTGGAATTCTTCGTAATCGAAATGAAAAACCGCGGCGGCATCGCGGCGGGAATAGCGGTCCCAGCCATTGGTAAGGACAACTCCGCCGATGTCCCAGAAAAGCGTGGTGATTTCAGCCAAGGAAGCGGCACCCTCCGACCTTGCCGTACGGGCATACATCATAAACGTTTCGACGAAAGAAAACACCCGAACGGCTGAATTCAAACGGTTCAATGACGAAACAGGCAGCAGGGACGCAAGAAATTGCGCCCCGAGCCAAGCCGTTCGATGCACGGGAAAGCGCGGCCGGAGAAACCTAAAATTCGTGCGGAAGTATTAAAGGTTGTTGTTGGGGTTAGGTTTCGGAGCCGGCGCAGGGCTGTCAGCCGGCTTTGATGAAGCCGCCGGGGCAGATGCCGAGGAAGGATTCGGGGTCGGAGCGGCCGTGGGATTTGGGGTCGCGGCTGGCGCGGCGGACGGGGCTTCCGCCTTAGCCTGAATGGTGATCAGTTCCACTTCAAACACCAAGGTAGCGTTGGGGCCGATACCGACGCGCGGCGCGCCGCGTTCGCCATAAGCAAGATCAGAGGGGATAAACAACTGCCACTTGGAACCAACGGGCATGAGTTGAAGAGCTTCGGTCCATCCTTTGATGACGCCAGTGACGGGAAATGTGGCGTGCTGGCCGCGCTTGTAGGAGCTGTCGAATTCCGTGTTGTTGAGCAGAGTACCTCTGTAATCGCAAACGACCGTGTCGGTTGCGGTGGGTTTCGGTCCGGTTCCCTCTTTGAGGATTTTATATTGCAAACCGCTGGGCAGGGCAACGACGCCATCCCTGGTCTTGTTCGCTGCCAGGAAGGTTTCGCCCTCTTTTTTGTTGGATAGTTGTATTTTGGCCTGCATCTCGACTTGGAAAGCGTCCATGGCGGCTTTGGCTTCCTCATCGGTCAGGAGCGTTTTGCCTCCGGCTAAACCGTCCTTCAAGCCGCGAAGGATGATGTTGGGGTCGAGATCAACATTGTCGCGATGCATGCTTTTGCCCCAATTGAGCCCAAGGGCGTAACTGGCCTTGTCTTTGTTGGTCTTGAGTGTCAAGGGGGCGGGAGCGGGCTTTTTGGCCGTGGTTGCCGTGCCCGTCTTTGCCGGGGTCGTGGGAGACTTTGCGGCCGGAGCCTGGGAAGAGCTGGCCGGAGGAGTGGTTTGGGCTGGCGTTGAAGATTGTTGCGCGCGGGCATAGCCAAAAACGAGCATTCCAACTGCGACTGCTGACACGGTGATCGTGGGTAGTTTTCGCATTGTCCTATTGTCACACTCTGGGTTGGTCTCCGCAAACCTACTTTATCCCTGAAATGAATGAATGCTAAATGAATGGCAGGCAAATGGCTGTTAAGTGAGGCTGGTCTCTGAGTATAAATAAATAGCGGGATTTTGGCTTCTAACAATGTCCCGGGCTCGGCACTTCTTCGGTCAGGTATCGAAACTGTGCGCGGGGGACAAGCCAAAGACGGGAATTCCTGTACCCACCATCCATTCCGATGTGTATTCTAATTTGCCAACGGATTCCTCTTAAGAGATCCGCATCAGGAGATTGGTTGTGATCAAAGATCATTGCTGGAATGCGACACGGATTGGGTCCGCCGCGGCTGTGCTCGGATTGGCGGGGACGGCGTTTCTGGGGCAAGCCGCATCACAGGGAGGCGGGCCGGCAAGCGGAGGCGCTGCCGCGTTGACTCCGTACTCGACACCAGACAAAACAGCATCGGCCGGAGTGCCCGGCGGCTGGAAGGTGATCCAAGGCGCGAAGACCGTGATTCAAATCAAGGGACCGAACGGCGAGGCCATTAACCTGGGAATCGGAACCTACGTAAAGGACGGTCCGTTTCAAGCCAAGGTGCAGGGCAATCCGCCAGTCACGATGGCGATGCCCAGCTCGGCCCCGCTGCAGCAGAAATTCCTGATGATGTGGCAGGCGCTGACCACAGGAGGCCCTCATCCGCCGAACGTCCAGATTCTTTCAGCGACGGCTGTTCCGATCGCGAAAACGATCGCTGATTGCGGCAGGTTTATTGGGACACTGGATGGGTTGAATGGCCCTGTGACATTCGAAACGGTGTTTTGCACGTTGCCGGTGGATAGTGCAGGCATCTTTAAACTGGTTTTGATTGATGCGGAAGTTCCCTCGAGTCTGGCGAAGCAGGAGCGCGCGACCGCAGAAGCCGTGCTCGCTAGCTATCGAGTGGACCCCGCTGCGCTAAGGCAGATGCTTATGCCTTACACTCAACCCCCGCCTCCTGCGGGAAGCGGGAGCAGCGATCCGGCGGTGCTTCGTGCGCTGCTGCAACGAAACAGAGAAAACCAGCGAATGATCGATCAGCAGTTTCAATGCTACGAAGCGGGCGTGATGAGGGAAGAGCCGGAGTGGAGACTGCCGCCTTACTGCCACTGAGAGTAGGCAATTGGGCGGAGTTGCAGTATGTTGAGAGTTGGCAATCTTAACGAGGTGATGCGAATGACGAATGAGTCCTGCGATCCCGCCCCGTCGGCGGCGCCGAGCGAACCGGTTAAGCCGGGTACGCGAATGGTGATGTGCGTGAAATTTGGTAAAGAATTGCCTGGACTGGACCGCGTACCGTGGGCAGGCGAGTTGGGGAAGCGAGTTTATGAGAACGTTTCGAAGGACGCTTGGAAGCTGTGGATCGAACACTCCAAGATGATCATGAATGAATACCGGCTGAATCCCATTGACCCGAATTCGCAGAAGATTATGGGGGAGCAGATGGAAGAGTTTTTCTTTGGCGCGGGAGCGAAGCTGCCTGACGGGTACGTGGCGCCCAAAGCGAAGGGCTAGTTCAGCTGGTTCCCTGCGGCGGGGATGCGACCTGTGGAGGGGTGCTCGACCGGGAGGCGGGGAGTGATTTTGAAGTTTAGTTTTGCATGGGCTGTTCGCATGGCGGCTTCTACTTCTTCGGCAGAATTTCCTCTGGCAAATAAGAAACCCAAGTAGCTTGAGCCCTCGGGCCAGGCGGCGATGTAATCGTGCAAGCGGGCGGTGATTTCGAGGGCGGTGATGTTGGGGACATCGCGCGCGGCGTCCTCGCCTTCGATTTTTTCGAGGATGCCGCTTCGGGGTACGGGAATCATCATGACGCCGGAAGCGCATTCTTCGCGCGGCCAATCGTCGCCGGACAGGCCGAGCGCGTGGCGGAGCAGCAGGTCTTCGAGACCGATTGGTTCTTTGCTTAGGCTGGTCGAAAAGCGCAGCGCGCGGGCGCAGAGTCCGCCGATGGGGCGCGGGGCGACCTCAAGTGCCCAAACGCCTTCTTCGTTGATGCGAAATTCCGCATGGATGGGGCCGTGCAAGAGGCCGAGAGCGCGGGTTGCTTCCGCGGCCGCGCTTTCGATTTCGCGCTGCAGCGAATCGGTGAGGCGCGCGGGAGTAACGTAAATTGTTTCCTCGAAGTACGGGCCTTCGAGCGGATCTGGCTTGTCAAAAATTGCCAGGATGCGGAGCGCGCCATCGGTCAAGACTCCTTCGACGGCAACTTCTTTTCCGGGGATATAACGTTCCACCAAGATTTGATCGAGATGCGGCTCGCGTGTGGCTTGAATTTCCGGGGATTCGAGCAAGCGGCGGATTCGCGCGGCAGCAGTTTGAAATTCTTCGCGGGTGTTTGCGCGGACTACTCCCTGACTTGCGGAGAGTGAGAGCGGCTTTAGAACGCAGGGGTAGGAAATGCCGAGGAGGGCGGGCTCTGGAGCGGGATGGATGTTAAGGGCGCGAAACCATGGCACGCGCATGCCTGCCTCGCGAAAGACTTCGCGCATGCGAAGTTTGCTGCGGCAGGTTTCGACGGATGCGGGATGGTTGTAGGAGAGGCCAAGACCGCGAGCGGCGTAGGCGGCGGCTACTGCCGGGCGATCGCCGAGAGCGAGAATTCCGTCCACGTCCGCCTTTTGCGCGCGGACCGCTTCCAAAACTGCGCCGGCTGCCGCCTCGGGTGATTCGAAGTGGACGGGGATGGCGCGGTCGCCCCAGGGATCGTCGAGTTGGTGACAGCGATCGGTGACGAAGACAAGTTCGACGCCAAGTTTGCGTGCGGCTTCGTCGAAGCTGCGCGTTTGGTAACCGAGTTTGGCGGTGAAGAGAAGAAGTCGGGGCATTTGTGTATTCCGTAAAAAGCGCGGCAGCCTGACCTCTAAATGTAATCCCCTGTAGCGGCTAAGGGTTCTTCTATTTTTGCGGGCGGTCCGATGGAGACGAATTGCTCGCGTGTGGGCTCGGCGCAGCAATACCATGGCTCGCTTAGAAACGGCACGGTGACTTCCGGCGTCTCTGCGCGTTGCATGCGAGGTGCATCGAGCCCCGCGGCGGCATGGGCTGCTTTCCAGATGCGTTCGAAAACGGCCGAGCGGGATTCTTTTCTTCGATTGCCTTCCGCGGCAATCGCTTGAACGGTTTCGCTGAGCGCATCCACACGCGAATCGGCGTGTTTCCAAGGGTAAAAAAACGACTGCGGGTCAAACGGCCCGACGTTTTGCCGTATTTCGTCCAACTCCAAAAGCAAGGAACCTTCAGGAATGAGCAGGCGAATGCCAAGCTGGATGGGGGCGACATTTTCAATCAGGGATTCGGCCTGCAGCACGCGCAACAGATCCAGATAACTTTCGAGCGTCGTCCACTGAGTGAACGGCAGGAAAGTCGGATGAAGAATCATTCCGAGATCGCGGAAGGCTCGGACCACATGCAGAAAATCCTCGCGCGTGTGGCCCTTGTCCAGGGCTTGCAGCACGGCATTATCGAGATATTCGACAGCGCTTATGACAAAGAGGCAGCCGGTTTCTTTGAGCGTGAGCAAATGCGTTTCGTATTTTTTCAGGTGCTCAATTTTTATGGTGACGTCGTAGGTGACTCGGGGAAACTCCCGGTGAAACTCCTGGACAAGTTCCATGGCATGTTTGATGCCGTTGAAAAAGTCCGGGTCGCCAAACGAAATGTGCTGCGCGCCTGCAGCGACTTGCTGGCGAATGTCCTCCATCACGACGGAGCAGTTGACGATTCGAAACACACCTTTGTAGACCGGAACGATGGGGCAGTGGCGGCAAAGGTGTTTGCAGCCGCGGCTGGCCTCGGTTGACCCAACGATGCGGAATTCTCCGCCGGGCAACACGAGATGGGCGTATTTTTCGATCGAAGGCATGCCGGCGCGGTCTGGGACTTCAAAGGAGAGGCGTTCGAGCGAAATGAGAGGCTCGCGCTGAACACTTTTTTCACCGCTTTCAGGGCTTTCACTGCTTTCGTCGAGTTCAGCGCTTGCGATTCGCTCTGCCAGTTGAACGAGTCCGCGCTCGAATTCTCCACCGAGGATGGTTGAGACGCCGAGCGTGCGAAGATAGTCCGCGTTCATCGGCGCGTAGAGCCCATAACAGCACAAATGAGCTGAGGGATTCAGTTCGCGCAAGGACGGAATCAGTTTGGCGGCGAGACGCGTGGCGGTGTGCATCGGCAGGTAGATGCCGATCAACCCGGCTCCGCGCAGGGTGCCTTCCTCCAACGCTTGCCTTGAAAGATCGACGCAAACTACCTCGTGAGCGCGCTTGCGGAGCCACGCCGCAGGAGACGCCAGACCGAATGGTTGGCGGCCCAACTCATAGGTCGAAATCAGAACGATGTTCACGCGTGTACAAGTATAGCTGGCTGTCCGCCGCGGTGAATCGTTTTCGGTTATCATGGAATCGCTAAGTTGATGGAAAGGACCGAGAGAATGGCAATGGCCGCAGGGAACTCCTTCGGAACGCGCGACAAACTGAATGTTGGCGCGCAATCGTTCGATATTCACCGGCTGGAACTGCTGGAGAAGAAGAACCCATCGAATCTGGCGAAGCTGCCTTTTTCGCTGCGCATCCTGCTGGAAAATCTTTTGCGCTGCGAAGACGGACGGTTTGTGCATCCCGCAGATATTGTCGCGCTATCGAATTGGACTCCGGGCTCGGCGGATAAAGAAGTTGCGTTTATGCCCGCCCGCGTGCTGCTGCAGGATTTTACCGGCGTGCCTGCGGTGGTCGATCTGGCGACGATGCGCGAAGCCATCAAGCGTATGGGAGGCAGCCCGCGGCTCATCAATCCACTTTTTCCAGCTGAGCTGGTCATTGATCATTCCGTGCAAGTGGATCATTTCGGCGGCGCGAACGCGTTCGGTTTGAACGCCGAGCTGGAGTTTCAGCGCAACGTCGAGCGTTACGCTTTTCTGCGCTGGGGACAGACGGCGTTTCAGAATTTCAAAGTTGTGCCGCCCGATACCGGGATCTGCCATCAAGTGAATCTCGAATATCTGGCGCGCGTGGTTTGCGCGGTTCCTTCGGGCAACAGAATGGAAGCGTATCCCGACTCGGTCGTGGGGACAGACTCGCACACGACGATGGTGAATGCGCTTGGCGTTTTCGGCTGGGGCGTCGGGGGTATCGAAGCAGAAGCAGCCATGCTCGGCCAGCCTTCTTCGATGCTGATTCCGGATGTGGTCGGTTTCCGTCTGCATGGGAAGTTGCGCGAAGGCGCGACGGCGACGGACCTTGTGCTGACGGTAACGGAAATGCTGCGGAAAAAGGGTGTGGTCGGTAAATTTGTGGAGTTCTGCGGCACGGGGCTTTCCAGCCTCAGCGTGCCGGACCGAGCGACCATCGCCAACATGGCGCCCGAATATGGCGCGACCATGGGCTTTTTCCCTGTGGACGAAGAGACGCTTGCCTATTTGCATTTCACGGCGCGCGGCGAAGAGCAAATCGCGCTCGTCGAGGCGTATTGCAAAGAGCAGATGCTTTTCCGCACGGACGAGACGGCGGACCCGGTCTTCAGCGACAAACTGGAGCTGGATCTGAGCACTATCGAGCCAACGGTTGCGGGGCCGAAGCGTCCGCAGGACCGCGTGTTGCTGCGCAATGCGAAGAGTTCGTTCACAAAGGTTGTGGAAGGAACGCCGGAAAAACATGTTGCCGTGCGAAACAACGGCGACTCTTTTGATCTTTCCAGCGGCGCGGTGGTGATTGCAGCCATCACGAGTTGCACAAACACTTCGAATCCTTCGCTGATGCTGGGAGCGGGCCTGCTGGCCAAGAAAGCGGTCGAGCGTGGTTTGCAAGTCAAACCGTGGGTTAAAACGAGTCTAGCGCCCGGCTCAAAGGTGGTGACCGACTATCTCGATGCTTCCGGATTAACGAAATATCTGGATCAGCTGAATTTTCAGCTTGTGGGTTATGGCTGCACGACGTGCATCGGAAATAGCGGTCCTTTGCCGGAAGCGATTGGCGCGGCCATCAAGGAAAACAATCTCGTAGCGGTCGCAGTGCTAAGCGGCAATCGAAATTTTGAAGGGCGCATCCACCCGCTGGTGCGGGCGAATTATCTGGCGTCACCGCCGCTCGTCGTCGCGTACGCGCTGGCTGGACGCATGGATGTGGATTTAACGACTGAGCCGCTGGGCACGGATTCCAGCGGCAACCCCGTTTATTTGCGCGAGATCTGGCCTACGCCGCAGGAGATCGAATCCACGGTGCGCGATTCCGTGACGAGCGAAATGTACCGCAAGGAGTACGCCAACGTTTTCGAGGGCGACGCGCATTGGAAGTCGATGCCCGTTCCTGAAGGCGACTTGTATCGATGGGATCCGAAGTCCACGTACATCAAGCTGCCACCGTATTTCGACAACATGCCGAAGACGCCTCCGGCTCTTGCGGATATTCATGGCGCGCGGGTCCTGGCTATTTTGGGCGACAGCGTAACAACGGACCATATTTCGCCGGCAGGATCGATTCCCGTCGATTCGCCCGCAGGAAAATATCTGATCGCGAATGGCGTTAAGCCGCACGAATTCAATTCCTACGGCGCACGGCGCGGCAATCACGAAGTGATGATGCGCGGAACGTTTGCGAATATCCGGTTGCGCAATCAACTCGCGCCTGGCACGGAAGGTTGCTGGACACACTTCCTACCCGGCAACGAGAAGATGACGATTTATGATGCGGCGGTGAAATATCGTGAGGGCGGAGTGCCGCTAGTGGTTCTGGCAGGAAAAGAATATGGCTCCGGCTCTTCGCGCGACTGGGCAGCCAAAGGGACACGGTTGCTCGGTGTCCGCGCCGTAATTGCAGAGAGCTACGAGCGCATCCATCGCAGCAATCTCGTTGGCATGGGCGTGCTGCCACTGGAATATAAGCCCGGAGAAAATCGCGAGAGTCTTGGGTTGACCGGGCAGGAAGTTTTTGAGATGGAAGGCGTTGCCTCGCTTTCACCGAAGAAGGCCATCACGGTGCGCGCCGAGGCCGACGACGGTTCGTCGAAAACATTTACCGCGATTGCGCGCGTCGATACGCCGGAAGAAGTCTCGTACTATCACCATGGCGGGATCTTGCAGTACGTTTTGCGGCAGATGCTGTAGAATCGCTGCGTGTTTCCGTTCCATTCTCCAACCGTGAGCCGCTTCGCTCGTTTTGTGCTGTTCGCTTTCTGTCCGTTTTTCCTTTCCCCATTCCGCTTAGCGGCGCAACAGAACCCCTCGAAAGCAGCCGTTACCGTAATTCGCGCAGGAAAAGTTGTTGATGTAGATGCCGGGCGGGTACTCAGCAACCAAATCATCGTGGTGCGCGGCGACAAAATTGAAGCAATTGGCGAAGCCCTGGCCATTCCGCAGGGGGCAAAGGTCATCGACCTTTCTAAAATGACTGTGCTTCCCGGACTTATCGATTGCCACACGCATTTGGCGGATGGCGCGCGGGATGGCGATCCGATTTCGCAACTGAAAAAAACCGCCGCTCAGGTCGCCCTCGAATCCGTGCCCAACGCTCGACTTACTCTCGAGTCGGGATTTACAACCGTGCGCGACGTTGGAGTTTATCGAGCACTCGGCGACGTTGCGCTTCGAGATGCGATCAACCGAGGCTACATCGATGGGCCTCGTATGTTCGTCGCCGGAGCCTACATCACCATTACGGGCGGGGCCGGAGCGATGACAGGATTTGCTCCCGACATTCAGCTCCCCTGGGATTTGCATTTCGGCGAAGCCAACAGCCCGTGGGAGGTGCGCCAGAAGGTTCGTCTGCTCGTTCAAAACGGCGCAGATCACATCAAAGTACTCTCCACCGGCGCGGTGCTTACGCACGGGAGCAATCCTAGCTCCATCGAATTCACTCCCGAGGAACTACAAGCTGCCGTGGACGAAGCTCACCACTTCGGTTTACGGGTGGCGGCTCATGCCCACGCTGCCGACGGCATCAAGAATGCAATTCGCGCCGGTGTCGCTTCGGTTGAGCATGCCACATTGATTGACGACGAAGGCATGGCCCTCGCGAAAGAGCGCGGCACATATCTCGACATGGATATATATGACGAAGAATGTATCGAAGAAGACGGCAGAAATGGCAACACGCCCGCGGATTTTCTGGAGCACGATCGTGACCTGGGAGAAGCGCAGCGGCAGCGTTTTGCGAAGGCGGTGCGCGCAGGACTTAAGATGTCGTTTGGGACGGACGCCGGTGTCTGTCCCTACGGCGTGGCAGCGCGCCAGTTTGCGTTCATGGTGAAATACGGCATGACTTCCATGCAAGCAATTCAGACGGCTACTCACAATGCGGCCGACCTACTGGGTAAATCGGATTTGCTGGGATCGATTCAGCCCGGGAAATATGCGGATATCATTGCGGTCACTGGTGATCCGATCGCGGACGTCCGGGCACTGGAGCACGTGAGCTTTGTGATGAAAGAAGGGAAGATTTACAAACAGTAGGCTTACCGAGTCGCAGCGGTTTCTAAGGGGGAGCAGGGTTTCGGTACTCCCCACTAGCTGCGCCCTTCGCGTTTTTGCGCGACGACCAATCCGCGCGGCGTTGGCAACAGCAAGACCGACAGCAGACCTTCCGCTTCCAGTTTTAGAGCGCCTTCGCGAACCGTTTTCATCAGGGAACTCGCGTCGTGCATCAGGATGAGCCCGTGTGGATTCATCTGCGGCAGAAACTTGCGCACTTCCTGCTCGCGCAACGGCGCATCGCTATCGCAGAAAAGAAGATCGATTCGGCCTTCCACTTTCATATCCAGGCTGGATTCGTTTCGGGCGTCAATCCATTGGCCAAGGCCCGAAGAAGCGAAGCGCTGTTGCGCGGCAGCGAACACTTTCGCGTCGTACTCGCAGGTGATGACGCGGCCAAAGCCGTTGGCTTTGAGTCCCTCCGCGATGCGCAGCGTGCTTAGCCCGGAAAAAGTGCCCGTCTCGACGATCAGCTCTGGCTTGAGGGTGGTGACAATCGCCTTCAGGAAATCCAGCACCTCGACTTCCGCACTCATCGAATCATACATGTGCCAGCGCTCGGGATGCGGGCATTCCAGCGTTGGGCGATGATATTCCGGCTGGAGCACATCGCCGCGCGAAGCAATGTGCTCTACGATGCGATGCTCTTTTTTCTGT
The DNA here is from genome assembly GCA_903970165.1 of Betaproteobacteria bacterium. Taxonomy (GTDB): domain Bacteria; phylum Acidobacteriota; class Terriglobia; order Acidiferrales; family UBA7541; genus Acidiferrum. Next base: position 24,292 of record CAJCHZ010000119.1, read on the forward strand.
CCGTGGAATTGACTTTTAAGACGCCAAAGTAACACCGCGCCAAGCAGGATCGAAACGAGACTGGCGGTCTGCGCGTTGGACATACCAAAAAAGGAATGCGGATTGAGGCGGATGAATTCGATCGAGAAGCGAGCGATGCCAGTGAGAATGAGATAATTACAAAAGATTTCACCCTTGGCTTTGGGCCCCTTGAGGGATTTCGTGCCCATGTGCCAAAGAAACGCTGCGATGGCGAGCCAAATGAAAAATTCGTAGAGCGGAGTGGGGTGAACGGTGCAATTCTGCGGCAATCCATATTTATTGCACACTCCGCTATGGCCTTCGGGGTCCCAAATGCCCGTAGTCGGCACCAACCCCCTCGGAAAACTCATGCCCCAGGGTAGCGAAGTCGGAATACCGTAATCGCCGTCGCCCGAAAGTAAGCAGCCGATGCGTCCGATGGCGTATCCGACGCACGCAGCGGGCGAGCAAATATCCAGAAATTCGAGGAGCGGAATTTTCACCCAGTAGGCCAGAATCACGAGCGCGATAAATCCGCCGAGAAAACCGCCAAACCAGGCAAAGCCATACCGGCTGAAGAGCTGCGGCCACGGATTGGCGAAAAATTCGTGCGGACTTTCGAGGACGTGGTAAAGCCTCGCACCAATCAAGCCCGCAAGACCGGCGATTCCAATGATCAGGAAGCCTTCGTCCTTTTCGTTTCGCGCCGAAATGCTCTTGAGCTGCGACCTGCGGCGATCGAAATCGGCCTGCAAAAGATAGGCCGCGGCAAGCATGCCGATAGCGACCATCAACCCAAAGGTGGGTATGGAGATGGGCCCAAGATGAAGGAAAGGGATCATGAATTGTGCGGCTCAGACTCCTTCGAAAGTATACATGAGGGCCGAACTCTCCCGACGCCACCTGCCTGGCCCTACCTCATTGGCGGCGGATTGACCTCGCTCACTCCGCCAAGCCAGCCTTCAAAGAGGAACAGCCCCTTTGCTGATCTATAGTTGTGATAGATACTTTTGTGGAGAGGCGGACTTGTCAAAACAAAAACTAGCTAAGGTATTCCGCAATGGCCGCAGCCAGGCTGTGCGGTTGCCGAAAGAATTCCGCTTTGAAAGTGATAGAGTTCGAGTCCGGCGGCACGGAAACGGCATCCTGCTCGAGCCTGTCATTTCGGTTATAAGCAAGTGGTTTGCGGAGTTGGATAGTCTGAATGCGGAACCCTTCTTCACAAAGGGCAGGAAGCAGCCCCAAACGCCGCGCCGGCGGATTTTCTAGTGAACTATCTTCTCGACACCAATGCGTGCATTGGTCTGATCAATGGAAAACCAGCTTCCCTCCGAGCTCGATTTCAACGGGCCGTTCAGGCTCGATCTGAGATATGGGTGCCGAGCGTCGTCCTGTTTGAATTGTGGAACGGCCTGGGGAAAAGCGCGAGCCCCGAAACAAATGCTGCGCGCGTGGAAACTTTCCGTGCCGGTCCGGTTCGGCTGCTTTCCTTCGAAGAAGAAGATGCGAGAGCAGCCGGGGCTTTACGCGCCACGCCGGAAGCCAGCGGACGCCCCATGGGGGCCTACGACCTGCTCATAGCAGGGCAAGCTCTGCGTCACAAGACGACGCTCGTGACGGCAAATGTTCGCGAGTTCAGCCGGGTGAAAGGACTGGCCTGGGAAGACTGGACAACCTCTTAATACGGACTTTGCCGTGCACCAGCTACGCAGCTTGTCGGCGGTGGAGAGCTGCTCCGAGGACTAACCAGACCGCCAAAGCGATCCATTCGGCGGCCGTAAAGTGGCCTGGAAACGCGGGGACGAGCTTCATCAGGATAAGAAGAAAAGAAACGCAAACGCCCATGGCCGTAATGACGCGCAGGCGAACACGCGGTTCAACGAACCAAAACGAAAGGCACGCGGCAAGCCAGCCGAGCGCCGAAGCCATTGAGCCCACTTCGGTAACGGGGACGAGGATGGCGTCGCCGAGCAGGAGCGCAATCAAAGTACCGACAGTGATGCCGATGACGGCGACCGATGGCGTGAGAAATTTAGGGTGAATCGAGGCAAAGCGCGGCGCGACTGTTCCGCGGCGAGCGTAGGCAAAGAGCAAACGCGCGGAGGCGGCGAAATTTCCGTTGAAGCATTGGAAGAGACCGAAGAGCGCCATGACCAGGATGAGCTGAACCGGCCAGTGCTTGCCGATGCCTTGCTCGAAGGCGACAGCCGTGGAAAAGTGCTTGCCCAAGAGCGATTGCCAGGGCGCGATATAGGCCACCGCAACGATAGAGAGGGAGTAGAAGAGCGCGCCCACTGCGAGCGCAAGGGCGATGGCATGCATGTAGCTCTTCACACGGAAGTCCGGATTGGATTCTTCTGCATATTTCGGGGCAGACTCGAAACCTGTGAGAAAGTACGGGACGATTTGCAGTGTGAGAAAAATGGAGAGGAGCGGAGCGCCGCGAAATGCAGGATGAAAATTAGCGGGGGCGCCGCGGGCACCGCTGATGCACAAAAGCATAAAGAAGATAAGCAAGATCATCGAGGACATAGCCTTCTGGAAGTTGGCGCTGAGGCGGACGCCGCGGTAGTTGATGGTGGCGAGCAGCAGAGTCAGCGCGATTCCCAGGATGAGCCGCGGCAAAAAGACGGGCTGTCCAGCGACACGATAAAGCTCGAAGGAATCGAGCCACGGAAAAATGTAGGCGGCAATTTTTCCCAGAGCAACGGCTTCCCACGGGCAAACGATGAAGTAGGCAAGCAGCATCATCCAGCCGGTGAAATAGCTGATGATGGGCGGAAAAACCTGTGCGGTATAGGCGGCTTCGCCTGCGGCGTCAGGAAGGCGCTTGACCCATTGGCCGTAAACGTAACCGACCGGCAACAGAATCAGTCCGCCGATGGCGAAACCGAGCGCCGCGCCAGCAGGACCGCCGCGGCCAAGCCAATCGTCCATCACCACGAGCCAGCCGGTACCGATCATGGTGCCGAAAGCCAGCGCAAAATAATCGTGCAGGCGAAGTTTGCGTGCGAGGGCCGGCATTTAGAAGACGCAGAGGAGTTCGTAAAGAAGATTGGCAGCGAGCAACGATGTGATTTCGCCGGCGTCGTAGGGCGGTGAGACCTCCACAAGATCGCAGCCGATGATATTGAGCCCGCGCAGTGCGTGAACGAGTTCAATGATTTGGTAGCTCGTCAAGCCGCCGACTTGTGGCGTTCCCGTGCCGGGAGCATAGGCCGGATCAACGACGTCGATATCCAGGGTGACGTAAACAGGCTTGCCGCGAAAAGCGCGCAGATGGCGCCGTACAGCCGGCAAACCTTTTTTGTGAAATTCTTCGGCGGTAACCATCCGAACTTTGCGGGCTCGGGCAAAATCAAAGTCATCTTCGCCATAAACCTGCCCGCGCAAACCAACTTGCAAAACTCCCCCATCCACCAGTAGCCCTTCTTCAAACGCGCGGCGAAAAGGCGTGCCATGAGAATATTTGCTGCCAAAATACTCGTCCCACAAATCGTTGTGAGCGTCGAACTGGATGAGATGGACAGGACCGTGCTTTTTTACAACGGCACGTAGTATCGGAAGACTAATGGAATGATCCCCGCCCACACAGGCGGTGCGCGCACCAGCTTTGAGCACCGTTGCAATTCCCTGCTCAATGCGCCGGAAGGTGTCTTCGATGGAAAGAGGGTTCACCGGTAAGTCCCCGAAGTCCGCGATGCGATATTTTGCAAACGGGTTCACATGCAGAGCAGGATTCCACGGCCGGATAATCGCCGATTGCACGCGAACATTGCGCGGCCCGAAGCGCGGGCCTGGCCGGTAAGTGGTTCCTCCGTCAAACGGTACTCCAACCAGCGCCACCTCCAATTCTTCCGGCTGCGGAATGTGCGGGAGCCTCATGAAGGTGGGAACTCCTGTAAATCGCGCGTAGCTGAGAGCGTCGAGTGGCTGGGGATGGGGTAAGCGAAAGATGCGGCGGGGTTTAGCCAGGACTTTTATCACGGCGACGCATCTTAGTTTCCAGTTGCTGCCAAGTCAATACAGCGAAAGGCAATGAGGCGAGCAACTTTCTCGTGGCCGGACGGAGACGCTGTCACGCTTCATTCATCTGCCATTAACAGGAACGGCGTATTCCTTAGATGTCCCCAAAGAAGCTCGGGTCCACTTTAGGCCAAAGCACACACGTGTTTTACAATCTGGAATCCATGCAGGCTTTTGCAATGAAACGTTTCTTGATTGTGCTAAGTGCAATACTGGCCCCCGCTGCCCTGGCGCCACTCGCTCTAGGTCAATCTGCCGAAGACCCCTCGCGGAACCGGCAAATGGAAAGATGCGCCAGACCTGCCGAGGGAAGCGACATAGCGGAGCCGGAGGATTTGCATAGCGAGCACGGCTTCCTGAAGGTGGAGCTGTCATTTCGCAGTTTCCGGGAATCTTCCGGCAAGATGCGCTATTGCTATGTCGCGAAGGACGGCAGCCAATCGCCCAATCTTCGCCTGCATCCTGGCGACACTTTGATTCTGCTGCTGAAGAACGAAGCGGGTGGTTCAACCCAAGCAACCCAGGCTTCCCTCGCAGCAGCACACACGGGTGCGGCGGGGGCAAAAGGTGACGCCAGCGCCGCTTTGGATCGCGCCAGACCATATCCCTGCGCTGCCGTGTCTATGTCTATGGCACCGGAGGCGACCAACTTGCATTTTCACGGACTTGAAATCCCACCGATATGCCATCAGGACGAAGTCCTAAGAACCAGCATCAAGCCTTTCGATGCTCCGTTTGAATACCGTTTCCAGATTCCCTTGGACACGCCGCCCGGTCTCTATTGGTACCACCCGCACTTGCATGGGTTTAGCAAACTTCAAGTACTGGGGGGAGCCTCCGGTGCTCTCATCGTGGAGGGAGTGGAACGCGAAGCGCAATTGGTGGCGGGGCTGCCGGAACGCGTGCTGATTATCAGAGACGAAGACCTTGTGCATCCCGACGCCGAGCCGGTCAAGACGGATTCCATGCCTCCGCCGATCGTGCTAAAAGACGCCGAGGGCGACATTCTGAACACTGGAACGGGCACCGGTAAGCCAGCGAAGGACCTTTCGATCAACTTTGTACCTGTGTCGTTTCCGCGGTACCCGCCGGCCTCACTCAAAATGAAGCCCGGGGCTAAAGAGCTTTGGCGTTTGCTGAACGCCTCAGCCATTACCTATCTGGACCTGCAACTTCTGCTGAACGATAAGCAGCAACTAATGGGGGTCGTGGGCCTCGACGGGGTGCCACTTCACGAGGCGGGCAATGAGCCTCTCGAGGTGGTGTGGCGAAGCCATTTGTTGATACCTCCCGGCGGACGGGCCGAATTTATTGTGAAAGGGTTCGCGGCAGGAGCCAAGGCAAGCCTCGTGACTCGCACTGTGGATACTGGACCCGCGGGTGAAAACGACCCAACGCGCCCTTTAGCGACAATCGTGACAACGGAGGACGCGCCGAAGACGCAATCTATGCTTCCACCTGTGCAGACGAACCACCCGGGTCAAGGCAATTCGGGGACACTGGTCGCCTCACTCGGTAGTACTGGCGTCGGGACTTCCGTTGGTGCCAGCAAGAATCCGCATTGGGTCGGCAACTTTCCTCCGGCTCACGAGCGCAAACTCTATTTTTCTGAAGAACCTTCCGACCCTGCCAATCCTAATAGTCCCACCAAGTTCTACATCACGGTGGAAGGCCAGAAGCCCAAACAGTTCGACATGATGGAAACGGAACCCAACCTAGTGGTTCAGCAGGGTGACGTGGAGGAATGGACGATCGAGAATCGCACCCGCGAACTCCATGCCTTTCATATTCACCAGATCCATTTCCAGCTAATGGAATGGAATGGCATTCCGCTGGATGAGCCTTTTCTACGAGATACGATCAATGTCGCATACTGGGACGGACAAAGCCCGCTGTATCCTTCTGTCAAGTTGAAGATGGACTTCCGCGACCCGAGCATCGTGGGCACTTTCGTTTACCACTGCCACCTATTGGAACACGAGGATGGCGGGATGATGGGCACAGTGAGAGTTGACCCGCCCAAAACATCGGGAAACAGCATCGAAAAATAGGCCTCTGCTGCCTGAGGGAACCTCGCAGCTTGAGTTTTTACTCTGCATTCATACAAGAATAACAACCGCAGTGTAAGTGTATTCGGCGGGTGTGACTTCGCGTGTTCCTTGGACGCTGTGGTTCGGCGAGTCCCGCCAGGAATTGAGAAGATTGCCCCTCAGCATTCACCCAGACAAAAGGAGAGCTATGATCCACAAAGCATTGCGCTGTCTCGCGGCCACGTTGACTGCGATTGCGTTAACCGCGTCCGTGCCAACCGTTTCCTTCGGCCAGCAGGCAGATACCACCACGCCTATCAAACACGTGGTCGTGATCTTCGACGAAAACATCTCTTTTGACCACTATTTCGCGACCTATCCCCACGCTGCCCCGAATGCAAACGGGACTTCGGTGTTTCACGCCAAGGCGGACACGCCGCGCGTTAACAACCTTCTCGCCGGCGGCTTGCTCGATGAGAACCCCAATACCACGCAACCGTTCCTGCTCACTCAGCCAGTTACCTGCGATCAGAACCATGGCTACAGCGCCGAACAGAGCGCATTTGACAAAGGCTTGATGGACATGTTCCCGCAGCAAACTGGCTCCGGAAACGGCACCGATGCCAATGGCAATCCCCTTAAGCCTGGCGCTTCTGGCTATTGCTTTGACGCAGGCAAAGGGCCCGGCGTCGTGATGGGCTACTTCGATGGCAACATCGTGACGGGCATGTGGAACTACGCACAGCACTATGCCTTGAGCGATAACTCCTACGGCACGAACTTTGGCCCCTCAAGCGTCGGCGCTATTAACGTGATTTCTGGCAACACCTGCTGCGCCACCTTGCTGCCTTTTGCCGCCAATGGCACCACACCAGGCAATCCGAATGGAGACATCGCCGGCGGCGCCACTTATGGCGCGCTGATCGGCGATCCTCGTCCCGGATATGACAATTGCTTGACGACTCCCGTGGTCGGTACGGCCAAGTCCACACGCGTAACCATGTCCGGTTTGAATATCGGCGACCTGCTGAACCAGAAGAATATTACCTGGGGCTGGTTTGCTGGTGGATTTGCCCTAACAGGCACGAACCCCGACGGAACTCCTGCTTGCGGCGGCGTTAGCACAGGCTTGGCATCTCCAGGTGGGTACAACGACTACATTCCCCACCATGAACCATTTCAGTACTACAAATCCACCGCCAATCCGAACCACCTGCCTCCGAGCGACTACTCCAAGATTGGCAAGACCGACCAGGCCAACCACCAATACGATCTGAGCCTCTTCTATACCGCGATCAACGAAGGCCGACTCCCTGCGGTTTCTTATCTCAAGGCCAAGGGCGCGTTTGATGGCCACCCCGGTTATTCCGATCCGATAGATGAGCAGACGTTTGTGGTAACGACCATCAACGCCATCATGAATAGCCAGTACTGGAAGGACACGGCGATCATCATTGCCTACGACGACTCTGACGGCTGGTATGACCACGCTATGGACCCGGTTGTCAATCAATCAGACGTCGCCGACGACGCCTTGACAGGTCCCGGCGCTTGCGGCGTCAGTTCCGCGACGGGCACAAATGGCCGTTGCGGCTACGGTCCTCGCCTCCCGCTTATCGTCATTTCGCCCTACGCGAAGCACAACTACGTGGACCATCGCATTACGGACCAGTCTTCCATCGTGCGTTTCATCGAAGACAACTGGGATCTCGGCCGCATCGGCGGCGGTTCGTTTGACGTCAGAGCGGGCAAACTCAATGGCTTCTTTGACTTCGACGCGCCAACAACAAACCACAAGCTGATTCTCGATCCGTCTACGGGAATTCCGCTGCAACCGGATATCGATTAACTAACAACTTCCCAAGGCAAAGGAAAAACTACGGTCACCTACGGCTCGCCCTACGAAAGTAGAGCGAGCCCTTTTTTTCGCCACATAGCAGCGAGAAGCATTCTTCGCCTCTTTGCCTTTGGCTGAGCGTATGGAACGTTGTTCGTAAACGGTCGCTCTGTACTAAACTTTCCCCATCATGAAATATCACAAGCAAATTAAGGAAGCCGCTCGCCTTGCCAAACTGTATTGCGTTTCCAACGGCGAGAAGTTTCGCCTGCAGGATCAGGATCCAGGCGACACCGGCGAGGTAAAAGACGAGGAGCACAGCCAAACAATCATAGAGGACCGCGCTGGCCTCCTCAGCCATCTGCAGGAAAAACTTTACGCCCAGGATCGTTGGGGGCTACTGATCATTCTTCAAGGCATGGACGCCGCCGGCAAAGACGGCGTCGTCAAGCACGTAATGTCTGGTATAAATCCGGAGGGCTGCGACGTTCACTCTTTCAAAACCCCAAGCACGGAAGAATTGAATCACGATTATCTGTGGCGTGCCCACAGCCGCGTTCCGGGACGAGGCATGATCGGCATTTTCAACCGCTCCTACTTCGAAGAAGTCCTGGTCGCGCGAGTGCACTCAACCATTCTGGAAGCCCAGAAGCTGCCGGAAAAGCTAATTACAAAACATATCTGGGAGCACCGCTACCAGGACATAAATTCGTTCGAGCAATACTTGACGCGAAACGGGGTCGTTGTCCGGAAGTTTTTTCTTCACCTCTCAAAAAAAGAACAGAAGAGACGTTTTCTGGACCGCCTTGAGGATCCAAAAAAGAACTGGAAGTTTTCCATGGACGACGTCAAGGAGCGCGGCTACTGGAAGGACTATCAGGAAGCCTACGAAAAGATGATCCAGAGCACGTCCACGAAGCATGCACCCTGGTACGTGGTTCCCGCGGATAACAAATGGTATTCGCAACTGATTGTGGCTTCCGCGATTATCACCGCTCTCGACGAGTTGGATCTCTCCTTCCCCCACGTGGACAAGAAAAAGAAAACGGAACTGGAGACCGTCCGCAAATCGCTCCAGCACGAGAAAAAATCCGTATAACGCATTGCGCTCTTGGTTCCCGTGTTCCATTCTGATTCAGCTACTGGCCATTGTCCCGACATGGGAAATATCCCGGCCACAATCCTTTTTCGAAGTCTTATAACTTTTTTACTTTCAAAGACATAGAAGGGCTATGCGCTCACGCTCTGGCCTCATTCTTGCCCCCTGCCTTCGGGGCTCCCTGTGTCTTGTAACCTCGCATATGACCTCGATACCGGCAACGCTGCTCGCTCCTCGGTCTCTCCCACTTCTCGACCTGAGGTGCCCTTGCTTCTCTTCTTTCTCTTCCTCCTTGCCTTCCCTTTTGCACTGGCACAGGATGCCCCAGCCAATGAGTATCGCGCCAAGGCCTCTTTCCTGGCCGCCTTGCCCAATTTCATCGGCTGGCCGGAGGGTGCCTTCCCTTCGCCTAACGCGCCGCTTTTCCTTTGCGTCATCGGCGACTTTTCTTTCGGAACCTCCCTTGCCGAAATGACGCAAACCACTTCTATTCACGGCGGCCGAGTAAATATTCACTGGGCTCACAAAGATCAAGAGCTTCGAGCCTGTCAGATTCTTTTTGTAAGCCGCTCGCAGTCCAGGCGTTACGAAAAAATCTTCAAGGCCATTGAAGGTGCAAGCGTTCTGACCGTAGGCGAAACTCCCGATTTTCTGACCAGCGGCGGAACAATCGATTTTCCTTTTGAAAACGACCGGCTCCAGTTTGAGGTCAGCATGTCCGCCGCGGAGGACGCCCACCTGCGGATCAGTTCGAGCAGGCTTGCCCTCGCCCGCCACGTCATCGTCAAGGCGCTGGCCCCAAAAAGCTCGAAGGTCATTCGGCCCTACCTTCGAGCGCTTTTTTCAATTCCGTTGTCCCGCCTTGCGGTCTCAGGCTCGCAGAAGGGACAGCCTACGCTTTGCAATGAATCGCCGGGCCGAACTTCGTAAATTCACAAAGGGATGTGACGCGATGCAAAACAAAGTAGAACATCAAACACAGCAGGTTTGGAATCTGGCGGAACTTCTTGCCAGAGTCGATAACGACATCGAGCTTCTGCACGATCTTCTGGGCATTTTCAAAGAGGATTTCCCACGCCTCAAGCAATCCCTGCTAGCCGCCGTCGCCTGCGGAGATTTGAGAACTGTTGGCCATACCAGTCATGCCCTCAAGGGCATGTTTGCCAATCTTGGCGCGGAACGTGCCGCGGCCGCGGCAGCAAAACTTGAGGAGCTGGCTTCTTCCGGAGAACGCCGCACGCTCCAGGATGCTTTAGATTGCCTGGACCGCGAAGCCACCAGCCTCTTACCCCAACTGGACGCATACATGGCGGAGGTGAAGCATTGAAAATTTTAATTGCAGACGATGACATGCTTTCTCGTCGTCTGCTCGAAAAAACGTTGGATCGTGCCGGTTACGAAGTCGTCGCGGTGGAAAACGGCAAGCAGGCTTACGAGAAGCTTTCGCAACCTGACGCTCCTCGCCTGGCTCTTCTCGATTGGGTCATGCCGGAGATGGACGGACCGAGCGTGTGCCGCGCCCTGCGCAAACGGATCGAACAGACCTATCTGTATCTGGTTCTCTTAACCTCCAAGGGCTCCAAGGTAGACACCGTGCTCGGCCTCGAAGCAGGCGCCGACGACTACCTTGTTAAGCCCTTCAACGCCGAGGAATTACGCGCCAGACTGCGCGTCGGAGAACGCGTTCTCCTCCTGGAAGACCGCCTGGTCGAAGCTCGCGAGAATATGCGCTTCCGCGCCACGCACGATGCGCTGACCTCCCTTCTCAACCGCGGAGCCATCATGGATTTGCTAGGACGTGAACTTCACCGCTCGCTGCGCGAGAAAAAGTCCGCCGCCATTTTGTTGGGCGACGTGGATCACTTCAAGCGCGTGAACGACACGCTGGGACACATCGTCGGCGACGAAGTGCTTGTCGAAATTGCCAATCGGCTTCAAAGCGCCGTGCGCACCTATGATTTCGTCGGCCGCTTCGGAGGGGAAGAATTCCTGGTGGTGCTGAACAATTGCGATCCTGCTTACGGACCGGGGCGAGGGGAGGAAATTCGCAGGCTGGTTTCATGCCGCCCGATACTCACTGCCAAAGGCCCCGTAGCCGTTACCATGAGTTTCGGCCTTCTTCAGAGTGCGGAATGGGGGTCCAAACCGCTCGAGCATTTGTTGCATGCTGTGGATCTTGCACTCTACCAAGCCAAGGGCGAAGGCCGCGATTGTCTCCGCATTGCAGTGCCCGATCAGAAGAACGAAATAGAACACGCAGAAAAACCGGATGTCGTCCGCCAGCAGCGCTAAAACGCGCTTGGCCCTTGGGTAAAATTTCCATCCAAATTCAAAGTTCATTCGTTGCGCTTTACATCTTGGATTGCTGCATCATCTGGCGCATCGCCGAGGTTGCTCCAGGCGCCCGCTTCTCCCGCCACGCCTCCAGCCTCTTGCATGTTTCTTCAATATTGAAAAACAGCTGCTGGTTTTTGAACGCCGATCGCCAGGTCGGAACGATCGATCGCATGCGGTCCCACACCACCCAAATCTCTCCATTGCTCTCGAAGAACAGCTCATCGTTGATCAATCCGCGATTCACGATGCTGGCCACCATATCCCAGTAGCTGATGACCATCCTGATGAACGTGTTCTCCTCGCCGCCTTGCGGAAATTTCTGCACCATGTCTTCGGGACTCGTGGGATGAAAATGCTCCAGGAACCAGGCACGCGCCTGCCGGAGCCTCGGCTCGCGTCTCATCTCGTACAGCTTCAGCATCAAATTCACTTCTTCATACGTAACTTGGCTCATTGCGGTTTCTCCTCGCTCTAATTTTTGGCTGCCGGATTGTGGGCCTCTTGCGGGAAGGGAGAGGCGCCGGCCAACTCAATTCGCTGCGCGCTGGATAGCGGCAAGCCTTGCTTCTGGAATTCCATTTGGATGCGGCGTCGCAGCTCGCGGGACACTTCATCCTGCCGCGTTGGCGCCGTGCGCACCTGCAAACGGACCGTCGAAGCCGCGCGGTCGTAGGATTGCACCCCCAAGATCCGCGGCCCATCCACCAGCGCCTGCGACCAGGAAGGATCGCCGCGCATTTCGGCCGCCGCGGCTTCCAGTGCCTGCATTGTTTTTTCGAGCGACAGTTCTGGCGCGATGGCGATATCGACAAACGCCTGTGACCAGTCGCGGCTCAGGTTGCTCACCGTGCGTATCTCGCCATTGGCAATCGTCACCAGGGCGCCGCGCGCATCACGCAGCACCGTTCGCCGCAGCGTAAGGTACTCCACGCGCCCTGCCATTTCCCCCACCTGAATCGTATCCCCCATGGAGTACTGGTCTTCGAACACAATATAAAATCCGGAAATAAGGTCACGCACCAGATTTTGCGCGCCGAATCCTATCGCGACACTGGCTAGCCCTGCAACCGTCAAAGCGGGAACCGGGTTGATTCCGATTTTTTCCATGACCGTCAGCAGCGCAACGACCCACACAACCTTGCTGCCCGTGCTGTAGAGCACCCCCGCCAGCGTACGCGTTTGCTGCTCGCGTATCTGCGCCGCTTTGCTCTGCGACGCCGCGCGTTTGATCATCACGTTCGACATCGCGCGCAGAAACCGGTTCAGGATCAGCGCGACGAGGAATATGGCGACAAGGTCGAGAACGGTGCTGAGCGTGATTTCGGGCCAGTGAATAAGAGGACTGGTCATCGTTTTTTAACGGGAGGGAGAGTATAACATTGGAGGGGCGAGGATGCCCGTTGTGGTTGCACCCCTTTGCACCCACGCTTGTTGTAGCACCAAAAGATACCAAGCGCATCGAGAGTGAGGGAACATGCTGGACACTAGACGCAGATTTTTGACGGCTTTTGGCGCTGCCGGGTCGCTGGCGGTTCTCCGCGTAGCCAGTCTCAGCGGGCAGGCCAAGCCCTCGGCGTCTGGCCGGCCGACGCCTCCCGACCCCAGTCCCGATCAGGACGACACGAGCCCCTTGACACCAAAATCTCCCACCAAGGTCCTGCTCGAGACCAACGAGAAAGACATCAAGAAGAACATAGACAAGCTGCTTCAGTTGGCAACGGACCTCAAAGAGCAAGTGGAGAAGACGGATTCATCCAAGGTGCTGTCACTTGATCTGATCAAAAAAGCGGAGGAAATTGAAAAACTTGCTCACGATATCAAGACCCGCGCACGAGGCTGACGTGCCTCAAAGTCTCACTGAGCCACCGGCATCTCTCAAACTGATGGCGTGGAGCCAAGCCACGCGCTAGAATAGTTTGGCAGCTAATTTTCTCCGCGAAGACCTGCCTCGATGAGTTTTTGCGGATGGCAACCACGCGCCTGTAGCTCAGATGGATAGAGCACGTGCCTCCGAAGCACGGGGTCGGGGGTTCGAACCCCTCCAGGCGCGCCATTTTTTTCAGGGTCCAACCCGGACACATGGGTAACAGAACGTACCGGCTACATAGGTAACACTTCCGGGCCGTTCGCCCTTCAGCGTTTCTCTTTAGCAACTTCCTGCCTGATCCTTATTCCCCTCGGACTCAATCGGTGCCTTGGAACGTGTTGGAGCGTATGTTTTTCCCGTCACAGAAAGGCGGCGGCGCCACAGGTTACTGCACGATTACGCTTCGCGTTCAGAAAACGCAGTTTCTGCTGTAGAGTGGATTCCCGAAGAAATAGACGATTACAAGAAGGGATACTCCAGCTTCCATGCCTGCCTTCACTGGAAGAGAGCAATTTTCCTGCCCTAGCTGCGGCGCAGCAATGCAGTTCAGCCCAGAAACCGGCCAGCTGAAGTGCTCCAACTGTGGAAGAACGCAAGCGCTGCTCGCGGGATCCTCTGTCGCGCCACATGACTTTAGAGCAGCGTTGGCGAGCCATCCGCTCAGGCCCATCACCGACGCAGCCCTCCAGGTCACCTGCGCGGGATGCGGCGGCACAGTCGCCTTCGTGCCTCCCGAAGTCGCTGGAAATTGCTCATTCTGCGGAGCACCCATCGTCGCGCAACCCAAGGCCGCCGATCCGCTCATAGCGCCGGACGGAGTATTGCCTGTCAAGTTGCCCAAAGAAAAAGCACTTACCCAGCTGAAGGAATGGCTCTCTTCACTCTGGTTTGCACCCAGCGCGTTGAAGCGGCTTGCGCAGCCCGATGGCATCAACGCCGTCTATCTGCCCTTCTGGACCTATTACTTCCACACAGACAGCGAATACACCGGCGAACGCGGCCAGCACTACTACGAAACGGAAACATACACGGAAACCGATAGCAACGGTAACAGTGTCCAACGTACACGTCAGGTGCAACGCACGGCCTGGTACCCAGCCGCGGGCAGCGTATCTGAAGACTTCAGCAATGTGTTAGTGCCTGCGACCAAAAGCGTGCCGCAGGAAAGGTTGAACAATCTGCGCCCCTGGGACTTGAACGCGTTATGCGGATACGAGCCGGCTTATCTCGCCGGTTTCAAAGCCCAGCGCTACCAGATCGAGCTCGCCCAGGGCCTTGAGGAAGCCAAAGCCATGGTCGCGAACGAAATTGAAAGCCAGGTCTGCCGCGACATTGGCGGCGACGAGCAGCGCGTCATCAGCATCAATACGGTTTATTCGAGTATCTTTTTCCTTCATCTTTTGCTGCCGGTGTGGATTGGCGCTTACCGGTTTCAGGGTCAGATCTATCACGTGGCTATCAACGCCCGCACCGGAGAGGTCCAGGGCGAGCGGCCCTACAGTGCCTGGAAGATCGGATTTGCCGTAGCGGCGGCAATTATAGTTATCATCATTTTGTTTTCGATCTTTCATCGTTCGTAGGCATCGCTCCAAAGCAATCGCCGATTGCATGTGCAACATTCGTTGCACTAGCCCAAACGATTCATCGCATTATTACTTTGCAATTGACACCGCATCGCGCTCCTCCTAGACTGCACCGGTCATTCTGAGAGTTCCGCAATGGCATCATTTGTTGCGCGTTACTCCTGGCGCTCACTCGCCGCACTTATCTTTCTTCTCGCATTTTTGGAAGGAGCTTTCCGATGATTCTTCAAGCTAGAAAGACCGCTGCCGCCATTTCGTGTTTACTTCTCTTCCTGTCCCTCCCTCCTGCTTCAAGCGCGCAAGCCGCGGCCACGTCAACTCCCGCTGCTCTGCAGGAACGTCTCAGCGAATTGGCCGCCACCTTTCCGGGAAAGGTCGGCTTCTACGTTCGAAACGTCGAAACAGGTGCAACCGTCGCCATCAATCCGGACGAAACTTACCCTATGGCCAGCACTTACAAAGTGGCGATCATGACCGAGGTTTTTCGCCAGGTGGATGCTGGAAAAATTTCTCTCGATGAGCGCGTCACCCTCAAGCAAAGCGATCTTCGCCTCGGCAGCGGCCTCTTCATGTACTTTAAGCCGGGACTCGCTCCAACAATTCACGATCTGCTCCTTCTGATGATTGTCGTCAGCGACAACGAAGCTACCGACCTCCTGCTGAATCGCGTCGGCGCTGCAAACGTTACCGCTACCTTGCGAACTCTGGGAATTCAAAATATCCGCGTCGATCGCACTACCGAGCAAATCATTTCGGATTGGTTGGCCGCCGGGAATCCCGTATACAGCGGCAAGACCGCCGCCGAGTTGATCGCGCACCCCGACGCCTTCCCCAGTCTCACGCAGGCCCAAATGGACAAAGCCGGACAAACCCTTACGGATGATCCGCGCGACCACACCTCTCCGCGCGCGATGGCGCAACTTCTTGAAAAAATTGTCAAGTCCGAAGCCGCCAGCGAAAAATCCTGTGTGGACATGCTCGGCATCATGCAAAAGCAGGAGCACCGCGGCCGTATTTCCCGCTATATGGGCGATATGACCACCGCCACAAAAAGCGGCACCATCGGCCTCACCACCAACGATGTCGGCGTACTTTACGTGGGTAAGCAGCACGTCGTCGTCACCGTCTTCACCGTGAAGGCCGGCACTCTAGTTCCAACAGATGTGGCCGAGGACGTGATCGGTCGTATTGCCAGAACTTCCTACGACTATTTCAACGCTATCAGCGCCTCGCATTAAGAAAACTTACTGGAAAAAGAATCTGCGGGTTCGTCCCTATTCGATATCGTCCGAATCCTCTTCTTCCGTCGGCTTGGCTTCCAGTGCAATCTCGGGAAGGCTGGCGTCGCGAAGTTGCTTGTTCAGCGCTGGGATCTCGGTAGTCTTCAAATCCTTCCACTGCTTCATAACCGCCGCGAAGCTCTTTTCGTTTTCCGCGACGGCGTTCGCTTGCGCAACGGTCGGCGTGGCGTCCCCTCGTTCGAGCTCGCCGTAAACCGAGCTCACTTCGCTATTGACGCGGCCCAACGTCGGCGTCGGCGAAGGCGGCGCAAAGAACCCGCCTCCTCCAACCAGCGCCGAAACTTTCTTGTCCAGCGCCGCAATCGTCTCTGCCAACGCCCCGCTCGCCTTTCCTGCCAGCGCCTGCAACTGTTCGTGCGTGGTCCGCGCCTCCAGAACGCTTTCCGTACTCTCCGTCATCATGTGCGCCAGGCGCTCCTGCAACTGAAATAGCTGCGTTAAGCCTTCACGCGGTGTCTTCACGCGCGGATCCATTTTCACTATCAACGGCTGCGTGAACGATTTCCCATCCACAGTCAGTTGAACAGTGTAGCTCCCCGGCAAAGCTCCAGGCCCAACCGGCAACCTCGGCGTGTCTCCAGGAATGGCCGCAATGGGATAGTCATAACGCGTCGAAAGCGGCGTCGCGTAATGCAAATCCCACACGAAACGGTGCATCCCCGCAGCCGTCGAAAGCATTTTCGGCATCCGCGTCCAGTAAGGAGGGATCAGCTGCTTCGAAATCTCCTCTTCCGTCGGCTCCGGTTTATCCGTGCTCGCATAGCGACGCACGACTCTTCCCGCCGCATCCAGAATTTCCAGTTTCACCGGCCCACTCGCCTGCTGCCCAAGAAAATAATCGATAAGCGCACCATCCGGCGGATTCAGTGCCGTGGCTTCATCGGGCGGAATCGGCGTATCCGTATTCGTATCGCGCTTCACGCGGTACGCCGCGCCAGGCTTGAACAAAAACGCGTCCGCCTTCTGCATCGCATCGCTGATCTGCCGCAGCGGCGTAATATCGTCGAGCACCCAAAACGACCGCCCATGCGTCGCCAAAATCAAATCATCGTCATGAATCCACAAATCGCGCATCGACGAATGCGGCAAATTGAGTTCCAGGCTCTGCCAACGCTCGCCATCATCAAACGAAACCCAAACGCTCGTCTCCGTCCCGGCAAAAAGCAAGCCCTTTCGGATTGGATCTTCGCGCACAGTATCCACCGGCGAATCCGGCAAGCCGCCGGTAATCAATTTCCAACTCTTCCCGCCATCGTGCGTCCGATAAATATAAGGATGCGGATCATCAATGCGAAACCCACTCACGGAAGCGTAAGCCGTTTCGTCATCGAAATGCGAAGCCGCCAGTTGCGTCACCTTGTTCCACGATTTCAATTCCGGCGGCGAAATATTCTTCCAATTCGCCCCTCCATCGCGTGTAATCCAGATCAGCCCGTCATCTGTCCCAGCCCAAATCGTGTTCACGGTCTTGAACGACGGCGCCAGCGAATAAATCACGCCACGCTGTTTCTCTGCATTCGCATCTTTAGCAGCCATGGCCCCCAGGCTCGCTGGCACCGCATTCTTTTCTCGTGCCAGGTCCGGGCTAATCGTCTTCCAGCTGTGCCCTCCATCGATCGTCTTGAACAGAAAATTCATCGTCGTATACAAAATGTGCGGATCGATAGGTGAAAACATAATTGGCTGCGTCCGGTCCGCGCGATATTTCGGATCGGCAACAACAATCGGCGAAACAATTTGCACGTGCCCTGTCGCCAGCGAATATTTCGAAACTTCTCTCCGACCAGCCCCGTAAATAAGGTCCGGATTCAAAGGGTCCGGCGCCGCATACCCGTACTCAATCACTCCGACCGGATGCCAATCCCGAAACGTAATCTCGCCGTCGTTCCCCCGATTCCAAACGCACACCGACCCGCTCTCCTGTTGTCCCCCGCAAACCAGATACGGATACCCGTTGCTTGCAATCACGTGATAAAGCTGCGCCGTCGCCTGGTTGTACCACGTGCTCCACGTCCGCCCGCCATTCACCGTCACCTGCGCGCCCTGATCGCTCACCAGCAAAATCGTCTCTGGGTCATTTGGATTGATCCACATATTCTGATAGTCGTCCCCGCCCGGCGCCCCATGAAAACCGGCCCAGGTTTTCCCGCCATCCACGGACTTAAAAGTCACCGTACTCGTCACAAACACGACGTCCGGATTTTTGGGACTCACCCGCGGCATCGGCAAATCTCCGCCCCCAATTCGCCCCGCAGGCCGCGAGTCCGTCGTAATCCGTACCCAGTTTTCGCCCGCGTCATCCGACCGGTAAATTCCCACCTCATTTCCCGGCCCGTTCTCCCGCGCGCCAGCCACCGCCGCATACAACCGGTTCGTCGCGCTGGCCGCAATCGTCAGATTCACCTGGATCACTTTCGGCAATCCATTCGTCAACGGCTTCCAGTTTTTCCCGCCATCCGTCGACTTAAAGAGCCCGCCTCCCGTTCCCTGATACTGATTCGCGTCCTCCCACGGCCCCAACCGCAACTCCCACATCCCCGCGTAAACCACATCCGGATTCGAAGCGTCGATGACCACTTCCGAACCGCCAACGTTTTCTCCCTTGGAAAGAACTTTCGTCCAGTTCTGCCCGCCGTCGGTCGACAAATAGATGCCCCGTTCCTCATTCGCTCCGTAGGGATGCCCCAGCACCGCCGCTAACACGCGGTTCTCATCTCGAGGGTCCACCGCCATCGCAGGAACTCCCTGCCCATCCCGCAATCCCGGCAGATGCGTCCACGTCTTCCCCGCATCGGTGGATTTATAGATTCCATCGCCTACCGCCAGATCAGGGCGCGCCAATCCTTCTCCGCTCCCAACGTAAATCGTGTTTGGATTCGACGGCGATACCGCAATCGATCCCACCGCTTGCGTCGGCTGATCATTAAAGAGCGGTGTCCACGTCCGCCCATAGTCATCCGTCTTCCACACGCCCCCGTTCACCTGCGCCATGTAAAAAACATTCGGCTGCCCCGGCACGCCCGCACAAGCCCGCGTCCTCCCTCCGCGCGTGGGCCCAATCATTCGCCAGCGCAACTCCTGATACGTGCTCTCGGGAAATTGCTGGGCCGCAACTCGCTTTGCTACAACCCCCGCGGACAACACGCCGAGCGCAACTATCAGCAGTAGTTTCAAACGTTTCACGAATCACCTCAGAGATTTTGGAGTGCGGCGGCTCTGCCGCCGCTTTTCTTATGTCCGATGCTCAGTGTAAAACCGCGAGCCACCGGCAAGGCCTGCCAATTCCATCCACCGCGCAGCACTATGAACCCATTCGCCCCAAAACTCAAACGACGCCTTGCCACCTTTGCAGTGGCGCAGCTTGCTGCGCCCAGCTTTCCCGGGCGTAACCTTAACGCGCCTCTAATCCTTGTGACCAACCGATACCCCATGTAAACTTTCCGCCAGCTTTCTCACTCAACTCGTCACGGAGGTTCCAATGCCCCGCACAGTCCGCGCCGGCCTGATCCAAACTCACTGCGAGTGGTCCCCCGAAAAATTTTCTCTCACCCAAATCAAACAAAAAATGATGTCAAAACACGAATCCCTGATCGCCGCCGCCGCAAAAAAGAAAGTCCAGATCCTCGGCCTGCAGGAACTCTTCTACGGCCCCTATTTCTGCGCCGAACAGCAGACTCGCTGGTACGAACTAACCGAACCAGTTCCCGATGGCCCCACCGTCGCCCTCATGCAAAAGCTCGCAAAAAAACATCAGATGGTTCTGGTTGTCCCCGTTTACGAAGTCGAAATGACCGGCGTCTATTTCAACACCGCCGCGGTTATTGACGCCGACGGAAAATACCTCGGCAAATATCGCAAGCACCACATCCCCCACTGCCATCCCGGCTTCTGGGAAAAGTTTTATTTCACGCCCGGCAACGCCGGCTATCCCGTCTTCGAAACGCGCTACGCTCGCGTTGGCGTCTACATCTGCTATGACCGTCACTTCCCCGAGGGCGCGCGTTGCCTCGGCCTCAACGGCGCAGAAATCGTCTACAACCCCAGTGCTACTGTCGCCGGCCTCTCCGAATATCTCTGGGAACTTGAGCAACCCGCCCACGCCGTCGCGAACCAATATTTCGTAGCCGCCATCAATCGCGTCGGCACCGAAGCTCCCTGGAACATTGGCGAATTCTACGGCAAAAGTTATTTCTGCGACCCGCGCGGCAAAATCGTAGCTCAAGCCAGCCGCGACAAAGACGAACTCCTCGTCGCCGATCTCAACCTCGGCGAAATTCAAAAAGTCCGCGACACCTGGCAATTCTTCCGCGACCGCCGCCCCGAATCCTACGGCGAAATCACCCGCACTCGCTCCGCCAAATCCTCCGAAGCCGCCGATTAGACACGATGACAGACACCAACTCCTTCACCTCCGACAGCGCCCTTATCGGCCCTACGCCGCCAGCTCTTTCTTGCTCGCTACTCGCCACTAGTCACTCGTTTACCCTGAGCTTCCGCGAAGGGCCACTTCTTTCCAGCAAAAAGAAATATCCGAGCCCCGCCAATGACTGACGCCAACTCCGCCCCGCTAGCCGCCGACACCATCACCACAAGCTCGCTCTACAACAAAGACCTCGCCCCAGTCCCGCCCAACCGCCGCACCTGGGGAACCTACGCCTACGCCGCCCTCTGGATTTCCATGAGTGTCAACATCCCCACCTATCTCCTCGCCAGCGGCATGATTGCCGGCGGCATGAGCTGGAAGCAAGCCCTCTTCACTGTCTTCCTGGGCAACGTCCTCGTCCTGATCCCAATGCTTCTCAACGCTCACGCCGGAACGCAATACGGTATCCCGTTCCCCGTATTCGCCCGTGCCTCCTTCGGTGTCCTCGGCGCAAACGTTCCCGCCATCCTGCGCGCGTTAGTAGCTTGCGGCTGGTTCGGCATTCAAACCTGGATCGGCGGCGAAGCCATCAACACCATGCTCGTCGCGCTTTCCCCAGGCTGGCAGCACGTTTCCTACGGCCCCGCTCTATGCTTCGGCTTCTTCTGGCTCCTCAACGTCGTGGTCATTCTCCGGGGCATCGAAACCATCCGCTTCCTGCAAGGCATCTCCGCGCCTTTTCTCCTCCTGATCGGCCTCGCCCTTCTTCTCTGGGCCCGCGGAAAGGCCGGCGGCTTCGGACCCATGCTTTCCACGCCCTCCAAATTTCAAACCTTCCCCGAATTCTTCCGCTTCTTCATCCCCTCGCTCACTGGCGTCGTCGGTTTCTGGGCCACCGTCTCCCTCAACATTCCAGACTTCACGCGCTACGCCCGCAGCCAAAAAGACCAAATGGTCGGCCAAGCCCTCGGCCTCCCCGCAACAATGACCTTCTACTCCTTTATCGGCATCGCCGTAACATCCGCCACGCTAATCATTTTCGGTGAAGCCATCTGGGATCCCGTCAAAGTCCTCGCTCGCCTCGGCAATCCCATCGCGGTAGTCATCGCCATGCTTGGCCTGCTCATGGCCACTCTCAACGTCAACGTTGCCGCCAACGTCGTTTCCCCCGCAAACGACTTCTCCAATCTCTCCCCCCGTCGCATCAGCTTCCGCACGGGCGGCCTGATCACCTGCGTACTGGGGATCGCCATGCAGCCTTGGAAGCTGATGTCCAGCTACGGCAGCTACATTTTTGGCTGGCTGGTCGGCTACTCCGGCTTTCTCGGCCCCATCGCTGGCGTCATGATTTGCGACTATTTCGTAATCCGCAAAAAGCACCTCATCTCAGAAGACCTCTACCGCCGCAACGGCCAATACGAGTTCTCCCACGGCATAAACTGGCAAGCCGTTGCCGCACTGGCAGCCGGCGCAGGCGTCGCTTTCATCGGCCTGTTTGTTTCATCGCTACGCGTCCTCTACAACTACGCCTGGTTCGCCGGTTTTGCTGTAAGCTTCTTGTCCTACTTTGTTTTAACGGGCAAAACCGCCTCCCCGTCCACCGAGACGGCGCGCTAGGAGCTTTGTCAATGCACCTCCACGCACCCTCCGCGTTTCTCAGCGCTCTCTGCGTCTCTGCGTTATCTCTCTCTTTAACTTTTCGACCGTCAACTTTCGACTGTCAACTCCCGTGAGGCTCCCATGGACTTCGGCATCACCATCAAACCCGACATCGACATCCCCCGCATCGTCAGCCTTACGCAACAAGCCGAATCCTCCGGCTTCTCCCACGCGTGGATTTTCGACTCCCACGTCATCTGGAAAGAGCCATTTCCTATCCTCACCCTGATGGCCGCCTCAACCCAGTCCATGAAGCTCGGCACCTGCGTCACGAACCCCGCCGTCCGCGACGTAACCGTCTCCGCCAGCCTCTTCGCCACCCTGAATCTCGCCTCCCACGGCCGCATGCAACTAGGCATCGGCCGCGGCGACAGCTCGCGCCGCGTCCTTGGCAAAAAGCCCACCACTCTCGAAAACCTGGAGTCATTCGTCCGCACCTTTCGCGAACTCAACGCTGGAAAAACCGTTGATATCGACGACGTCCCCACAAGCTTCCCCTGGGCCAGCGGCCAGATGCCCCCGGTCTGGGTCGCCGGCTATGGTCCCAAAGCCCTCCGCACCGCAGGCCGCATCGGCGACGGGGTGATCCTGCAATTCGCCGACCCCGACCTCATCGACTGGTGCCTCGGCTTCGTCCGCGAGGGCGCCAAAGAAGCCAACCGCGACTTCAGCAAAATCGAAGTGATGGCCGCCGCTCCAGTCTGGGCCTCCGATGACCTGAAAACCGCCCGAGAACACGTCCGCTGGTTTCCAGCCCTTGTCTCCAATCACATCGTGGATCTCATCTCCAAGTACAAACCAGAGGAACTCCCCGAAAGCCTGACCTCGTTCGTCCGTAACCGGGGAGGCTACGATTACCACCACCACTGCGAAGTGGGCAGTGACAACGCCGATTTCGTCTCCGACGAGGTGGTAGACCGCTTCTGCCTGATCGGCCCGGTGGAAGCCCACCGCAAAAAGCTCGAAGCCCTCCGCAAGCTAGGCGTAACCCAATTCAATATCTACCTAATGTGCGGCGAAGAAGAAGCCACCTTGGACACCTACGCCCGCGAAATCCTCCCTGCAGTGGCAGGCGTTTAGACCCGCGCCTTTGCCTTCCGGATGGGCACGCTACACAGCGTCCTCATCGCTGGGTGAACCACGTTTTCTCAGGAACAAAATCAGGTCGAATTCCGTTCTACACTGTAAAACGGTCGGGCCGGTTCAAGCGTCAGACAACCCTTGGGGAGAGAGAAACCATGAAAATGAAGAACTTAGTGCGAAGCTGGCTGCCGGGAACGATTGCTGCGGCACTGATTTCACTGGCTGTTGGTGCCCCTGCATGGGCTCAGAGCGAAAAACGCACGATCTTCGCGCCGGCCGATTTTCATTGGCAGGCAAGCTTGAAACCCGGGCAAACCTTGGAAATCGTCAATACCAATGGCGAAATTGAAGCCAGCCGCGCTTCCGGCGATGCCGCGCGTGCCGAAGGCATCCTGAAAGGGAGCGGTGACGACCAGGATTTGTTTATCGAGGTCGTCGAGTACTCGGACGGGGTCACAATTTGCGCCGTCTATGCAAAGGACAGAACCCCGGGGCGTTGCCATCGCGGTGGAGTCTCCTCAGAGTCCAACAACTGGTGGGGGCATAATCATCACGCAAAGCTCAACTTTGACGTGCAAGTCCCGCGCGGCACACGGTTCAATGCGTCGACCACCAATGGCAGCGTTCATTGCGTTAATCTCGACAGCGTGGTAGAGGCTTCGACTACCAACGGCAATGTGGAAGTTTCCACGAGCCAGTGGGCTTCTGCGAAGACCACGAACGGTGGCGTCAACGTGACCATCGGCAACGCCAAGTGGAGCGGCCAGCTGGAACTGCTGACCACCAATGGCAGTGTGAACGTCACGCTCCCAGCCACCGCCGAATTCCAGGTGGAGGCTAGCACCACCAATGGCGGCATCCAAACCGACTTCCCGATTACCGTGGAGGGTAAATTTGGCCCGAAATCTCTCTCCGGCAAGGTAGGCGCAGGCGGCCGCGAGTTGAAAGTCGCCACGACAAACGGCGGCATCGAGCTAAAGAAAAGCTAAGCATCGGCGATTCGTTCGAATGGAGCCCACTTGCCGTCCACGCCATAATGCTCCGGCCAAGTGTAGTGGCGGGCCTTTAGGCCCGCCACCCCAGTTTACCCCTGCCCCG
>CAJCHZ010000120.1 GCA_903970165.1 Betaproteobacteria bacterium
GTTTGGCGTGGCGCTGGTGATGTTTGCGGTGGTGGCGGGGCAGTGGGTGGCGGCGTCGCCGTCCTGGGCGCGGGCTTTCACTCTGAGCGGGCTATCGCTGGCGTTTGTGATTATCGCGTATGGTTTTGCGGCCGCGGTGCTTCCCGTGTGGCTGCTGTTGGCGCCGCGCGACTATCTGAGCGCGTTTATCAAGACGGGGGCGATTTTGTGTTTGGCGGGCGGAATTCTTCTGGTGCGGCCGCATATCCTGATGCCGCCGCTCACGCGCTTTATTGACGGAAGCGGGCCTGTTTTCGCGGGGAAAATTTTTCCGTTTTGCTTCATAACGATTGCGTGCGGAGCCGTCAGCGGATTTCATTCGCTGATTTCTTCGGGAACTACGCCGAAAATGATTTTGCGCGAAGGGCAATCGCGGTTGATAGGGTATGGCGCGATGTTGCTGGAATCTTTTGTCGGCGTGATGGCAATGGTGGCGGCTTGCGCGATGCCGCCGGGAGTCTATTTTGCGATGAATAGTCCGGCGGGGGTCGTCGGAAGCACCCCCGCTGCTGCCGCGGCCACAATCAGTACGTGGGGATACCATCTGGACGCACAGACGATGACGAATCTGGCGCATGCCGTCGGAGAACAGAGTTTGCTGAATCGAGCGGGTGGCGCGCCATCGCTAGCCGTGGGAATGGCGCAGATTTTTTCGAATACCATCGGCGGCGAGCGCTTGATGAGCATCTGGTATCACTTCGCCATCATGTTTGAGGCGCTGTTTATACTGACGGTGCTGGACGCCGGGACGCGCGTGGGGCGCTTCATGGTGCAGGAGCTTGGCGGACGGGTGTGGAAACCGCTGGCGCGCAGGTCGTGGATGCCGGGGAACCTGCTTTCGAGTGCCGTGATTGTCGGGGCCTGGGGATATTTCTTGTATCAAGGGGTGGTTGATCCGCTGGGAGGTATCAATTCACTGTGGCCGCTGTTCGGGATCGCGAATCAGTTGCTGGCCGCGGTAGCCCTCGTTGTGGCGACAACGATTTTGCTGAAGATGAAAGAGACGCGTTGGGTCTGGATCACGATGTTGCCAATGGCCTGGTTGGTGGCAGTGACCATGACGGCGAGTTATCAGAAGATTTTCGACGCGAATCCCAATCTTGGATTTCTTGCGAAGGCGAAAGTGCTAGCCACTCAAGTTGCGGGGGGACAAATAGCGGCGGCCAAAATGGGCGAGACACAACGATTGATCTTTAACCAGCGCCTGGACGCTGTGGTGACCGGGGTTCTGGCGCTTATGATTCTTGTGCTCATTGTTGAGGCGCTCGGACAGTGGTATTCCATTTTGAGCGGGCGACGGGAAGTGGTGTTGCATGAATCGCCTTATGTCGCGACGCAGTGGGGAGAAGGATTTACGGGCACGGCGCACGGAGACGATTGATGCAGACGGGGCAAGCCGCGAAATTGGTGAGGCGATGGGTGCGCCAGTTCTGGCGCGGCGTGCGCGAGTGGTGCGGCGATGCTGCGTACGAGCGGTATTTGCGGTCAAAAGCCAGATTGGATAGTTCGGAACAAACACTGACCGCGGAAGAATTTTATGTCGAACAAGTGAATCGCCGTTTTTCCCGTCCCAATCGCTGCTGCTGACGGTCCTTGCGTTTCGGCGCGCGGAAAGCCTAAAATTCGTCCAATTCTCAGCCCACCTTTCGCTTTGGAGGAAAATATGGCAATCGACATGGATAAGCTGCACGAATTTCTTGGAAGGGCGGTCGTGGATTTTGGCGCGACGTTCAACGCGGCGCTGATTCGCATTGGGGATAAGCTGGGTTTGTACAAAGGACTGGCGGCAGGAGGCCCGCAAACGGCTGCGGAGCTTGCGAAGCGCACCGGGACTGCCGAGCGTTACGTTCGCGAATGGTTGAGCGCGCAAGCGGCGGGCGGCTACGTGACATACGATCCGGCCACTGCGCGATTTCATCTTAGCGAAGAGCAGGCGTTCGCCATGGCAGATGACAATAGTCCCGCGTTCATGCCTGGAGCGTTTCAAGTGGCACTTGCGGCCGTCAAGGCAGAGGAGTTGCTCACGGAGCGATTCAAAACCGGCGAGGGGCTGGGATGGCATGAACACCACGCGGAACTCTTTGTGGGCACAGAGAGATTTTTTCGCCCTGGATACGCTTCAAATTTGATCGCGGCCTGGATTCCAGCGTTGGAAG
Source organism: Betaproteobacteria bacterium (assembly GCA_903970165.1). GTDB lineage: Bacteria > Acidobacteriota > Terriglobia > Acidiferrales > UBA7541 > Acidiferrum. The sequence continues at coordinate 2,196 of CAJCHZ010000120.1, forward strand.
GGGTGGATGCGAAGCTGAAGAGCGGCGCGCGCGTGGCTGATGTGGGCTGCGGTCTGGGCGCCTCCACGATTTTGATGGCCAAGTCTTATCCGAAATCGGAGTTCGCGGGATTCGATTACCACGAAAAATCGATTGAGACGGCGAAGCAGCGAGCACACGAAGCGGGGGTGGGCGAACGAATAAAATTTGAAGTAGCCAGCGCGAAATCGTTTCCCGGAAAAGACTATGACTTCGTGACGTTTTTCGATTGTCTGCACGACATGGGCGATCCGGCAGGAGCCTCCGCGCACGTTCACAGCCGGCTCAAGAAGGACGGAACGTGGATGATCGTCGAGCCGTTTGCGGGCGACAAGCTGGAGGACAATCTCAATCCGATTGGACGCGCGTTTTATGGAGCCTCGACGCTTTTGTGCACGCCCGCTTCGCTTTCGCAGGAAGTGGGGCTCGCGCTTGGCGCGCAGGCGGGGGAGAAGAGACTGCGGGAAGTCGTGACGAGCGGAGGATTTAAGCATTTCCGGCGAGCCACGCAGACACCGTTTAATCTGGTCTTTGAGGCGCGGCCGTAAGCGCCGGCATGCGAAGCGGCCCACTAAAGTTCTTCCTGGGCCTCGTCCTCGTCCTCGTGCTTGATAGGCCCTTTTTTGTGCGTGATTTTCACGCTGTGGGCACGGATGCCTGCAATGATGTCGCGGCGCATTTCGACCGGGAGCATCTCTGGAGAGAAGACGCCTGCTAAATGGCGCGGAAAATATTTAATGAAGAGAGCGGCGACGTGGGCAGTGGCGTAAGCGACCGGCGTGGTAAAAAGGCCCTGACGGCGGATTTGGTAAAGAGTGGGGAAAATAGCGTCGGTGCGGATGAGCAGATGCTCGTCTTCTTTAATGCCGCGCTTCGCGCCGTACACCAGTGCCGCGGCTGAGAACCGCGCATTTTGCAGGACGCCTTTGCGGATCAAGTTGGCAATCACGCGCGGGGACGATGTGGCCGGGAAACGATTGCGGACGATGCCGCGGGACTTCGTTAATTTCCCCTGCTTGTACCAGCGGCGCAGGCGGTCAAATTCGTTGCCGCCGATTTTCACATCCATGTCTTTCATCGGAATATTGTAGGGGAGCGTTGCGACTTCGTCCTGGGCGGCGAGGACGACGTTGGCGTTGCCGATGGGGTCGGGGAAGCGAAACTTTTCCAGTTCGGCGAAGCGCTTGGCCATGAGGAATTTTCCGCCGCGATAGATGCGCGGGTTGGAGATGGCTTCGTCGAACGAGACTTCGGGCGACCATTGTGAGATGGGGTCGTCGCTTTCGGTGCTTTCGTAAAGGCGAATATGCACCGAGTGGACTTCATCGAGCATTTCGGCGGCGCGCTTGACGAGCAGGTTGGTGAGACCGGGGGCCGCTCCCGTGTTGATAAGGGCGGCGCGTTTTTTTTCTTCGAAGCGCTTTGTGTAGGTAAATTGTTCGGCTTTGAAGGGGTTGCGGGTTAGATGGGAGCTTAGGTCGACGTAATGGGCGCGGAGGCGGAGGGCGGCGCGCATCACGATTTGATTGAAGACGGAGGCGGAGGCGTTGACGATGAGCTGGCAGTCCTGGGCGGCACGGACAATGCCGCGGAGGTTTCTGGCATTAACTTCGGCAATCGCGATAGGGCTTTTCTCGCCCAAGAAACGGCGGGCCCGGGCGGGGTCACGGTCGCCGCACCAGACCGTATGTCCTTGACGTTGCAGCAGTTCAGCCAGAAGTGAGCCAGTAGCGCCGGCTCCGAGCACGAAGATCCGCATGGCGTGGGAAAAACTCTATCACAGACGACGAGGAGGAATTGGGGAGGATTAGGGCTTGGTGTGGTTACGAGGAGTGGGTCAATTTTGTCTTGGTTGATGCTACCGAATTGCGGTGCGCGCCGCATAGGCCTACACTACTTATTACAACTCCGATCCCTGTGGCCTACGGGAGAGACAGTCTATGGCGCAGGGGCGATGCCTGGCTGGGGTGTTTTTGCGCCCGCGAGGCTGAGGGTTCGGGTGGAAACGCCCGGGCCTCCCGTGCTTGGAAAGGAGCGATTCGACGGAAATGAGTATATTTCCGTTGTGCGCCCGCATCCAACGTTTCGGATCGGGCGCTCTTTTTGTCGAGAGGGCGCGAAGAAATTTGTAGTGCAATTGCATTTAGCCGGACATGCTTGCCATGACTCTTTTCGATAAATTCGGGCGGCAGATTACCGACCTGCGGATTTCGATCACGGACCGGTGTAACTTCCGGTGCGTATATTGCCGGTCGGCTGATCCCGAGAATTATCGCGAGCACGACGAGATTCTTTCGTGGCCGGAACTGGATCGCCTGGCGAAGATTTTTCTGAGTCTTGGAATTCGGAAAATACGAATTACGGGTGGTGAGCCGCTGGTGCGAGCGGGTGTGGAAGACTACATTGCGCGGGTGCATGAGTTGGGCGTTGAGGACCTTTCGATGACGACCAACGGGCATCTACTGGCGGAGCGTTGCGAACGATTGGTTGAGGCCGGTTTGCGGCGAATCAATATCAGTCTTGATTCGCTCGATTCCCATAAATTCGAGCGCATTACGCGCACAAAGTCGTTTGACACGGTGATGCAGGGCATTGATGCGGCGCAAAAATCGAAGCTGGGGCCTGCGAAAATTAATGCGGTGCTCGTTCGCGGGTTGAACGAGGACGAGGTGGAGGCCTTTGCTGAATTTGCGCGGCAGCGCGGCGTGATTATGCGTTTTATCGAGTTCATGCCGCTGGATGCGGACCGGACCTGGACGCGCAGGCAGGTAGTCCCAGCAATGGAAGTTTATGAGCGGATCCATGCACGGTGGCCGCTGGTGCAAATCCAGCACGAGCGGAGCGAGACAGCGCGCAAGTATCGCTTTGCCGATGGCGCTCCGGGAGAGATAGGTTTGATCGCGCCGGTGACGCAGCCTTTCTGCGGCCACTGTTCGCGCATACGCCTGACCGCGGATGGAAAGCTGCGAACCTGCCTCTTCAGCAAGGATGACCACGACTTGCGCGGACTGCTCCGCGAGGGCGCGACGGACGATGAAATCGTGAGCTACATTCAGTCCATCGTAAATGAGAAAGAAGAAGGACACCGCATCAACGCTCCAGACTTCCTGCCGCCCACGCGCACCATGGTTTTTATCGGCGGATAGGAAATGCATGAGGAAGCGCACGTGAATTCGTCCCATGAACTAGTCGTGACGGTCTATAAGTCGTTTAACGCCCGCGACATCCCTGGAGTTCTGACCTGGATGCATCCGGAAGTGGACTGGCCGAACGGGATGGAAGGCGGGCGTGTGCACGGACACAGTGCCGTCCGCGAGTATTGGGAGCGTCAGTGGAAGATGGTTGATCCTCATGTCGAGCCCACGCGTATTGCAGAGGATCAGTCCGGAAGAACAGTAGTGACCGTGCACCAAGTGGTGCGCGATCTGAGTGGCAACATGCTCTTCGACAGGCTCGTGGAGCATGTGTATTCGATCAAAAATAATCTGATTCAGAGCATGGAAATCCGGGAAATGGTCTCCGGAACAAACACTACAGACTGAGCTCAGGCGCGCGCGAATATTCATATTTCTCGACCACCCAAAGAGTTTGCGTTAGCATCAAATCGAACACAGCTGAAACGCGAGACAGAAAGCACGGACGGACGATGGCAGACGAAGACGACGAAGAGGAACAAGGCGACTCCCCCGAGCCGGAGCCCAGACTTTTTACGCTCACCGAAGCCGAGCGAGCGCGGCGGGAACTGGAGCCTTTTCTGGTAGAGGCCATGGACTGCCGAAAGAAATTGTCCGGGCTGGAGACGGATCTGAGCGCGGTTTCCGCTCGCATCATGATGATGGGTGGCGTGATTGTTCCTTACGAAAGGCTGGCGGCGCTGCGGGTGGAACATCAGCAGCTGGCGGAGTCGCTGAAATCGGCGCTGAACCGCATTCTTGAGACGGGCTGCGTCATCAAGGACCTCGACGTGGGGTTGCTTGATTTTCCAGCGGTGATTGACAACGAAGACGTCTACCTCTGCTGGAAGCTGGGCGAGGATCGAATTCGCTTTTACCATCGGCAGAACGAAGGATTTGCCGGGCGTAAGCCGCTTGACCCGCGGGACCTCGGCCCCGGCGACATCGTGCAGTAGGCCGGATCCGATTGCATTCCCTTTTCGCGATCGTAGCTTTTTATAGGGATGGCGCTTGTTCGAGGCGTCTTTAGGAACTAGAGGAATTTTCGTGTCGTCTCATCCTGAGAACCGGTTGAAAGATTCCGCCAGCCCTTATTTGCGTTCGGCCGCGCATCAGCCTATCGATTGGCATGAGTGGGGAGATTCTGCGTTCGCGCGCGCGGCTTCGGAAGACAAGCCGATACTTCTGGATATTGGAGCGGTGTGGTGCCATTGGTGCCATGTCATAGATCGCGAGAGTTACGAGAATTCGGAGATCGCCAAAATCATTAATGAACATTTTGTGGCTGTGAAAGTAGATCGCGACGAACGGCCCGATGTGGATGCGCGCTATCAATCAGCGGTGAGTGCGATTTCTGGGCAGGGAGGTTGGCCACTGACTGGATTTCTCTTGCCCGACGGGAAGCCGTTTTTCGGAGGGACTTATTTTCCGCCGGAAGATCAGATGGGGCGGCCCGGATTCCGGCGAGTACTGCTGGCAGTCGCGGATTCTTACAAAAATAAACGGTCCGAGCTTGTCCGGGCGGCGGATCATTTGGCCGATGTCGTTGCGCAAGCGGAAGTGTTTACCGGGGCACGAGGAGAGTTTGATCGCGGTGTTGTAAATGCGCAGATCGCCTCGGTAACCCAGCAATTCGATATAAAAAATGGCGGTTTTGGGCGGGCGCCGAAGTTTCCGCATTCGTCCGCAATGGATCTGGTGCTGGAACGGTATCAGCAGACAAAAGAAAAGCATCTGTTGGCGATGGTCGAGACGACGCTGGAAAAAATGGCGCGTGGCGGAGTGTATGACCAACTTGCTGGTGGTTTTCACCGATATTCGGTGGATGAACGCTGGCTTGTGCCGCACTTCGAAAAAATGTCGTATGACAATTCGGAATTGCTACGGAATTATGTACACGGTTGGCGGGTAACGCAGAACCCCTTTCTGCGTGAGACGGCGGAAAGCATCATCGGCTGGGTGAACGAAGTTCTATCCGACCAGCAGAAGGGCGGCTTTTACGCCAGCCAGGACGCCGATTACTCGCTCGATGATGACGGGGACTACTTCACCTGGACACTTGGCGAACTGCGATCCTCGCTGTCACCAGACGAAGCGCGAGTCATGGAGTTGTACTATGACGTCGAGGCGCACGGCGAAATGCATCATAATCCGGCGAAAAACGTGTTGTGGATTGCCCGTAATCCCGAGGACATTGCCAAGCTGCTTGGCGTGAACGAAACCTCTGTGCGACTGATGGTTGCGAAATGTAAAGGCAAGATGTTGGCAGCGCGGCTGCCGCGACCGACGCCGTTCGTCGATAAGACGATGTATGTTTCGTGGAACGCGATGTTTGTCTCCGCGTATCTGGAGGCGGCAAGAGTCCTTGAAGGCTCGATGAGTGAGAACTGCCGCGCATTTGGACTCAAAACTCTTGAGCGAATGCTGAAAGAGGTCTGGAGTGAGAGTCGCGGGTTTGGACATCGCATTGGAGGGCCTGCGCTAGACGGTTCAATCGACGACCAGGTCTTCGGTGTGCTTGCGTTGCTCGATGCTTATGAAGCGACGCTGGAGCCGCGCTATTTTGCTGCGGCGCAAAAAACGATGGATTTGGCTATTGCGCGCTACGCCGATGCGGAAGGCGGCGGGTTTTTTGACCGCCCATCGGACGCCGCGCCGATGGGCGGTCTAGACGTGCGTCGCAAGCCATTTCAGGATTCACCGACGCCCGGAGCCAATTCGGTTGCGGCCATTGCATTGATTCGCATGCATGCGTTCACCGGCGATGCGCGCTACCACGACTTTGCGCAGAAAACTCTGGAAGCCTTTGCGGGGATCGCGCCACAGTATGGAATGTTTGCCGCTACTTATGGGCTTGCGGCTATCCTATTTGCGAATCACCCCATGCAGGTTGTGATTACGGGCCACGCCGATGATCCTGTCGCGAAGGCGCTCGAGGATGCGGCGCATGGCGTCTATCGTTTTGGAAAGTCGGTCTTGCGGCTCAGGCCCGGCACTTTGCCTACCAATTTTGCGGGCGCGCTAAAAGAAACCTTGCCACATCTTCCCGCAGAGAAAGCGATGGCTGTTGTTTGTTGGGGACAAACCTGCTTGCCCCCGACTAGCGATCCGGCACAGCTCGCCGCCATGCTCCAAAATGGAGCCGTAGGCGCAGCCGGCTCTTAGTTCGTTCGCAGCATCTTGGCGGTAGAGGCGCAGCAATACCGCGCTCCTACAACGATCGCCGCCCAATTCAGCACGAATCTGTGTGAACTATCTTTAAGAAAAACAGGCACGATCCGATAGGATCCTGCCCGCTCTCGTACCTCTTTGCGTTTTTGATTCCTACTTCTTGGGGCGCGATTCCGGCGGCACCATGCCGTTGATGCGGTAATAGACCACGAGCTGGCCATAGTGTTCGCCAGAATGCTCGGCCAGTTCGAAGGCGAGGTCACCGATGCGAGTCAGAGTTGGCCCGCCAGCGGCAACGCTCTCATTCATGCCTTTGTCGCCTTTGGCTTTGATGACGTCCGCGCCGTCTTGAACGCACTTTTTCACAAAAGCCACGACGTCAGCTTTGGTCTGCAAGTGCACGTCTTCGCGTTTCGGATCATCGGAGAAACGAGGCTTTTTCCCCTGAGCGGGATCCGTGAAGTAGTACATGGAGGCTGAAGCATGAATCAACTGAGCCAGGAACGTCCGAGAATCCGGGTTCGGCTTGTAGTCATACTTGTCTTCGGGCAAATCCTCGGCAATGGCGATCAACTTTCTTCCGACATCGTTCCACGTTTCCAGAACGACCTGGGACGGGCTCGGCGAAGGTTTCGGCGGTGCTTTCGGGGTGTCCTGGGCCAGGGCGGGACTTGCCGCGAACACCAACGCAACCAGCACGGTACCCCACCCATTCAGATTTCTCATCGGCTCTCTCCTCAGTTTCCTTTGCTATAGACGTGCCTCGGGTTTGCTACAGGCCAAGTTTGGCAGGCATACGCTCTCAGACGGGCCTGGTAGCGAAGCGTTTCCCCCTGCGAGGGGACGGACGAAGACCTGACCTTATGGCCGGGTTTATCTTACGCAGGTCCCTTTGTGGCGTCATGGGAAATCCACGGGACGCGGCGTGGTAAGCTAGTAGCTCGCTTCTGGGGGACTCTCTACTTGAACTGGGCCTGGCTGATCGCTCGCATTGCAATCATGATTGGAGTGCTGGGACTGCTCTTTTTGTCCCAGCGGTTCTGGTATCGAGCGATTTGGCGCATGACGTCGAATTGGGGCAGTCAGCTATGGCGTGTGGCCATACGCTTGATTTACGTCACTTTGCTTGTGGTTGTTATTGCCGCAACCGTGTATGGATTCCTAACCGGGCGAGGTCATCTTATTCAGTCAGTTAATTTGATCATAGTTTTTGCAGGACTATGGTTTTTCAGCGCGTTGTTTGCTTACCTGGCCGTTAAAGCAGTACATGGAATTGACAGAATCTGGGCTTGGCTGCGTGCCGCATATCAATTGAAGCGCAAACCAGGGCAGGTCCAGGCGCCAGGTGCGGGTGCAAATGCTCCGGCTGCCGTGGCCACTGCCGGACCAGAGGCTTCCACCGAGCTGCTCTCCAACCCATCGCGGCGCTACTTCTTTAAGACCGCTACCGCCCTCGCAGGAGCTGGGCCGTTTCTAACCGCAGTTTATGGATTTGCGGAGGAGCGCCTGCATTACCAGGTGCACCGCGTAGAAGTGCCGATACCCAATCTGGCGGCCGGGCTCGAAGGCATGACCATAGTGCAGCTCAGCGACATTCATTTGAGCAGCTACATGCCTCGCATGCAGGTGCGACGAGCGGTGGAAATGGCGAATGACCTGGGCGCGGACATTGCGATGGTGACGGGGGACTTCATTACCGGAGCCAGCGACCCGATTGCCGACTGCATCGAGGAAGTGTCTCAGTTACGCGCGCCTCTTGGCGTTTGGGGTTGCAACGGGAACCATGAGATTTATGCCCGTGCAGAAGATACGGCGCAATATCTCTTCGCGCAGGCGGGGATGAAACTGCTTCGGCACGAGAATGTGCAAGTTGAATTTCGTGGCACACCGTTCAATCTGATCGGCGTGGATTATCAGCGTGAGCGCACTCCTGGCGGCCGCCGTGTGCAGGTATTGCAGAATGTCGAGACTTTGATACGCCGGGACGTGCCGAATATTCTGCTATCGCACAATCCAAACTCGTTTAACCGCGCCGCCGAGCTTGGAATCGAGTTGTCGCTCGCCGGACACACGCATGGCGGACAAATACAGGTGGAAATCCTGGATCACAGCCTCAGCCCGGCGAAGTTTATTACGGACTACGTAGCCGGGCTGTATCAGCGGCCCATGTTCGCGCCAGCACCGAATGAAAGGGCGTCTTCGGCAAGCTCTGCATTTGATAAGAACCGCGGCTCGCTGTTCCCAAATCGCCTGACGGCCATGGCGTCGGTTTATGTGAATCGCGGGCTTGGCACGGTAGGCGCGCCAGTGCGTCTCGGTGTGCCGCCTGAAATCACACTGCTGACGCTGCGCAGGGCCTAACGGTGTTTGCGGGTTTTGCCTGCCACAATTTCAATCAGTAAAATCTATCTGGAATAAATACCTTCCATCTTCAGTATTCAAAATAGCCATTATCTACGGTATTCAGAAGGCAGGATTTCTTCTGCTTCGCAGGATTCTCTTTTATCTTTGGCCTACGGCCAACTCGCGTTTGCCGCTGGACGAAAGCGCTTGCCTGAGTCAGAATTTTGTCGTGGAACTGTCTTGGCTGGCTTGGTGATTCGTATGGATGAAGAGCCGGAAATCGACCGCATCGCTAACGAATTGAAGGAGCTTCGAGATAAAGACGAGCTGGAACCTGCAAACGCGGACCAACTGGATGGATGGTTGAAGACGCTTATTGCGCGCGGCGGGAGCGACTTGCTGCTGGTGGCGGGAGCGCCGGCCTGTATCCGCGCGAAAGGCGTAGTCCAGAAGATTGAAGAGGCTCCGCTGGAGGGATCGGAAATCGAGTCGGCGGTGCTTCCTGCGCTTACGTCGCATGCGCTGGGCCGCTACCGGCAGGTTCAGATTGCGGATTCTTCTTATCGTGTCGCGGGACTCGGCCGCTTCCGCATTAATTTGCATCGCGAACGTGGGCGTGCAGCCGCCGCAATTCGCGCTTTGCCGCAGAGAGTGCCGACGCTTCGCGAACTCAATCTTCCTCCTTCCGTGGAAGACCTCGCGCACCTGCCACGCGGGCTCGTTTTGATTGGCGGGCCGGCGGGTTCGGGAAAATCAACGACGTTGGCGGCTTTGATTGACGACATCAATCGGCGCGAAGCGCGGCATATCGTCACGATCGAAGATCCCATCGAGTACGAGCACACGCACATTCGCAGCGTGATCGAGCAAGTGGAGATTGGAACCGATGCGCCGGATTTTCCGACGGCCCTCCGTGCGGCGTTGCGTCAGGCGCCCGATGTGCTCGTCGTAGGCGAGATGCGCGATCCGGAAACGATGCGCATCGCTGTTGCGGCTGCGGAGACCGGGCATCTTGTGCTTTCTACGCTGCACACGATCGATGTGGCCACGACGATCTCGCGTATATCGGATTCTTTTTCCGACGAGCGCCAAAACACCATACGGCAGGAACTGGCGATGGCTCTTTCCGCCGTTTTGACACAAATCCTGCTGCCCAGCAAAAGCGGCGAACGCTTTCCCGCCGCCGAACTGCTGATGATCGGCTATGGTGCGCGGCAGCACATCCGGCGCAACGCGTTGCAACACCTCCACCAGGAAATCACCATGACCAAGAAAAAAGGCTCCTTCGCGCTGGAGGAGTCGCTTGTACAGCTGATCAGCAAAGGCCGCATTGACCGCGAAGACGCGCTGCTCTGCGCCATCCATCCCGATGACCTGGACATCCTGCTGAGAACCGGCAGCCGCGGATAATCTCGCAACAAACGTTTCCAATCGCCACGCAGTTCAGGCAAAATACCTGCTCTAAACGAGGGTGTCTTATGAATCGCCGTGGTCTAGTTGCATTCATTGTCTTCGCAGGAATTTCTCTGGCACCGATCGGAGCGCATGTGGTCGCCGACGAGCAGCCGCTTGCCGGGTATTCCGCGGAATCTTCTCGTGCGGAACGGCAGTGGGAAGACAAGTTTCGCGCCATTCCCGAGCCGGACAAAATTCGCGGATATATGGAACGGCTCGCCGCAAGGCCGCATCACGTTGGCTCGCCCTATGACAAAGACAATGCCGAGTGGCTGCTTGCGCGATTTAAAGAGTTTGGGCTGGATGCGCACATCGAATCGTTCGACGTATTAATGCCGACTCCGAAGGAACGCGCTGTCGAGCTGGTGGATGGCGGACCGAAGTTCGTCGCCAAGCTGCAAGAGCCGGTGGTAAAAGAAGACCCCACCTCGGGCCAGACGTCCGAGCAGCTTCCGACGTACAACTCCTATTCGATTGATGGTGACGTGACCGCCCCGCTTGTCTACGTTAATTTTGGCGTTCCGGATGATTACGAAAAGCTTGAGCGCATGGGCGTGTCCGTAAAAGGGGCCATCGTGATTGCGCGCTACTATGGCTCCTGGCGCGGTATCAAGCCAAAGGTCGCCGCGGAGCATGGCGCTATTGGCTGCCTGATTTTCTCCGATCCACACGAAGACGGATACACGCAGGGAGATGTCTACCCGGCGGGCCCGTATCGCCCAAGAGACGGCGTGCAGCGGGGCAGCGTTGCAGATATGCCCCTGTATGCAGGTGATCCCTTGACTCCTGGCGTGGGCGCGACGAAAGACGCGAAGCGGTTGGATCTAAAAGATGCTCAGACCATCACCAAGATTCCCGTGCTGCCGATTTCGTACGGCGATGCGGAACCATTGCTTGCTTCGCTGAAAGGTCCTATCGCTCCGCTGGCGTGGCGCGGCGGGCTCGGCATCGGGTATCACATTGGTCCCGGTCCGGGCAAAGTGCACCTTAAAGTGAAATCGAATTGGGATCTGAAGCCTGTTTATGACGTAATCGCGAAAATTCCCGGGTCGGTGTACCCGGACGAGTGGGTGATTCGCGGGAATCATCACGACGGTTGGGTGAATGGCGCGGAGGATCCGCTGTCAGGCCAGTCGGCGATGCTCGAAGAAGCTCGCGCAATGGGTGAGTTGTTGAAGCAGGGATGGAAGCCAAAGCGTACGCTCATCTATTGCGCATGGGACGGTGAAGAGGAAGGATTGCTCGGGTCGACGGAGTGGGTCGAGACGCATGCTGGGGAGCTCGACAAACACGCCGTCATTTACATCAATTCTGACGGCAACGGCCGCGGCTACTTTGGCCTCGGCGGATCGCACACACTCGAAAAATTCATCAACGATGTTGCGCGCGACGTTCAAGACCCCGAAACGAAGCTTTCGGCCTGGAAGCGCGAACAGTTGCGTGCCATTGAAGAGGCGCCCGGCGATAAGAAGCAAGAAGTGCGTCAGCGCGCTGATATGCACGCCGGAGCGCTTGGCTCCGGTTCCGATTTCACGCCGTTCCTTCAGCATCTTGGCGTCGCTTCGCTCAACATCGGCTTTGGCGGCGAAGATGGCGGCGGAATCTATCACTCGATTTACGACGACTTCTACTGGTACACGCACTTTAGCGATACGACCTTCGTGTATGGCCGCGCTCTCTCGCAGGCGGGCGGCACAGCCATGATGCGTATGGCCGACGCGGACTTGTTACCCTTCGATTTCGGCGATTTCGCGGAAACAATGCAGACCTATGTCAAGGAGTTGAAAGACTTGTCAAAGAAAATGCAGGACGATATCCGCGAACAGAATCGCGAGATTGACGAAGGCGTATTTACTGCGACCGCGGATCCGAAGAAAACGTATGTTCCGCCCAAGAAACAGGAAATTCCGCCCTACCAGAACTTTGCTCCTCTTGAAAATGCCGCCGACGCGGTCAGTCGTGCTGCGGCGGAATATCGCAAGGCGCTCGAACACGCCAATGCCAATGGAGGAACGTCGCTGGCTTCCAGCTCCCTCGCCGACGTGAACCGTTTGCTCATCGAGAGCGAACGCAAATTCATTACACAGGAAGGCTTGCCGAACCGAAAATGGTATCGCCATCAACTCTATGCCCCGGGCTTCTACACCGGTTATGCGGCGAAGACCATGCCTTACATCCGCGAATCGATCGAACAGAAGGAATGGAAACAAGCCGACGAAGGCGTGGTCGTTGTCGCGCATTGCTTGCAGGATGAAGCTGCGCTGATCTCCGACGCGGCTGCCAAACTGAACGCGGCGCACTGAAGTCAAGTAGGGCAGATTCTCCTGTCTGCCCTACTCGTTTGCCTCCTGGTCTTGCGGTTTTGCTGAATTTTCATCGGTTGCATGTCCCCGCATACAGGCTGGAATGCCTGTCGTACCTTCGTGGAGGTTTCTCTCATGCCGTCCTATAATCTTGCGATCGTCGGCATGGGCAACGTTGGCCGTTCTCTTTTGCGGTTGCTCATCTCGAAAGAAACCGATTTGCGACGGCGTTATGACATTCGCTGGCGACTGACGGGCGTGGCTACGCGCCGCACCGGCTGGATTGCCGATCCCGACGGTCTCAATCCTCTTGCCGCATTGCACGGCCACTCTCTGATTCAGCACGGAAACACGACGCAGCCGCGCAATCTTCGCGAGTGGCTGGAAAAAACGCGCGCGGATGTCCTCTTTGAAGCCACTTCGCTCAACGTCAAAACGGGCCAGCCCGCCACCGAGCATTTACGAACGGCGCTCGAGTTGGGTGCGCACGCCATTACCGCCAACAAAGGGCCGATCGTTCATGCGTATCACGAACTTACCGCTCTTGCCAAAGAGAAGAACCGGCAATTTCTTTTCGAGTCCACAGTCATGGACGGTGTGCCGGTATTTTCGATGTTCCCTTTCGGATTGCCGGCGACGGACATTCGAGGCTTCACGGGAGTTTTGAATTCCACTACGAATGTTGTGCTCACGGAAATCGAAAAGGGCCGTTCGATGGAAGAAGCGGTGAAACGCGCCCAAGCAATGGGCATCGCGGAAACGGATCCGACAGCGGATCTGGATGGTTGGGATTCGGCTGTAAAAATCGTAGCGCTGGCAATTGTTTTAATGGGAGTGAATGTGCGGCTCGAGCAAGTGCAGCGCACCGGCATTCGCGAGTTGAGCGAAGAAAAAATTCGTTCCGTACGGGCCGCGGGGATGCGCTACAAGCTGGTATGCCGCGCGGAAAGGCGCGGCGATGGCGTAGATTGCAGCGTGCAGCCTGAAATTTTGCTGGCTTCGGACCCGCTCGCCAGCCTGGAGGCCAGCAGTTCGGCAATTCGGTTCGACCTTGATGTGTTTGGGCTATCGTTCGTCGAGCACAATCCCGGAGTCGAGGCTACGGGTTACGGGCTGCTTGCGGATTTTCTGCGAGCGGTGCGACAGTAGCCCTTGTAGGCTTAGCATTTGCTCGCAATTCAGGCCCTGTAACACGCCACGTATTCCGGAAGGGGAATTCCCGGATCACACCGCTCATCGCGAATCGGTGCGTCGGCCACGATTCGCAAAGGGATGACGCCGGCCCAGATGGGAAGGGCATAATCCGGTGTGTCGTCTTCCGGAGGGCCGACGCGCACTTTGGCAGAGACTTCCGTCAGCGGCAAGCGCAGGATGCTGGTGGCTTTCAGTTCTTTTTCGTTGGGCTGGCGCGCGTCGCTCCAGCGGTGAGGCAAAATCTTTTCCGTAAAAGCACGAAGAGCTTCAAGTTTTTCCGCCGGTGCCTCCACGATTGTGGCCTGGCCAAGAGCCACAACCGAGCGATAGTTCATCGAGTGATTGAAGACGGACCGAGCGAGCACGATACCGTCGGTGTGGGTGACCGTCAGGCAGACATTTGCTCCCACGCCGAGGCTGCGCAACATCCGGCTTGCGGCGGAGCCATGAAAATAGATTGCGTCGCCGATGCGCGCGTAAAGCGTGGGAATGACGAACGGCTGGCCATCTGCAGAAAATCCTACGTGACACACAAGCCCTTCATCAAGAATCCTGTAAACCGTTTCGCGATCGTATGCGCCGCGCTGCGGCTCGCGCACGACACGCGTGCGCTCCGTTGGCGTGAAAGATTCGGACACGATGCACCTCATGGAGAAACGTGGCGCGAAGACGGCCTAAGCGTGGCCGCTCATTTGATTTATAGCCGGCGCCAAAGCGGCATGAGTGAGGAACAACCCAATAAATGCTAACACGACTGCGGCTTCATCCTCGGGCCCGCCCTGTGAGAAACTATCGTGCGGAGATAACGATGAGCACGCCTGTGATGCAAGGAACCGAACGCAAGCGGTTGGATGTTGAGTGGGTTAGGGCGCAATTCCCGTCGCTACAACGAAAGGTTAACGGCTATCCGGCGGCGTTTCTCGATGGACCTGCGGGCACGCAGGTGCCTAAGCAAGTGATGGACGCCGTACAGAATTATTTTTTAGAGTCGAATGCAAATACCTGTGGGGCGTTTGCCACGAGCCGGAGCTCCGACGCCATCATTGCCTCTGCGCGCGAGGCGATGGCGGATTTTTTCCATTGCGATAAGGACGAGGTCGTCTTTGGGCAGAATATGACGACCATTACGTTTGCTTTGGCGCGAGCGATTGGACGACAACTGAATCCCGGTGATGAGATTGTCGTGACCACTTTGGACCACGACGCGAATGTCGCGCCGTGGCGCGCTCTCGAGGAAAAAGGCGTAGTGATTCGTCAGGTGGATATTCACGAATCGGATTGCACGCTGGACCTCGAGGATTTGAAGCGAAAGATTAACGCGAAGACAAAGCTCGTTGCCGTCGGCTACGCTTCCAATGCTGTCGGCACGATCAATCCGGTCGGCGAAATCACGAAACTGGCGCATGCGGCGGGCGCGCTAATGTTTATTGACGCGGTGCATTACGCACCGCACGGGCCGATCGACGTTCGCGCGCTCGATTGCGATTTTCTTGCGTGCTCGCCTTACAAGTTTTTTGGACCGCATATGGGAACTCTTTACGGCAAACGCGAGCACTTGTTGCGTTTTCGCCCATATAAGGTACGCCCTGCTTCGGATTCGCTGCCGGATCGATGGGAAACCGGAACGCAGTTGCATGAGTTGATCGCGGGCATTGGCGCGGCGGTGGACTATCTAGCGGAGTTGGGGCGGCGTCACGATCCCGCGGCGAAGGATCGGCGCAGCGCGCTGCTATCGGCATACCGCGCAACTCGGCAACACGAAATGGCGCTCCTCGCCCGATTGGTCGAAGGTGTACTCGCCATTCCCGGCCTGCGGTTCTTCGGCATCAACGACGCAAAACGGTTCGACGAGCGCTGCTCGACGGTTTCGTTGCGTTTGGCCAATCATACGCCCACGGACGCTGCAAAGTTTCTCGGCGAACGCGGCATCTTCACCTGGGACGGCAACTATTATGCGTTGAACTTGACGCAACGCCTCGGCGTCGAAGCCAGCGGCGGCCTGCTTCGCATCGGCCTGGTCCACTACAACACAACGGAAGAAGTCGACCGCTTGCTCGCTGCGTTGCAGGAATTTGCAAGAGGCTAATGCACGTGGCAACAAAGATTCCGGGAGTTCATCGGCATGATTTCGCACACTGATGTTTTCGAGGGGCAATGAGTAAACGACCGAAACCAATTGTTCTGACTGTGCTGGATGGATGGGGTTATCGCGCGGAAACGAAGGGTAACGCCATCGCGCTCGCGCGCAAACCCGCGTACGACGAGCTAATGAAAAAGTTTCCAAACACGCTCATTCAAACTTCGGGTCCATACGTCGGCCTGCCCGAAGGGCAGATGGGTAACAGCGAAGTGGGCCACATGAATATCGGCGCCGGCCGAATTGTTCACATGGACATCACGCGCATCGATCTTCTAATCGCGAGCAAGCAATTGCAGGATGTGCCGCTTTTTCAGCAAGCCATGGAACGTGGCCGCCGGAAGCAGCTGCACCTGCTCGGGTTATTAAGCGATGGCGGCGTGCACTCCCACATTCAACATCTCTTTGCATTGCTGGAAATGGCAAAGCAGCAGAAGGTGGAGCGTGTTTTTGTCCATTGCTTCATGGACGGCCGCGATACCTCGCCGAATAGCGGCCGCGATTACGTCCGCCAGTTGCAACAAAAAATGTGCGAACTAGGTGTTGGAGAAATCGCTACGCTCGTGGGCCGCTACTACGCGATGGACCGCGACAACCGATGGGAGCGCATCGATCTAGCGTATCGCGCGGTTATTCACGGCCAGGCAGAAACCTATTCAGAGGATCCCCTCGCCGCTCTTCAAGAGAGCTACGAGCAGTGCGTCACTGACGAGTTCGTCAAGCCGGTAGTTGTCACAAAGGGAAGCGGAGCAACCGCCCTCCCTGTGGGAACGATTCACGATGACGACGCGGTCATCTTCTTCAACTTCCGCGCCGATCGAGCGCGGCAAATGACGCGCGCCCTCGTCGAGCCCGGGTTCGGCGAAATTACGGATGCAAAGCGCCCCAGGAATCTTTTCTACGTGGCGATGACGCAATACGACAAAAAGTGGCCGTGGCTAAGATACGTGATCGCCCCAGAAAAACTCGAGCACATCCTCGCGCAGGTTTTCGAGGAGCTTCAGTACAAAAACTTGCGCTGCGCCGAAACCGAAAAATACGCCCACGTAACCTATTTCTTCAACGGAGGCGTGGAAAAGCCCTTCGGTGGCGAAGAGCGCATTCTCGTTCCATCGCCAAAAGTTGCCACGTACGACTTGAAGCCGGAAATGTCAGCAGAGGGAATCACCGAGACGGTAGTAAAGGCAATCGAGAAGGGCGAGTTCGACGCCATTATCATGAACTATGCGAACGCCGACATGGTCGGCCATTCCGGTAATCTCGAAGCGACGATCAAAGCCGTGGAAGCGGTTGACGCGGGACTCGGGAAAATCTATCAAACGCTCAAGCCGCGCGGCGGCGTCTGGCTCATCACTGCCGATCACGGCAACGCCGAGACAATGATCGATCCCGTCACCGGCGGCCCGCACACCTATCACACGACCAATCCGGTGCCGCTGATTCTCGTAAGCGAAGACAATTCGCTCCAACTTAAAGCCGGCGGCTCCTTGCGCGACCTCGCTCCCACGATGCTTGCCGCCCTTGGCCAGCCTGAGCCTGCGGACATGTCAGGACAGGATTTGCGCGTCAACACAAGGCGGTAATATGAGCCTGACCTACAATCCCGCTAACCAAAAACCGCCGGAACGGGGTCAAACTCGCTCACGGTCATCTTTCGGGACGATCACGATTCCCGGCACGCCAGTGGGCGCAATCGTGTCCGTAGGCTTGGTCGTAATTTGCTGGTTTGCGCTTCCGCTCTCCCGTCCGTTTATCCTCGGCACCGGCGGTCTCGGTCTTATCGTAGGCTTGCTCCTTTATTGGAAGCATCGCGGCACAGGCGAATGAATCGCGCCAAAGCAGAACAAACAAAGCTGGTTATCTGTGTCTGGCACCCGTTCACGTACTGGCGACCGCAACCGGTCATGCCCAACACGATTCGCGCGCGCTGGCCGGAGATGCGCGTTCTTCACCTTCCCGACTACGACTGCCTTCCCGCGGAATTGCCGGACACGGATATTTTCGTCGGATACTCCCTGCGTGCTGAACAGCTCACGTACGCCAAAAAGCTAAAGTGGATTCACTCGACGGCGGCGGGCGTAGCACAGCTGATGTATCCCGAGCTCCGCGATTCCGGAATCGTCGTGACGAACCCCAGTGGAATTTTCTCTTCGCCGATGGCCGAGCACACCATCGGGCTCCTGATCGCTTTGGCACGTAATTTCCCAGACTCGGTCCGCCATCAAGACCGCGCGCGCTGGGGACAGCAAGACATTTGGGATCTGCCTCAGCACCTCACTGAGCTGAGCGGCAAAGTATTGTTAATTGTCGGGTTCGGCTCGATCGGCCGCGAACTCGCCAAGCGCGCGCGCGCCTTTGACATGCGGGTTTGGGGCGTCACACGGTCCGGCAAGAGCGACAGCACACAAGCGGAAAGAATCGTTCCTGCATCGCAGCTTGAAGAAGTTCTCCCGCTGGCCGACTATATCGTCATTGCCGCGCCGGAAACCACGGAAACGCGGCATCTAATAGGCGCTGCGCAATTCGCCCTTATGAAGCCAGGCTCCCGGCTCATCAACGTGGGCCGCGGCTCTCTACTTGACGAAACCGCCCTGATTCGCGCGCTGGAAAGCCGGGCCCTCGGCGGCGCAGCATTGGACGTGACCTCCGTCGAACCTCTACCCGCGGAAAGCCCACTCTGGAAAGCGCCGAATCTCTTCATCACGCCGCACACCAGCGCCATCAGCGACCGGCTCTGGGATCGCGAAACCGCCCTCTTGATGGATCTGCTGGAACGATGGTTTGATGGCCGCGAAATGTTCAATCAGGTCGATTTAGCCCGTGGCTATTAAGCGCGCGAAGCTCGCGTCCGCCCGCTCTCAGGTAGGAAATCAATCCCCTCCCGAACCGACTGCTTTCTGCGCCTCGTATCCTTCCCGCGCATAAACCACCCACTTTTGCTTCTTGCCTTTTTGATTGAGCACTTCCAAGGGACTGCCGTCTGGCTTCACCAATTCAATTTTCACTTTGTGGAACTTGTTGTCTTTTCCCCCGCTCGTAGGCGTGTAGGAAAGGCTGTACTGGTGCCGCAAGAACGAGGTCACCGTTTGAAAGATTCCAGGCATTTCGCCCTCGAATTGAGGAAACCAGGCCTCGCCACCGGTCTCGTGTGAAAAGGTCTTCAGCTGATTCTCGGCTTGCAGGTAATTCATGCGCTGGAGACTGCCCATCCCGCCAACCCGATTGACGTCCATGAAATTTTGATAAAGCTGTCCCAATCCCACGCAAAAGATCGTCACGTCGCTCTGGCGCAACAATTTCATGGTCTGATCAAGGTTATGCTTCGAGAAGGTGTCGACTCCGCTGGCCAGCAGCACGATAGATTTTTTGCCTTTTACGTCCTTCAAAGAATCGTTGGTTTCCAAAATCGCATCAAAAACGGCCGATTCGCTAAAACCTGGAAAATGCAGGCGGCTGAGCCCCTGCAACACCTCGTCTTTGTTTTGGGTGAAGTCCACCTCGAGATGAGTTTTCAGGTCAAATGTTTCCAGCGCCACCCAATCCTGTTGTTTGAGTTGCGGAAAAAGATAAGCAGACCAGTATTTTGCATAGTGGGCAAAGAAGCCTCCCCATCTGTCATTGCTGAACTCCAGGAGCATCACCATCGTTATCGGGGCTTCCGTTGGCCCGAAGTTTGTAATGGTTTGCGCCACGCCATCATCGGTGATCTTGAAATTTTCTTTCTTCAGTCCGGTCAGCAGATCCCCACTCTGCGTAGCGGCGATCACGTCCAGCGTAACGACCGGAACTTCCACCGCAATGCTGACGCCGGCTTGCGGAGCCTGCTGCTGGGGCGTGGCCGGAGTTTTCGGAGCGGCCGGCTGCGGTGGCGCTCCGCCCTGTTGCCCGGCTGGCGCCTGTGCTCGCGCGGGCCGCCCTGGCAGAGGCAGAAGGAATACGCCCGCCAGAAATGTCACTAACACCAGGGAAACGATAATTTTCATGACTTTATCCCTCGATTCTCTTGGAAATCATCGCTGCCGGCGCAACGCGTGCTTGGTTTCGCATCGGAAATCGCCGCGCGCCGTTTGGAATTAGGCAACGCGAAGCTACCGCTGCAGCCGAGCCCCCATATGTGCATGTTAGTATGAAGCACGTTAACTGCAAAACGTTAGCTGAGCCGGTCAACTTAGGCCTGGCTGCATCTGAGACGGAGGCTGTTTCGTGAATTGGTTCCGTAGAATAAATACACTTGTGTCCGTGGTCGGGATATCGGTTCCTGGAGCATTATTATCGTCCCTGCCCCTTATGGCTCTTGCGGCAACCTTGCCTCTCGCAGCCCAGGTGCCGAACAAGTCCATGCCTATAGTTTCCGCTCCGCAAGCGCCACCGCCAGCGGAAAACGCAATGGCAAAGGAAGCGGAAGGATGGCTTGCCGATCTCGTCAAGATTGACACGACGAATCCACCCGGCAACGAGCAAGCCGCCGCAAAATACATCGCGGAAATTTTGACCAAAGAAGGAGTCACGCCGGAATTATTGGAACTCGCTCCCGGCCGTAGCGCCCTGGTAGCGCGTTTGCGCAGCGCAG
This sequence comes from Betaproteobacteria bacterium, assembly GCA_903970165.1. GTDB lineage: Bacteria > Acidobacteriota > Terriglobia > Acidiferrales > UBA7541 > Acidiferrum. Next base: position 22,560 of record CAJCHZ010000120.1, read on the forward strand.
CCATGCCGGATCCGGCTCATGCGCTCCTGCTCGTCGCGCATATGGATGTGGTTGGCGTGGACAAGTCCAAGTGGACGGTGGATCCGTTTGCCGCGGTAATCAAGGATGGCTATCTCTACGGCCGTGGTTCCATCGACGATAAAGGGATGCTTGCGGCCAACCTTGCGGCCTTCATTGCCTTGAAGCGTTCCAACGCCAGGCTCAATCGCGACGTCATCTTTCTCGCCACTGCTGATGAAGAGCAGGGTGGCGATGCTAGCATCCGCATGCTGATCTCGAAAAACTGGGACAAATTTGCAGCTGGTTACGCCATCAACGAAGGCGGACGAGTGATTCTGAAGAATGGCAAAGTGCAATACGTCGCCGTGCAAGCCAGCGAAAAAGTTCCCGTCAATGTTGCGGTCATTGCCAGCGGTCCATCGGGCCATGCCTCCGTGCCCACCAAAGATAACGCCATTGTTCACCTTGCGGCCGCCGTCGCCAAGATCGGCGGTTACACTGCTCCTGTTCATTTCACGACCATTGTGCGCCGATACTTTGAGCAGTTGGCCGCTATCGAAGACGACGAACTCGCCAAATGGATTCGTTCGCTCGACACTCCGGACCGCGGCGAACACGCCCAGCGCTTTATTTCGGACGCGAACCCGCTCTGGAACTCCATGATGCGGGACACCATTGCCCCGACCATGCTCACAGCGGGCGTGCGCGCCAATGTGATTCCTTCGGAAGCCCGCGCCATGCTGAATATCAGGCTTTTGCCCGGAAACACCATCGACGTTTTGCTCACGGATCTGACCAAACTCGTCAACGATCCGCAAATCCGCTTTGAAGTGCAGCCTGACGCTGGTCTCGCCGCTCCGCCCTCTTCGCTCGAATCCGATTTCTATGCCACAATCACAAAGACCGCCGCGCAGGAATTTTCCGGCGCCCCGGTCCTGCCGTTCCTGTCGGCGGGTGCGACAGATTCGGCGCAGTTGCGGCTGCACAACGTGCAATCTTATGGCGTCTCGCCGTTTCCGCTGGCGGACGAGGATTCCCGGCGCATGCACGCCGACGACGAGCGCATTCCGCTCGCGTCGTTTGACAAAGGCGTCCAATTTCTGACGCACCTTGTCTCTGATTTCGCTGCTGCAAAGTAGGGACGCTGTAAATCGGCAAGCAGCCGCCGGTTCCCTTCACGAGAGAACATGGCATTTCGCCATTCAAAAATTGTCTGCACCATTGGGCCGGCCAGCCGCTCGGCGCGAATGATAGACCGCCTGCTGCAAGTAGGGATGGACGTGGCGCGCCTCAACTTTTCTCACGGCACTCACGCGGAGCATGCGCAGAGTATCGCCGTTTTGCGTGCCGCTGCCGTTGAGCACCAAAAGCCCATCGCCATTCTTGCCGATCTTCAGGGCCCAAAAATTCGCACGGGCCCGCTTGCGGGAAGCCGGCCCGTCCAGCTACGCGCTGGGCAGCGCTTTGTCATCACTACAGCGAAGGTCCTTGGCGACACCACGCGTGTGAGTACAACGTTCCGCCCGTTGCCGCGCGAAGTTCACCGCGGAGACCGCATTCTGCTGTCGGACGGTCTTATCGAATTAAACGTCGAGCAGGTCCGCGGCTTTGAAGTCATTTGTGAAGTCGTGAACGGGGGAGCCCTCGGCGAGCATAAAGGAATTAATCTACCCGGAATCAAATTGCGCGTGCCGGCTCTCACCTCAAAGGACCGCGCGGACCTTGCCTTCGCCTTAAAGCATGAAGCGAATTACATCGCCGTAAGCTTCGTCCGCCGTCCTGAAGATGTCCTTCTGGCGAAATCGCTGATCCGCCGCGCTGGAAAAAACACCCCGGTGATTGCCAAACTGGAAAAGCCGGAAGCCATCGAAAATCTGGATGCCATACTCCGCGCTTCCGACGGGGTGATGGTCGCCCGCGGAGATTTGGGCGTCGAAATGAACCCGGAGCGCGTCCCCGTGGTGCAAAAGAAAATCATCGCTCGCGCCCGTCACTTCCGCCGGCCGGTCATCACCGCAACACAGATGCTGGAATCCATGACGGAAAACCCACGTCCTACGCGTGCAGAAGCTTCGGACGTGGCCAACGCCATCTTTGACGGATCCGATGCCGTCATGCTCTCCGCGGAAACCGCCTCCGGAAAATACCCCATCGAAGCCGTCAGCATGATGGCGCGGATCATTGAAGTAGCCGAAGCCAGCGATTGGATTTCTCCCCGGCGCATACCGGAAGAAAAATTGAAGGTGGCGGAAACGGTCGCGGAATTGGTCTGCCACGCCTCGCGCGAATTGCACATGAAACTCATCGCCGTATTCACGCACAGCGGTTTCACCGCTCGGCTTGTTTCCTGCTACCGTCCGACTGTTCCGATTATCGCGTTCTCTCCGGAAGCGGAAACACGCCGCCGCATGGCGCTGATCTGGGGGGTAATGCCGCGACATATTCCCGACGTCCGTAAAATTGACGGCCTCACCGGTATTGCGGAAAAACGTCTTCTCGAAGAACGTCTCGTGCGCAAGGGCGACGTCATCGGAATTGTCGCGGGCACTCCCATGGGCATTCGCGGCACAACCAACTTCATGAAGTTCCATATCATCGGCGGGCCTGCCTAAGACTTAGCACTTCCCCCGGCTGAAACTCAATTAGATCTTCCATGCCTGGTGCAACCTCAACGTCGTTGGTTTTACATCTGACGGGAATGGGACTTCTAAACTTCAACGCGAAGACGCCAACAGCGAACCGATCCCCGGCTTGTATTCGTAAAAATCGGCAATCTCGTGCAGATGTTCAATCACTTGTTCGTCGTAATGTTTCTTCAGCGAGCCCGTAAGGATATTGTGCTCGCCGTTCGGATCTTGAAGCAGATCGTAAAGGTAACTCTGCGCCGGTGAATCGTAGGTCGCATAGAAATATCGTCCGTTGTCCGCAAGGATGCCGTACGCGGCTCGCACATCGGAGGCCATAAAAAGGTCATCCCGATGATACTGGTGCAGCTCCTCTGTCGTTTCCATGAACAAGGGATGGCCGAAAAGCGGGTTGGCAACGACGGGCCGGTGCCCGAGCAAATAGTACAGCGAAGGCGTTATGTCTATCAGCGCGGAAACGCGGTCGTCATCATGCACAAACCGGTTCTGCATCGCTTTCGGCAAATGAACAATGAGCGGCACCCGCATAACTTCCGGATAAATGATCAGCGAATGGCTGTTGCGCCCGAATTCTCCCGTAGCATCGCCGTGATCGGACGTCACGATAATAATGCTGTTGTCGTAGAGCCCGCGGCCTTTCAGCCATCCGATAAAACCACCCATGCATTCGTCTACCTGATGCATCTCGAACGAAATGCGGTAATTGAACCCCTGTTGCGCTGGCCAATTGACACTTTTCGGCAGCGGCAAATCATTTCGCGCAAACTGGTGGACGTTCTTGGGCTGCGTGTACAGGAAAACCGGCCGCCTTACGTCGCCACGATGTTCGAGCGCATTCTCGGCCTGCTGCACGGTCGAGCAAAACTCAAGCTGGTTCCACAGCTTTTTGTCGGCGTCCAGCTTGATCAAGTCGTCCGAGGGCGAAAGTATCTCGCTCAGAATTTCGTCGTTGCTCACCATCATCTGGTATCCGTCGGTCTTGACCAGTTTTTCCAGGCTATTCACCCTTCCAAACGGCTGCATGAAATGCGCGTGTAATTGCAGCGCACCAGCCCAGATCGCCGGCTCAGAAAGCGACGTGCCCGCATAAGGCGTGAAAACATTGCGCACCACGATGCTATCGCGCGCGAGAGCATCCAGATTCGGCGTGAATGCCGCCTTGGGATTGTAAGCCCCCAAATAATCCGGTCGCATGGAGTCGATCACGATAAAGAAAATATTCGGACGCTCGCCTCGAGTCGGAACGAGCGGATCAACCAGTTTCAGGTCAATTCGCGCCTGCGCTCCCCGGATTTCTGTGTACTCCCGCATAATCCTGCAAAGATCGCCACAAGCCTCGCTGCGGGGCCCATTTCCGAGCAGGCGCGAAGCCATGTTGAACGAAACATCCCGTGCCGCATAATTTTCGAAAAAACGCTGAACGTCGTCGTCGGTCGCGCCCAGTGGCCGGGCCCAGAAAATGTCCGTGGCCTGCAAGCCCTTGAAGGCAATCAGACTCAGCACGAGTGTCGCAAGAATTGTTTTCAGCGAATAGTTTCGCGTCACGGGCAGAAAACGGAACGCGCAGTAGCCCGCGATGATCCAGAAAAGCACCGTAAACGTCCCCTGATACAGTCCGTTCCAGTCTCCGCCGCCCACCAAAGTCGGTAGCGCCAGCGCAAGCAGCGAGAGCACTAAGCAAACAACAACGAGAAGGGTTGATCGGCGCGCGGAATTTGCGCTGGACCCAGCACCTTCGGTTGCAAGGAAAGGCTGCGCAACCGAAAATCCCAACAGCGTGAGCGCCGCCGCGAGCGAGACGGCATACAAAGAGGCAGGCCAGCCTTCAAAACTAAGCGCGTTCTCCAGGAAATGCTGCGATAGTGCCCAAAGAAAGCCGAAAATGAGCAACCCTGCTAATCTCGTTCGCATCGCCCGCGGGCGCGACGTTCTCGAAGCCGCGATGAAAATCAAATTCAAAATCGAAATCAGAACAATGGCCACGAGAACATGCGAAATCGCACTCCAGACAACCAGATAAATGTCTCGCGCGTGCAAAGGCAATGCCCGCGTGTCGGCATAGTTCCGGATTTGCGCACCTGCGAGGCCGACCAGCGCGACGCCCGCTGCCAGAACTATCCCGGTGCTGTAGGAAAGATGAGCATCGGCCGTTGCTGCGTGCTCTGCAGCCGCCGAGTTCTTCGAGCCGCAGACCAAAACAACGAAAATGATGATCCACAATGCAATCACGCTGCCCCAATACGCGCTCCGATCGGGTGCGATGTCTTGAAGAAACGGCCGCATCGAAAGATATAAACCGGCGCCCGCAAGTATCCCGAAGCATGCAAAATACGCCACTCCGCTTTTGCGATGCCGGTAAACCGCCGCCGCCGCGGCCCACGCCAACCAGAACAGCAGCGAGTGATGCCGCGCAAACCATGGCATCCATGCATACGCGGGCGATTTGATCAACGCGTAGTAGGTGTACGGCAGGAAAGCCAGCAGGCAGTAGAGGGACGTGAGCGCCAGATACGCGCCCCAAAACAACTTCAAGATCGTTTCGAGCCACTTCCGCAAGAGAATCCTCTTTTCGCTCTCGCCGCGGCGAAATGAAATCGCGAATGGCCGCTCTGAATAAATTTGTCCTGTAACTAATTGTAGCGGTCCTCCGCCATGTTGCCGGCGGAAGTTCATGGTTCCGGCCCTATCTCAAAACACCCGGGTGGAGGAAGAACTGTGAGGGTTTGCGAATCCAAGAAGGCGTGCGCCAGCGGAAGGGAACGATTCGAACGAAAACTATTGCCAAGCTAATTGATCCAGCGATCCGGACGCGAAGGCGGCTCGTTCTTATGCTTATTGATGTAAACGTCGAATCGTTTCCGGTTTCGTTTGTACTGCCAGTCTGAAACACTGTTTCGCACGCTGTAAAGAAACGACCCACGCCTTAAGTAAAGATACCCGACAAGCATTCCCCCGAGATGGCAGATATGGCTGACCTTGTCGTCGCCAAGTCCGAACGTGCCGAGAAACGTAAACGCAGCCATAATCGCCACAACCATGCGCATGCTCATCGCCACCGGAATCGGAAACAGATAGACGCGCCGGTCGGGAAACAGAATCGCGCACGCAATCAATATCCCAAAAATCGCGCCAGAAGCTCCAATCGTAGGCACATAGGAGAAACCGTGACCCAAAAGGGCAGGCACAGTTTTTACCACCACATTCAGAAGCCCTGCCCCGACGCCCGTAAGAAAGTAGTAGCGCAGGAACCGATTCCTTCCCCACACCATTTCCAATTCGCGGCCGAACATCCACAGCATCAACATGTTCATCAGGATGTGGAAAAAATTGTTTACGTCATGAAGGAAGAGGTACGTGAACGGCTGCCAAATCCGCAGGCCAGGCACCACGCCCGCGGGGACAAGACCGAATCTCGTCAGAAGCAACCCGTACTCGGCTGGCCCGGAGAAATGGTAGACGAACGCTTCGAGAATGAAAATTCCGAAATTCGCGATCAGCAGTATCTTCACGCCGGGCGTGATGTAAAAGTCGAAACTGACTCGATAGCTTTTGACGCCCGATCGGGAAGCCATAATTCTCTCAGTTTACGGCCTCTCAGTCTGCCCGTCAAAGCGGCGTTTTTCCGTGTTTTCTTAGAATTGCTGAAGGTTTTTAGGGGCATCCCGGGCTCTGGTTGCATCCGCAAGAGTTGCCCCATTCTGCAATGCAGCGGCCTAATTTAGCTTCTTTCGCGCGAAATAGAAGAGCGACGCCCCCAGAAGCGCGAACATGAAAATACCGAAAAGATTGCTTGTCGCCAGCGGCCCCATGATTTTGGGACCAAATGAAAAAAGATCCGCCGGCCATGGAAGATGCAGCACCGCGGTCAACCAATGCGGAACGCGGTCCGATATTTCAGGATCCTGCAAAAGCGCAATCACAATCCCCAGTAAACCGAACACACCTCCCGCCGCGATCAAGCCGGAAGAGAACAGCGCGCCGGGACTTGCTTCGCTCTCATCTTTTTTCTTCGTGGTAGCTTCCACAAGCGACCGGATAAGTCCCCCTATGAACATCGCCGCCGTGGTGCCAAGCGGAAGATACGACCCCGTCGCAAACGCAAGCGAGCGTACTCCCAGAATCTCCACGGCAACCACCAGCGCCACTCCCATCAGCACGAGCCGCCAGGGTAAGCGTTGATTCAGGATTCCGCTGATCACGGTGGCCATCAGCTTCGCCTGAGGCGCGGGCGCTTTGTCACTCCCAATTCCTTGCGTCCATTGATACTCGACCTGCTGTGATCCGTTGTCGTACAAATATTCGCCGTCCGGCACTTCATGCGATCCGAGCGAATTCAGCAGAACATACTCTTTCCCCTTGTAAACGAACCTGTCCTGCTCGACCTTCACCCCGGCCGGCAACGACTGAATGTTCACCGCAATTTGCGTAGGAACGTATTTCTGCAACCCCTGATTCATCAGATTCAAAGTCGTGCCGATAGCCAGCGTCGAGACCGTGACGCCGATCAGCAGCCCCATCTGCTGCCAATAGGGAGTCGCTCCCACAAGGTAACCAGTCTTCAAGTCCTGCGAAGTCGCTCCCGCAATCGCCGCCGCGATGCAAACGATCCCTCCAATCATCAATGCCAGAACCTGGTAATTCGGCGCAGTCCACCCAGCCACAAAGAAAATCGCGCAGGTAGCCATCAAGGTCGCAATGCTCATACCGCTGATGGGATTCGAAGAGTTGCCCAGCAATCCGCTGATGCGCCCCGCAACCGTTACAAACAAAAATCCAAACACCGTCACGAACACGCCCGCAAACAAATTCTGATACCAGTGCGTCTCCGCGCCCGGAATCGGCCGAAACGTCAGCAAGACCCAGATCATCGCCACAATCACAAATGACCCGATCACTACTGCGCGCATCGGAACTTCGCGTTCAATGCGGCTAGCGGGTGCGATTCCGCCTGCTCCCTCCGCGCGCACATCCTTCAACCCGGCTCGCAGCGCGGCAATAATGGTTGGCAGGGTCCGCAGCAGTGTAATCAACCCGGCCGCCGCAACCGCACCCGCCCCCATCGGCCGAATGTAGCTTTTCCAAATGTCGTCCGGCCCCATCAACGAAATTGGAATCGTCGACGGATAAATCGGCGTATTTCCCCCCAATTGCCCATAAAACTTAATCGCCGGCATGATCACCAGCCACGAAACAATTCCGCCGGCAAATAAAATACCCGACACGCGCGACCCGATGATGTATCCAACTCCCAGATATTCCGAAGTAATCGCCGCGCGAAACGAAGCCCCCGGAAACCACGAAGGCCGTGCTTCAGGCTGCGAAGTCCACGCCTGCACGGTGTTCATCAAAAACGTGTAAACGCCCCCAAGCCCCAGGCCCCAAAACACTCGTCCGGCGAACGACCCGCCACGCTCTCCAGCTACAAGCACATCCGCACAAGCCGTGCCCTCCGGAAAAGAAAGATTCCCATGTTCCTTTACGATAAGCTGCCGCCGCAGCGGCACCATGAACAGCACGCCCAGCCATCCGCCAAGCAACGCCAGCGGAAAAATTCTCCAGAACGTAAATTCCTTGCCGAATCCAAGAAAAATGAGCGCCGGAATCGTGAACATCACTCCTGCCGCCAGCGATTCCCCCGCGGACCCGGTCGTCTGCACGATGTTGTTCTCGAGAATCGTCGATCGCCCAAACGCCCGCAGAATACTGATTGATAGCACGGAGATAGGAATCGATGCGGAAACCGTGAGCCCCGCCCGCAACCCCACGTAAACGGTCACAGCTCCAAAAAGCAGCCCAAACAAAGCTCCAAGGATCACCGCACGAATCGTAAATTCCTTGGGACTCTCCTCCGCGGAAACATAAGTCCGGAATTCTCCCGGAGGCGCCGTGGAACTCCATGGACGATCGCTCACTGAATCCTCCCATTTGCGGAAACGTACGTGAACGCGAACCTGCCCCTGTGCGGCCAGATTATGCCGCAAACTCGGGTCTGGTGGTTAGAGGTTCGAAAAAGATTGCCGGCTGCCGGACTTCAAAAAAGCTCTTCTTTGCGTCCTCCGTGTTTCTGAGTCCCTCGCGTAAAATCTTTTCTTCTTCTGCTATATTCAATTTACGAGGAAACCGATGAGTCTCTCCGAAAAAATCCAAAAAGACCTGACCGATGCCATGCGCTCCAAAGACGAGCTTCGCCTCAGCGTCATCCGCGGCATCAAGTCCGCCATCAAATATAAGGAAACCGAAAAGGTCCGCCCGCTCGACGAAACCGAGTGCATCCAAATCCTGCAAACTCTCGTCAAGCAACGCAAAGAATCGATCGATCAATTCGCAAAAGGAGGCCGCCAGGATCTGGTGGATAAGGAAACCAAAGAACTGGCCATCATAGAGGCCTATCTTCCCGCAAGCGCCAGCGAAGCCGAAATGGACGCCGCCATTAATAAAGCCATCGCGGAAACCAGCGCCACAACTATCAAGCAAATGGGCGCCGTGGTCAAAGCCGCCAAATCCGCCCTCGAAGGAAAAGTTGTCGACGGCAAAGCCCTGAGCGACCGTGTCCGTTCTCGCCTGGCGTAGTGGCGAACCTTTAGGTTCGCCAGCCCTCTATCTCATCAGCTCCAAATTAATGCGCCGCAGGCTGCAAAACCGCCGCACTCCGTTCATCGTTGGCAATAATCCGGTAGAATTTCCTCAGGGTCTCCATCTGCTCCATCGGCACCGTCAACTCCTTTACCTCAACCCTCCGCGTATATTTCAAAGTATTCCCGGTCGCTTCCGTCTTGCTGTGATAGCTCGCAAATTCATAATCCACGTCCACCGGCGGCGGCAGATCGCTCACTTCATATCCCGCCGGCAAAGTAATCTCGAACACATCCGAATCCAGTGAGGGCCCCTCGAACTCTACCGGAAACTTCCTCGGCTCCTTCGTCTCTAGCAGTCCGCTCGAACGGGTTCCCAGAACGCGCGGCCTTACCAGCAGCATGTTCCCCGCCGTCTTCGCGTAGTGCTCCACGACGAGCGAGTAGTCATATCCAAACGGCTGGTCCTTCTTCTGAAAATTCGTGACGGTAGCGTGCGTGATCTTGTAGTTGGGCAGAGACTCCGCCAGCATGCTCTCAATCGGCTTGATTCTGTCCAAGTCCGTCGCCGCCGAACGCAGCGCATACCTCTGGTAAGACGCGCGATCCCCGAGCCGAGTCTCCCTGACGTCCCCCGTCAGCACACCGGTCGTGCTCAGTGTCAACGTCGCCGTTCTCCTTGTCCCATTTGTGGCCGGCGACAGCCTTGGTAGCTTCGTCAGCTCGCCTCCCCCATCCGTCACCAGCAACCCGAAATTGGACTGCAGCGGGCCGCGTAAGTACCCGAACGGGGTCAAATCGTCCGTCGGATCGAAAATCAACAGTCGCCCGAGAGTCTTGTGCTGCAGCGTAGCTTGCAAATCGTCTTCGCTAATCCCTTCCGGAACCTTGATCGCCAGGATCACATGATTGAACCAGTTCACCGCGGGCGTTCCCGCGTTCACTGCCCCGCGTCGGGTATTAACGACCACGTAGTACGAATCGACTCCAATCTCCTTTAACATGGTGCTCAGAAGCGTGGCCTTGTCTTTGCAATCGCCAAAGTGGTGCGAAAAAGTATCGGTTGCTGCATGTGGCTGCCATCCGCCAATTCCCAGCTCGATGGCCACGTAGCGAATGTCCTCCTGTACAAATTTCGCCAGCGCCGCCATCTTCCCCAGCATGCTTGTCTCTAGAGACGTCAGCGCGGCCACTTTCTGTCTTACTTCCGGCGAGCTCTCTCGCCTGCCTCGCACCAGACCGGCCTCCCAAAGTCCCATGTCGTTCCAATTCGCGAATCCCTTGCTCTGTCCTCCTCCGGGCGGGAAAAACGACACAATCATTTGTCCCGCCACCGCCCTCCAGGGCGGCATATCGTGTTCTGGACGGATTGCCTCCACGTTGTTCACCACCCACTGCCACTGGTTCCCTCCAATAGAAGTTGCTTGCATTTCTGGATAGTTCAAGAAGGCCGCCTTATATTCCCAGCCAGCCGGCAATTGCAGCGTATAACGTGCTTCTCGCACCGGATCTTCTTCTTGGAAGCCCCATTCATCTTGCAAAATATAAGGCCGATCCTCGTGCTCTATTTCATAGCCGATGATGTTTCCCGGTTCGGCCGCCGGAATCGTCAGAATTTTGGTCCGCAGATCCGATGCCAGCTCTCCATTCGATACAGCGTACGCTGTCTCCAGCACATCCTTGTCCTTCACTTCATAATCTTTCCCTTGCGCTGGTATGCACCAGCCGCGCATTGCGGTTATACGTGTCTCTGCGTCGTATGACTCATAGATTGTTCCCCGCTCGCGTCCTTCGGGCCTCAGGATCTTGTAGGCTTGCCGCTCAATCGTCTTGATTTTCCCGTTGCTCTGCACATTCAAAATCTCTTCCGAATAAAGCAGAATCGCATTCGTCTTTTCGTCATGGGGAGGCAGCGGCGCGTTCACCAGCGCATGCAACCATTGCGGCGCATCCGCCGCACGCATCCCTGCTGGCGTCCACAAACAGCACGCCAGTATTGCCGCCGCAATCCATCCGATTTTTTTCATGGCCTTAATTCCCGCTCCCGCGCGCAGGCTGCAAAACAATCTGCTCTTCATCGCCCGTCCGCACCGATTCATAAAAACTTCGCACCGCCGGATAGTATTTCGGATCAAGCATGACCGCGTCGTTCTTCAAGGCCCGCCCGATGTGCAAAGTCCCGTTGTTCTCATCCACTTTCAGCGTATAGACCAGCAGTTTTGCATCGCGCCCCCCAGGCTTCGGCAGACTGCTGACCTTCCATCCCAACGGCAATTCAATCGTCACGTCATCCGCTTTTTGCGACAAATAGTGGTAGTAGAGCGGGTGTGTTCGCGTCGTGTGCTCGTATATATGCTTCTCTGGCCCGCCAAAGAGTCCCACTGGCATCAACGCATGGCTCCCCGCTCCGGACACCCACCCCGGCACCTTCAAATTAAACTCCGCCACCAGCTTCGGGTCCGCGCTCGTCCAATCCGGCTTATTCGTCAGGTCCACCTCGATCGTCGCCGGCACCGAGTGGCGCACCAGATCTTCCAGCAATTTCTTCCGCGTCGTGTCATCCTGGTTGCGCTGCTCCACTCGCAGCGTTGACGCCTCCAGCCCTGTGTACGTCACCGTGAGTTTCCCCTCTAAAGTCCCTTCTTCGGTCAACTTCAAGTCTGCCTTGCGCTCAATCTGCGAATCCCCGCTATCCGGCAGGCTCGTCATCACCCACGTGCCTCCATCTTTATCTAGCTTTATTCCCGGGCAATTCGTTTCCCACCAGGGCAGCATCCCATAAGGCGTAAACATGGACCCGGGATCAAAATACACGTCTTTCCCATTCAACTTCACAATCACTACATATCTGTGTAGATCCGCCTCTTTCATTACGTTCTTCGAGAAAAAGCGGTTATCCCGCGTCGAGATCCACGCCGCCGAGGCTTCCAACCCTGCCGCGCGCGCCAAACCCATAAACAGCAGCGCAATTTGGTCCCTGTCTCCGTAGCCGCGCTTCCAAATTTCCTCCGCGCTACCCGAGCCCTTCTCTTTCGCCCTCTTCTGCTCTTGTTCCGTCTTTGCAATCTCGTATGTCGTGTTTCGTATCTTTTCCATTCGTGCGTAGATCTTCTGTAATTTCATTTCCGGTGAATCGCTTGCGGCCACGATGGTTCCAACTGCATCCTCCATCGCTTTCCGCTTCCCCACAAACCCTTCCGTGTAGTCGTTGTGCTTCTTTCCCTCTCTTTTCCAGAACTTTTCAGGGTCCGAATCGACTATTCCTTCGCCAAAGTACTTGTACTCGAAGTCCACCCGGAATTTCATCGCTTCTTCCGGGGGCATGTCCTCTTCCGTCAGAAACGCCGGGACGTTGTGTGTCTCCATGGACACGATGGGGTTCACCCCCTTGCTCTCCGCAGGTTGCGTCGAACCGGTTGGAAGCCCGTTTGGCCAGCTCCAGCTCAATCGGAAGTCGGCCGACGGCTTTAACGTGAACTTCCCCGTCTTGGTAAATAGCTCGGTGCTGAGGACCCAGTTCGAGTCGTAGACATAGCCCTCCTTGAAATCGATCATGTAGTGGTACTCGAGAATGCTACCCGGCTGCACGTCTGAAAACGTAAAGGTCTTCGCTAGATAACGGAAATTCCGCCCCTTTACGATCTCTTTCTCATAGACCTTCCCATCGAAGTTCACCACGGACCCATCGGGGTGGATCGTCCGTGCCCGGATGTTGATGACGTCGGACTGATCCTTCGAGAACGGAATCTCCGCGTCTCCGTAGCTCCGGCCTTCTTCCGTCAAAACTTTGATCCGCACGTAGTTGTACTCGTGCGGTGTGTGAAAGTTGCTGTCGTCCCGGTCAACTTCCCGGTATAGGTTAATCGCCGGCGCCCCCGGCGCTTCCGGCACGCTCGTCATCTTTAGCTCTTCCGGTGAAATCGGAAGCCACTCCTCGGCCGCCCGGATCGAGCTGACGCGGTACACCGCCGCTCCCGCCAAAATCACCCCAATGATCAGAAATAACCGGCGCACGGACACACCCCACCTCCGCAATGAATTTTCACGAACCTGCATGAATCTCGCCCCAGAGGAAAAAATGGGGCAACGCACAAACGCGCTGAGAGGGGAAACGCGCATAATTCGTACCGCCCTGTACGGTGTTGTTGAAACTCGCCTTTGTTAACTTGTATTAACCGTCCACGTCACTTGCTGCCGCCGACAATACAGGCCTGCGCTATCCCTGTCAATACCTGCTCGGGCTACCGGTGACGTATGGCCCAGCTCTCGGTTCTGCCCCACCGAATGCACGTTTGCTCTCGCGAATTCTACCCGCCACCCGCTTCCATCCGCCGCTCCATCAGTCACAAAAGTTAGCCACAGCCGGTTCGAGTCACATTTACGCAAATTTTGCTTAACTTATTCGCTAAATGTTTTATAGTTATCTTTGCGTAAATTCCGATGCCATACGGTGGCGGGCAATTTGACGCACTTTTCTTTTCACCCCGCACTTCTTCTCGGCATACGCTAAGTATCTTGAGAATGAACACTTGTGAATCTGTATCAAAACAAGGGACTTTAAATTCCTTTAGAATCAACACTTATGAAAAAAGTAGCGGTAAGGGGCCCCGACTTCCGTAGATTCACCCGACTCCCGTCCATTCCAAAAGTACACCGGACATTTCTGTCTCTTGCTCTTTGCACCGTCTCATTCGCGCTCCCGCTGTTCCGCTCCTCCATTCCTTTCCAGCTGCCAACACTTAATTTGACAGCCCGCACCTCACTCGCTACCGTTGTTCTCTTACATTTGGCTGGTTTTACCCGCCGTGTAAGCACAGCAACGCAAACCAAATCGAATGAGGGCCGATGAAAGTCATTGTTGCCGATAAAATCAGCGAACGTGGTATTGAACTGCTTCGCAGCCAGGCCGGATGGAACATCGTCCTGACCACTAAAGACACTCTGAACGCGGAGATAGCTGACGCCGACGCGCTGATCGTCCGCAGCGCCACCAAAGTCACGGCCGATCTGCTGGACAAAGCTCCGCGCCTCCGCGCCGTCGGACGCGCAGGCGTCGGCGTGGACAACATTGACCTCGATGCCGCCACAGCTCGCGGCGTTCTCGTGATGAGCACGCCCGGCGGAAACGCCATCAGCGTTGCCGAGCATGCATTCGCGCTTCTTTTGGCACTGGCGCGCCAGGTTCCCCGCCTCGATAAGGCCATGCACGAGGGCCGCTGGGAGAAATCCTCCGCGGCCGGAACCGAAGTCCGCGGCAAAACCCTGGGTTTGATTGGCCTCGGCCGCATCGGAAGCGAAGTTGCCATTCGCGCCGACGCATTCGACATGCGCGTGCTCGGCTTCGACCCCTACATCAGTGAAGCCGCCGCTCGTGAAGCACAAGTGGAACTGGTCCCGCTCGAAAGACTGTTCGCCGAAAGCGATTTCATCTCGCTGCACACCGCACTCAGCCCCGCAACGCAAAACCTCATCAACGCGGCCACCTTGGCCCAGATGAGAAAAGGGGCGCGGATCATCAACACAGCTCGCGGCGAATTGATTGATGAAGCCGCCCTGGCCGAAGCCCTAAAGAGCGGGCATCTGGCTGGCGCCGCTCTGGACGTTTTCGTTCAGGAGCCGCCCCCCAAGGAATCTCCCCTGATGGCCATTCCCAGCGTTATCGCTACCCCGCACGTCGCTGGCTCGACCGTGGAAGCACAGGAAGAGGTGGGCACGCAGGTTGCCGTCCAGATTAAGGACTACCTTGCCGACGGGCTGATCCGCAATGCCGTGAACTTGCCCGCTCTCTCCGCCGACCAGTATCGCCGCGTCCGCCCGTATCTCGCGCTCGCAGAACGACTTGGCTCACTCGTTTCGCAGGCCGTTTCGGCCCGCCCCGCACGCATTCGCATCCGCTACGCCGGCGAGGTTGCAGAAGTCGGCACTCACCTGCTCCGCAGCGCGGTTCTCGCCGGCATGCTCAACGCGGTCCTCGACGAAAAGGTGAATGTCGTAAACGCCCCAGCCGTTGCCGCAGCCCGCGGTCTTTCGGTGGAAGAAGAAACACGCCGCCGCGAACGCGGTTTCCCCAACACATTGGAGGTGGCCGCCTTACCCGAAAAGTCCGGCGCGGTTCGCGGTTTCTCCGCCGAGGGTACCGTTCTCTATGACGGCTCCCCGCGCGTGCTTCAGATCGACGAAATACCGCTGGAGGCTGAGCTCGCGGGGACCATGTTGTATCTCCGCAATCGCGATGAGCCCGGGGTGATCGGCGAGGTCGGCTCAACGCTCGGAAATCTCGGCGTCAACATCGCGACATTCGCGCTCGGCCGACGCGACAATTCAGCCGGCGCCGAAGCCGTCTCTCTGGTGCGCCTCGATGGTGAAGTTTCCGACTCCATCCTCAACGCCATCCGCGGCATCCCGGCCATCACGGTGGCTCGACTTTTGCAGCTGGGATGAAACTAATGATTTTGTGGGCGGGACGAGGACCCGCTCATCCCAATGCCTAGGTATTTGATTCGACTGCTTTGTCATCCGCCAATCTAAAACTTGAATACGTCAGAGTCGAAAGATTTTTACTAGGAACTTTCCTTGACAGGGACCGGTAATGTGGCCTAAAAGCTAGGGCAACATTTAGAGGTTCAGTGGTGGGGAAGGTTGCCAAAGGTCAAGTTTTTCCTCAAGGTTAAGACCCGGCAATGCGCCGCATCGTTTTTGTGTTGGCTAGGTGCCCACCTGCGTGCAAATCAATTTTAAGTTGTTGGGGTGCGCGAAAGGAGCAGTCCATGAAGTGGTTCTCTACTAAGCGAGTGATTGTAGTTTTTTGGTTAGCATTGATTTTTGGTTTTACGTGTGCACGGGCGCAGAACGGCACAACATCCCTGCGAGGCACGGTCACCGATCAGAAGGGATCTTCGGTGCCAGGTGCGTTGGTCACACTGGAGAATTCCAGCCTGGGTATTTCCCTGAGCATGAAAACCGACAAAGACGGTGCATTCCAATTCCTCGAACTGAGACCAACCACTTACACGGTGACGGTGACATTGTCTGGTTTCGCCACCATCCGCCAGAATGGATTGCAATTACTGGTTGCGACTCCGCGAACGGAGGATTTCAAGTTGGAAGTCGCCAGCGTGGCGACCACCATCGAGGTTACCGGGACTGCCCAGACCATCAACACTACGGACGCGACGCTGGGCAACGCATTTGGATCGGCCCAAATCGGATCGCTACCGTTTGAGGGACGCGACCCAGCCGGCATGCTCAGTCTCCAGCCCGGTGTGGTCAGCGTAGCGGACCCCCAGATTCAGAGAGACAACCAGAGTTTTGACAGCCGCAGCGGTTCTGTGAACGGTGCGCGCAGCGACCAGACCAACATCACATTGGACGGTGTAGACGACAACGACCAACTATTTGGGTACGCCTTCCAAGGAGCGTTGCGGGCCACGCTGGACTCCATCGAGGAATTTCGCGTGACGACTTCCAACTCTGGCGCCGATCAGGGGAGATCGTCAGGCGGGCAGGTTTCCTTGCAGACCAAGAGCGGTTCTAACCAGTTTCACGGCACGGCCTACGAATACAACCGGCCGACAGATCTGGTCGCCAACCAGTACTTCAACAAACTGGCGGAATTGCAGAATGATGAACCGAACAAACCGCCCTTCCTGCTGCGAAACACATTCGGAGCCACGTTTGGGGGACCGATTATCAAGGACCGGTTGTTTTTTTTCGTGGCCTATGAAGGACAGCGGTTACGAGAAAATAGTCAAGTTACTCGGACCGTTCCCAGCGCGGCTTTGCGCGATGGAGTTATTCAATACGCTTGCGCTGCGACTGCGACGCAAACAGCCCAACAGGTCTGCCCTGGCGCAACGGTTCAGGGCTTGAGCGGAGCATCTTATTCGGCTCCGGCGGGATTTAATGTTCTTTCGCCTACGCAAATTGCCAGCATGGATCCGAACTGCACCGGGTTGGGCACATGTCCGCAGGGCGCAGGAGTCGACCCGAGCGTGATCAAGACGTTGAACGAATATCCGCTGCCGAACAGCAATCAGCAGGGCTATGGATACAATTTTCAGGCTTTCACTTTCTCCTCGCCGGCGCCTCAGAAGGAGGATACCTATATTGCGAGGTTTGATTACAACCTAAACTCCAGCGGCACGCAGCGCTTGTTCGCGAGACTTGGCCTGCAAAATGATCACGCCGACGGGGTCGAGCAGTTTCCCGGGCAGCCAGCCTCGACGGTGGATACAAACAACACGAAGGGGATCGTCGCCGGCTATCTGTGGACCATCAGCTCGACGAAAATCAACAATCTGCATTACGGGTTTATCCGCCAAGGGATCGGCGAAAACGGAATCTCCGAGCAACCGGTGGTAACTCTGCGGGGACTGGATACTCCGACGGCGTATACGCGAACAACCAGCGTCATCGTGCCGGTACACAATATTACCGATGACTTCACCTGGACCATGGGCAAGCACGCCGTTACGTTCGGTGGAAACTACCGTATCATAAACGACCTTCGGAATTCCGACGCGGATTCCTTCAGCGATGCTCTGACCAATACGGGTTTTCTGGAACCCACGGGAATCTCAAACCAGGGTGGTAGTTTCGACCCGGCCGCGTTTGGATTTCCGGCCGTCGACGTAAACGCTCAAAACGCCTATGACTATCCGATGATCGCATTGGCGGGGATTCTCACAGAGGAAGACAACACCTACGTCCAAAACAAGAGCGGGCAATTTCTGCCGCAGGGCTCATTTGTTCCGCGGCACTTCCGCGACAACGAAGTAGAATTTTACGGTATGGATGCTTGGCGCATAAAGCCCAACATTACGATGACCTATGGCTTGCGCTATTCGCTTCTGCAGCCCCCTTATGAAACGAACGGCAACCAAGTCTGTCCCAGCATAAGCCTGGACCAGTTCTTCCAGACCCGCATGACCGACATGGTGCAAGGGATTTCATATTCTCCCAATTTCAGTTTCGATCTCTGCGGTCCGGCCAATGGCAAGCCCGGGTACTGGAGCTGGGACCGCAAGGACTTTGCGCCACGGTGGTCTTTGGCGTATTCCCCCAGCTACAGCACGGGATTGCTCGGGAGCCTTTTTGGAGGCGCGGGAAAAAGCTCTATCCGGCTAGGAGCTGGCACCTATTATGATCACTTCGGTGAAGGGATCGTAAACACCTTCGATCGCAATGGATCCTTTGGGTTCGTGACCACGGGTGCTTTACCGCCTGGAACCGTCGACCTGGACACGGCACCCCGTTACACCGGAATCAACGATCTGCCACCCTCTCTAGCATATCCTCCGCCGTCGGCGGGATTCCCCGTGACGCCAGGCGGCAACTTCCTGATCTACTACGGCCTCGACAACAAGCTTAAGACGCCGTATTCCTACGGATTCGATGTTTCTTTTACGCGCGAACTGAAGGGTGGTTTCACGATCGAAGCGGCGTATGTGAACCGCCTTGGTCGCAGGCTACTGCAAGAAAGAGACCTCGCACAGCCGCTAAATCTCATCGATCCCAATAACAAAGTCAGCTATTTCCAGGCCGTAACGGCCCTTGCAAAAATCGACCGGACAGGGGAATCGGTGGAGAACTTCGCCGCGAATCCAAACCTTCCTGCCAATATCGTTCAGTATTGGCAATGGGCCATGCAGCCCCTACAGGCTGGCGGAGCTTATAGCATCGGACCGAGCTCTTGCGTCGACAACGGTACACCTAGCAGCACCACAAGCCCTCTGGTTGCCGCCTATGCCTTGTTTTGCAGCGGAATTTATAATGAGACGACGCCGCTGTCTTCCTGGGACCTCGGAGGCATTCCCGACGCGAGGAACGTGCCAAATTGCGGCACCGCCGGGAATCCGGCGTGTGCTGGATTTTACTTCCCCGTAAACGGCCCAAATAGTTTCTTTCAGAATCAATTTGCTTCGCTCTACGCGGAGAGTTCGATCGGGCGGAGCAATTACAACGCTTTGCAATTCATGATCCGCCATCGCATGACTCACGGCTTGACTTGGGATTTCAACTACACCTATTCCAAGTCGATTGACGAAGGTTCCAACGCGGAGCGCATCAGCTTGCCAGAGGGATTTGGCTATGCGAGCCAGCTCATTAACGCCTTCGACCCAGGCCAGAACCGCGCCGTTTCGGACTGGGACATGACTCACCAGATCAATTCCAATTGGGTGTATGAACTGCCTTTTGGGCGCGGTCAAAAATGGGGCAGCTCATCGAATCGCTTTACCAATGCTGTGTTTGGCGGATGGACGATCTCCGGGCTCTATCGCTGGAGTAGTGGACTGCCATTTTCCGTCTCGAATGGATTCCAATTTCCCACTAACTGGGATTTGACCGGTCAGGCCGTTTTGGTGGGCCCGAGGCCAGCAACGGGAGTGGGGACGAACTGCTCGAGCGGAACCTGCAACCCCAACATCTTCGTTGGGGCGACCGGAGGAACGGGAAGCGCGGTAAATTCCTTCGACTATCCGTTTCCAGGAGAGTCCGGCGCCCGCAACAACTTCAGGGGCCCGGGCTACTTCGACATCGACGCCGCAGTCCGTAAGACTTGGAGCCTTACGGAGGGCACAAAGCTGGCTTTCGGCTTTGACGTCTTCAACCTGACGAACTCCGTGCGGTTCGATCCGGGCTCGGTCACGTTCAACGGGAATGCTGCCATAGACAGTGGCTCCGCGTTCGGCAACTTCGAAAGTGTGCTCACAGGATCTCGCCGCATCGAAATCTCGTTGCGGATCACTTTCTAGGGGAGCTTTTCACGAAGTCCTCACATGATTATTGGCCGCCGGAGAGAGACGCCTCTTCGGCGGCTTTATCTCTTACTGGAGGCCGCGGCAGGTGCCCGCGGGAGTTAGTAGGGCCAGTTAGTGAATGGATTGCGAGGCGGCGGTTGCGGAGGTCAGCAATCCCGCGTAAACTAGGTGAAAGTGTGACGTAGATTCGGGGCGTAGCGCAGCCTGGCTAGCGCGCCTGGTTCGGGACCAGGAGGTCGAAGGTTCAAATCCTTTCGCCCCGACCACTTTTCTCCTTGCCATCAAGCACTTACGGCAACCTCCGCTCCTTCGGGTTTAGGTGCAATAGGTTCAATTGCGATTAAACTAGCCGGGACTTCGAAACCGACACCGCACGTATTTGACACTTCCTTGCGGAACGCTACGTCAGTTTTGATTTTGTCGTAGAGTCCGCTCATACCCTCTTCACTCCAGCCAAGCCAGAAAGTGCGAACACTCTCCGGGCAGGACGTGTAGTTGCGAAGGAATGTGTTTCGATAGCGCCGGAATGCGTGGTTGCCAGCTTTCTCGAAACCGACTTCCTTAAGCGCGGGATGAAGGTGACGGCGAAGTATGTTCGATTGAGACAACTGGGTGCCCTTGCGGGTGCAGAATAGAAGCCCCTTCTCACGGTCACCGATGGACTCAACGAGTAGCCTCGCCACGTTCTCGGGAAGGTCAACCTCACGCTCACCGTTGTCAGTTTTGAGGTAATCGTGAATCTCACCCCGCCATGCCTTTTCGTCGATGATGATGCGAGCACCGTTATCGAGAATCTTGTCGATACGGATACCCAACGCCTCGCCAATTCGGAGACCAGTCGCGCCGCAGAGGATAAATAGCATTCGCATCTTCGGCTTGATTGTGAGTGAGTTGGCAAGGTGATTCATCACCTCCCGAGTGAAGCAGGGGCGGCGCTGTTCCTTCTTATTCACTTTCGGTACGATTATGCCCATCTTCTTCCAGTTGCGTGGGTAGAGTTCTTGTCCGTCCTCATCCACACACGACGAGAAAACCATCCGCACAACTTGGAAGTAATTGGAGATCGTCTTCGGCGACAGACCGCCCGCAACCATCTGGTCAACCAATTCTTGCGTGACCGTTCTCTTGATGGATGCAAGGGGAAGGTCTCCGAATGGCATTCCGTTAATGCTGGTGGGCAGAATCCACGTGTCGAGGCAGCGTTCCCAATCGCTGAAAGTGGAGGGTGCCACATCACGTTTCGCCACTGCTCGCAGCCAAGTCTCGGACTGTTCCCGAAACGTTGTACTGCGGACTGTCGCAATAGATGTTTGCAACGTCTCGGCTTTATCAGCGCCACTAGCCTCGATGATTCCCTTGGCTCGGCGTTTCCGCTCGGATGCAGTTAGACGACCCGGGCCAAAAGTAGGACAGATTTTCTCGCGCTTATATACACGCTGCTCTTGTCCCGGAACGTCTATCCAGTACCGCACGGTCCACCAATTTCCCATCTTACTGATGCTTCCCGTCTGACCACGTCTGCGGCTCATGCAACGTCCTCGTTTCCGCCGCTTCAGTGGTGTCGAGGAGAGGAACTTAGTATTGTTGGCGGGAAATTGCAACGCGGCGGATTTCCCGGCGAGTACGACCGAAGAGGCTGCCGAGGCGGTCAAAGCAGGAACGACGGAGGTGACATCGGCGTGCCCGATCGCCGTGACTGGAAGAATCACAGAGGCGCTATCCGTTTCACGTTGGTTGTCAAACCGCTTCATCGTTACTTAAGGCTATGGAATCTCGGCGGAGGCAGGAATGAATCAAGTTTGGGTTCTAGACGGCGACTTGATCGGAGGATGATTGGAATGAAGACGACGGCTACAATGGGGTCACTGCGAAATCCTGAACATGACAAAGCCGAAGACTAAAGCAATCGACCGAAAGAGAATCAGCGAGGCGTTGCTCGCCGACCGCCTCGGACTGAATGAAGAGTGGATCGAGAGATGGGAAGAGCGCGGCAAAATTAGGGAAGAGTCCCACATGCCGGACCGACTTCCAACGTTCATTCATACGAAGCTCAAGAAGAACGAAATCGAAGACATAGGAAGTGAGGTCGATAGGCTGGTGTCAGCCGGGTGTCGGCGGCAGGTCGTGCATTTTTGTCTGGCTCAATTAAGCCCTGCGGCGACTCGTTTGCGTGCCGGGTTTAGGAACGAGAAAGAAGAAGCTGTGTTGGACACAGATGTCGAACGAGGGCTGGCTACCCGCGAGGATTTGGAAACTGTTGCGAATACGGCGAAGGCAGTCCGAAAAAAAATCCATCGTTACCAGCGTGAACTGTTTTTGGTAGCAGAATCGTCCAACTACAGTCTGCCTGTCGGTTTCGAGTGCCGGCCCAAAACTGCAATCGAGGCGCTGGACCTTCTTCAAGATTCTCTGACTTGGGTGGAGGCGCTGGCTGCCGCCTACACCGCTCCGATGGAGACTACACTCCTAAAATCAAAGGGGCTGCTTTACCTCACGCTTTATGTGTCGATTTTCGCGGACAGCAAGAAACTCCACGGCTCCAGAATCAGCAATATCCACCGAGACAATTCCAAGCCGAGCGAGACAGGTCGCGCACGGGATGTGAAATATGTTGCAGGCGACCCTTTGACGAATTTAGCGACAGTCCTCGTTGGGCAGGACCGGAAACGTGGCGAGGACGGAGATGACGAAGAAGATGACGTCAAGTCATGGTCAGTATCCGACCTTCATCGGAAGCTCGCCGACTTCAAGGAAGAACACCCTCACCTATATAAAAGGTTGGCCATAAAACTCAAAGAGTTGCACAATTTCGCCTCGCGATAACCCTGCCTAAGCACGGCCCTCCGTCTTTTCGCCCGAATCAAGTCACCGTCAAGTTTCCCGAGTTGATCACTCGGTGCCGTTCTACGTGTGCTTTATCCTCCGTGCATGGTCGCAAGTGACCAGAAACAGAAAAGGAGATTGTATGGCTACGGCACCAGTTGTGGATTTAGAGGTGGCGACGGCATTACCGGCCACGGAAGAAAGCGCGGAGTGGGTTCGGGTGGGAAACGGTTTCCCACCCCCCACGGACCGCAAACAGCCGGGCGAGCTTGGCGACGAGCAGCTAGCCCAAGTGGTTAGCGACGGGTTGGTGAACCTCACTGTCGTTTCTGAAAGACTCAAACCTTATTTCTTCGAGTTGCGCGACCGATTCCACAAAAAGTCCGAGGAGACGGACATCCACGGCTGTCGCACGTGGAATGAATTCTGCACGAAAGTTCTCAAGCGCACGCGCCGCGCCGTCAATTATCTGTTGGCGGGCGGCAATCCCGCGACCAAGCGCAACTCGCAGGGCACCGGGTCGCAAGACAACCGGAAAACGTCCGCCGCCGAGAACGGGAAGCCATCGTTCGCAATCGCACAATCGCCAATCGATGGTGACGTCGCGTGGTCGAAGCAGGACGCCTCTCGAAAAATGCTGTCGTGGAACGTGTCCTGTCTCAAGCCTTTTTCACCCGTA
>CAJCHZ010000121.1 GCA_903970165.1 Betaproteobacteria bacterium
CGCGTAATTCCACTTTCTTCCCGCCCCAAAGAGCGGTAATTTTCCATTGCACTGTTTTGTCCTCCTCGGTGTTTCTTCTAACCAGCTGAAACATTACCGAGTTAGGGTGGAACAGTGCTATTTAATTTCGGGATTCAGGATTAAATCCGCTTTGCGTAATTGCGGCTTCGAGTTTCCCCATGGCCAGGGCGTGACAATCAACCTGGCTCCCGCGGATGTCCGCAAAGAAGGCTCAGCGTTCGATCTGCCTATGGCTCTGGGACTCATCGGCTGCATGGGGCATTTTTTTTTGCAAACAGCTCAACGAATCCATGTTCTTGGGTGAGCTATCGCTCGATGGCACTGTACGCCCTGTTCGTGGCGCACTTTCCGCCGCGCTTGCCGCCAGGGAATCCGGCCTGAAATCTCTAGCCGTTCCAGAAGCGAATGCCCGCGAGACAGCCGTGGTGGAAGGCGTAAACATCTTCGCGCTGAAGTACCCGCCGTGAAGTACAAAGAACTCCGTGCCCCATCTTCTTCCGAGGATTCGAGCGCCGTGCGCGGACGCGTCATCGCCGCCAGGGACCGGCAAATGGCGCGCTATCACGCGGACAAAAATACTTTCGCGAACGCCCAGATGCTTCCCAAGATGATCCGCAAGCATTGCGCCATCTCCGCTGAAGGCGAAAAATTACTGGAAAATGCCATCACTCGTCTCGGCCTCTCCGCGCGCGCCCACGACCGCATCCTGAAAGTCGCCCGCACCATCGCCGACCTCGACGCTTCCGAAAACATCGACAGCGCCACCTCAGCGAAGCCATGCAATACCGCGCGCTCGACCGTTCCTACTGGGCTTAGCCCTCATCTTTTCCCTTTGTTTTGCCTCGCCATCCGCACGACTTCCCCAAGTGCTCCATTGACTTAGGTTTGGGCGCTGTGTTACCGATAAGTGCGCTCTCTTGGGTGTATCATTCCCATGGCGGGCGTCATGAATGGGCACAGACCCTAAGCACCTCGAAATCACGCTGGAGACGCAGGTCGATAGCGTAAACGTCGCCGAGGAGATGTGTCTTCGCGTCGCGGAAGCCGCTGGTTTCGGCGAGGACGATTGCTACAAAATCGGCATGAGCGTTCGCGAAGGCGTAATCAACGCGTTTCACTACGGCAATAAAGAGCGCCCCGACAAGAAAATTCACCTCGCTGTGGACCTGACCAACGACAAAATGATCATCCACGTTTTGGATGAAGGCACGGGGTTCACCCTTGCAAGTGTTCCGGACCCGCTGGCCGAAGAGAATTTGCTGAGCACCTCCGGCCGTGGAATTTTCCTCATGCGGGCCTTTATGGATGAATTCGACGTAGTCTCCGGGCGTACTGGCGGCGCAGAAATAGTCATGGCAAAAAAGTTGCCCCTGCAGGAAAACCCGGGGACCAACGGCCAGGGCAGCCAGGGCGCCTCACCGCACCAAGGAGCGTAAACGAAATCATGCCTTTGCGCGCGACACATCGAGATGCTGGTCAGGCTACCGTCCTGGATTTGAGCGGCAAGATTACGCTCGGAGAGGGAAGCGCGCTGCTGCGCACGACCGTTCGCAAGCTGCTCGATGATCAGCGCACCAGAATCCTTCTAAACCTGGCGGACGTGGACTATATTGACAGCTCCGGAATCGGCGAGCTCGTCAGCGCCTACACCACAGTGAAGGGCCGCGGTGGCGAGCTCAAGCTGCTTCACCTCACGAAGAAAGTGCATGACCTGCTCCAGCTCACCAAACTCTTCACCGTCTTCGAAGTCTATTCCGACGAGAGCACTGCCCTAAACAGCTTCCAGTAGCTTCCCGCATCCGGCCAGAAGCTGACCCTCGCTTATACTCCCTCGCTCGAACCCTTTTTCTGCGGCACAATACTTAAATGGGCATCCCGCTTTCATGAAGGACGGCTCGGACACAGCGTGGATCGCAGCGCGAGCCAGTGCCATCGGCTTTCATCATTGCGCCGTCGTGCGCCTCCAAGAATTCCCCGAACTGGAGCGAACGGAAGAATGGCTCGCGCGTGGCTACGCCGGCGAAATGAAGTATCTCTCCGACGCGCGACGCGCCAATCCGCAAACGGTAATGCCCGGTTTGCGCAGCGTAATCGTCTGCGCCCTGAGCTACAACACGGCCGCGCCGCGCTCGACATATGCCCTGCAGGAGGAGACCGCCGAGCCCCGCGGTTGGATTTCCCGCTACGCCTGGGGCCAGGACTACCACGAAGTCCTTAAGGAGAAGCTCCAGACGCTCGCCAGCGCCCTCTCCGAGCGATTCGCCGGCTCTTTTGAAGCGCGTGTTTACGCCGATACCGGGCCGCTGCACGAGCGCGTCATTGCCAAGCATGCCGGACTTGGCTGGCTCGGCAAAAACACTCTTTTGCTCAACTCAAGGTTGGGTTCCTGGTTCTTTCTAGGTGTCATTCTCACGACCCTTGATATTCAGCCCACACTCGGCCCGTCCGATTTGCCCCCCGCCAATTTCTGCGGTTCTTGCACAAAATGTCTCGACGCTTGTCCGACTGGAGCCTTGGTCCAGCCTTACGTTATGGACGCTCGCCTTTGCATTTCCTACCTGACCATCGAGCTTCGCGGCAGCATCCCGGAAAAACTGCGCGAGCCCATCGGCCACCACGTCTTCGGCTGCGACATTTGCCAGGACGTCTGCCCCTGGAACCGGCGCGCCCCTATTACCCAGGCGCGGGAGTTCCAGCCAAGGACTTTTCCACAGGGCATGGAGCGTCAGCATCTGCCTCCAGACCCGACCGCCGCAGAATCGTTGCAGTCAGAATCAATGGAAGCCGAATCTCTCTTTTTGCCCCGGCTCGAATGGCTCGCCTCCATGACCGAAGAACAGTTCCGCACCGTGTTCCAAGGAAGCCCCGTAAAGCGCACCAAGTGGCGCGGTCTGGTTCGTAACGCCTGTATCGCCTTAGGCAATTCCAGGCCAGACCGCGGAACAAGCCATCACCAAAGGATTTGCGCGCTCCTCGCGCAGCTTTCCGCCTCGACAGAGCCAAGCATCGCCGAGTCTGCCCAATGGGCCCTTTCGCGCATCCAATAGCTGCGACGAGTTTTCAGCCTGCGAGTGCTGCCGTCCGGATGGGCCTTTAAGGGCTCACGGGGCGCGCAGTATGATACAGTCGGCAGGTCAGCCAGCCTCCTCGCCGCAGGAGATCCCCATGAACCGCCGGAAATTTTTGGTGAACACCGGGATTCTCGGCGCGGGTCTGTTCGGAGCGAACAGCGGCGCTAATTCAGGATGGCGCTCCGGCACCGCTATGGATTTAGAACCAAATCTAAAATTGGAGGAAAAACCCGTGGCATTTACCCTGCCCCCACTGCCGTACTCGTTCGACGCACTCGAGCCCTATATCGATGCAAAGACCATGGAGATTCATCACGACAAGCACCATGGCGCCTACGTCACCAACTTGAACAAAGCCCTCGATGGTCACGCGGATCTTCAGGCTAAGTCCCTCGACGATCTCCTGAAGAATCTCGACGCCATCCCGGAAAACATTCGCGGTGCGGTCCGCAACAACGCCGGAGGCCATTGGAACCACTCCCTCTTCTGGACACAAATGAAAAAAGGCGGTGGCGGCGAACCCAAGGGCGATCTGTCTGCGGCGATCGCTGCGGCGTTTGGTTCCTTCGCGGGCTTTCAGGAAAAATTCGCGGCGGCCGGTCTCGGCCGCTTCGGTTCCGGCTGGGCCTGGCTCATCGTCAAGGACGGCAAACTCGCGATTGATTCCACGCCGAATCAAGACACGCCTTTCCTGCTAGGCGGCAAAGCTGTTCTGGGTCTGGACGTCTGGGAACACGCCTACTACTTGAAGTACCAAAACGTTCGCGCCGATTACATCAAAGCCTGGTGGAATGTCGTCGATTGGGATTCCGCCGCGCAGCACTACGCCGCCGCGAAGAAGTAATTCGCGCGCAACTCTGACACGCGAAAACACCAAGGCCCGGTTCGCTCTCATCGAACCGGGCCTCATATTTTTTCTACGTCTTGTCTTTTGAACTATGCTGTCATCGAGCGCTTGGGCAGTGGCACCACGGCAACGGAATATCCTTGCCCCGTCGGAGCATAAGAGCGCGTTTCCCGAGTCGCGATCGGTGTGGGTAGGGCCATGGTCATCGGCCCCATAGAGCTCCGTGACGCTTCACGCACCAGCTCCATACGCCCGCGCACGCGAAACTTCGCAAGTAACGCCGATACATGGAATTTCACGGTACGCTCCGATAGATTCAGTGTTGCGGCGATTTCCTTGTTGGCCAGGCTCTTCATCACGCCGCCGAGTACTTCTTCTTCGCGTCGCGTCAGCTTGACAGGGCTGCTCACGGAATGTCCCGCTTGCAGCAGTTTTTCCGCCTTCTCGGCCAGGCCTTCCAGGATTTCGTTTTCGGCCTTCACCATCACCTCGTAATCGCTCGGATTTTGCCCTCGCACCATACAGTGCATCGCCAGCAAGCCCGCGGCCTGGTCCACAGGAAAGCAGCCCTCAGGGCCTGCGTCGACATGAAAATGCGTTACACCAGTGTTTTTTTCGTAGAAATAATAACGATCGCGGTACATGGCCGACCGGGAACTGCTCAATGGATGATGCTGTTCACTTCTGCGGATAAGCTTCACACGCACCCCTCTGTATGCGGCCTCGGAATATTGCCGAAGCACTTTTTTAGATTTGAGCCCCCGTTAAGAGGCGAGTTGCTTACCGTAGGCAAGCGGCCAGGTAAGAAGCCAAACATCGGGCGGGGAACCCGGTACCTGGGGCCTGAAAAAGGCCGCACCGGGCGCGAGAAGGAGCCCCCTGCCAGTTCGCCTGCGTTGTTTCGCCGAACCGCACTATCCCTGCATTTGCTTGTCCGAATCCCCGGGTTCGCAACTCCTTTTAAAATGCAGTACTTACGCAAGCCCTCTTATGAAATGGCACTTGAGCGGAGGTACTAATTGCACGGTCCGCGAAATTTTTCCATAAGAACTCAGTCCACCTGTGGAAAAGCGGCCTGTTTCATTTTGGAGTCCTATTGGGAATCAACAGGCTTTAAGGATTGTTAACAGTTTGTTAAAAGGAGTGTAAAGCCGCGGAATGGCCAAAGCCTTTGGAAAGTTTCTGTGGAAATCCAGTGGAAATGTTTTACTGTGCTCGTCAGTAGGCAAGGATCCGCGTTTGCTCCGGTGAGATCAATTCGTAAGTTACACCACGCCAACGCGTCTTCCGCGTGATCAACGAGCTTAAAAAATTTGCCACGTAAAGAAACGGGACGCACACCGGCAGCAGCACGTAAATCCATGAAGCGCTGGCAATCTGGGAACGATACGCGGGCAGTGCTTCTGACACAGCGGCCGCCCTCAACGCCCCTCGAATCATCGCCAATAGCAACGGCAAAAATGTAAGTATCGCCAGATGAAACGATGGACGCGTTGCTAGAAAATCACTCAGCGTCAAAAAGATTCCCAACAGGAAAGATAGGCAATAAAGCAAATGCGCCCCCGCGGCCATCCCCCAAATCTTTTCCGCATAAACCCGCGTAATCAAAATCTGCCGGTTGGTGAATTCCATCAAGCCCTTGAAATCTGTTTCCACAAAAGAAGGCACCAGGCATTCCGGCAAAAAAACAATCGAGCGGTTCGCGCGTTCCAGCGCGCGCGTCATTGAGTAATCATCGCTCACCGAATTCCGCCATTCGTCAACGATTCCCGATTGGTCAAACACGCTGCGCCGGATCGCCGTTCCTCCGCCCCAGCAGAAGTTCTTTCCCTTTTCCGTCAGCATGGTCACAACGGGCGCGTTCCACGCCGCCAGCATCGCTGTCGCCAGGTTTCCCCGGTTCGGGATTAGCCATCGCATCGTGCTGGTCGCTCCGATACGCGAATCGCTCAACGGTGCCACCATGTGGTGCAGCCAGTTTTTCCCCGGCCGCCCGTCCGAGTCCACAAACACCAGGACGTCAAACCCTTCCCCCAGTTGCGCAATCCCCATGCGAAGATTGTTCACTTTCTCGCCGCATCCGTCAGGTTTTTCCGTCAGCACAAGATGCGCCTTCGCGCGCGATGAGGAAATCACTCGTTTCACGACGTTGTAAGCAGGATCAGTCGAGGAAGCAATCAGAAAAAAGATTTCGTAGTTTTGATAATCAAACTCGGTCAGCGCAACCAGGTTGCGTTCCAGCGCAGGCTCCATTCCCTTGCACGGGCAAAGCACCGCCGTTTTCGGAGAATAAAATCCCGGATCCGTGTGCAGCCGCCGCCGCGTATACCCCAGCCATTGTAGCCCTTGCCCGATCAGATAGAGACCCAGCAGGCTCTGCGAAATCGCCAGAAAATAGAAAATATACGATAAGGTGTCCACGTCTCTCGAGACTAGCAGACTGCCGGCTCTCGCGCTTAACCTCGTGTGCAGGTAGAATCGCACCGGTAAACGTACCTTTTAGGCACATTTTGAGGAGACGAAAAAATGCCCAATCGTGTGGACCCGAGCATGGTTACGTCGGGGTTCGAACTCCCCGGCTATCGCATCGTTCGCAATTTCGGGATTGTGCGCGGCATCATCGTGCGCTCGCGCAGCGTGATCGGAAACCTCGGCGCCGCCTTGCAAACCATCGTTGGCGGAAACATTACGATTCTCACCAATCTTTGCGAGAAAACTCGCGAAGATGCATACGAACTTCTTCTTCAGCACGCTGGCCAACACGGCGCTAACGCCGTGATCTGCATGCGCTATGACGCGACAGAAGTCATGCAAGGTGTCACCGAAGTCCTGGCCTACGGCACCGCCGTACAGGTCGAACGCATTCCGTAGTTCTTCGCGCAACGCCCAGGCAGCGCTCTCCCGAGTCGCGGCGAGCCGCTTTGCAATGATAGAATCGCGCCTTCCATGTTCTGCACGTCCTGCGGCGCACAAGTTTCTTCCAGTGGCAAGTTCTGCTCGGTTTGCGGCAGCGCTGTGGATCTCAACACGGCGCAGACCATAGACTCGAATGACCTGAGCGTCGACCAGAACACGATCGCGCCCCCAACCACTCCGCGCAGACCTTCTTCTCCGCCCACCCCGGGCCATTCAAGGCGCACCCCTTCCAGCGGCGCCCCTGGCCTGACTAGTTCTGACCCTATCGGTGGCGGCCGCTTCACTCCGGGCCAGATGATTGCCGAGCGTTATCGCGTCGTGGCCATGGCCGGGCGCGGAGGAATGGGCGAGGTTTATCGCGCCGAAGATCTAAAGCTCGGTCAGCTCGTGGCCATCAAGTTTCTTCCCGAAAGCCTTTCAAATGACGCCGCTACTCTTTCTCGTTTCCATTCCGAAGTGCGCATCGCGCGGCAGGTTTCGCACCCAAACGTTTGCCGCGTATTCGATATTGGCGATGCCGACGGCACTCCATTTCTCTCCATGGAGTATGTGGACGGCGAAGATCTCGCCTCGGTCGTCCGCCGTATCGGCAGGCTTTCGCCGGACAAAGCTACGGAAATTGCTCGCCAGATCTGCGCCGGCCTCGCCGCTGCCCACGAGCGCGGCGTCATTCACCGCGATCTAAAACCCGCCAACGTCATGCTCGATGGCGCCGGAAAAATCCGTATCACCGATTTTGGCCTCGCGGGAATTGCCGCCAGCATTCAGGGCGCGGAAATTCGCGCCGGCACGCCCGCCTATATGGCGCCGGAGCAGCTCGCCGGAAAAGAAGTCACCGCAAAGAGCGACATCTATTCGCTTGGCCTAATCCTTTACGAAATTCTCACGGGCAAACGCGCCTTTGAGGGCGCGACCCTGCCCGAGCTGATCAAGCAGCGTGAACACGGCACCATTACCAATCCTTCGACGCTCGTTCGCGACCTGGACCCGCTCATCGAACGCCTCATCCTTCGCTGCCTGGAAACTGATCCCGGAAAGCGCCCTGTCTCGGCTTTGCAAGTGGCCGCTGCGCTCCCTGGCGGTGATCCGCTCGCGGCCGCGCTCGCCGCAGGTGAAACACCTTCGCCGGAAATGGTCGCTGCTTCCGGTGCCTCGGAAGGCGTCCGTCCTGTGTTGGCTCTCGGACTTCTTCTCACTGCGCTTTTCGGATTGGTATGTTTCCTCTTCATCCAGGACCGCACTCAACTTGCCAACAAGGTCTCTCTCGGAATTTCAACCGATGTTCTTGTTAACAAAGCCGGTGAAATAACTCGCAGCCTGGGTTACACCGCATCTCCTGCGGACACTGCCTACGATTTCGAGGCCAACTTCGACTATCTGAGCTATATCCGGGACCACGACAAAAACCCTTCGCGTTGGAATTCACTCGGCGATGACCGCCCGGCAGCCATGTCTTTTTGGTACCGTCAAAGTCCTCGCGAAATGCGCCCGCAAAGATTTTTTGCCTCCGCCGGCTCGGGAAAGGTGACGACCTTTGACCCAGCGATGGGCGTGACTGGCATGACCTTGCTGTCCCTCGACACCCGCGGCAGGCTCATTCATTTCGAAGCCGTCCCCCCTCAAAAAGACGCCCCGGCTCACGATCCTACCGCCCCCAATTGGAGCCGCTTGTTTTCCGCCGCGGAACTTGATCCCGCGGTTTTCCAGTCCGCCGATCCCGAATGGACTCCGCTGGCCTGGGGCGATTCGCGCGCCGCCTGGACCGGCACTGTTCCCGGCCATCCGGACATTCCCTTACGTATTGAAGCTGCGTCTTACCGCGGCCTTCCTATCTATTTCGATTTGATTTATCCGTGGATCACTCCGGACCGCAGCGTTCCATTCTCACCGTCAAGCCGGCAAAAGCTGTCCAATTTCATCGTTGTGAGCCTCTTCATCGCCATCTTGCTGATCAGCCTTTTGATCGTCCGTTACAACTTAAAGCACAAACGAGGTGATAACCGAGGCGCATTCCGCCTCGGCTCTTTCGTCTTCGTGATCTACTTCACGATGTGGCTGCTTCGCGCGCATCACGTCGCTTCCATCACGGAAATCGACCTGATGGTCATCGCGATCAGTTGGGGATTGCTCTATACCTTTTTGATGGTGGTTCTCTACCTTGCCCTCGAGCCCTTGGTCCGCCGGAACGCTCCGCAAACCTTGATTGGATGGACCCGCCTGCTCTCTGGACAATTCAAGGACCCGCTTGTCGGCAGAGACCTTCTCTTCGGGGTGTTTTACGGTGTCGCGCTTGTGCTATTCGAAACTTCCGACAATTTCATTCTTCCCCTGCTCGGCAAGCTGCCGCCCTTGCCGGGTATTGTCGCAGGGGAATCCTTGCTCGGCGTTCGTATGGCGATTGGGCTTCTCCTTTTTTATGTCCTCTATTTTACTATTTACTCGCTGGTTCTTTTCTTTCTGCTTTCGCTCCTCCGTTTGGTGCTGCGCAAGGACGCCATCGCCTTCGTCGCTCTCGTACTCCTCGGCGCGTTCGTCAATAACGGCGGCGAGCAAAAGCTTTTCGATTTTATCGCCTCGGCAATTATTTATATTTCTTTCCTTTTTGTATTGAAGCGCTTCGGCTTTCTGGTTTTGGTCGTTGGCCTTGTCGTGCAGAATGTACTGCTTGTTTTTCCGACGACTACGCACTTGTCTCAGTGGTACGCGGCTCCCGCTTTGGTGGGGCTCGTCGCCATCGCGGCTCTTGCTTTTTACGGATTTCAGACGGCTCGCGCGGGCCAGCCGCTTTTCGCTTCCAGCGTCTTGGATTCCTAGCCTTTTTTGCGTCCCGCCGCTGTTTCATGTCCGTGCAGAACGGCTCCCGTAACGTGCGCCGCCAGGTTTTCAAGATCATTTAGCGCGCGGCTCGCCGCCATTCGTGCTTTCTCCAAAAAAGACGAGTCCAGCAAAAACGCGCACCGGTCCACAAACGGATGACTCGCGGCCTCAAACGGCTTCCGTGTCCGCCGCGTCGAGCTATTTCGCGCCAGCAAGTCCTCATACATCTGCAAATCCGTCTGAAAATCGAGCGCGTCTCCCGCGCTCCACTTTTGCTGGCGCGTTAACGCGGCCAGATATTTCCGCCGAAATGCCACGGCGTCCTTCCGCATCATCGGGCGCGGCTTGGCTCTTCCGCCTTCGGGCAGTGGCTCTTCATAAGCAATTTCCAGCGCCCGCGCCGTCACCGCAAGCAAAGCCTCGCGCCGCAGCAACTCCAGCAAGTCCCGATAAAGCGCCGCGTGCACCTGCAGCGCGTGGCGCCCGTGTTCCACCACATACGAATCCACGAATCGCGGCACAATTCGCTCGCTCTGCAAACCATCCGCCAGGCGCCGTACCAATTCCGCAGGCACCTCCGCCAAATTGTTTTTTTCGCGCCCCATCGTCATCAAGTCTTGAACCATGTTAGCAGGACTTTGTTTACGCTTAGTCCACGCTCACGCCTAAAAGCAAAAAGCCCAGCGAATCGAAATTCGCTGGGCTTGTACTTTTGCTTACCGTCGGGGCACGGTGCACCATACCCCGACCCTTAAGCCTGACCTTTACGATCGAACACCGTTCTTAGTGAATCGCCCGCGGGCTCTCCGGCCCCACCCGCTTCGGCTTGGACTCCGGCTGAGGCACGATGGGCGGAGCAACGCTCTCCTTCGAGAGAGCGTGCTCCAGCACTTCATCCAGGTTGCGTACGTAGGTGATCTTCATGTCGCCCAGAATATCCGGCGGAAGATCCGCTACTGCATTAGGCTCGTTATCCGCCGGTAGCAGCACTTCCTTGATCCCTGCTCGCTTCGCGCCAAGGACTTTTTCCTTAACGCCGCCGATCGGGAGTACCACGCCAGACAGTGTCATCTCGCCAGTCATCGCTAACCGGTCGCGCACAGGCCGCCCCGTGAGCAAGCTGACCAGCGACGTCACCATCGCCGCCCCCGCCGACGGTCCATCTTTCGGCACGCCGCCTGAAGGCACGTGAATGTGAATGTCCTGCTTACGGAAGAAGTCCGGATCAATCCCGTACCGCTCCGCATTCGACCGTGTCCATGTCAGTGCCGCGGTCATCGATTCCTGCATGACCTCGCCAAGATGCCCGGTCATCGTGAACTGTTTTCCACCGCGCATCCGGCTCGCTTCGATGAAAACGATGTCTCCGCCGACTGGCGTCCAAACCAGGCCAACCGCCACGCCCGGTTTCTTGACGCGCTCTTCCACTTCCTTCTCCGCCCGGAATTTCGGTACGCCGAGGTACTCACGCACAATCTCGGGCGTAACGACCATCTTTTCCGTCTTGCCTTCTGCAAGCTTTCGCGCCTGTTTGCGGGTAATCGTTGCGATTTCCCGTTCGAGATTTCTCACGCCCGCTTCCCGCGTGAAGCTGTGGATGATTTCCCGCAGCGACTCGTCCGAGAATTCAATCTGCTCGCCCACTTTCAGCCCATGTTCCTGAGCCTGCTTGGGAATCAGATATTTGTGCGCGATGTGGACCTTCTCTTCGCCTGTATATCCGGCGAGTTCGATGATCTCCATGCGGTCGCGCAGCGGCTCCGGTATCGGATCCATCCAGTTCGCCGTCGCGATGAACAATACCTTCGACAAATCGAACGGCACATCCAGATAGTGATCGCGGAACGCATTGTTCTGTTCCGGATCGAGCACTTCCATCAGCGCCGAAGAAGGATCTCCGCGAAAATCGCGGCCTAGCTTGTCGACTTCATCCAGCATCATCACCGGATCGTTCGACTCCGCGCGCTTCAGCCCCTGAATAATCTGCCCCGGCAATGCGCCAATATAAGTCCGGCGATGCCCGCGAATCTCCGCCTCATCATGCATGCCGCCCAAAGCGATGCGTACGAATTTGCGTCCCAACGACCTGGCAATGGATTTCCCAAGCGATGTTTTTCCCACGCCAGGAGGCCCAACGAAGCACAGGATGGGCCCTTTCATCCCCGGCTGCAGCTTTTTCACCGCCAGGTAATCCAGAATCCGTTCCTTGACCTTCTCGAGGTCATAGTGGTCTTCGTCCAGAATCTGCTTGCCCTTCGCAATGTCAATCTCGCTCGCGCCGGAAGACTTCGACCACGGCAAAGACGTCATCCACTCCAGGTAAGTGCGCGAAACCATGTATTCCGCGGAAGCTGGCGTCATCTTCGCCAACCGCTTCAGTTCACGGTCGCACTCTTTCTTGCCCTCGGCCGTCATTCCGGCCTCTTCCACTTTCTTGCGAAGCTCGTCAATTTCCTGCGTCGAATCGTCCGATTCGCCGAGTTCCTTCTGAATCGCCTTCATCTGTTCGCGCAACAAATATTCGCGCTGGTTCTGGCCCACTTGCTCCTGCACCTGCTCGTGAATCTTCGAACGCAGCTCCAGCACCTCCAGCTCTTTCGAAAGTTCACGAATCAACATTTCCAGCCGCTTGCGCACGCTCGGTGTTTCAATCAACTCCTGCCGAAGCAATGTCGAAAGCGAAGGAAGCGTTCCAGCGATGAAGTCTGCCAGGCGTCCCGGATCTTCGATATTCATTGCCACGGATTGCAAATCATCGGAAAGCTGCGGCGAATGGCTCACAACGTCGCGGAACAGATCCTGAGCATTGCGCTGCAACGCCTCCAGCTCGGCGTCAACGTCCCCCATCAAGTCGGGCTGCGCTTCGACGCGCGCCCGCAAGAAAGGCCGCAAGCTCATCAGCTCGAGCACGTTCACGCGCTGCAAGCCCTCCAGAAACACAACCACGTTCCCGTTAGGCATTTTCACGGTCTTATGGACCTTGGCCAGCGTCCCAACCTTGTGCAAGTCTGCCGCGGCAGGATCCTCAACCCGAGGGTCTAGCTGTGCCACAACCCCCAACATTTTCTCCTCGCCTTCCAGCGAGTTCACGAGAGCCAGCGAACTCTCCCGGCCGACCGTCAAGGGCAACACGGCGCCTGGAAACAGGACAGTGTCACGAACCGGCAGGATCGCCAGAATCTCTGGAACCGTATACTTTTTTTCAGCCATGTAAGTGCCCCCTAGATTCAGGCGCAATCTCAATTTTGATTGCGCGTACCACATTTAGATGCGAGTAAGGCTAAAAAGGTGCGGAAAGATGCAAATACAAGTAGCACAAAATCTTAGTCTGTTAAGCTAATATTTTGGCAGCAGCTTCCTCGCTTTGCAAATCTCTCCATAACTCACTATATTTTAAAGGTTTAACGAAGCTTCCCAATCCCGCCGATCTCCCGCGCCTGACCAATCCATGGGCGCCAGATTGATTCTGTTGAGGCCTACGCTTTCCCGGCGGTAAACTTCGTTCGGACGAATATTTCTGCCTCTTGTTTCGAGGCAATTTGCCCTTCGAGCTGTGCGTCTTCTACCGCCTTCAATATCTCGCTAAAGAGTGGTCCAGGGCTATAGCCCATTTGGGTCAAATCATTGCCACTTAGGACACGCCTTGGACGAACCTCGTCAGCAGGCGTCTCCGCCAGAAACCGTTGTACGAATTCATAAAAGTCCAGATGGCGATGGCTCGATAGGCAATCCAGCCGGTGCAGGGCCAGGTGCTCTTCGAAATGGGGCAGGCGAACAAACCGTTTCAGAGTCGACTTTTTCATCTGGTCCACGGCCATGAACCGCATATGGTTGGCCACCAGGGCCATGATTTGCTCGGTTTCCTCATTGGAAAAGCGATACCGCCGGCAAATGGCTTCCGCCATTCGTACTCCCACGTCCACATGGTTGTCAAACCGTATGCGGTCGCCGGTCTGCGAAGCGGGCCTGTACGTCGGCGGTTTCCCCACATCGTGCAGCAGCACTCCCCAGGCCAGCGTCGGCGATGTTCCCGCCGGAAGACCTTCAATCATCAGCAGCGTGTGAATCCATACGTCCCCTTCCGGATGAAATTGCGGGGGCTGCGGCACGCCTTTCATGGCCGCAATCTCCGGCAAAACGATCGAAAGCAGCCACGACTTTTCCAGTAATTCAAATCCAGTCTTCGCCGCTCCTTCGCTCAGGAGTTTCGTCAGTTCCTCGCGAATACGCTCTGCGGACACGTCGGTAATCGCGCCCGCATGCTTTCGAATGGAAGCAAATGTCGCATGCTCAATATCAAACCCAAATCGCGCCGCAAAACGCACCGCGCGCATCATGCGCAATTTATCTTCGCCAAAGCGCCGGTCAGGTTCGCCAATCGCTCGAATCACCCCCGCCTGTAGGTCCGCCTGGCCATTTACATAGTCGAGAATCTCGCCGGTGTCGTGCCGCATCAACAAGCCGTTGATCGTGAAATCGCGCCGCTGGACATCCTCTTCAGCAGTCTTCGAGTAAACGACACGGTCGGGATGCCGTCCATCGGAATAGCCGATGTCGGAACGAAACGTGGCCACTTCTACTTTCAACCCATCACGCGGAATCAGCACAACTCCAAATTGAGCACCGACGCCAATCCCTTCTGGAAACAGCTCCATTACCCGCTCCGGCGTCGCATCCGTCGTCACGTCGTAATCGGCAGGCTCGCGCCCAAGCAAAATGTCGCGCACACATCCGCCCACCAGCAGCGCCTGATACCCATTGCGCTGCAATGTGTCGCAGATGGAATTGGCGAGTCCTCGCGAGTTCATTTTCCAATTATGCGCCAGCTGTGCCTTCCGCGTGTGCGCTCTCTCTTGTGGAAATCTGCGCGGAATTACTTGCAGCGGAAAACGAGGCAGGTAATATCGTCGGACTGGCGCGTCACTCCCACAAATTCATCGACGCGCTTCATCAGAAATTGCAGCGACTCTTGCGCATTCCAATCAGGCAGCCCTCGAATCGCCCCGAGCCAGCGGTCATTCCCGAACTCCTCGGCCTTTTCGTTGAAGGCTTCGACCACGCCATCCGTATAAAAAATCAAAGCTTCGCCGGGTTTCATGTCGATCGACGCGGTCTCGAAAGCAGCTTCCATGTCGATTCCGAGCGGTAAGCCACCCGCTTCGAGCCGCTGTGTGTCGCCATTGGCGTGCCTCAGAATAGGCGGATTGTGGCCCGCATTCACGTAGACAAGATGGCGCGTCGAAGGATCGTACTCCGCCAGCACGGCCGTCGTGAACCGCCGGCCATCCAGGCTGTGGGCCGAGGCGTAGCGGTTCAGCCGCACCACGAGGTCGCCCAGCGCGGGGCCTTCGCCCGCAATCGTGCGCAAACTCGCCTGGAGCGTGGCCATCAGCAGCGCTGCCGGAATGCTCTTTCCGGCCACGTCGGCGATGACCAGCATGAGCTTTCCATTTTCCTGGGCGCTCGCTGTCGGATAAAACGCGTCGTAATAATCGCCTGCAACGGAATTTTGCGGCCGCGACGCAAAAGCAATTTCCGCTCCCGCAACAATCGGCGCTGCGGACGGCACGAGCCACATCTGGATTTCCCGCGCAATCTCAAGGTCGCGCTTCATAATGACCTTGTCGGCCAATTCAAGCGACAGCAAAAGCAGCAGGGAAATGACCGCTAGAACCTCGAAGCGCTGGATATTGGGTATGGAGAATACCAGCAGAACCAGCGCCATCAGCAGCAGGATACGCCGCGCCGGAGACATCTTGAGCAGAAGAGCCCAGAAAAATTGTTTGAGAATCGGAAGCGGCCGCTTCCATTTCGGCAGCTTCTGAATTTCGTCCCAGTCAATGTCGCGCCCATAGAATCCATAGCTGGCACGCGCATCGGCTGTGAACTGGACCCACAGGTCGTCAATGTGGCGCCCCTCGCTGACGCGCTGCCAGAAACCGCGCATGCGGCCGCGCTCATGTTCTTTTCGAGGTGCTTCGGCGGCTGGCTCTGCAGGCGTGCTCATTACGGCCAGTATAGGTCATCCGCGCCGCAAACGTCGTAACAACCCAGCGAGGGCCACGGAACAAACCAAATCTCCACAGTGCTTCCGTCGTTCCGATTCTTCTCCGTGCTCTGTGCGCCCTCCTCCTTCTCTGTGTAAATGTCTTTTCCTGCCTGCGGCCCTCCACTACTCTTCGTGCTCGCTGCTTGACCCATCCGCGCGCAGCGACCCGCCAAATTGCACCTTCCCAAATCCAAACCGGTCGCGCAGCTTGTCGGCAGCGCGCGTCAACTTTTCCATTCGCTCTCGCCGCTCCGGATCAAGAAGATCTAGTTGCGCCGCGCCATGTGTCAGCCCGCTCAAGGCGACGCCCAGCAGCCGGATCTTGCGTTTCCTGTCGCGATGCTCCGCAAAGAGCGATTGGAAAACGCGAAAAATGTCGGCGTCGAGCCGCGTAGGTTCAGAAAGCGTTTTCGCGCGCGTATGCGTGTCAAATCCGGCGTAACGAATGGTTAAAGTGAGCGTGCGCGCAGCCAATCCCGCTTCACGTAGCCGTTTGCATGCCTTCTGCGAAAGATGACTGAGCAGCGAGTGCAGCGACTCGTCGTCGTTCGTGTCTTCGCCGAAGGTATGATTGTGCGAAATGGATTTCGGCTCGGCATCAATCACAAATTCATAGGAATCGCCGCCGCGGGCTTTGCGATAAAGGGCATCGCCCCACTGCCCAAAAATCTTTTCGAGCTTTTCCGGCGCAACGGCGGCAAGCTGTTCCACCGTCTCGATGCCAAGCGCCCGCAAGGCTCGCTCGGTAACTTCGCCAATCCCCGGAATCTTCCGCACGGGAAGCGGCGCAAGAAACCCCGCCTCCTGCCCAGGTGCAACCCAAACCAGTCCGCGCGGCTTGGCTTGATCCGAGGCGACTTTCGCGACAAGCCGCGTCGTAGCCAAGCCTGCGGAGCAAGGAAGCTCCGTCGTGCGCGTAATCATGCGAAGCAGTTTGTCAGCGGCAGCCAAGGGCGGCCCGTGCAATCGCTCCGTTCCCGCTAAGTCGAGATAAGCCTCATCAATCGAAACCATTTCAACGATTGGCGAAAACTTCGCAAGGATCGTCGCGACGCGGTCGCTCCACAAACCATATTTCTCGTGATGTCCATCGAGAAACACCGCATGGGGGCAAAGCTTTCCCGCCGTTCGCAAAGGCATCGCGGAGTGCACGCCAAATTTGCGCGCCTCATAGCTGGCCGCGGTAACAACACCGCGCTGGTCAGGCCGTCCGCCAACGACTACTGCCTTGCCGCGCAACTCCGGCCGTTCCAGCAATTCCACCGAAACAAAGAACGCGTCCATATCCACATGCAAAATGGACGCAACCGCGTCATCCGGCCGCTCCTCCAGTGACCCATGCTTAGCCCGAAACCGCGCCATCTCCGGCATGGAAGTAGCCTACTCCCGATACAACAATCTTCGCCACAACTTCGCCGCTGCTTCGCTGCTTAGGCTCGTTCCGCGGCGATGACGCGGGGGATGCCGGCCAGGTCATTTGTTACGCTGACTTTGGTCCAATGTGGAGACTCGAGGAGCGGTTGCACTGCGGGGAGACTGTTGTGGCCTAGTTCGAGAACGAGGAGGCCGCCCGGCAATACGTTTCGCGCGGCTCTTGAGATCAGATCGGCGTAGATTTCGTAGCCTTCTTCGCCACCGTAGAGAGCGAGCTCCGGCTCGTGATCGCGAACTTCGCGCATGAGCGTGTCCTTTTCGTTGCGACCAATGTACGGCGGGTTGCTAACGATGAGATGGTATTTTCCAGCCATCCCACCGGTTAGATTCATCTCCAGGAAAGCGATGCGATCTCGAACGCCGTGGCGCGCAGCATTTCGCTTTGCAACGACCAGGGCTGCGGGAGAGATGTCGGTTGCGGTAATGTGTGCGCTGGGTAGCTCCTTGGCTAAGGCAATGGCGATGCATCCTGAGCCGGTGCCGATATCGATGACGTTGAGGCCGTCGCCGGTCAGCGTTTGTTTCCGGCCGGCCCGTATTTCCCTTAGAGCCAGGCGATCCAGCGCGACTTCGATGACATGCTCGGTTTCTGGACGTGGAATTAAAACATCGGGCGTGACTTCCAACTCGAGTCCCCAGAATTCTTGCGTTCCGGTGATGTACTGAGTCGGTTCGCCGGCGGCGCGGCGCAGAATCAGCGAGAGAAATCGGTGCGCGTCGAGGCCGGGAAGGATGTCTTCGGGATGCGCGTACAGCCAGGCGCGGTCCCGGCCGAGGACATGCAGCAGCAGCAATTCCGTGGCGAGGGTGTAGGAGGGGACATTCGCGTCACGAAGTTCGGCGATACCTCGTTTCAGCGCGGTGCGGACGTCCATCGTTTCTGGATTCACTTGCGTCGGTGTTTCGTCACTCATCTTCCACTACGAATGCGATTTCGGAAAAAGCGAGAAAGAAGATAACGCAGAGGCGCAGAGGACGCGGAGTTTCGCGGAGAGTTCCGGCGAATCGGCGGCCTAGGCGGCTCCTAATTCTGCTTCGAGGCGCTCGGCTTCGTAATGGCTCACGAGGGCGTCCACTAGCGCGCCAAGCTTGCCGTCCATCACCTCGGTTAGTTGGTGAAGCGTGAGGCCGATGCGGTGATCGGTCACGCGGTTCTGCGGGAAATTGTAGGTGCGGATTTTCTCGGAGCGGTCGCCGCTTCCGATCTGGCCGCGGCGTTCGGCGCCGATGGCGGCTTGCTGCTTCTCGAGTTCCATTTCGTAGAGGCGCGTGCGCAGAACGCGCATGGCCTTGGCGCGGTTCTTGATCTGCGATTTTTCATCCTGCTGCGAAACGACCAGCCCGCTGGGAATGTGCGTGATGCGCACCGCAGAATACGTCGTATTCACGGATTGACCGCCGGGACCTGAAGAGCAGAACGTATCAATGCGCAAATCCTTCGCTTCAATTTTGATGTCAATTTCGTCGGCTTCGGGGAGTACCGCAACCGTTGCGGCGGAAGTGTGGATCCGGCCCTGCGTTTCTGTTGCCGGCACGCGTTGGACGCGGTGAACGCCGCTTTCGTATTTCAGCTTGGAATAGACTTTGTGGCCGTTGATGGCCGCTACGGCTTCTTTGAGCCCGCCGAGAGACGACGGCGAGCTTTCGAGGATTTCCACTTTCCAACCCTGCGTTTCCGCATAGCGCGAATACATACGGAACAGTTCCGCAGCGAAAAGGGCGGCTTCGTCGCCGCCCGTGCCGGCGCGGATTTCCACGATGACACTCTTCTCGTCGTTCGGATCTTTCGGAAGAAGCAGCAGCTTCAGCTCGCGCTCGACGACTTCCTTGCGCGCGGAGAGCTGCTTCTCTTCATCGAGTGCCATCTGCTTCATCTCGGCGTCTTCATTTTCGAGGACCATCTGGTGCGCGCCCGCCAGATCTTTTTCCACCTGCTTGAACTCGCGGTGCTTGGCGACAATTTCCTCGAGTTCGGCGTGCTGTTTTGCAATCTTCTGGAAGCGCGCGGAGTCCGAGGCGACTTCCGCCGTCGAAAGCTGCTGCGTCAGCTCGTCGTAGCGAGCACCAAGCTGATCCAATTTGTCCGACAACGTCATTACGGCCATAGCGGTTCCTCATTCAAAAAGAAGTTATTTCTGATTATCGACTGGAAAACGAAATACGCGCTCGCGGATGCGAGCAAGGCGGGATGAGCTAATAGAACGCGGCGTCCATCTACAAGAGGATAACGCCGCCGCGCCCAAAGCGCAACGGATGAGCCGCTCAAACCGGTTTCGATGTAGAATGATTACAGGAGTTACCTTGTAAGGAGAGTCTGATGAAAACAAAGCGCTCCATGGTAATCAGCATGCGTCTTCCAGCCGAAAGTGGAAACCGACTGAAGCGGATGGCGCACCGCCATGGGTGGACGCCCAGCGATGCCAGCGCCCGGCTGGTCGAGGAAGGACTGAGGCGATCCGAATTCGCGTTCATCGATTTTCGCGATTCCGCCGCAGGCCGGCAAGCATATATTCAGGGGAGCACACTGGCGGTTTGGGAATTACTGCTTTTGGTAAGCCGCTACAGAAACAATGTCTCCGCCGTTGCGGAACACCTTACCTGGCCGGCAGCAAAGGTTCAGGCCGCTGTGAATTACGCAAAGGCT
The DNA here is from genome assembly GCA_903970165.1 of Betaproteobacteria bacterium. Classification (GTDB taxonomy): domain Bacteria; phylum Acidobacteriota; class Terriglobia; order Acidiferrales; family UBA7541; genus Acidiferrum. The sequence continues at coordinate 19,800 of CAJCHZ010000121.1, forward strand.
TTTCCGGAGGAAATGGAACGGGCTATTTCCGAAAACGCTTCCGTGGATTTTGAGACTTTGCAGCGCATGCTGCCGCAGGCCGCCGAATTTGTCGCCAGGAAAGCGACGAAAGACTGACATGCTCACGCTGCTGCTGGACGAGCACATCTCACGCTCTGTCGTGGAGGGCCTCCCGCGCCACAAGAAATCTTTAAAGGTTCTTGCGCTGTCAACCTGGGATGGCGGCGAATTCCTGGGACAGCCGGACTCCGTCTGCCTGGAACATGCTGCCAAGGAAGGCTTGACGCTCGTCACTTATGATCGAAGGACTATTCCGCCCCTGCTGAAGGACTGGGCCGAGCGAGGGCTAAGCCATGGAGGAGTGATTTTTGTTGATGAAAAAACAATCTCTCCGGCCGACACAAAGGCGCTAGTTCGCGCTTTAAGCCAGCTTGCAAAAGAAACAGAAAAATGGGATTGGACCAATCGAATCTGTTTCTTGCGGCGCTAGGCGATGGATAGAGACATCCATTGTGTATGTAAGTTGCAAGCCGGCGGCTCAGTGAGGTTGCCGTCGTGTTGCGCCGTGTACTACGATGCGAAGCCATGAGCGAAACGGTGCGATCCTTAATGCAAGCAGGCGGCGCGGCGGCGCGTGACGCTTCCGCTCTTGAGAACGACCTCGGTTTTCTTTGGGACTTTTGGTATCCGGCAGTGCGGAGCACCACAGTCAGCGGCCAGCAGCTTGTTACCGCGATGCTGCTGGAAGTGCCGCTCGTGCTTGGACGGACTTCAGAAGGCAAGGCGTTTGCCATGCGGGATTCTTGTCCGCACCGCGGGATTCCTCTTTCCCATGGCCGGTTCGACGGAAAGGCCGTCGAATGCAGCTATCACGGTTGGCGATTTGAAGCTTGCAGCGGGCAGTGTGTCGAGATTCCTTCGTTGACCAGCCAGGACAAGCTGAAAGTCGAGCGCATTTTTGCCGGGCATTATCCTTGCGGCGAGCGCGATGGGTACATTTGGGTTTATATGAATGCCGCCGGCTCGCGATTGCCAGAAACAATTCCTGAGACGCCCAAGCTCAGTGTTTTCAGCGAGAAATACCGGATTACGCATCTGGCTTGCGAGCTGCCTTCGCATGTGGACCAGGGGATTATTGGATTGATGGACCCCGCGCATGGACCGTTTGTGCACCAATCATGGTATTGGAGGAGCCGGCGGAGCATTCACGAGAAGGAGAAGAAGTTTGAGCCGATACCCCACGGGTTTCGGATGAGCCCCCACACCCCCAGCTCGAACAGTGCGCCTTACCGGATGTTGCAGAAATATACCGGGGCGCCGGTAACGACGACCATAGACTTTGTGCTGCCGAATATGCGAACAGAGGAGATCCGCAGCGGGAAGCTGTGGTTCTCCAGCCGGGCGACCGTTACGCCAGTGCGGCGAGACCTCTGCCGGATAGACTTTGTGGCGGCCTGGAACCTTTTCTTACCGGTGTGGATTTTCCGGATGTTTGCGGAGAGGTTTTTGCGCCAGGATCAGAAGACGATGATTTTGCAGGCGGAGGGACTGAAGCATAATCCGCGGTTGATGCTGATAGATGATGCCGACCGGCCGGCGAAGTGGTATTTCGGGTTGAAGGCGAACCTCCTGGAGTCGCGGCGGACGGGAGGGGCGATGGAACATCCGATGGACGGGCCGGTGTCGCTGCATTGGCGGTCGTAGAGAAGTTAGAGGGATTGGCGGCCTGGGATTCATATAGAGAGTTGTAGAAGCGCCGGCTGTGTTAGTCAGAGTGATGGTCGCAGGTGTGATAGACGGTTGAGACAACTGATCGTTCGCGCTGCTGGAGAGAATCAAAGTGACGGAGGTGGGCGTTGGCGGCGGGGGAGGGACGACGATAGTGCTGCCGCCGGAAGCGCAACCCACGAGAAAGAGTGCGGCCACAGCGAGCAGTAAAGACGATGGAGTTGCGCGGGAAGACCTCGTCAGCGGGTGAAGAGTGGACTGCGGTTTTGGCGGCTCAGGCTGGTGGGTGCGCAGCATGGAACCTCTCCGGAGCCTTCTGGGTTCGCCGTGTTGGACACGGACCCGCACTCATGAAGTTTCAGATGCGGCGAGGGGTGTTGGGGAAGTCGAGCCAGACTTTCACGCCGCAGAAGTGGGAGCCTTCGGTGCAGATGGGAGTCGTGATGTTGGCGCGGAGGTGGCAGGGAGGGCCGATGTATTTGGAGAGTTGGGGGTGGACTTCGCGGAGTTGGGCGATTTCGTCCATGCTGGCGGCGTAGATTTCTTCCTGGGCGTTGAAGCAGGTGCGCATCGTCCATTTGTGGAGGAGATGGAGTAGGGAGCCGGATTCGACGAGGCGGATGGATTTGGCGTTGGGGAGAAGATAAAGAGCGATTTCTGGTTGGACACCGGCGTCGATGAGTTTATTTTTGGCGGACCACGCGTCGTGCATGGCGCGATCGTAGATAGATTTGGCGCGGGGATTCTGATTCAGGAGAGCGGGAGTGATGTAGTCGGGTTCGCGCGTGTCTGCGAGAGTGAGGAGCGGACGTGAGCCGGGGACCATGCGGTGGCGTTGGTCCTGGGAGTCGGCGGTGTGGCTGATTTTTTTCGCGAAGGTGTAGTTGGCGTGCTGGAGAGCACGCATCATGGGGGCGTGGACGCCGACGTTTAGAGTTTCAAGGCGATAGAGATTTTTTGCAGGATTCAGGAGGCGGTCGATGGCTTCCGCGTCGCTGCAGTCGGATTGTGTCAGGCCGACGACAGCGCGGTAGGAGTTAGCGACGACGCTCGCGGCGTTGGGCGAGTAATCCACCAGCTTCGAGGTTTTTCCTTCCAACTTGGCGTCGAATTCACGCGCGAATTGTTCGCCTTGCGAGAGATTGGATCCCGTTGATTTGAGTTCAGGGATTTCTTCCAGCGGTTCCGTGCCGAAACGCTCGAAAAATTGCAAATCGATTTTTTTGACTTCTTCGACCATGGCGCCGATGACGGCACGAGATTCGCTGGGAGTGTCCGTGGCGGCACTCATGCGCCAGAGGCGATGGAGGACGATGCCGGAAACGGTATGCACCATGGTGGTAAATGCGGCGAGCGGGAGCACGTAGCGGGCGATTTCGATGGAGCGTTTTTCGGCGGAGCGCTCGATTTTCTGGATGTGCTTGGGATTGGAGTTGGGGCCGACGTGCCAGATGTCGGCGAGGATGGCGCGGGCATCGGTGATGAGGAGGGTGGAGAGTTCGCGGTAGTAGTCCCAGGCGTGGGCGATGGCTTGTTCGTAGATTTGTTTCGCGGATTCGCTGAAGTACAGATCCACGGGAGGGACGTAGGCCTGGACCTTGTCCATGCGGACATAACGCTGGCTTTGTTGTTCGGAATTGTAGAAGGGATGGGCGTGGAGGAAGGACCAGACGAACTGGCGGCTGACGTTTTCGAGGCCGAATTCGAACGTGGCGTGCTGGAAGACGGTATGGTGGCCGCTGTTGAAGGTGGCGGCGCCGATGTTAAGGCGCTGCTTGTCGGTGATTTCCTCGGGCGTGATGAGATGATCGGCGTAGCAGGTGCGGGCGGCGGCGATGGCGGAGTCAAAAGGATGCGCGAAGGTGTTGCGGAGAGTGACGCGAGGCGCGGCGGTTTCTACGAGCGGGCCGGAGGGCGCGCCTTCGAACATACGGGATTGAGTGGCCACGTTGGGAAGTCATTTTACACGGAAGTGGAAAGTGAAAAGTTTAAAGTTGAAGGGGGAGAAAATAAAAAAAAGAAAAGATAACGCAGAGGCGCCGTGGACGCGGAGCCTCGCGGAGACGCCTGGGCGTTCGCCAAGCCATCGCTGGAAGTCGGTAAAGCGGGAGCGGCGCGGAAGCTTGCGGAAGAAGCGGGCTTCCCTTATTATGGGTAGAGATTCCCTTATTATGGGTGAGATATGAATATTACGCTGACGCTGGACGATAAGCTGGTGAAGGAGGTGCGGAAGATTGCGGCGGACCGGGATACGACGCTAACGGGATTGGTGCGTGCATATCTTGAGCAGGTTGCGGAAGAGAACGCCAGATCCGGGCGAAGGAAGAGGGAGTGGGAGGCGCTGGAGAGGAGTTTTGAGCTGGTTAAGGTAACGATGGGAAAGAAGATTTGGAGACGAGAGGACCTGTATGAGCGGTCCTGACTTTCTGGACACGAATATTCTGGTGTATGCGTATGCGCCTGAGGATGCGCGAAAGCAGAAGATAGCGCAAGGGATCGTGGAAAAGGCGCTGAGCGGGGAAGGGCTTGTGTCTATTCAGGTGATGGCGGAATTCGCGGCCACGCTTCTGCACAAAGTGGCGCGACTGATGCGACCGGAAGAAGTGCTGATCGCGTTGGATGCGCTCGGGGCGGTGAGGTTAGTTCATCCAGACCATGGAATCGTGCGGCGAGCTGTTGAAGCGCAGGCGGCTTACGGAATTGACTTTTATGACGGGATGATTGTCGCGGCAGCCGAACGTGGGGGCTGTGGACGGATACTCTCCGAAGACCTGAAAGCGGGCCAGAAATACTTTCAGATTCCGGTGGAGAATCCCTTCGTTTGACGGCTCAGAAACGAGCCGACGAAACCAAAGGGGGGCCGACGTCTGGTCTGTCCCCCTTTTTGCGCTAGGTCTGGCTGAACTTACTTCTTTGCCGCGGTTTTTGAGGCTTCGACTTTGGCGGCGGCGTCGGCGTATTTCTTGGTGAAACGCTCGACTCGGCCGGCGGTGTCGATCAGCTTTTGCTTGCCGGTGAAGAACGGATGGCAATTGGAGCAGATTTCGACGCTCAGCTTCTCGCCCTTGATGGTCGAGCGAGTCTGGAAATTATTGCCGCAGGCGCAATGGACCGTTACGGCGTGATAGTCGGGGTGAATACCGGGTTTCATGAGACTCCATTCTTTCGCGTCCGGTCTGCACGGCGTCTCCGACAGGGTCGGAGCATTACTGCCGCGTCGCTAGGTCGCGAGGAACGTCTATTATAGGGGAACTAGCGGGGTTCTCCAAATCGGGGATGGGGGGGGAGTTATGAACGCGAGATGGATTTGGCTGGGTGGATTCGGAGTGCTTGCTTGGGGACTGGCGCTGAGTGCGTCTGGTGGAGGGATCCCCAGCGGCAGAGAGGAGGTTGGGCGGTTCAACGAGCACTATCGGGAACGGCATTTGAAAATGGATACGGCGGGGATATTTGAGCTGTGGGCGGACGACGGAGTTGACTTGATGCCTGGCGAAGCACCAATGATTGGAAAGAAAGTGATTCAAGAATGGGTCGAAGGCATTTTGGCGAAAATGCCGGGGTACAAAGTGGTGAAGCAGGAGATGGAGTTTCACGATATTCAGGTGGCGGGAGACTGGGCTTCGGAGTGGGCATTGGAGCATCAGGTGGTGCAGCCTCCTAATGGGAATGAGCCGATCGAGACTTGGGGAAAGATGGCGCTGGTGTTGCACAGAGAAGAGAGCGGCGGCTGGAAGGTGAAACAGGAGATGTGGAACGCGGCGCCGAAGAACTGAGCCTTGAAAAGGTGTGGCTTGAGGTAGTCAGAAGCGCCAGCGGGTAGCGGATTCTGCGAAGTTGGCGGCGTGTTCGTCCTGGCCGAAGGCGGTCCGCGGAGTGACTTTGTAGACGTTGCCGCCAGAAGAGATTAGAAGAGGCTCGAGGTCGCCGCCGTATTTTTTATTGTAGACGGTGGCGAATTGTTTCCAGATGGAGCGCTCGGGGATTTCTTGCGGCTTGCCTTCCACGATGACGGCTTCGTCGGCAAGTTCTGTGGCGATGGAGCAGTGGAGGTGAGCGGCGATGTTTTTCGCTTTGCGAGTGTTTGGGCCGGTGCTGAACCAAAAAGCGTCCTGCCACCAGATTCCCCAGACCAGCATGAGATGGGGGCGACCGTCGGGGCGCGTTGTGGCGATCCAATAGTTGTGGGATTTTTCGAGGCGCTCGAGAGCCCAGCTCCAAGGCTTTAGACCTTTCTCGGGGTCTTTGGGCATTTCGGCGAAGTCGGGCCAGTAAGGACGGCTTGCTTTGGGTTCGATCATGAGGGTCTCCGTGTTGGGGAGATGAAGCGAGATTCTATCAGGAGATGGATGGTGCGGGCATTTGGGAAGTGCAAGAGAGACTCGTGAATGGCAGCGGTTGATTGGGCTTGCAGGGTGAAGTGGGTTCGCGTAGTTTCGCAGGCATGCGCGTAGTGGCGGTCGAAAAGGTTCTGAGCCGGGCTGGTGGAGTGGAAGCAGCCCCTGCAGATGCGCCGGCGAGCCTCAGCCTGGCGATAAAGAATTTTCTTGCAGCTATGGAGAGCGATGACTCGATGCTTTCGCTGTTGGAGCCGATTTCGGGGCCAGCAGCGGAGGAATCGTCAGGCGGGCGCGTTTACGCGGGAGAAATTGTTCTGGATTTCCGACAGACGGAGCTTGGGCGCCAGAGGAGTCTGCATTTTCTACTTCTAGAAAAGCTGATTGAACTCTTAAAAGAAGCGGGCTCGCAGGAGTCACTTGAGGCGACACTGTGTTTGACTTCGCGGAAGCATGAAGATTTAAATCAGAAGACGCATGCGTTGTGGGTGAGACTCGCTGCTAAAGGAGAAACGACGGAACAGGCGGCGCTACGATGGGGCCTTGGGATTTCGCATTTGCAGCAGGCGCTACTCTTTACTTCGCGGCATTTGCGCTTACATTTGGCGCAAGCGGACGGTTGATTCTGGAGGGAGGAGTTGAGTCCTCGGCAGAATTACAAACTGGCGTTACGCGTTACGCGACAAAAGCGCAGCCGATGCGGAAGGCGCCCTGGGGCGTGCGCTGGAACCAGACGGGTTTCAGATTGACGCGCACAGGCGGAAGAATCGGAACGTGCAAGACAGCTAAAATGCTCTGCGGAATTTCCTCCTGAACATCCAGTTCAAGAGCAACTCCACCAAAACCAAGATCCAAGACTCGGGCGCGGCGGATGCCCTGTTCGCCAAGGACTGCATATGCGTTGGTACCCGTCATAGAAACCCGTTCGGCTTTGCGCGGGACGGTGAACACGCGGGCAGGAGCAGGGACTGCGATGTTCTGGGCCTGTCGCGAAACTTCCGGGGCGACCGCCGGAGCGGTGGCAGTGGCCGCAGCGTCGGTTTTTTCCTGTGTGCGTTTGGATTCGATGGGAATCGGCCGTGGGGCAGTGGACTGCCGTTCGGAAGAGGGTGGAGTGGACGGCTCCGGAGCCGGATTTGAATCGAGTTCTGTGCGAGAGGTGCCGCCAGGAGTTTTAGTGTGGTTTGCGTGCTTCAAGCGGTAGAGGCGCTCGTCGGCAACGCGGATTAGTTGATCAGCCTGGTCGCCGTCTTCAGGGAATGTCGCGACGCCGTGGTCCATGCCCACACTCACAGCCATTTGAAAGTGGGCGATGGATTCGCCAAAGACGGTTTCCACACGGCGGCTGAGAGCGAGCGCCTGCGCAGGATCGGTTTGCGGCAAGAGAAGAGCGAATTCGTCGCCGCCGATACGAAAAGCGGAGTCGGAAGTTCGCAGGGCCTTTCTTAGCGTCGAGGCGGCAGCTTGCAGGACTTCGTCGCCACGCGGGTGGCCGTGCCTGTCGTTTACTTCCTTGAAGCGATGCAAATCGAGAACGACGAGTCCGAGGGGTTGGCCATAGCGCCGCGCGCGATTGAGCTCTTTTTCAAAAGCTTCGGCAAAGAGGCGGCGGTTGTAAAGACCCGTGAGCGGATCGGTGACCGCATTCAATTGCAGCTTTTTGAGCTCGTCATATTCGATAAGAATAGGAACTCTGAAAAGACCAGCAGAAGTGAGTACGTCCATAAGAGCGGTTTTCAAGGAGATTTGGCGGCCCAGGTTTTCGCTGAGTTCCCGGCGGCGCGTGAGCATTTCATCCCAGAGCTGGACGCATTGCGATTCGCGGAGATCGAGATTGGTAATCGTGTGGAAGTAACGCTGCAGGAATTGGCCACGCGCAGGGATATCCATACCTTCGAGCGTGTCTGCAAGTAGCTCGAGATACGAATCCTCAATCGGCAAACGCGGGGGCGCAGGGGCGCCGGGGCTGGGCATATCCGGTATACACCTGAACTTGCCTATCCCCGCGGGGTTTGGGGAAAGCACATTTTGGCTTTCGCTTTCTATAAGGAGCAAGCCGGAGACCAATTCCAACTGGGTCTCAGGCTGATCCGGGGCCATTCGGGTCAACCTTGAATCCTGGTTAAGTCCTTATTTAAGTTGAGTATAGGACCGATTCTTCGAAGAGTAGCCTCAGACGCAGTCTTGGGCAATGTAACAATTCTACCCGAAGCGAGGGAAGCCGTCCGTCAAAGCGGCAATACTTTACTCAAGTGGCTTAAGGAATTCCAGCCCAAAAAGTCGCATTTCGCCGGCTGCATCCTGGCGGAGGACTTTGGCAGTAATGGGAGGAGTGCCGCTAGGGACAACACCTGAAGAGGCTGAAGAGGGGGCGGGGATAGTGAGGTGAATGATTTGGTCGGGACGCAAGATATGGGTTGAGGCCACACAGGCGCCCGTGGAGCTAATGTTCAGAGTCTTGGTGAGCTCGATGAATTCCGCGCCGGAAGTGTCGGTAGCACGCAGGAATACGGGCATCTGCAGGCGAATGCGAGGGGATCGTCTTAGATTAAGGGGGTCCAAACGCCGACCGTCCTTCAGCAGCCCAGTGTGTGCCATAAGCTCGATTAGTACCTGAGAACTAGTACGGAAGCAAGCAGATTGAGTGCCATAACGAGGGCGGAGTCTCAATCACTAAGTCTTTATTTTTCAAATGCTTATGATAAATCACGCGGAGGTAAGTAATTACCTCCGGTAAGGCTTCTTCACGACTTCTCCCCTCAACTTCCGTAAAGTACAAATGGAACTCCTTTTCCATTGACAGTCCGAAGCTCCTCTGCCAGCATGAAAAGTAGGTAGGGAAAATGTTTTCCTACTTGTAATGGAGAGACGGACTCCACAAATGCCTCAGACCATTGCGATTTCTCCCCTTGCCGACCATCGGGCCATACTGGCAATCCCCTTCGGATTGGTGAAAACCCTGCTCGAGGCTGCTAAGACGCCCACTTGGGTCGCGGAGCGAAGCGGGAAAGTACTGTTCTCGAATGGAAGCGCGCGGCAATGTTTCGGGCAAGCCGCCCCAGGCGACCTGATCCAACGGAATCTGTTCAACGATATGCTAAAGGTCGACCCAAACGATATCGGCCAGAAAATCGATGCTGGTGAGCATGAACTGGAAATGGAAGTGGTGCGCGAGGAGAAGAAAACGCGCGCTCGCGTGCAGTGGATTTCCGACCCGGGATGTTTGATTGTCCAATTGGAAACGGAACCCGTGGAAACTCCCGTCCCGGATGCAGCGACGCAACTCACGGTGCAGGAGTTGCTCCAAGAGCGCGAGATCACTTATCGAAATTTGCTGGCGGCATACCTGAAGTTGCAGGAAGTGAACCGGCAGAAGACGGTATTTCTTGCGTCGGCCGCGCACGAGTTGAAAACGCCGCTGGCCGTGATCAAGGGATATTACGACCTCATGCTGACGGGGTCGATGGGACGTTTGACGGACAAACAGCGCGACGTCCTGGAAGAATCGAAAGATAGTTGCGAGAGGCTGGTACGGCTGGTTTCGATGTTCCTGAACTATTCCGCGCTGGAAAGCGGCAAGTTGGTTTTGCAGCTTCGAGAGAACGATCTTCGAGACTGCCTCGACGAGGTGGCGAAGCGCTGGTCGGAAGCGTTCCAACGCAAAGGAGTCAAACTGGAGACGAGTTTCGACCCATCCATACCAACGTTTCGCTTTGATTACCAGAAGGTTCAGCAGGCGGCGGCGAATCTTTTGGACAATTCGCTGAAACATACCCCGTCGGGTGGGAGCGTGACATTAAAGGCGGGCCCCCATTTCTGGGAGCGGCGTGTGGCGGCTGTGGCGCCCGTCGAGGAACGGCGAAGGTTTCGGTTGCCGCGGCCGAACAGCGTGGAGGTTTCCGTCGCGGACACCGGACCGGGAATTGCTGCGGAGTACCATCAAGAGATTTTCGAGGACTTTGTGCGGGTCGACCGAAATACATCGGGAATGGGTTTGGGACTCGCGATCACGAAACGCCTGATTCAAGCGCATCGGGGAAAGATTTGGGTAGAGAGCGAACTGAAAGCTGGAAGCAGATTTACGTTCCTGTTGCCGATGGACCAGGGATAGCTTCCGGGCAGGTAGCTGTTGGGAAAAAGGGAGAAAGCGATGGCTGCAAAAGAAAAAATTCTGGTCGTGGACGATGAACCGAGCATCCGAAAATACCTGCAGACATTGCTGGAAGTGGACGGATATGACGTTGAAACGGTCAGCACTGGCCGAGAAGCAATCGCCAAAGTGACCGCGGGAGAACGCCCGGATTTTATTATCCTAGACGTGCTCATGCCGGAATTGAATGGGATAGAGACATTGAAAGAGCTGATGCAGGCGGACCGCAGCCTCAATGTGATCATGCTGTCTTGTTCGAATGAAGTGGGAACGGTGGTGGAAGCGATCCGCATCGGAGCGCACGATTACCTGACGAAGCCGTTCGAGAAGACTGAGCTGGATGCAGCCATGCTGAAGTCCCGCCAGAAGAAACAGCTGACCACGGAAAACCAGGCGTTGCGCGATTATTGCGACCAGGTGACCGAAGATCTCAGCTTTCTAGCGGCCAGCCCTCAGATGGTGCGGATCCGCCAGCAAATACTGCAAATCGCGCCGGTGGACGTACCCGTGTTTATTTGCGGGGAAAGCGGAGTCGGCAAAGAAGTCGTAGCGCGGATGATTCACCTGCGTTCGAAGCGGCGGAATCAGCCTTTCGTGAAAGTGAATTGCGCAGCGCTGCCTGGCGAACTCCTGGAATCGGAACTTTTTGGGTTTGAGCAGGGAGCCTTCACTGGTGCGATTCGGAGCAAGCCAGGGAAGTTTGAAATGGCGAATAAGGGGACGATTTTCCTCGACGAAATCGCAGAGATGACCACGCCCTTGCAGGCCAAACTACTCCATGTGCTGCAGGATCACCAGTATTCCAGGCTGGGAGGGCGCCACCTGATTGACACCGACGTGCGAGTGCTGGCCGCGACAAACGTTGACGTGCAAGATGCGATGAAGACGGGCCGATTCCGTGAAGACCTCTACTATCGGCTGAACGTGTTGTCGATTCTAGTGCCGCCGTTGCGTGAGCGGCTCGTCGAGATTCCACTGCTGTTCCGCCACTTCCTCGAGCAGTACAGCGAGAAATTTGGGAAAACGCCGGCGGGGCCGTCGAAGCATTTGATGGATGCAGCCGTGAATTACCCATGGCCCGGGAATCTGCGCGAGCTGGAAAACTTTGTGAAGCGCTACGTGATTCTAGAAGACGATGAAGGCAGCCTGCGTGAACTGATTGAAATGTCTGCCGCGCGGCAGCGAACTTCGCCGCGGGAAGAGACCGCTCCGCCTCGCGAACAAGGACTCAAAGCGCTGGTTCGTGGATTGAAAGACGAGGCGGAAATGGAGGCGATTGCCGACGCGCTGGAGAAAACGCGTTGGTGCCGCAAGGACGCCGCTAAGATGTTGGGCATCAGCTATAAGGCTCTGCTCTATAAAGTGAGGCAGTTTAATCTGGATGCCCCGCGAACGAAAGGGACGGCCACGGCGCCGGCCGCTGTGGAGACGCCGACCCCAGTGGGCAGCAGGAACGATTAGGAGCGCCGGTCCGGACGGAAGGACAGAACTAGCAAAGATTGCGGGTTTCTAGTAAGGTCACATGCTTACGGCGCGATTCGAAGTTACGTCACCGCCGCGAACACCGGAGGTCGGGGGAATGACGGAACGCCGGACGGCTCGACGTTATGATTTGTCCTTGCCGATCATCATTCGAATACCCACCGAACGTCAGATAGAATCCCAAGAAGGAAAGACACGCGACATTTCGACGCGCGGGTTGTATTTCGTGATCGAGCAGGACATGGAACAAGGCTCGGAGTTGGACATCACGCTGACTCTGCCCGCGGAAATCATGCATGGATCGGAAGTTTTTGTGCGCGCTTTTGGAAAAGTCGTGCGAGTGGAGCGGCGTAATGAAGATGGCACCGCAAGAATGGGTGTAGCGGCGGTGATCGAGCGGTATGACATAATCCGCGGCGAAGCAGCCAGGGCCTAGCCGGGAATTTCAAAGGCTTGTTCCCGTCTTCCGAAAGTCTCATTTTTTGAATTTTATAAGATTTGAGAGTCGATCTATATCTAGTAGTACAGCTACTGTAGTGCCTTGGATTATCAGCAAGCCCACAGACTCATTCAAGGAGAAGGCTTGAATCCCTGACCGAGAGGGTGTCCAGAACAGCACAGGAGTATTAGGCACCTTGGCTCCGTTCTGGACATCCAAACTGGACAGGGCACTACCCTGTACTTAATCTAGACCACCCGCCAGTATCCACCTTTTGCGGCAAGAATTAACCTATGCGCCGTGGGAGAGTGGAGGGATTTGAAAATGCAGATTACGTGCGCCAAGCTGCAGCGGAGAGGTGGGGTACTGCCGGATGACGCTGACAAGAAGCGGCTTAACTATTGCCTATTGGCTTGCCTTCTTTTACCGATGCTGCTCATCGGAGGATGCGCGGGCTTGGTCAGCCAGGACGTAAAAGCCTCGAACCCGCAGGTTTACACTCTTTCAGGGACAATCAGTCCCGCCGCGGGGGGAAGCGGAGCGACGGTGACCTTGAGCGGCGCGGCCAGCGCCACGACAACGGCGAACAGTTCAGGCGCCTTCAGCTTTACGGGTTTGGCGAACGGGGCCTACATCATCACGCCAATCCATACCGGCTACACCCTCAGCCCTGCTAGTCAAAATGCGACGATAAACGGCGCAAATGTGTCAGGAATGAGCTTTACGGCGACGGCGCAGGTCGCCCCAACGTATACCATATCCGGCACGCTCAGTCCTTCGGCAGGGGGAAGCGGCGCGACTGTGACTCTGAGTGGAGCCAGCAACGCGAGCACGACCGCGAATAGCTCAGGTGTCTACACCTTTACGGGGTTGGCTGATGGCGCCTACACGATCACACCGAGCCATTCTGGCTATACTTTCAGCCCATCCAGCGAAAATGCGACCGTGAATAATGCGAACGTTGCGGGAATCAACTTTACAGCGACGGCACAGACAGCCCCAACCTACAGCATCTCGGGGACGATCAGCCCAGCGGCAGGGGGAAGCGGGGCGACAGTAACGCTGAGCGGAGCCGCGAGTGCGAGCACGACAGCGAACAGCTCGGGCGCTTATACCTTCACGGGATTGGCGAATGGAAGCTATACGGTTACACCCAGCAAGAGTGGCTACACGTTTAGTCCGGCGAGCACGAATGCTACGGTGAATGGCGCGAACGTTACGGGAATCAACTTTACGGCGACGGCACAGACAGCCCCAACCTACAGCATTTCGGGAACGATCAGCCCAGCGGCAGGTGGA
>CAJCHZ010000122.1 GCA_903970165.1 Betaproteobacteria bacterium
ACAGAGTCCATCGAGCCGGTCATAGCCTCAAGGGCCGCGTATTGTGCGATCGAAGTAGGATTCGAGGTCGATTGGCTCTGAAGTTTTGTCAGTGCAGAAATCAGATCCGCGGGAGCCAGCGTATAGCCGATGCGCCAGCCGGTCATCGCGAACGTCTTGGAGACCGAGCCGATGATGATGACGTTGTTCTTCGAGTCCGCTGCGCTGGCGATAGAGAAAGGCTTGTGCGGCGCGTACGTAAAATGCGAGTAGCACTCGTCGCCCATCACCCAGACGTTGTGTTTCTTGCAAACCGCCAGGATACGCTCGTACTCGTCAGGAGGAACGACGCCGCCTGTCGGATTGCTCGGCGAGTTCAAAATCAAAAGTTTTGTTTTCCGCGTAATCGCCTTTTCAATTGCGGCCGCTTTGATGCTGAAGCCGTCTTCCACGCGCGAATGCACGTAAATCGGCGTGCCTCCGGCATATTTCACGATGTCCGGAAAACTCACCCAGTAAGGCGCCGGTATCATCACTTCGTCGCCCGTTTGTACCAGAACGCTCATCACGTTGAAGATGCCGTGCTTACCGCCGACGGTGACAATGCACTCCTTCGCCGCGTAATTCGATCCGAGCTCGCGCTTGTGCCAGGCGCAAATTGCCTCGCGCAGTGGCGTGATTCCGCCCGTCGGCGTGTATTTCGTCTTGTTTCCTTCGATGGCCGCAATGGCCGCTTTTTTGATGTGGTCGGGCGTCGGAAAATCCGGCTCGCCCGGCCCGAAGTCGGCAATGTCCACGCCCTGCGATTTCAGCCGTTCCGCTTCGCTGATGACCGCCGCGGTCGGCGAGATTTGTATGCGGTTGATTCTTTCTGTCAGTTGCACAGCTTTCTCCTGTGAGACAGGCTTTCAGCCCGTCTCTTCGCGCGTGTTCAAGCGCTTGAATCTTTTTCGTATCTACACAACTTTCGATCGCAGCCGCCGCTCGACTTCCGGCGGCACAAGGTCCTTCAAGGGCCCGCCCAGCTGTGCGATTTCCCGCACCAGCTTCGAGCTCAAGTAGCTGTACGTTTCGCCCGGAAGCATGAATACCGTTTCCAGCCGCGGCTCAAGCTTCCGGTTCATGAGCGCCATCTGCAGCTCGAACTCATAGTCGGAAATCGCGCGAATCCCGCGCAGAATGACGCCCGCGCCACGCTTTCGCGCAAAGTCCACGAGCAGCCCGTGAAACACATCCACTTCCACGCCGGACCATTTTTGTGTCACTTCACGCAGCATCTCGACACGTTCCGGCACCGAAAATAGCGGCCGTTTCTCCACGTTATTCAGGACCGCGACGATCACCAAATCAAACATTTTCTCGCCGCGCTCGATCAAGTCGAGGTGCCCGTTCGTAACCGGGTCAAACGAGCCTGGATAGATGGCGATGGAGGTTTTCATCTAAGTCTTGCCGTCACAGCATTTTACCCCAGGCGCCAGACCACCCGGCAACTTTTCGCGGCGCCCCGGGTTTGAGAGCCTATCCAGCTTCGCGGCACAATACAACTGATGAAACCCAATCGCTTTTTCCCATCGCTCGCGCTCTGCTATCTTGCTGCGCAGTTCTGCCTTGCCGGCTGCGGTTCCGGGAGCGGCTCGCAGCCCCCTCCAACTCCTCTTCCCAGCATACAAAGTTTCGCGGCTTCTGCTACTTCCATAATGGCAGGACAAGCCGTGACGCTGGATTGGAGCGTTACCGGTGCGACCACGATCGGGATCAGCGGCGTTTCGGCCACCAGCGGTAATTCGGTCGTGGTGACTCCCGCCGAAACAACCAGCTACACACTCACGGCGACAAATGCGGGCGGCTCAGTCCATCAAGCGCTGACGATCACCGTGCAGCTGGGAACCGCGCTTGCTTCAGCGACTGTCGATCCTTCGAAACCCGGCACGCCAATCCCGCCGAGCTTTCTTGGCTTCTCGCATGAATGGACCAGTCCACCGGTTCTGATGGGGCCTCCGGGCAATACGAATCCGATCTACCGCCAGTTGGTGAAAAACCTGACGGCTTACGGCGGCGGGCCGTTGCTGATCCGCATCGGCGGCAACAGCACGGACAAGACCGTTGCGCCAACCACGGGCGTCGTCGCGCCGATGGCGCAGCTTTATACCGATCTCGGGGCGAAATTCACCTTGGGTGTTAATCTCGGCGCGGACGACGTAACCCTGGCTACGCAGCAAGCGCAAGACTACCTTGCAAACATGCCGGCGGGCTCGCTCGAAGCCATCGAAATCGGCAACGAGCCCGACCTCTATCACGACAATGGCGATCGGCCAACAACCTACACCTTCGCAGATTATTTTTCAGACTTCGCGACTTGGCGCGCCGCGATCCTGCCTCTACTCCCGCAAGGCGTGAAACTGATGGGTCCATCTTGGGCCAGCAGCAGTTCGCTTTCCAATTTGCCCGCGTTTCTTAGCCAGGAGGAGCAATATCTCTCCATCGTTAGCCAGCACTATTACGCCGGCACGCAGTGCAATGGCAACACGAATCCGCCCGACTATTTGTTGCAGGACTCCGCTGCCGCCAAAGGCGCGACCGCCGTGGCCTCCAGCGTGACTCTAACGCACCAAGCGGGGCTGCCGTTCCGTATGGGAGAGATGAACTCCATTTCTTGCGGTGGCGAGACCGGCGTCAGCGACATTTTTGCTTCGGCGCTCTGGTCAACGGACGTGATGTTTGAATTCGCAAACGTGGGAGTGGACGGCGTGAACTTCCACAACGGAAACGGCGGCGGCTATGCGCTCTTCCAGTTCAATACTGCCATCGAGGGAAACACGACAACCTATTCGATCGAATCGATTCGTCCCGAATATTATGGATTGCTCTTTTTCCAGATGGCCACGGCGAATACGCCGAAGCTTTTGCCCGTGACGCTAACTACGTCCGCCAATCTAAAGGTCTGGGCCACAATCGATACGCAGGGCATAGTCCGCATCGTGTTAATCAACAAAGACGAGGTTGCGCAAGGTGTGGTCAGTATCACCTTACCGGGCTACGGCAGCGGAACGGTCACGCGACTCAATGCCGCAAATTATCAAGCAACGACCGGCATCACCATCGGCGGACAAACATTTGACGGCAGTACGGATGGAACGCCGCAGGGCGCGGCCTACACGGAAACCGCCGTCGCCAGTGGCGGAGTGTATTCGGTTGCGATTGGGCCCACCAGCGCGGCGCTTCTAACCGTGAACCCACAGTGAGAGCTTGCCTTGGAAAGGCCGCATGCCCCGAAAACATTTCCGCTTCGCGACCCGTATGAATTGTGACAAACTCCTTTCGCTAAATCCGAGATAGTCATTGCCTGCGCTTCAGGTTTGCTTCGGAGAGGACTTTTTTTTCATGGTGTTCCGTTCTATCCTGCGAGGTTTGTGTGTCATGTTCGCCGCTGGTCTATTGCAAATTCCCAGAGCCTTTTCGCAGAGCACGCCGCCCCTCAACTTGATGCCTTTTCCTTCGAGCATTCAGCCGGGTTCGGGCAGCCTGAAAATCGATTCTTCTTTCACGGTCGGTCTGGCCGGCTACACCGAGCCGCGCCTGGAACGCGCCACCGAACGCTTCTTGAATGCTCTGCATCGCCAGACTGCTTTGCTGCTTGCGCTCAAGTCCGGAGAAGTTGCAAAAGCCTCGCTGGTCGTCCGTACCGACCACGCCAGCAAGGATATTCAGGAGCTTGGCGAAGATGAATCTTACGTCCTCGAAGTAACCGCGACCGGCGCGAAACTCACGGCGCCGACGCCGCTCGGTGCTATGCACGGGTTGCAGACTTTTCTTCAATTGGTGCAAGTCTCGCCCGACGGATTCGCTGCTCCCGCCCTAACCATTGACGATAAACCGCGCTTCCCTTGGCGTGGGCTGATGATTGATTCCGCTCGCCACTTTGTTCCGCTCGATGTTCTTCGCAGAAACATCGATGGCCTCGAAGCCGTAAAGATGAACGTATTCCACTGGCACCTTTCCGAGAATCAAGGCTTTCGCGTCGAAAGCAAGAGGTTCCCGAAGTTGCACGAATCCGGTTCTGACGGCCTTTATTACACGCAGGACGAAATCCACGACCTGATCGAGTATGCGCGCGACCGCGGCATTCGCGTGGTTCCGGAGTTCGACGTGCCCGGCCACAGCACGGCGTGGTTTGTCGGGTATCCCGAACTAGCCAGCGCGCCCGGCCCATACGAAATCGAAAAAAGATGGGGCGTGTTTGATCCTGCGTTCGACCCCACGAACGAAAGAACGTACAAGTTCCTCGATCAATTCATCGCCGAGATGGCCAGGCTCTTCCCCGACCATTTTTTCCACGTGGGCGGCGACGAAGTGAACGGCAAGCAGTGGGATGCCAATCCCAAAATCCAGGAATTCATCAAAGAGCACAATCTGAAGAACAATGAAGGGTTGCAATCCTATTTCAACAAACGGCTCGAGCCGATCGTAAGCAAGCACGGGAAAAGCATGGTCGGCTGGGACGAAGTGCTTGATCCTTCGCTGCCCAAAGATATTCTCATCCAGTCATGGCGTGGCGCGGACGGGCTCGCCGCAGCGGCGAAGCAGGGCTTTCGTGGAATTCTTTCCAACGGCTACTATCTCGATCTCGGGTGGTCTGCCGCCCGCCATTATGCCGTTGACCCGTTGGGCGGCGCGGCGGCCAATCTTTCGCCAGCGGAGAAAGCGCGCATCCTGGGCGGCGAATCCTGTATGTGGGCGGAATACGTCAATACCGAGAATATCGATTCGCGCATCTGGCCGCGCAACGCGGTGATCGCGGAACGCTTGTGGTCCCCGCAGGAAATCACCGACCCTGCTTCGATGCACGCCCGCATGGAAGCGGAGAGCCAGCGCCTCGAGTGGATCGGCCTGACCCACAAAACGTACGAGCGCCAGATGCTCGAGCGCATTGCCGGGCCCAGCAGCCCTGAAGAATTTGCCGCGCTCAGCACGCTCGCGAGTGTCGTGGAACCAGTGAAGGACTACGCGCGGGAAGAGACCGCCGTAGCCGAACCAACAAGCGCCACTCCGCTGAATCGCCTGGTGGATGCCGTTCCGCTGGAGAGCGCGACCTCGCGCCACTTCGGAGCCTTGGTCGACAAATTCATCTCGGGCTCATGCCGCGACGCCCACGACACGGAGCGTTTGCGCGCGCAACTCACGGCGTGGCGCGACAATGACTCAAAACTTCAGCCGCTCGCCCAGCGATCTTTTCTGGTGAAAGAAGTCACTACCACTTCGCAGGACCTCTCGGCTCTCGGCGCCGTTGGTCTCGCCGCGCTCGATTTCATCACCAAGGGCCAGCCGGCGCCGGATGACTGGAAAGTACAGCAACTCGCCGCACTTCAGCAGCTCGAAAAACCAAAATCACAGCTCCTCCTAATGCCAGCTCCAGCCGTTCAAAAGTTAGTGGAAGCAGCTTCCGCCGCCGGATCCTGCTCAGGTTCAAGATGACTTCGTGGTGGTGGAAGAGTGGTGAGGGCAATCCCCGGAGCCAGAGTCGGTAAACGTCTTGCCTTCTTCGGGAATGAATTCCCAAGTGTAATGCCCTGGCGTTAGCACCAGTTTAATCACACCATACGTATCCGTGTTCCGTACTTCGCTATTTGCCATCGCAAAGCCCAGCGGGTCATGACTTCGCCCGCCAGTACCGACGACAATCTCGCGAATTCCGTTGGCCGGGTCTGCATGTCCGTCGGGATCCTGCGGCCCAAACCGCTCGTAAGAATGCTCATGCCCCGCCAAAACCAGCGCCGCGTGAGCCGCATAAAGATCTTGCCAAAGCTCCTTTAGTTCCGGATGCACGGCATGGGCCTTGGAAAGACCGCTGCTGAAAAGTGCATGGTGTCCGAAGGCCAGGACGCATGCGTCAGGATGCTCCGCGAGATCTTTGCCCAGCCATTCTTCTTGCGGCGAGCCCTTGCCGCAACCGCCAAGGTCTTTAGCTCCGCAATTCGTATTAAACGCCACGATGTGCCAGGAACCGAGGTCGAAACTGTAATAGCCCTTGCCCAAAGGGCCCGCAGCCGCACCCCAATACTGAAAGTAGCCTGTAGCAGCTGGCTCGCCATACTCATGATTTCCCAAAGCAGGTTTGGTCCGGCTCTTAAACTCACCCCAGGTCGGATCGTAGCAATTCTGAAAATTGGCTGGGGTGCCATACTCATAGGCAAGATCCCCGGCAGCAAAGATAGTTCCAGGAATTTTCTCAAGCAGCTTGGCGGTTGCCCTCGCTCCGTCCAGGTCTTTACAGCCGGCGATGTCGCCCGCTCCGACAAGCACATAGGTTTGCCCATCGGATTTGGAATTGGAATTAGAAGAAGAGGCATACGGGTCCACCCGCTTCTCGACAATAACCGAAGGCTTGGCGTTTTGAGAGCATCCGACCGGAGCGAAGACCAGAGTCAGCCAAACCGTAAATCCGATGCGACCGCGGCACGTCGACCACAAACTGTTCATGGAAGTCATAGGTTCGCCACAAAGCCTATCACGGCCAGCAAGCGCAGGCTCAAATTACCATTCAGAGCCAAAAAACGACCGTCCAATGCAAACAACGACCGTTCGCTGGAAATCGCTGTCATCTCAGACTAAATCAGTCTTATTATAAGCCGCACGAAATAAAGGGTTTGCAGGAAATCTGAAGCCTGTTTGATTGACTTGAAGGGCAAAATAAAGTATCCTCTGATTGCGACTGGTTCAGTCGCATATCCTGCGGGGGGCAGGAATCAGAGTGAGAAATGTTTAAGCTATCCAAAAAAGCCGATTACGGCCTCATTGCAGTCAAGCATTTGGCGATGCACCGTGAACAGCACGCTTGTAGCGCAAACGAAATTGCGGAAGAGTACGGCATCTCGGTTACGCTGATGGCGAAAGTTTTGCAAAGGTTGGCAAAAGAAGACGTGGTTGTAGCCAAGCACGGGTCAACCGGGGGGTATCAACTGGCGAAGGATCCCGCGCAGGTCAGCGCCCTCGATGTTATTTCAGCCATTGATGGCCCCGTCCTCATCACATCCTGTGTGACGAGCCACGGAAATTGCGAAACAACGGAGAGGTGCTCGGTTCGCGAGCCGCTCCGCAAGGTGAATGAAAGCATTCTGGGAGTTTTGAGCACGGTAACCATTGCGCAGATGAGCGAGGAGCCTGAGCCCGCGCTTGTCGGCCTGTCGAGCCCCATGCGGTCGGGTTCGCACATGAGTTCGAGTTAGGAGAGTCTGGAAATGTCAGTCAAGCTGCCGATTTACATGGATAATCACGCGACCACGCCGGTGGATCCGCGCGTTGTGGACGCAATGTTGCCCTATTTCACTGAGAAGTTTGGCAATGCCGCAAGCCGCAACCACAGCTTTGGTTGGGCTGGCGAGGAGGCCGTTGAGACAGCGCGCCAACAGATTGCTTCGCTGATCAACGCCACGCCCAAAGAGATTATTTTCACCAGCGGCGCAACCGAGTCCGACAACCTGATGATAAAGGGCATTGCCGAGATGTTCCGTGAAAAGGGCAATCACATCATCACCCAGGCCATCGAGCACAAAGCCGTGCTGGACACCTGTAAGCGCCTGGAAAAAGACGGCTTCGAGGTCACTTATCTACCGGTGCAGAAAGACGGGCGCGTCAACCTCGATGAGCTGAAAGCCGCCATCCGCCCGACGACTATTCTGATCACCATCATGTACGCCAACAACGAGATTGGCGTCATCAATCCAATCCCGGAAATTGGCAAAATCGCCAAGGAACACGGCATTTTCTTTGCCTCCGACGGCGTGCAAGCGGTCGGTAAGATTCCCGTGGATGTCCAGAAAGACAATATCGACCTGCTGGCCATCAGCGGCCACAAGATTTATGGGCCCAAGGGCGTAGGGGCTCTTTATGTTCGTCGGCGCAATCCGCGCGTGCAGCTTTCAGCCATCATTGATGGCGGCGGCCACGAGCGCGGCATGCGTTCCGGCACACTCAACGTGACGGGAATCGTCGGCCTCGGCAAAGCCTGCGAACTCTGCCAGCAGGAAATGGCCGCCGAGTCGGTGCGGCTCGCGGGTCTGCGTGACCGCCTTAGAAAAGGCCTCGAAGGCAAGCTGGACGAGGTCTTCATTAATGGCTCGACGGAACATCGCTTGCCGAACAACCTGAACATGAGCTTCGCCTACGTCGAGGGGGAATCGCTCCTCATGGGCATCAACGACATTGCCGTATCGAGCGGCTCGGCCTGCACCTCGGCCACCCTGGAACCAAGTTACGTGCTGAAGGCTCTGGGAGTTGGCGAAGACCTGGCGCACACCTCGATCCGCTTCGGCCTCGGCCGGTTCAATACGCAGGAGGAAGTCGACTACGTCATTGACAAGATGGTCCAGGTCGTCACCAAACTGCGCGAACTGTCGCCTCTTTACGAGATGGCAAAAGAAGGCATCGATATCTCCAAGATGAAGTGGCAAACGGCTTAGAAACCGCATCTAATTGTCTTGGGCGGGATGAGATCTCAGAACAGAAGGAAACACGATGGCAAACGAAGGAACAATCCGAATTCACCGCTCGATTGGCGGCACTGGAGCTGCCTTCCGAGTGACATTTGTACCCTATGAAGAAGGCGAAGAGGCTCCTGCGGCCGGCGAGCGCTCTTTCCACGAGCTTCAGCAGGTTCGCGCCTTTTTGAAGATGCTCGGCGTCGGCGCCGAATTCATCAAGGACGCCTTGCGTCAGCTCACCGCGGGCCGCTCCGCGTCCGTGCCGAACGTCACACTTACCGAAAAGGCCGTGAAGAGCGCAGGTTTTGGAAATCTCGTCAATTTGGCAAGGAGCAACAGCTAATGGCATACAGTGAAAAGGTTGTCGAGCACTACAACAATCCGCGCAACGTCGGAAGCTTGCCGAAGGAAGACCCCAATGTCGGAACGGGGCTGGTCGGCGCTCCCGAGTGCGGCGACGTGATGAAGCTGCAGATGAAGATCAATCCCGATACGCAGGTCATCGAAGAGGCGAAGTTCAAGACCTTCGGCTGTGGCTCGGCAATTGCTAGCTCTTCTCTCGCCACGGAATGGGTCAAGGGCAAGACGGTGGAAGAGGCGCTTTCGATCAAGAACACGGACATCGTGCGTGAGCTCGCTCTCCCGCCGGTGAAGATCCACTGCTCCGTGCTTGCCGAAGACGCCATCAAGGCCGCCATCGGCGACTGGAAGAAGAAACACGGCATCGAGGTCCCGGTAGCCGAAAAGGCCGCCCACTAGGATCGCGCTTGAGCCGGTAGTTTCGGCTAGGTGTCTTGTAGGGGCGCGCTAAGCTAGCTCGTTAACTGGCTTAGAATCAACACTTACGAGGAGCTTGCACGTGTTGGTTCTAAAAGGCTTGCAGGATATTTAAGTCTTTTAAAATGAATACTTACACAAAAACGGGGGAGGGGGTAGAGGCTCCGGCAACGCCGGCCATCCACCTCACCGAGAAAGCCGCGCAGAAAATCCGCCAACTCCTCGAGAAGGATGGAGTCTCGCCAGAAGTTGGCGGCCTACGCGTAGGCGTCCAGGGCGGCGGCTGCTCCGGCCTGTCCTACGCAATGCGCCTGGACACGCAAGCCCGTGATCGCGACAAAATATTTGAAGAATTTGGCGCGCGCCTCTTCGTAGACCCGAAGAGTTTTCTCTATCTCAACGGGACGACGCTCGAATACGAAGAGACACTGATGCGCCAGGGATTCGTGTTTCAGAATCCCAACGCCGCCAGAAACTGCGGCTGCGGCAGTTCGTTCACCGCGTAGGTAGCGCAGACTTTAAGTCTCTGCTCTTCGATTTTGCTTTTGCCCTGGATTTGGCTACGGCTTATCTTTTGTCTTTGTTCCGGCGGGGGAATTTAACACGCGAGTCTGACAAGTGGTTGGCAG
>CAJCHZ010000123.1 GCA_903970165.1 Betaproteobacteria bacterium
CCAATGTGGGTGGAATTTGCATAGGGTGTACGATGCCGGGATTCCCGGACAAGTTCATGCCGTTTATGAATCAGCCGCCGGGATCACTGCTTTCGTCGAGCGCCGTGATGACGTATGGGCGGGCGATTCATGCGTTGCGGAGGTTTACGCAGTCTTCCCTGAATAAGGAACCGCCCTGGAGAAACAACCGGCGTTAGAGCCCTGAGAAATGCGCGGGAACCCCCGGGCTTAGGTTTGATTCTAAGTGTTTAGCGGGTCTCGGGGGCGGGAGGTAGCCGATGGTGCCGAGTTTCGAAACCAGAATCCCGTGGAGCTTATCTCCATCGCGCGTTGAGGTTGGGGAGAGAGATTCCAGCAATTTATCCGAGGCCGAAAAGGCTCTTCAGGAGCTTGCGCAAGTTTTTCTGCAGCAATCCAGATTTCCAGAACCCAATTCAGATTTCGCAGAGCGCCGCGGGACGACAGATGGCGCCGAAGCGCCTCTAGAGAATATGGAGGCGAAGTACCGAGCGCTGGTGGAGCAAATTCCTGCCGTGGTGTTCATGGCCTATCTGGATAAGGGAATCGGCGAGGCGTATGTAAGCCCGCAGATTGAGGCGGCGCTGGGATTTTCGCAGAGCGAATGGCTCGAAGATCCGGTGCGGTGGTATGCGCAGATCCATGCCGACGACAAGATGAGGTGGAGTGTCGAAGCGGCGGAGATGTTTATTTCTGGGAAGCCACTGAAATCGGCGTACCGGGTGATGGCGCGGGACGGGAGAGTGATTTGGTTTCAGTGCGAAGCGAAGATGATCCGGCGGGAGGATGGCCGGCCGTGGTTTATCCATGGGGTTGGATTTGATATTACGGAACGGAAGAAGCTTGAAGAAGCGATTCTGGAAATAAGCGCGCAGGAACAGAGGAGGATTGCGCAGGATCTGCATGATGGCCTTGGACAACACCTAACGGGAATCGCGTTCATGAGCAAGGTGCTGGAAGAAAGGCTTTCGGATAAATCGTTGCCGGAGGCGGCGGAGGCGGCGAAAATCGTGCAAATGGTGAACCAAGCGATTGACAATACACGGCAACTGGCGCGGGGGCTTCATCCTGTGGCGGCCGAAGGGGCGGGATTGATGTCCGCGCTTAAGAAATGGGCCAGCGAAGTGGAGGAGTTGTTTCATATCCGATGCCGATTTCATTGCGAGCGGGCAGTGCGCATTCATGATGTGACGGTGGCGACACACCTCTATCGGATCGCGCAAGAGGCGGTGAATAACGCGATTCGGCACGGAAAATCGCAGGAGATTGTGATACGGCTTTCGGCAAGGAGCGGTGCGGGAACGCTGTCTATTCAGGATGATGGCGTTGGATTTACGAAGGATCCGGCCAAGCAGCCGGGAGTGGGGCTAAGCATAATGAATTACCGTGCGGACATTATTGGAGGGTCGCTGAAGGTGCAGCCGGACGAGGAGCGCGGGGTGGTGGTGACTTGCTTATTCCCGGTGCGAAATCTCGAATAGGATCGAACTGCGATGCCGAACAGAACTGCAGTGAGCCCAGCAGTGAAGAAGGACCGCGTACTTTTAATTGACGATCATCCGATCGTGCGGCAAGGTCTGGCCTTACTGATCGATCGGGAGCAGGATCTTGCCGTCTGTGGAGAGGCAGACGGGGCGCATACCGGGTTGCATGCCGTCGCAACGCTGAAGCCCGACCTTGTGGTTCTGGACCTCTCGCTTTCCGGGCCGGACGGATTGGATGTTTTGAAGGAAATCCGCCTGAATTCGGGCAGTTTGCCGGTTCTCATCCTATCGATGCACGATGAATCGATCTACGCGGAACGGGCGCTGCGTGCAGGGGCGAACGGCTACATCATGAAGCAGGAGGCCACGGAGAAAGTACTGGTGGCTATTCGGAGAATCTTGGCGGGCGAGGTCTATTTGAGCGAGCGTCTGACCAACGCGATGCTGCAACAGGTGGTGCATGGCAACGCGGGAGCGAGAAATTCTCCGATCCTGAGCCTGACGGACAGGGAGCTGGAAATTTTCCGGCTCATCGGCGAGGGGCACAGCACGCGAAGAATCGCGGATGAACTGCACTTGAGTGTAAAAACCATTGAATCGCATCAGGCGCATATCAAGGAAAAGCTGGCTTTAAAAAATGCGCGCGAACTCGTGCAGCATGCCATCGAGTGGACGGTAAGTCTCGGCGGGGGCTACTGATTTTTTTCTGTTCTTGCAATCCTGGATCAACCGATCAACCTCACGGTGGATGCTGTTTTGCGGGATGGAGAAGTTTACATCCAATGCATCGGGGATTCCCCGATGCCTCGGTGAGTATCGTCCCCGATAAGAAAACCCGTCAGTGCCTGATTGTTCCGTGACGTGCATCGCTGTAAATGTCTCAAGCGAAAATTTTTGATAGGGCATTTTCGCAGCCCAGTTGGAAGTGTGTCCTGAATGGCGAGTCGACAGATTTTGGTCGATGTCCGAAGGAGATACAAACACCATGACACCGGAAGCAATCCCTTACGGCCGAAAGACGCAAAAACCCTCGCCGGTATCCGATATTCACATTCTGTGGATCACGGCGGGTTTGGGCTGCGATGGAGATTCCGTCTCCGTGACCGCAGCGATGCAGCCGAGTATTGAAGACGTTCTGCTTGGCGCGATTCCCGGGCTGCCGACCGTTCACCTGCACAATCCTGTGCTGGCTTATGAAAACGGTGACGACTTTCTGAAGTATTGGTATCAGGCGGAAGCGGGCAAGCTGGAGCCCTTTGTTCTCGTCGTGGAGGGATCGATTCCGAACGAGAAGATAAAGAAGGAAGGATATTGGGCTGGGCTCGGCACCGATTCAAAAACCGGCCAGCCCATCACCACAAATGAGTGGATTGACAGGCTCACCCCGAAGGCGCTGGCGGTGGTCGCGTGCGGTACTTGCGCGACATACGGCGGGATCCATGCCATGTCAGGCAATCCCACTGGGGCTATGGGTTTGGCAGATTACCTGGGGTGGGACTGGAAGTCTAAGGCTGGTTTGCCGATCGTCAATGTTCCGGGATGCCCGGTGCAGCCGGACAATTTTATGGAAACGGTGTTGTACCTGCTTTACCAGGTGGCCGGTTTGGCGCCCATGATTCCGCTGGATGAGCAGTTGAGGCCGATGTGGCTGTTTGGAAAGACCGTGCACGACGGATGCGACCGGGCTGGTTATTACGAGCAAGGCGATTTTGCCGAGGTGTACGGCTCGCCAAAGTGCATCGTCAAGCTGGGTTGCTGGGGGCCCGTGGTCAACTGCAACGTTCCGAAGCGCGGATGGATGGCTGGAATTGGCGGATGCCCGAACGTCGGCGGTATTTGCATTGGTTGCACCATGCCGGGGTTCCCGGACAAGTTTATGCCCTTCATGGACGAGCCACCGGGGGCGAAGATTTCCGCTGGAGCGATTGGCGTCTATGGAAAAGCGATCCGTTCCTTGCGCGCGTTCACAAACGCAACGGTCAACAAAGAGCCGAAGTGGCGGCATTCACGTCCTGAATTAACGACTGGCTATCGAACCGGGTCGTACTAAACCGAAAAGAGGAGCGAAAAAATGGGAACTACTACAATTCCGTCAAAAAGCACTCCGACCGGCTCGAGAAAACTAGTGGAAATGAACTGGGATCCGATTACTCGAATTGTCGGAAGCCTGGGAATCTTTACGAAGATTGACTTCGACAACCGGCAAGTGGCGGAGTGTCACAGCACGTCTTCGATCTTTCGCGGCTACAGTATTTTTATGAAGGGCAAGGATCCGCGCGACGCGCACTTTATCACGAGCCGCATCTGCGGCATCTGCGGGGATAACCACGCCACGTGTGCAACGTATGCTCAAAATATGGCGTTTGGTGTGCGGCCACCGGCGCTTGGCGAGTGGATCGTAAACTTGGGCGAAGCCGCAGAGTATATGTTTGACCATAACATTTTTCAGGACAACCTGGTCGGCGTGGACTTCTGCGAGCAGATGGTGAAAGAGACCAATCCCAGCGTGTATACGAAGGCCGAGAAAACGGCGGCGCCGGGCGCGAATCTGCACGGCTTCCGCACGATTGCGGACATCATGAAGGCGCTGAATCCGTTTACGGGATCGTTCTACCGGGAAGCACTGCAAATGAGCCGCATGACGCGCGAAATGTTCTGCCTGATGGAAGGGCGGCACGTGCATCCATCGACCCTCTACCCGGGCGGCGTGGGGACAGTGCCAACAATCCAGCTTTTCACGGATTATCTTGTGCGGCTCATGAAGTATGTGGAATTCATGAAGAAAGTCGTGCCGCTACACGACGATTTGTTTAATTTCTTTTACGAGGCGTTGCCAGGATACGAAGAGGTCGGACGGCGGAGGGTGTTGCTGGCGTGTTGGGGCTCATTTAACGACCCCGCGGCGTGCGATTACACCTACAAAAATATGACGGAGTGGGGCCGCAAAATGTACGTGACTCCGGGTGTCGTAGTGGACGACAAACTGGTGACGACCGATCTCGTGGACATCAATCTCAACATCCGCATTTTGCTGGGTAGCTCTTACTACGACAGCTGGGAGCATGGCGAAAAGTTTGTCCCTAAGGATCCACTCGGAAATCCCGTGGATCAGAACCATCCGTGGAACCAGACGACGATTCCGCGGCCACAGAAGCGCGACTTTGCCGGGAAGTATACGTGGGTCATGTCCCCGCGGTGGCTCGACAAGCGGACTGGCGATCATCTGGCGCTCGATACGGGCGGCGGACCGATCGCCCGCCTCTGGGCAACGGCGCTGGCTGGGTTGGTGGATATCGGGTACATCAAGGCGACTGGGCGCAGCGTCAAGATGTATTTGCCGAAGACAGCGTCGTTGCCGGAGGTCGAGTTCGAATGGAAGATACCGAAGTGGAGCAATGCCATTGAACGGGATCGGGCACGAACTTATTTCCAGGTCTATGCGGCCTCGGCAGCTCTTTATTTCGTCGAGCAGGCTCTTTCGGAACTTCATGCCGGCCGGACGAGAACATGGAATGAATTCACAGTGCCGCAAGATGCGATTGGCTGCGGCTTCCATGAAGCGGTCCGGGGAGTGCTATCTCACCATGTGGTGATTCGCGACGGGAAAATCGCAAATTATCACCCGTATCCGCCGACGCCGTGGAACGCCAACCCGCGGGACATTTATGGAACGCCGGGACCTTATGAAGACGCCGTACAGAACACGCCGATCTTTGAAGAGAACGGCCCGGACAGGTTCAAGGGCATTGACATCATGCGGGCGGTACGCAGTTTCGATCCGTGCCTGCCTTGCGGCGTTCATATGTATTTGGGCAACGGCAAGGTTCTGGAAACGAGGCACTCGCCGATGTTCGGTCATGAGCGGTAATTCGTCAGAGAGCGATACACGAGGGCGGGCCCATGACCAAACAAGATGAATTCCAGCAGAAGGCGAAGTCCATCGAGACACTGGTCGCCAAGCTGGAAGGCGCAGCGGATCCCGCTGTAGGAAGCGCGGCGAGGGATCTTGTCCAGGAGCTGATGGAGCTACACGGTGCCGGAATTGAACGGATGCTCGAAATTGCTCACGAAGCGGGCGATCCCGGCATGGCCATCATTGATCGCTTCGGGCGAGATGAACTTGTCCGAAGCGTTCTGCTTTTGTATGGCCTGCACCCGGATGACTTACACACACGGGTCATCCGCGCTCTGGAGAGCGCACAACCATTTCTGAAGTCTAACGGCGCGAGCGCGGAACTTGTTTCCATCGGCGAGGGTGGAGAGGTCAGGGTGAGTTTAGAGGCTAAGTCTAGCGGATGCGGGGCGGGGGCTTCCTCTGTGAAGGCCAGGATCGAAGCAGCCCTTCACGATGCGGCGCCGGATGCCGCGTCGATTCTTGTCGAGGACAGAAGTACCCCCTCGCTCGCCGGCTCTGCGTTCGTTTCCATTGCAGAATTGCAGAGCGGGCAGGCGATGGCGGCGCTGGCCGTTCCGCGAGTACAACGGAGCGGGGATTGAAATGACGCCCGAACTGGAACCGCAGAACGAGAATGCGTTTGCCAAGCTGCGGCAGTTTGCGCGCAAGCGTCCCGCTGCGGAACGTTGCGAGATGTGCAGCCGTGAACTGGTCGCCGAGCACGAGCACCTGGTGGAGCCAGCGAGCCACAAGCTGATTTGCTCCTGCGGTGCGTGCGCGATTTTGTTTGACGGCCGGAGCGGTTCGAAGTTCAAACGCGTCCCGCGTTCCGTGCTCTTCTTGCAGGATTTTCAGATGAAAGAAAGCCAGTGGGAAAGCCTGATGGTTCCCATCGAGATGGCTTTCTTTTTTAACAGCAGCCCTCACGGAAGAGTGATTGCGTTGTATCCAAGCCCTGCCGGGCCGATCGAATCGCTCTTACCGCTCGACACTTGGAATGACATCACGCAGGTAAATCCGGTTCTGCACAAAATGGATGCGGACGTAGTGGCGTTGCTGGCGAATCGAGTAGGAGCGGCGCGCGGGTCGCGTCCTGCCGAGTATTACCTCGTGCCGATCGACGAATGCTACAAACTGGTGGGCCTGATTCGCACACATTGGCGCGGGCTTTCCGGAGGAACGGAAGTCTGGCGCGAACTTGCAGAGTTTTTTGGCGGGCTGAAAAAGAGAGCTGGGGCTCTTCGCGAGGTTTCAAATGCCTGACCTGCGCATTTCCATCGAAAACGCGGAACCCGTAGCCTTTGCCGCAGCCCCGCTGTTGGCCTTTCAGGTGCGCATCACAAACGATTCCAGTGAAGAGCTTATTCACACCATCGCTCTCAAAGCGCAAATCCAGCTCGAGGTGACGCGGCGGCAGTATGACGCGAAGGAGCAGGAACAGCTGCTAGATTTGTTTGGAACGCCGGACCGATGGGGACAAACGCTTCGGAGCATGCTTTGGACGCATGTCAGCATGGTGGTGCCGCGCTTTACGGGCACCACACTGAAGGATATCCACGTGCCCTGTACTTTCGATTTTAATATTGCCGCGACGAAATATTTTCATGCATTGACATCGGGAGAGCTGCCACTTTGCTTCCAATTCAGCGGATCGGTTTTCTATCAGGGTGTAAGCGGGGAACTCCTGGTCGCACCCATTGCCTGGGATAAAGAAGCGAAGTACCGATTGCCGGTGCAGGTGTGGAAGAGCCTGAGGGACGAGTTCTACCCCAACTCTGCGTTGCTTGCCCTGAGGAGAGATACGTTTGAGCGGCTGTATCAATATAAGGTACGCGAGGGGATCCCTACGTGGGACGAGGCGCTGGAGCGGGCGCTTGCGGCGGTCCAGGAAACGGTCCGGACATGAGTGAAGCGTTGGTGGACCGTATCGCAAAAGCGGTCTTGTATGAAGGATACATGCTGTACCCCTATCGTCCGTCTGCGATCAAGAACCGGCAGCGTTTTAATTTTGGCGTCGTTTATCCGAAGGTGTACAGCGAAGGGCGGGGCGGAACGGATGCCTCGATGATGCAGACGGAGTGTCTGGTGGCTGGGAACGAAGCGACGGAATGCGTGATTCGGGTGCGCTTCTTGCGGATGGTTGCGCGTTCCGTCGGCAAGTTAAGCCTTGCGGCGGCGGAAGATTCAAGATTGGAAGAGTTGAAAAGCGAGAAAGTGGATAGGTTGGAAGCGGCGGGAAAAGTCTACCAGCCATGGCAGGAAGCCATTGAGGAAGAATTCAAAGTAACGCCGTTCTGCCTTTCCACGCTGGCGTTGAAGCCCATGGAATGGCCGTTCCGGCTTTCTGGGAAGTGTGAGAGAGAAGAAATTCGCGACGACAATGGCAAGCTTGCCGGGATCATTGAGCGCTTGCAGGAACCACTTGCCGGGATGATCGAACTCTCGGCTGAACAATTGGGCGATGGATTGTTTCGAATGAAGGCCCGGCTTTCGAACGCCACCTGCTTCGAGAAAACCGAAAGGCTCGACCGCGAGCAAGCGCTTGCGCGCTCGCTGGTCTCTGCGCACACGATTCTTGAAGTGCGTAGAGGCGAGTTTGTGTCGTTAATCGATCCTCCAGAAGAACATCGCTGCGCGGTGCAGGCATGCCAGAACGTGGGAACCTGGCCTGTACTTGCCGGAGAAGAAGGCCGGCGCGATACGATGCTGTCTTCGCCGATTATTTTGTACGACTATCCGGAAATTGCGCCGGAAAGCCCGGGAGATTTGTTCGATGCTGCGGAAATCGATGAAATTCTTTGGTTACGCATCATGACGATGACCGAGGAAGAAAAACTGGAGATGAGGCACTCGGATGATCGGGCGAGGCAGATTTTGGAGCGCACGGAAAACCTTCCGGAAGAACAATTCATGAAGCTGCATGGAGTTTTGCGGGGGCTGCGGCCTTTTTATGGAGAGATGCCATGAACGAATGGGAGTGGCAGCTCCTCGAAGACAACAACGCCCTGGAAGAAATTGAAATTCAGGGAGCGCGGGTGCACCGTGGAGACCAGGTCAGATTGCGGCCTCGTGCGGGCGGCGACGTTTTCGACATTGCGCTTGCCGGAAAGATAGCGACCATCGAGTCTCTTGAACAGGACTATGAAGGGAAAGTTCATGTGTGCGTTGTGGTGGACGATGATCCAGGAAGAGATATCGGCTTGATGCGGCAGCCGGGGCATCGCTTCTTCTTCGCTGCTGAGGAAGTGGAACCGCTTGGGCCCGGACAGATTGAGGAAAAGACGGAAGCGGCTGCCAGGAAAATTCTTATCGCCGGAATTGGAAATATTTTTCTTGGGGACGATGGATTTGGAGTCGAAGTGGCGCAGCGGCTGGGGAGGCTCGCCTTTCCCGCTGGCGTGCGCGTCAGGGATTTTGGAATTCGCGGATTCGATCTTGCGTATGCCCTGATGGAAGGATATGAAACGACGATCTTGATCGATGCCTATCCGGGCGATGCAAGCCCAGGGGAGCTATCTGTCCTGGAGCCCGACTTGGATGGGCTGAACTCGCCCGACATGCAGGGAAATTTCGTCGAGCCACATGCCATGAATCCTGTGAATGTGCTGCGGATGGCCGTTGGGATGGGCGCCGAACTCAGACGGGTGCTGCTAGTGGGCTGCGTGCCGGCGACACTCGGACCGGAAGAAGGACAAATGGGGTTGAGCGAACCTGTCACTCGAGCGATCGGCGAAGCGGTGAAACTGGTGGAAAACTTAGTTGAGCGAATCCTCCGGGGCGAATGGCCCGGAACGAAATAACGGAATGCATCGCATTTCTTAAAGGAGAGGGCCATGTCGCACGAGATAACGCATCACACCGAAAACGGGAATGGAACGGACAAAGAAACGCTGTACATGCTGGGCGGAGTGGCGCTCGTGATTTTTGGCGCCGGGCTAATCCTGTCGAATCCCAGTGTCCGCAAACAGCTTGCAAATCTGGGAATCGGCAACCTGGCATCGGCTGCTTTGCCGGATATCGAAAAATACTTCCGGCTTCGGTCTATGTAAGGTCTTTTACCAGTTCAGAGAAGGTATCGCGCCAAGGAATGAGCCTGTCGGCGCTTGATGACAGTTGCTGAGCGGCGGAGAACGAGGCGTCCCCATGTCGCTTCCGAGAGAGGGCCTGAAACAGTGCGCTACGTCTTCGATAAGGGTGCCAGCCGGTTCAGCGTGCAGGCCTTCGCCGCCGGAATGCTATCCACATTCGGCCACAATCCGGTCATCGCGATCAGGGATTTCGAAGGGGAAGTGCGGTTTGATGACGGCACGTACGAGCATGCCGCGCTTGGACTGAAAATTAAAACCGCGACATTTGAAGTTCTCGACGAAATGAAGCGGGATGATCGGGCAAAGCTAGAAAAGCTGATGCGCGAAGAGGTGCTGGATATCGCTGATTTTCCCGATGTTTTGTTTGAGAGCAAGCAGATCAGCGTGGAGAAAGTTAGCGTGGGGGTGTTGCAGGTCAATGTGAGCGGTGACCTCACGCTTCACGGCTCGACACAAAGTCATTCGTTCGAGGCGCGCGTGATGGTCATGGGAACCATGCTGCGAGTTTCCGGAGATTTTTCCATCCGGCAGTCGGACTACGGAATCAAGCCCGTTTCGTTTGCCGCCGGCGCACTTCGCTTGAAGGACGAACTGAAATTCAATTTTGAACTGGTCGCGAGGCAAGAAGTGACGAAGCAAGCGGAATCGGCAGTATAGACTGCAAGGGAACTCGGGGGCTACCGTGTGCCTGGCAATACCGGGGAAAATTGTCGAGATGGATGCGTTGAATGCGCAACTGGCCGTCGTGGATGTTGTGGGCGTGCGCCGGAAAGTAGATCTCGGACTTTTGGCTGAAGAATCGGTAGTTCCAGGGGATTGGGTACTTATCCATGTTGGTTTTGCCATGAGTAAAATCAGCGAAACCGATGCGGCGGATCAAATGCAAACATTGATGATCCTGGGAGAAAGCGCGGCCGCGATGGAGGAGGTTCAGGGCTACGGCCTCGAAAACGAAGTGTCCGCGAACGAAGAGCCAGGTCCGCTCTCATGAAATATGTAGACGAATTTCGAGCGCCTGAATTGATTGGCAAGGCTGGCGAAGAGATTCGGCGGCTTGCGGATTCGAAGCGGCATTACCGCATTATGGAAGTCTGCGGCGGCCATACGCACGCCATATACCGGTTCGGGTTGAAGGACCTGCTTCCTGAGAATGTGGAGTTGATTCACGGTCCTGGCTGCCCGGTTTGCGTTCTGCCGATGGGCCGTATAGATGACGGGCTTTCGCTGACGGCAAAGCCCGAGTTTATTTTTGCCGCCTTTGGCGACATGATGCGCGTGCCTGGAACGCATGGGAGTCCGCTGGAATATAAGGCGCGCGGGATGGACGTTCGCATTGTGTATTCGCCTGCCGATGCCCTGAAGCTGGCGCGACTGAATCCAAAAAAACACGTGGTCTTCTTCGCGATTGGATTCGAAACGACTGCGCCTTCCACGGCTCTCACCATCATCCGCGCGAAATCGGAAGGACTTACTAATTTTTCCGTCTTTTGCAATCACGTCACGATCATTCCAGCCATCCGCGCGATTCTTGATTCCCCCGACATGCGGCTTGACGGTTTTGTCGGCCCTGGCCATGTTTCCACCGTAATTGGTTGCAGGCCGTACGAATGGATTGCCCAAGAGGAAGGCAAGCCGGTAGTCGTATCCGGGTTCGAACCTCTGGATATTCTGCAGTCCATCGTGATGCTGCTCGGGCAACTTCGTAATGGCGAATCAAAAGTGGAGAATCAATACAAGCGCGTCGTACCGTGGGAAGGCAATCGAGCCGCTTTGCGGGCCATGGCGGAAGTCTTCGAACTGCGACCTTATTTTGAATGGCGTGGCTTAGGTTTCATATCGCAATCGGCGCTGAAAATTCGCAGCGCTTACGGCGAGTGGGATAGCGAGCAACGATTCACCGTACCGGGCGTGCGCGTGACCGATCCCAAGGCTGCACAGTGCGGCGAAGTCTTGAAGGGCGTGCTAAAACCCTCGCAATGCAAGCTGTTTGGCCGCGAGTGCACGCCGGAACAGCCTGTTGGCGCATTGATGGTCTCCTCGGAAGGGTCCTGCGCCGCACATTACAATTATTCGCAGCATAAGCCTGTTACCATTGCCAGCGCCGCAGCCGTCTGAATCGTGAAGCCCCTATGGCCACTCCCGCTCCCAAGATCAAATTCCGCGAGCCGCAAATTGAAATGGCTCACGGCGCGGGCGGCAAAGCCAGCCGCAGGCTAGTTGAAGGACTCTTCGCTCCCCTTCTTTTCGGCGCTGGACAAGGTCCGCTCGGCGACGCAGCTCATATTCAAATCAACGGTACGCGAATCGCGATGACCACAGACAGTTTTGTCGTTAATCCGCTGCGTTTTCCCGGGGGATCGATTGGGGAACTCGCCATCAA
The DNA here is from genome assembly GCA_903970165.1 of Betaproteobacteria bacterium. Classification (GTDB taxonomy): domain Bacteria; phylum Acidobacteriota; class Terriglobia; order Acidiferrales; family UBA7541; genus Acidiferrum. Next base: position 11,866 of record CAJCHZ010000123.1, read on the forward strand.
CGGCACCGTGAATGATCTAGCGGTTTCCGGCGCGAGGGCCGAGGCCATCGTTGTCACGTATGTTTTAGAAGCTGGCTTGCCGACCGATATTCTTGAAGCAGAAGTCCGCGCGATGGGCAAAGCCGCCAAAGAAGCCGGGGTGCGGATTGCCGGCGGGGATACCAAGGTTGTCGAGCACGGTAAAGCCGACGGCATGTATGTCACAACGACGGGCATCGGCCGACTGATTCCGGGAGTCGCCATTTCCCCGGAATCAGTGAAACCGGGCGACAAAATTCTATTGTCCGGACCGATTGGCGATCACGGGATCACGATCCTCCTGGCACGAGGTGAGCTGGACCTCGAGGCGGAAATTCAATCCGACACGCGGTCCGTTCTTCCGCTCGTGCAGTCTATGGTGCAAGCGGCTGGCGGAGGCATACGCTGGATGCGCGACCCAACGCGCGGCGGCGTGGCCACTTCGCTAAACGAACTGGCACGCGATTGTGGCTGCGGTATTGTTCTCTTCGAAGAAACAATTCCCGTACGCGACACTGTCCGCGGTGCCTGCGAGCTTCTTGGCCTGGATCCGTTGCACATTGCAAATGAAGGGCAGTTTCTTGCCGTCGTAGCCGCCGATCGGGCGGATGCAGCCCTCGGAGCCTTGCGCCAGACGCCCGGCGGAGCAGAATCCGTGATGATCGGAGAAGTGCGAGACGAGCCCGCGGGCTCCGTTCTCGTTACAACCCTCTATGGCGGCGGCCGGTTGGTGGATATGCTCGTTGGCGATCCGCTGCCTCGAATTTGCTAGGAATTCCTTATGGCCACGGGATGCCACTTCGCGACGCAAATAGAACAGCGGTTGCTGGGGCGCAATCCGGTCTTTGAATCATTTTTTGCAAGAGAATCGCATGGGCTGGCCGCAGCGAGCCGCGAAATGTCCGAGCGATTTCTCCGTGGCGGACGCCTTCTGGCGTTTGGCCGTGGGCCCTACGCCACGGACGCACAACACGTTTCCGTTGAGTTCGTGCATCCGGTCATCGTGGGCAAACGAGCATTGCCCGCCCTGGATCTTTCTCTTCAGTTTCGTCCGTGGCTGGAAGCCATCGTGAAGCCGTACGACATGGTTATGGGCTTTGGACCTCCCAAAGGTGATCTGGAAGTTTGGGCAGCTCTCGAAGCGGCCCGCAAGCGCAATGCCATGACTTTCGCGCTTCCCGGGCTTGAAGGATCCTACTTCGCGAATCCCGCAACCACGGACCCCTTCATTCACCAGGAAATTGTCGAAGTGCTTTATCACACGCTCTGGGAAACGGTGCACGTCTATTTCGAGCATCGCGAGCTTGGACATGACATAGGAGAAGCGAGCTTTCTTTACCCTTTCCTTGGCCGAGAGAAACAGGAAACAACGGATCTTCTTAGTCAGGTCGCGGCTTCCATCGAGATGAAGGGCAACGACGACTCTCGCTTGAGGGAACAAGTCGCGCGTGAGGAATCCGAGAAAATTGGCAACGCCGTGGCAGCGATTTGGGAGCGTGTCCAGAGAGGCGGAAAGCTGATTCTTTTTGGAAACGGAGGCTCTGCAACGGACGCCAACGATTTCGCTTTGGATTGCGTCATGCCACCGGCCGGCTTCGAACCCATTCCGGCGATCTCGCTCTCCATGGAGCCGGCGAATCTTTCCGCGATCGCGAATGACGTCGGTCAGGAACTGATTTTTCTCCGACAGCTCATCGCGCAGGCGCAGCCAAACGACGTCGCCATCGGAATTTCCACAAGCGGCGGTTCGCGCAACATTATTCTCGCCCTAGAAGAAGCGCGAAAGCGAAATCTTCTCACGGTCGCGTTACTCGGTTACGACGGAGGCGAAGTTGTGCGGCGAAAAGCCGCCGATTTTCCTCTGGTGGTGCGGTCAGACTACATTCCGCGTATCCAGGAAGTGCAGGCTTCGATTTACCATGTGATTCGCGAAGAGCTCGAGGAGCTTCGCCGTGGCTAAGCTCGAACTCTACGGCACGGCAAGTTGCCCCTACACGCAAGAGATGCGGGAGTGGCTCGAATGGAAAAACAAAGAATTCGACGAATTCGATGTCGAGCGAAACGCCGAAGCCCACAGTCGCATGATTGCACTAGCGGCGGCGCCTCACACCGTCCCTCTTCTCGTGGAAGATGGAAAAGTGATTCAGGTCGGGTGGCAGGGCCGGGGCTGCATCGTTAGCAAGAAATAAATCGATGCCCAAAGCGTACTCCATCCAAGTTCGCGGCGTTGTCCAGGGGGTCGGATTTCGTCCATTTGTCTACCGGCTCGCGCGCGCGCATGGGCTGACGGGTTGGGTGCTAAACGGAGATGGCGGTGTAGACATTCATCTCGAGGGTTTCGAGGAACCCGTCCAATGTTTTCTGGAGCAATTAAAGAAGGAACCACCTCCTGCTGCGGCAATTTCGTTTCTGGAAGTTCAACTTGTCGAACCACGAGGTTTTGCGGAGTTCACCATCCGGACCAGCGCGGGCGATGATCAACCAACCACCCGAATCTCCCCCGATTTGC
>CAJCHZ010000124.1 GCA_903970165.1 Betaproteobacteria bacterium
GCTGGTGGCGCCCTGGATGTAGACGGGGTTGACGAGGATGCTGGGGCCGAACATGTATTGGTCGCCGGTGTTCTGGGCGCGGACGTCGGTGCGCCAGTCCATGACGAGCGGGCGCATGAGGGTGTAGCGCTGGCTGGTGACGCGCCAGGCTTCGGAGTAGATGTAGGGCATGAGGCGATAGCGGAGCTTGTCGTAGGCGGTGAGAATTTTCTGCGCCTCGGGTCCGTACGACCAGATTTCGTTTTGGTTTGTCGTGCGCGTCCCGTGAGCACGGAAAATAGGGCAGAACGCGCCAAACTGAAACCAGCGAATGTAAAGTTCGCGATAGGCGGGATCGTCGGGATTGGCGCCAACGAAGCCGCCGATATCGGTGGTCCAGTAGGGAAGACCGGAGACGGAATAGTTAAGGCCAGCGGGAATCTGCCGGCGAAAGGTTTCCCAGTTGGGATCAACGTCGCCTGACCAGGTGGCGGCGGCGTTGCGCTGCGTGCCTGCGTAAGCCGAGCGCGAAAGAATGAAGACGCGTTTTTGATCGGAGGCTTCGCGCTGGCCTTGATAGACCGCGGTTGTGGTCATCAGCGGAAATTCGTTGGCATAACGCGCGCCATTTTTGCCGCCATCCACTTTGTTGGTGACCAGGATATTGGTTTCGCGGCCCTCCGTTTCAGGCTCGGTGGTGTCCAGCCACCAGGCGTCAGCGCCAATTTTGAAGAGGGCTTGATTCATGAGGTTCCAATAGTATTTGCGGGCTTCGGGATTGAAGGCGTCGTAGAGTGCCATGCCCGTTGGATGAAAACCTGGAACTCTGGTGCGATCAATAAAGAAGCCGCTCTTGTCCATATCATCGTAAACGGGTGAGCCGGGGCGAAAATACGGCCAGACGGAAATCATCAGGTGCACATTGTTTTTGTGCAGCCCGTCGATCATGCCTCTAGGATCAGGATAATTTTTGTTGAAGACCGGCTCGCCCATGGTGTTCCACCAGAACCAGTCCTGCACGATATTATCGAGCGGAATATGCAGGTCTCGATATTTCTGCGCGATGGCCAGCAACTCCTGCTGCGAATCGTAGCGATTCCTGCATTGCCAGTAACCATAAGCCCACTTGCCGAAGAGGGGCGCGGCGCCTGTCAGTTCGCGATAGTTGGCGATCAGGCGGTCGAACTCGGGTCCATAGAAAAAGTAGTAGTCCATTGAATCGGAAACTTCCGAGCTCAAATAGAATGCGTGCACAAAACGGTTGTCGAATTTGCTCCGCGAACCGTTGTTCCAGAAAATGGCGTAACCGCGGCTGGAAAGTAGAAAAGGGATGGAAATATTTGTATTGTCTTGCGAGATGTCCACCGACTCGCCGCGATAGTTCCAGACGCCAGCCTGATGTTGGCCCAGGCCGTAAAAAGACTCCTGCGTGTCCCACATGTTGACGAAGCGCTCGGAGTGGTAAGTCTTCTCGCCGTTGACTTCGGTCGGCGTGAGGGTGCGAGTGTTTTCCTGCGCGAGCTTTTTACCGGATACATCGTAGAAGATGACGGAGCTGTCCGCCCTCATGACTTCGATTTTCAGTCGCGCGGTGGTCAAGGTGATGACTTTAGGGTTGTCTGTGTGAATCGTGAAGTCCGCCTTCGGCCAGGAGGTCCTAGTAACGAGGAAATCTGTGCGAGCAGGGACTTCGCGCTCGATGGAATAGACAACGTGGACGATGGAGTCCGAGCAGACCTGGAATCGCAGGAAACCTGTCTTGAGAACCAACTCGATTCCATCAGGCAACTCGCCGACCGACTCCACTGGATTGAGAGGAAGCCACTGTGCCAGCACCGATGGCGACGCAGTGAATAGGCTTAGCAGGAGAAGCGGCGCAACGAACCTTGCAGAAAAAAATCTCATAGATAGTATTGAACTCCATGTACGATAACGCTACTCAGGGATTAGGATTCGAGGGCACATTGGCATCAGGGGCGTGTGCTTGTCAACGAGCATTCTCCAGGTGGCTTGCCGCACTGAGCAAAGCAAATGCGCCGCAAGTGTAAGAAAACTAAGGGGAAGATTCGCTCTTGCGTCGCTTTTGTGATACAAGGCGGGGGACGGGGCAGGGGATTCCCGGAGATCTTTGACGCGGTGGAGGATCAAGATGGTGCTCGGGGGCAGAATCAGCGTTCTAGCGTTCTTGATCGCATTGAGCCCAAACCTGGTGTCCCCGCTGCCGGCTAAGGAAGCCCAAGCCAGCACTAAGTCGAGCGCTCACGTAGATAAGGCGGTGTTTGGGACTATGCCAGACGGAACGAAAATCGAGTCTTTTACCATCACCAACACGCTAGGCAGCTCTGCCAAAGTCATTACTTACGGAGCGTCCCTCGCGGAACTTCACGTTCCGGACCGAAACGGAAAGATTGGTGACGTAGTCTTAGGATTCGATACTCTGGATGGGTACTTGGGGAAACATCCGCATTTTGGCGGGACGATTGGGCGCTACGGAAACCGCATCGCCAAGGGCAAATTCACGCTGGATGGAAAAGAGTATCAACTGGCGCTCAACAACGGTCCGAATAGCCTGCACGGTGGACCCACTGGTTTTGACAAGCGCGTTTGGAAAGGCGAGGCGCTGGAAAAGAAGGACGGCGCGGCGGTTCGGTTTACGTACTTAAGTAAGGATGGCGAGGAAAACTTCCCCGGTAATCTTACCGTCAGCGTGACATACACCCTAACGAACACGAACGAACTGAAACTCGACTATTCGGCTGAGACGGACAAAGATACCGTCGTCAACCTAACGAACCACAGCTACTTCAACCTGGCTGGTTCAGACGACATTCTGAAGTACGTCCTTTATTTGAACGCGGACAAGTACACCCCGGTGGACGCAACGCTGATTCCTACCGGCGAAATTGCGAGCGTTGCGGGCACGCCCCTGGATTTCCGGAAGCCGATCGAAATCGGCGCGCACATCGGGGAGATTAAAGATATCGGCGGTTACGACCACAATTTTGTTGTGAACGGGCAAGCGGGAACGCTGCGCCTCGCGGCGCGGGTGAGCGATCCCTCCTCGGGAAGAGAGATGGAAGTCTGGACGACGGAGCCGGCGGTGCAGTTGTATTCATCGATCGGGCTGAATGGCAGCATCGTCGGAAAGGGAGGAGCGGCTTACCCGAAATATGGCGCCATTTGTCTTGAGACGCAGCACTTTCCGGACTCGCCGAATCGCCCCAACTTTCCGTCCACGGTGCTGAAACCGGGGACAAAGTTTCACTCGGAAACGATTTACAAGTTCTCGGCAAAATAGTGCACGGCGGCGTTTTTGTGCTTGGGGCGCCACGGGTTTGCATTTGTATGTTGACGGAAGAAGATTTGAGCTGTTCGCAGAGGAGAAGCATTTCGACACTCTATGACCCTTCCCTACGCTGCGGTTGAGACCTCGCACCTCGTTCATCTTGCTCCGGTTGACCTGGCCATCGTCATTTTCTATTTCGCTCTAGTGCTGGCGATTGGCTTTTATCTGAAGGGCCGCGCAAACACGGGCGAAGATTTCTTCATGGCTGGCCGCGAGATGACGGCGTGGGTAGCTGGGCTCAGCTTTCTTTCGGCAAATCTAGGGGCTTTGGAGTTGATGGGCTGGGCCGGTTCCGCGTATCAATACGGGATTCTGGCCACGCACTGGTACTGGATTGGGGCCATTCCGGCGATGCTTTTCCTTGCGCTGGTGATGATGCCGTTCTACTACATTTCGAAGACGCACTCCGTTCCTGGGTATTTGAAATTGCGTTTTGGAGAGCCAGCGCGCGCGGTTTCGTCGGTATCGTTTGCGTTTATGACCGTGCTGATGAGCGGCGTCAACATGTTTGCCATGGCGAAAGTCATGCAAATCGTGCTGGGCTGGGACATCAACGTCAGCATTTGGCTGTCGGCGGGCACGGTAGCCATCTATGTCGCGTTCGGCGGGCTCAGGTCGGCCATTTTCAATGAAGTACTGCAATTCTTTTTGATTTGGGCTGGCGCGCTTCTGATTCCCATTCTTGGACTTTATGAAGCCGGCGGCTGGGCCAACCTGAAGGTGCTGATCGCGCAGCGGGCGTCGGATCAATACGTTCACCTGTGGTCGACTCTTGGGTCCTTCAGCAACAATCCGATGGGAATCAACTGGGTTGGCATTGTGTTTGGTCTAGGCGCGGTTATTTCCATGGGTTACTGGACGACGGATTTTCTCGTAGTGCAACGCATTCTCGCTGCCAAAGATCTACGCAGCGCAGAAATGGCTCCCATTATCGGTGCGGGATTCAAGATGCTGGTGCCGCTGATCGTCATCATGCCCGGACTGCTAGGTTTGGCAGTCCTCGACCAGAAGCTTGTGCCGGAATCGGTGGCGGCTGTGACCGGAGCGCATAGTTATAACGATGTTCTTCCCTTGATGCTCGCCCGCTATTGTGGACCTGGATTGCTCGGTCTCGGAATTACGGCACTGATTGCGGGCTTTATGTCAGGCATGGCCGGGAACGTGACCGCGTTCACGACAGTCTGGACCTACGACATCTACAGGCCGCTGATCAACAGCAAGGGCAGCGATCATCACTATGTGAATATGGGGCGCTGGACGACTGTGATTGGCGTTTTGATCAGCGTCGGTACCGCCTACCTCGTGATGCAGTTTGCCAGCATCATGGACTACGTGCAGGCGCTCTTCAGTTTCTTTATCGCGCCGCTTTTCGGAACGGTTGTGCTGGGCATGTTGTGGAAGCGCGCGACAGGCGCCGGCGGTTTTCTGGGATTGCTGTGCGGCACGCTTTCTTCCGTCGGCATGTGGGCCTGGGTGAAAGTGGACCCGTTGGCGTTGCGGTACGTCGCGCTTTCGCCGAACGCCAAGACTTTGGCGCAGGATATGTTTCAGGCGCTATGGTCGTTCCTCATTTGCGTGATTGTAACCGTGGTTGTGAGCCTCGCGACGAAACCCAAGACGGACGCTGAGTTGAACGGGCTGGTGTACGGGCTGACGCCCGTTCCGTCGGTCGGAAATATTCCCGTTTATCAGAAGCCTGTTTTCTGGGCGGGTATCGTTGGAGTGGTGTTTGTGATTCTCAATGTCATTTTCTGGTAGCCAGAGGTCGCACAGATGATTTCCATTTGGTTTTTTATTGGAGTATCCCTGCTGGTGAACGGGCTGCTGATTCTGGGCGCCGGACTTTTCGAGTGGCGCAATCCGCCGGCGCATCCCACGGTGCACCTGTTCCATTTGCACGCGAACGTGTGGTGGGGTGCGCTGCTGACCTTGATTGGAGCGGCGTACTGCTATTTCTTCAAGCCGGGACAGAAGAAAGCTTGAGGCCCACGGTCTGGGCGGATCAACCAAGAATTCTGGCGCCGGGATTTGGCTCGCCGAATCAGTGAGCCGAACTGGATGGATTTTCCTCGAAGATGGAATGCAAGGCCGGATAAATCCGGCGATACGTTTGATAACCACGCTGCATCGTTGCCGCGCCAACTTTGCCGGGTCCAACTTTTTTCGCGACGCGCACTGTGGCGTCGCACGCTTCGTCCACACTCTTCCAGGAGCCTGAACCGACCCCCGCGAGAATCGCTGCGCCGTAGGCTGCGCCTTCCTCTGCCTTCAGAATTTCGACTTCGTGTGCGTATGCGTCTGCCTGAATTTGCTGCCAGAGCGGCGAACGAGCGCCTCCGCCACCGAGGCGGATGCGTTCAACGGGAACGTGAATTTCGTCGAAGATCGTGAACGTGTCTCTCAGGCTGTACGTTACGCCTTCGAGAATCGCGCGAATCATGTGCGCGCGCGTGTGGGAAGCCGAAAGGCCGACGAATGCTGCGCGAGCAAGGGGATCGAGGTGTGGTGTGCGCTCGCCCATCAGATACGGGGCCCAGAACGCGCCCTCGCTGCCGGGTGGAACGGTTGCGGCTTCGGCGGCGAGGCGTTCGTATGGGTCGCGGCCGTCGTCGGAACCGGCGCCAAAGCGGTCGCGGAACCAACGTAGGGAGAGGCCTGCTGCTTGTGTTACTCCCATCACGTGCCAGCGGCCGGGAATCGCGTGACAGAAAGTATGCAAACGGCCTTTGGGGTCGAGCGACGGGCGATCGGTGGCTGCGAAAACCACGCCCGAAGTTCCAATGGTCGCGCTGACTACACCTGCTCGCGTGATGCCCATCCCGACTGCACCGGCCGCCTGGTCGCCAGCACCGGCGACAACGGGGATTCCAGCGCGGAGCCCGGTTGCCTTTGCTCCAGACTCGGAGAGTTTGCCGCAAATATCCTGCGACTCGAACAGTTTTGGCAGGAGTTTTATGTCAATGCCAGTTTTGTTGAGAACCTCGCCCGACCAGGTTCGGTGCGTTACGTCGAGCATCAATGTTCCCGAAGCGTCCGCCACATCAATGGCTGACTCGCCGGTGAGGCGCAAGCGCACGTAATCTTTCGGCAGCATTACTTTGTGGACGCGCTGCCAGTTTTTCGGCTCATGCTCTCGGACCCACAGAAGCTTAGTGAGCGTAAAATTTGTCAGGGGAGGATTGCACGTGAGCTGGATCAAACGGTCCAGCCCAATGGAGCGCTCCAATTCTTTCGATTGCGCTTCGGTGCGCTGGTCGCACCAAATCAGGGCGGGGCGGATGACTTCATCATGTTCATCGAGCAAAACGGCGCCATGCATCTGGCCGGAAAAGCCCACCGCAGCGATGGAATCGCCCGAAAGCCCTGAAATTTGAAGCGCTTTGCGAACCGCAAGCGACGCTGCACGCCACCAATCGCGCGGATCCTGCTCGGCCCAGCCCGGCATCGGACTGGCGAAATTGGCGTGCTCTTCGGTGCCCGAAGCGAGGACCGCGCCCTGCTCGTCAAGAATGACGGCGCGCGTTCCGCTTGTTCCAACATCAATGCCGAGGATTGGAATTGGACCTCCTAGCTGCTTAGGCGATGAGCAAAAGCGTCGGCCGCGGAAAGACCGTTAACGTTCACGGCGCTCATTTAAGACCACCGGAACGACGTTGTCAACGCAAGCACACGGCGCGGGTGGAGGATGTAAGGAGCTGAGATGCGAGTCCGTTGCTTTCTTGACGCTTACCAATCCGCATTCTAGTATTTCGTGCGGTGCTCGACCATTTTCCACCGCAGCGGTTCAGGAGCTTGTCACCTCAATCAAACCGTTCGTCGGGACATGGCGATTACTTCCCTGGAGACGAGAATCGCCGGCGGAAAGATTGGCTATCCTCTCGGAGAGGATGCAGAGGGTTGCCTGATATACAGTCACGATAGCTTTATGGCGGCTTCCATAATGCGGGCGAGCCGCACCAACTATGCTTCGGGAGATCTCTCAGGAGGAAGCCCGGAAGAGAGGTTGGCGGCCATGGACAGCTACAGCTCTTATTGCGGCACTTATGGAGTGAAGGGAACAAAGTCATTCACCACATTGAATTGAGCCTGTTTCCAAATTGGAGCAACCGATATCAGAAACGCTTTTTTGAATTTTCCTCAGAGGATCGGCTCACGCTCAGCACTCGGCCGATGGCGGCAGGCGGTGAGGAACTAACGCTGCGCGCGAATGGGCAGAGGGTTCGCATGGCGGGAGAAGCAGCGCCAAAATTTCGATGATCGAAAATAGTTTGCAGACCGAGTTTTCCGCGGGAGCAGAACATGAGTAATACAACTGAGAATATAGATCGCAGAGAATTTTTGGCCAAGTCTGCCGCGTTGGTTGCTGGCGGTGTGGCCCTGCCGGATACGGCGCTCTCGTACAGCCGAATTGTGGGGGCAAATGACCGGCTTTCGCTCGCTCATATCGGGACAGGCAGCCGTGGCAGTGATTTGGATTGGATCGCGGCACAATTAAAAAGCAGCCACAATGCGGAGATGACCGTCGTCTGCGATTTGTGGAAAGTGAACCGCGAGAAAGCAGCCGCGACCAATGCGGATTACTATGGCCGTGCGCCGCGCACCTATCAGCATCTGGAGGATGTGCTTGCGCTGAAAGACGTAGACGCCGTGATTATTTCCACGCCGGAACATTCGCACTCGCCGATTTTGAAGATGGCTGTCGAAGCGGGCAAAGATGCCTACGTGGAAAAGCCGATGGGCAATGTGCTGGCGGAAGTGAAGGCCGCGCGCGATACCGTTTTGAAGAGTGACCGGATCGTTCAGGTGGGGACGCAGCACCGCAGCGAGCCTTATCAGAAGGCCGCATATGATCTCGTGCAGACCGGGGCGCTCGGGGAAATCAGCAAAATCGAAATTGTCTGGAATTATCACGGGCCGCGCTGGCGCGGGCGTGAGGAAACGAAATTGATTCGCGAAGCGGACACGGACTGGCGCAAGTGGCTGCTGACCAAGCCTTACCGGCCATTCGATCCGAGGGTGTATTGCGAGTTTCGTTTGTACAAGGAATTTTCCGGCGGGATTCCCGATCAGTGGATGAGCCACGCGATTGATCTGGTGCACTGGATCATGAAAGACAGCTTTCCGCGTTCGGCCATGGCGCACGGCGGAATTTTTGCGTGGCATGACGGCCGCGAAAACGCCGATACGTTTCAGGCGCTGTTTGAATATCCGAAAGGCTTTCTCGTCAGTTATGCGACAAGTTTTGGAAATGACGCGCCGAGTTCTACCCGCTACATGGGAAAGAAAGCGACGTTGACAAACATCGGCGGCGAAGGCAGCCCGCGCTATCAATTGGTGGAAGAAAAGGGAACTCACGAAGACGACGTGGACATAGATAAGAAGCGCGCGTCCAGATACATTTTGCCTGCCGGCGAAACAGGCTTGCCTCCAGAGGGGATCGACGATCGCACGCTCGAACATATGGCCAACTGGTTCGAGTGCTTGCGGTCGCGCCAGGAGCCGCACGCTACCGTGCAGGATGGATTCGCGCACTCCGTGGCGAACATGATGTCGACCGCGTCTTACTGGAGCGGTAAGAAGCAATATTGGGATGCGGCTACTGAAACGTTTAGCGATCGTGCGCCCGCAAGCTGAGCGACATGGCCAGCGAGCCGCGAAGGATCTGCGAATGAAAACTCAGGAAAGATATTGGACGGTCTGCTCGATCAGTTTCGTTGTCGGACCATACGGATCGCCAGGAGCGTCGTACTCCATCGAACAGTAGCCGCGATAGCCGCTGGCTTTCAGAATCTCGAACGATTTCTTCAGATCCACATTGAATTCCTTACCGCTGTCGCCGGCTTCGCTGTCTTTGACGTGGCAGATGCAGTAGGCATGCTGAAACATCGCTTGGAGCGCGCGGTAATTGAAGCCGGCGTCGCCTTTCATCATGGAATTCGCAAAATCCGGCAACGCGCGCAGATAGGGGTTGTTGACTGCCTCGATTACTTTTACCAGAAAGAATGCGTCTTCGCTGACTAAGTCGTCGTTCTCAAGGCTTACGACAATGTTGCTTGACGCGGAATATTCGGTGAGTTTGCGCAGGCTATCCGAAGTCACCTGCATATTTGGCTGCGCATTGCTTGCGCCGCGAATGTGCGTGCGCATGCTGGGCGAGCCGATGGCCGTGGCGACGTCCACCCATTTTTTCGCGAAAGCCACAGCTCTCTCCCGAGCGGTGGAATCGGCGTCGTAAAAACTGTCTTCTGCGCTCACCGCGATATTCACGACTTTCACACCTACGTTCCCCAAGGCAGTCCTGAAACGCTCCAGATAACTTGGTTCAAGCGATGCGAAATGACGACTGTGAGGCTCGATATTGTGAACATTGAATTTCGCAGCGACGTGCGCCGGGAAATCGAGGAGGGTCATCCCTGGGAGATTTTTATCGCGATCCCGGTTGGCGGGGCTATCGATGTAGGCCCGGAATGGATACGAGGCGACACTGATGCGATTGCGCGGCTGCGTCGGAAACGATACGTGTGGTTCCGAATAAGCACCCGCAAATGCATTGGAGATGCCACCGGCGAAAAGCGCGCCAGTCGTAAGTGCTGACAACCCTTCCAGGAAGGTGCGTCGTGTTGGTGAGTTCATCGAAGTGTAGCCTACAATATTTTCGGGTGGCTCGCTGCATTAGAGCGGCGTGGAAAGCCCGGGCTCCGCCAAATTTTCAAAAGCGGGAGCAGGGCTTCCACACTCCATATAAGGCGATACCTTTTTCTCGTTCGCTTGACGCGGCGCTGGAACGTGAATAGCCTGTGATACGACGACGCTTGCCGCGATAGGAAGAGAACAGGCGCATAACATGAAGGCTCTGCTGCTTTCGGAATACAAACATCTCGCCGTTGCTGAGATTCCCGAACCAGCGCCCGGGCCTGGCGAAGTTTTGGTGCGCGTGGCCGCTTGCGGCATTTGCGGGAGCGATGTGCATGGCTACGACGGTTCTTCGGGGCGCCGCATTCCGCCGATTGTGATGGGGCACGAAGCCGCCGGAACCATCGCCGCACTCGGCGACGGGGTGGACAGCTTCGCGGTCGGCGATCGCGTTACGTTTGATTCCACTGTTTACTGCGGCGCTTGTGGGAATTGCCGTCGTGGCGACGTGAATCTTTGCGATCATCGCCAGGTTTTGGGAGTTTCCTGTGGAGACTATCGGCGCGCTGGAGCCTTTGCGGAGTATGTCGCGGTACCGGCGCGCATTCTTTATCGCTTGCCAGATATGCTTTCTTTTGCGGAAGCGGCGATGCTGGAAGCGGTGTCTGTCGCGCTTCACGGAGTTGCGCTTGCGGAAATCTTAACGGACAGCACCGCTTTGGTTGTTGGCGCGGGCATGATCGGGCTGCTCACGCTGCAAGCCTTGCGTGCCGCGGGCTGCGCCCGAGTGTTTGTGACCGACCTGGACTACACCCGGCTAAAACTCGCTCGCGAAACCGGTGATGCCGAAGTTTTGTCTTCAGAAAAAGACATTGTGCCGGAAATTTTGCAGCTCACTGGCGGCGTCGGCGTCGACGTTGCCATCGAAGCGGTCGGCCGAAACGAAACGGTGAAGGCTTCGATAGATAGCGTGCGAAAAGGCGGAACCGTTGTTCTGGTGGGGAACATTTCGCCGGAAGTGACGCTGCCTTTGCAGCAAGTTGTGACGCGGCAAATCCGGTTGCAAGGTTCTTGCGGCTCCGCGGGGGAATATACGCAAGCGATTGCGCTTATAGCCAACGGCGCGATTCAAGTGAAGCCGTTGATCACGGCGATGGCTCCGTTGGAGGATGGCCCACGCTGGTTTGAGAGGTTGTATGCGGGGGAACCGAATTTGATGAAAGTTATTCTTACGCCGGGGACCGTTTCGTGACCGATGGTTTGTTCGATCTCGGCGGGCGCGTTGCCATTGTGACCGGCACGAGCCGCGGACTCGGGCAATATATGGCGCGTGCGCTCGCAAAGGCGGGCGCGGACCTTGTGCTTACCAGCCGCGACGCCAGCCGATTGGCCTCCTTTGAAGCAGAAATCCGAGCGTTGGGCCGCCGCAGCGTTTCGCTGGAGCTGGACGTCCGCAATCAGGAAAGCATTTCAAAAATGGTTGCGGATGCGGAAGAAGCGTTCGGCCGCCTCGATATTCTCGTCAACAATGCAGGCTGCAACGTCCGCAAACGCGCGCTCGACGTCACCTGGGAAGACTGGAATCTGATTCTCGATACAAATCTTCGCGGGAGCTTCTTTGTTGCGCAGGCCGTCGCGCGCGGGATGATTGCGCGAGGCTATGGGCGGATCATCAACATCGGTTCGGTTACAAGTGTTGCCGGATACGCCGGACTTGGACCCTACGGAGCGAGTCGGGGCGGAATGAAACAACTGACGATGAGTCTGGCCGACGATTGGGGCAAGCACGGCGTGACGGTAAATTGCTTGGCGCCGGGATGGTTTCGCACCGACCAAAATAAAATAATGTACGAGGACAAAGACTGGGTCGAGTATCTTTGCGACCGCATCCCGGTAAAGCGTCCCGGACAGCCGCAAGACCTCGATGCCGCGGTCGTATTTCTTGCGGCGGAGTCCAGCCGTTACGTTACCGGACAAACGCTCCTCGTCGATGGTGGAGTTTCCACCGGTGCGTTGCGTGCCTTGCCCGACGGGGCAAAACCCCACGTCGAAAGACAAGCGGATTTCGATTAGGAGGCCTGGCAGTGCACAACTTCATCTGTACAAGAGCTGCGATGTTGCGTTTTGCCAAGACAAGTCTTTTAAGCATCGCGCTTTGCGCATGGCTCCTCGCGTCTCAGCCGGGAGTCTCACGCGCTTCACGTCCGCCGGCAAACGCAAAGCCCCTACAAATCTATTTTGTCGATGTGGAAGGCGGCCAATCCACGCTTTTCGTCACGCCGGAAGGGAACTCACTGCTGATTGATACCGGCTGGGACGACAATAGTGGCCGTGATGCGGACCGTATCGTCGCTGCCGCGAAGTTAGCGGGCATCTCGAAGATTGATTTCGTGCTGCTCACGCACTACCACCAGGATCATGCAGGAGGAGTGACGCAGCTCGCCGAGAAAATCCCGGTGGGAACTTTCATCGATCACGGAAACAACAGCGAACCTGACGATTCAGGCACCGGGCAAATGTTCCGGGACTATCAAGCCGTGCTCGCTAAAGGGAACTACAAGCGAATCATCGCGAAACCGGGCGACTCACTTCCACTCAAAGGGATCAGTGCAACGGTGGTAAGTTCAGACGGCGCGGTGATCGACAAACCTCTTTCCGGCGCGGGCGCGGAAAATCCGACCTGCAAAACCACCACGCCCGAGCAAGTGGATCCCACGGAAAATAATCGCTCTCTCGGAGTACTTTTTGTTCTGGGCAAACTGCGCATTCTGGATTTGGGCGACTTAACTGCGGATAAAGAGTGGTTGCTGATGTGCCCAGCGAACAAACTGGGTCTCATTGATATTCTCGTCGTTTCTCACCATGGATCGATTACAAGCAATAGTCCCGCGCTTCTCAACGGAATCGCTCCACGCGTGGCAATTATGGATAACGGCGCGACGAAGGGTGCCTGGCCTGTGGCGTGGGAGCACGTGAAGCAATCACCGCGCCTCGAAGACCTCTGGCAGCTTCATTTCGCAAATCAAGGTGGCGCCGACCACAATGTCGCAGAAACGTTCATCGCCAATCCAGCGGGTCCCACGGATGCCGGCTATTATCTGAAGCTGGCCGCCTGGCCCGACGGGAACTTCGAGGTCTACAATCCGCGGACGCAAGCGACGAAGAAGTACGCCGCCGCCAAGTGAACTGCTGGAGGCGGAAGTTCAGGCAGGCTCGGGCACTGGTTCCATATTTCCCAACAAAAATATGTAGGCACCGATGCTCATCAAAAGAACCGCCGTTGCTGTCACGAAGGCCCACGCAAAGGAATGCGTGATTTGCACGACGTAGCCCGTGACGATTGGCGCGGCGATCGCCGCCAGCTGATTGCTGAAATTCAGGATGCCCCCGACGGTGCCTACGCTTTCCTTTGGCGCGATGAGCGAAGGGATGGACCAGCCGATCGGCGAGGCGGCGGATAATCCACCAATCGAAATGCTGATCCAGACGAGCGCACCGGCCGCGGTTTGTGCGGTCGCCGCGCCGAGGATGCCGAGGCCGAGGAACGTTCCACCGATGATAACCACCTGGCGAACGCGCACCGCGTTCCAGCCACGTTGAATCAGCCAATCCACAAGCCAGCCGCCAATTACGAGATCCGTTAGCGTGGCGAAAAGCCAGGGCACACTGGTGTAGAAAGTCGATTGCAGCAAATCCACATGATGGGCCGCCAGAAAATAAGAGGGCAGCCAGGTTAAGAGTAGATAGAACGTGTAGTTGTATCCGGCGAAACCGAGCGCCAATCCATATACGCGCTTTTGCCCCAGCAGGTAAAAGAGCGGCGCTCCCTTGGCGGCGCGGACTATATCCTCGGGCTGCGCGCCGCCTTTTTTTATATATTGGCGTTCTGTTTCGGAAAGCCCTTTGGCTGCGCTGGGGTTTCGGTAGAACGCAAAGAACAGAATAAAAAAGAGAATGCTGATGAACCCGGTCGATGCAAAACTCCATCGCCATCCAAAGTGCACGACCAGAAAGCCAAGCATGGGCACGCCAACGGCGGAAGAAAATTTGGCCATGGCGTCAAAGATTGCTGTCGCGAGACTTCGTTCGAATGAGGGGAACCAATAGCCGACGGCTTTGGCGTTGGCGGGGAACGTAGGCGCTTCGCCGATGCCAAGCAGGAGGCGCGCTGAGAAAAAACCGCGAACTCCCGTCGCAGCTGCCGCCGCGAAAGAAGCCACGCTCCAGAGAACGGTGCTGACGTAGCCGACGCGGCGAACGCCAAATCTATCCAGCAAAAGGCCGGAAGGGAGTTGCAGCGCGGCGTAAGTCCAGTTGTATGCGCTGGAAAGATACCCGAACATTACCGCGGAAATTCCAAACGAAGTCTCTAATGCTTCGCGCGAGACGGAAAGGTTGACGCGATCGAAATAATTGACGAGCACGCCGAAGCCGAGCAGACAGGCGATGGCCCAGCGGCGGCGTGGGACGCGAAGGCTTTCCGAAGATGTCGCCTGGTTGTAAGTTTCCGGCATGGGAAGGATTGGTCTTGCAGCCTCCGGTTGAAAACTCGGGCAAGCAACCTGTTCAAATGCCGGGCAGAGTATCCCACAAGAGTGCGGAAGTTGCTTATTCCTTTGGTGGCGAAGGCGTAGTTCCTTTGGATCTGCGGCTGGCGTAAACTTCTCTTGCCCGCGGGGCGCGCGCCTGCAATTATCGGCGTGAATTTTGCGGTTGCGAGGATCTCTACTATGCCTAAGCGTCTGATTTTTATTGCGCTGATTGCAGCCGGTCTGGCTGCGACGCTGCCGCTTGAGTTGTTGGCGCAAGCGACTGTGTGGCCGCCGGACGGCAGCCACGCCACCCTGCTCGTGTGGCCGCATGGAGCGCCCGGCACTGCGCCAAGCGCAAACCCGGAGGCAGATACCACGACCGCGAAAGACTATCTCGTTGCTGGGAGGTCCATCATTCGCCTGGGGAATGTTTCTACGCCGACTCTGACGCTTTATTCGCCAAAGGGTACAAACACCGGCGCTGCTGTTGTGGTTTTCCCTGGAGGCGCGTATCGAATTTTGGCGATTGACCTCGAAGGAACGGAAGTTTGCGATTGGCTCAACTTAGCTGGGATTACTTGCGTGCTGCTGAAGTATCGCGTGCCAGATACCGGACCTTATCCGAAGTCGGCGGCTGCGCTGCAGGATGCGCAGCGAGCGCTTGGGATTGTGCGCGCGCATGCGGCAGAGTGGAAGATTGATCCGAAGCGAATCGGCGTGCTGGGCTTTTCGGCGGGGGCGCACCTAGCGGCTGCTTTGAGCACGCACTTCGATCAACGGCTCTACGATCCGATCGATGAAAGCGACAAGGTGAGTTGTCGGCCGGACTTTGCGGTAATTGTGTATCCAGGTTACCTGGCGCTCGCCGATCAGAATTTTGCACCCAACCCGGACATTCATCCCACGGAAAAAACGCCGCCTTCGTTTATTGTGCAAGCTGAGGACGATCCCGTGCATGTCGAGAACTCGACGGTCTACTTTTTGGAGCTGAAGAACGCAAAAGTTCCCGCGGAATTGCATCTTTACGCGCAGGGCGGGCACGGATATGGGCTGCGCCCTACCGCGCTTCCAGTAACGAGCTGGCCGAAGAGCGTCGAGACCTGGCTCCATGCCATGGAGGTATTAAATTAATCAAAGTAAATGGCCGCGAGGATCTCGGCATAAAACATCACGACTTACACTAAGCCAATTCCTGCTTCCTGCTTTGGAAGCTGCGGGTTGCAGAGCGCATCGATTGTTTCGAAGAGGTCTTTGGATTGGAGCGGCTTGGGGATGTAGCCGTCCATGCCGCCGTTGAAGCAGAGTTCGCGGTCGCCCTGCATGGCATGGGCGGTCATGGCGATGATGGGGACGTGGGCGCCCGTGGCTTTCTCCTTTTCGCGGATGATCGCGGTTGCCTCGAGGCCGCCCATCTCGGGCATTTGAAGATCCATCAAAATAATGTCGAAGCGATTTTCTTCGAACGCGGCGACGGCTTGCTTGCCGTTTCCGGCGACGGTCACGGAATGGCCGCGCTTTTCGAGCAAGCGGGTGGCCAGTAGCTGATTCACCGAGTTGTCTTCCGCCAGCAGGATACGCAGACGGGGTTTCTTTTCGCGGAAGCGATTCGCCGGATTTTCGTCCGCGACAAGGACGGGCAGCCCTTGCGGGAGGTTGCTCGCGGCTGCTAAAGGTGAGCTGTCTGCCTCGAGTTTTTGGAATTGCATTCGCACGGTAAAATGGAACTTGCTCCCTTGTCCTTGCGCGCTTTCCACCCAGATTTGTCCACCCATCAAATGTACCAGGCGGGTCGAGATGCTGAGGCCCAGCCCCGTGCCGCCATATTTGCGCGTCACGGAGGAATCGGCTTGCGAGAAAGCGTCGAAAATTGTGGACTGTTTTTCAGGGGAGATACCAATACCCGTATCAGAGACGGTGAAGTGGAGGCAGCTCTCTTTCTCCGCCGCCAATTCTTTCTTCAACACCGATTCGTTCCGGACGGATACACTGACTTCTCCCGAGTGCGTGAACTTGATCGCGTTTCCCACGAGATTGACCACAATTTGACGAAGACGGCCGCTGTCGCCGAGAAGCGCATCGGGAACGTCCGGAAGCACATGATAGGTCAGCACGAGGCCTTTTTCCCGCGCGCGAAAACTGAGCGTTTTGATGGTATTACCCAGGGTTTCGCGCAGACAGAACGCGATGGGAGAGATCTCCAGTTTGCCGGCTTCGATTTTGGAAAAGTCGAGAATGTCATTGATCAAAGTGAGCAGCGAGTCCGCGGAAAGCTTCACCATATTCAAATATTCGCGCTGCTCGGTGCTCAACGGAGTTTCAAGAGCTAGCTCGGTCATGCCGATGATTCCATTCATAGGCGTACGAATCTCGTGGCTCATGTTGGCGAGAAATTCGCTTTTGGCGCGGTTCGCGGATTCGGCCAAATGCCTGGCTGTGGAGAGTTCCGCCTCCGTTTCCGTGCGTTCGGTAATCAAAGCGCCGAGACACAGGCCGGTCACGGAGACCACCAGCAGTAGAACCTGTAACATGGCGAGACTGCTTGCTGGAAGGCCCGCCAGGCGATAGGCAGTCAAGACGCCTATATTCAATGCGAGAACGCCGAGAATCGCTCCTTCCAGGCCCTGGCGAACCGCAATCCAAATGATGGGAACGAAGGAAAGATAAAAAAGTTCGTAACGCTGCGCGAGGTTGATGCCGAAGATGAGGTACAAAGCAATGACGATGCTGGCCGCCTGGCAAAACAATTCCGCGACACCGGCGAAAGTAAGTTTGGAGCGAGCCGGCGCTTCAGGGCCAGGTATCCGCAGAACGCTGCATACAGGATGGAGCACATATCCGAGCAGCAAGGGCACAATCCCCACCATCGGCACCGCATCGCCGACCCACCAATTGAACGTCACCGGTTCGAAATCGGCTGGTGCAATGTGCTTATCGCGCAACAGCAGGAAAGATCCCAGAAGCGCCACGCAGGACGAGGAGGCCAGCACCAGCAGCACTAGCCAGACGACATCCCTCAGTCTACGCAGTCGGACCGGAGTGCCCAGCAGCCTGCGGAGCAAGATTGCCGCGAGGCTGTAGCCGGCCACAAGCGTAAACACACCGCTCACGGAATAAATGGTGGTGGAAGAAAAAGTTGGGTCATCCGTGATGAAGCAGACTACCGTGCCGAGAAAAAAAAGGGGTATGAAACGCGCGCCAAGTCCCAGAATCAACGCAAAACCCAGTGCTGAAGCCGGATACCATGCACTCACGTCCGCCCAGATAACAACGGCCCCGGCGGCGCGATGGAGCGTCAGAAAAAGAATGACGAAAGCGAGGCCAAACAGGGACTGCGAAATAAGCAAGTGGAACGAGCGCCGAGACGCGGACATGCACTTCCTTCCGGTCCCAAGGCCGTGCGAAATACAACGTTTTCAGCTTAGGACGCGAGGGGCGGCCCTGTCAATTAGCGCGTTCCATGTTGGATACAGCGGTATTTCGCTGCGTTTTCACGAGGATGAGACGTACTAGAGTCCACGGGCGGCCGTGTAAATGGATTCGACCAGTGCGATGCTGCGCCGCGCCTCGTGGCCATCACAGAGTGGTGCGCGGTTTTGTTGGATCGCGGCAAGAAAATCCTCGATAAGCGTCTGGTGCCCGCGAAAATCGCTGACGGCCGCGCTGGAAGAGCTTTGATTTTCGTCGACCGGTGCGGATTCGATGGAAGCGGCGGAAGCGTTGCGCAGGTCGGTTGCAACGATGCGATCGTGCTCGAGAACAACGGTGCCTTCGGTGCCTGTGATTTCCACGCGCCGGGGATACCCGGGGTATGCAGCAGTCGTCGCATGAAAAACGCCCATCGCCCCGTTCGCGAATTCCAAAATAGCCGCCGCGGTATCTTCAGCTTCGATTTTGTGCAGCAATGTGGCCGCTTTGGCTTGCACTCGCGTGACATCGCCCAGCAGCCACAGCAGTAAGTCGATCGTGTGGACGCCTTGATTGATCAACGCGCCGCCTCCGTCCAGCGCTATCGTGCCGCGCCAGCCCGAGTTTGCATAATACTCTGGAGGCCGATACCACTTCATGCGCGCGTCCACAAATAAGAGCTTTCCAAGCAGCCCTTGCTCGATCCAATTTTTCAGCCGGCGAATGTGTGGTTTAGTGCGATCTTGAAAAAGAACTCCAAGCTTTACCTTAGATTGCTCGGCGGCTTCGATCAACGCGTCAGCTCGTTTTGTGCTGATCTCGATGGGCTTTTCGGTGAGCACGTGCAATCCCAGGCGTGCGGATGCGATGCCATGTTCCGCGTGAAGCCCGGAAGGGCTGCCGATGATAACCACCTCCATGGGGCGATGCTCGAGGAAGGCGCGGAAGTCGGTATATGGCGCGGCGCCGTGTTCGTTCGAAAGGTGCCTGACTTTTTCGGAGTTGGTTCCATAGACTGCGGAGACTTTCACCCCCGGTATCGCGCGCGCGGCTCGAGCGTGCGTTTCCGAAATGTTGCCGCTGCCGATAAGGCCGATGTACGTGGGCATTTTAGAATTTCCACCGAAACCAGAAGCAGATTGTTTGCTCCGCTCGGAAAGGCAAAACATCATAAGCGAACGGTACGACGCAACCAAACCTACGCTTTTATCATATTGCGTGGCGCGTGAGGCAAAATCCGCGGCATCTGCTAAACTTTCGCACGAATTAAAGGAAGCAGTGTTTTCGTTTAATGCAAAGTCCAACTTTGAGAAGAAAATGAAAATCATCCGCTACGAAGATCCTTTTGGAAAAGTAAGCTACGCCGCTGAAAATGAAGGCAGAACCCATTCACGTATCGAAGGCGATCCGCTAAGCGAGTTCGCAGTGACACCCGAAGCCGCAAACATTAAACGAGTCCTTGCTCCGGTTGTTCCCACCATGATCTGGTGCATTGGGCAGAATTACCGCAAGCATGCGAACGAACTCGGCATGCCGATCCCCGAATATCCCGTGGTGTTTGCGAAGGGCCCCAATACAACGCAAAATCCCGGAGAACCCATTTGGCTTCCGGCCGGCGCGCAAAGCACCGAAATCGATTACGAGGCGGAACTGGTGGTGGTGATTGGGAAAACGTGCAAGGACGTTTCGTACGGCCGGGCGCTGGAGCACGTGGCCGGCTTTACCTGCGGAAACGACGTCAGTTCACGCGATTGGCAATTGAAAAAAGGCGGAAGCCAATGGTGCCGGGGGAAAAGTTTTGACACGTTTGCCCCGTTGGGGCCGTGCCTGGTTACGCCGGATTCCATGGGCGACCCGGGGACGCTGCGAATTCAAAGCATTGTAAACGGACGCGTGATGCAGGACTCCAACACGAACGACATGATTTTCAATGTACCCGCGCTGATCGAATTTCTGAGCCAGAGCACAACGCTGTTTCCTGGTACGGTGATTTTTACCGGGACGCCGAGCGGCGTCGGTATGGCGCAGAAACCGCCGCTTTGGTTGAAGGACGGCGACGAAGTGAGCATCACGATCGAAAAGATTGGAACGCTGACGAATACAGTTCGTGGTGCGAAGAACTGATAGGGAATTAGCATAAGAGCATTGCATGGGCCGCGATGGCTCGCTGGACGCTTCGCGGATAGAATTAGAAATTTAGGATGGAAAGAGACGGTGCGCGGATGACCGGCGATGGGACGACACAAGCACGCGTCTTGCGGCTCGATGCGAGAGACAACGTCCTCGTCGCGCTTGCCGATTTGCGCAAGGGAGAAATCGTAACCTGCCTGGGCGAAGATTATTCTTTGCTCTCGGATGTGCCCGCAAAGCAAAAATTCCTGACGCAAGATGTGGATGCCGGCGGAGAGATCATCATGTACGGCGTGCTGGTTGGCAGGCCGACGGAAAATCTTCGCCGGGGAGACTTGCTTTCCACCCGCAACATTCGACATGCCGCTGCGGCTTTCCATGAAACCGAGGTGACCGCGCCTCGCTGGGCGCCGCCGGACGTTTCCGCATGGCAGGATAGAACGTTTCTCGGGTTCCACCGCGACGATGGCCAGGTCGGCACGCGAAATTATTGGCTCGTGCTTCCACTCGTCTTTTGTGAAAACCGCAATCTGGCGGTACTGAAGCAGGCGTTTGAAGAAGAACTCGGTTTTGCCGCTCCGCAGATTTACCGCAGTCAGGTTGCGGAGCTGGCCCGTCTTTATCGGGAAGGAAAATCTGCCGAGCTGAAGAATTTCTCCTTTGGCTCGACGCAGCGCGCGAACGCCGTTTCCAAAGTCTTCAAAAATATCGATGGCATCAAATTTTTGATGCACGAAGGCGG
Source organism: Betaproteobacteria bacterium (assembly GCA_903970165.1). Taxonomy (GTDB): domain Bacteria; phylum Acidobacteriota; class Terriglobia; order Acidiferrales; family UBA7541; genus Acidiferrum. The sequence goes on from CAJCHZ010000124.1 coordinate 20,768, forward strand.
ATGTGGGGGCACGCGCGAGGACGCGAACAACCTGTGCGGGCTGCTGGCCGGCTATATTCACCACCCTAACGTTGCAGGCGCCACCGTTCTAAGCCTCGGCTGCCAGAATGCACAGGTTGCGATTCTCCTCGAAGAAATCAAGCGGCGCGATCCGAATCTCAAGAAGCCCGTTCTGATTTATGAGCAGCAGAAAAGCGCCTCGGAAGCAGCGATGTTAAGCAATGCGATTCGCGACACATTTCTCGGGATGGTCGAGGCCGACCAAATCGAACGCAAGCCCGCACCGCTTTCCAAGCTCACGATCGGTTTGAAATGCGGGGGCTCCGATGGTTTTTCGGGACTCTCCGCGAATCCAGCCATCGGTCATACTGCCGATTTACTTGCCGCTCTTGGCGGAAGGGGGATTCTCTCCGAATTTCCCGAGCTGTGCGGCGTGGAGCAAGGTTTGATTGAACGATGCGCGCACAAAGAGATCGCCGATCGCTTCGTGCAACTTATGCGCGATTACGCCGCGCGTGCAAAAGCAGTGCGTTCCGGATTTGAAATGAATCCGTCGCCGGGGAACATCCGCGACGGATTGCTGACCGACGCGATGAAATCCGCCGGAGCTGCGAAAAAAGGCGGCACGTCGCCAGTCACGGCGGTTTTGGACTATCCGGAATATTCGTCGGTGCCGGGATTGAACCTGCAATGCACTCCCGGCAACGACGTGGAATGCGTGACCGCGCAAGTAGGAGCGGGCGCGAATATTGTTTTGTTCACGACGGGACTCGGCACGCCGACGGGGAATCCGGTTGCCCCGGTGATGAAAATTTCGACGAACTCAAGTCTGGCGCAGCGCATGGCGGACATCATTGATCTGGATACCGGCGACATCATCACGGGTGAGACCTCCATCGAGAAAAAGGGCGAAGCCATCTTGGAGCGCGTGATCCAGGTCGCGAGCGGAGAAGCCCGGACAAAAGCGGAAGTTCTTGCGCAGGACGATTTTATTCCGTGGAAAAGAGGAGTCTCCCTCTGAAAAGCGATACGAAAGGAGAGGCTTTCCGGCTCGATGGTAAGGTGGCCGTAATTACCGGCGCCGCAAGCGGCATTGGCTACGCGATCGCGCAAAGATTTGCCGAGCAAGGCGCTTCGCTGCAAATCGTGGACCTCGATGAAAACGCAGCGAAACGCGCTGCTGAGGAAATTGCGCAGGCTGGAGGCTCTGCGACTCCACGGAGCTGCGACGTCTCCAATCAAATCGGCGTAAAGAAACTTTTCCAGAGGATAGCCGAACAGGGCCCCATTCACATTCTTGTCAACAACGCAGGCATTCCTCACGTCGGCAAGCTGGAATCCACTACGGATGCCGATTTCGACCGCGTTTTCAGCGTCAACGTGAAAGGCGTTTACAACTGCATGTATGCGGCGATCGAAACGATGAAAGCCGGCGGCGGTGGCGTCATTCTGAACATGGCTTCGGTCGCGGCCACTGCGGGGCTAGCCGATCGATTCGCCTATTCGATGAGCAAAGGCGCGGTTGTCTCGATGACGTATTCCGTGGCCAGGGATTATCTGGCGCACAAAATCCGTTGCAATTGTATTTCGCCCGCCCGCGTGCACACGGCCTTCGTGGATGGCTACTTGCGCAAAAATTATCCAGGCCGCGAGGAAGAGATGTTCCGCATTCTTTCGGCCGCCCAACCCATTGGCCGCATGGGAAAGCCAAAAGAAGTCGCCGCCTTGGCTCTTTTCCTGTGTTCAGACGAAGCAGGCTTCATCACCGGCACGGATTACCCAATCGATGGCGGCTTTTTCAACCTTCACGGTTAAGCAGGATCTTTCCGCGCGATGCTTCTTCGGAACAAAAAAAACAGGTGTTCTGCTTTTATGAGCCGCCCTGTGCGCTTATTTTATGGTCCAGGAGATTGGTCTCCACGACGATGTTGCCGTGCGTGGCTTTCGAGTATGGGCAGATTCCGTGTGCTGCATGAATCAGTTCCGTCGCGACCTCGCGGTCCACGCCTGGCATGGTTACGTCCAGTCG
>CAJCHZ010000125.1 GCA_903970165.1 Betaproteobacteria bacterium
CGACGTCCAGGTCATATTCGTACTCGGGCTCTAATCGCGCCAGAATAGCTCGGCCTTCGTCCACTTGACGGTGCTCCAAGATACCTCTTTCTCTAGATTATTTTCATGGTTCGTTGTGGTTCGCAGAACCATGGTTTATTCTTAACGCAGCGCGACGAGTGGGTCGATACGCGTGGCGCGGCGCGCAGGGAGCCAACAGGCGAAGAGCGCGATGGCGGTGAGCAAAAGGACTACCGTGGTAAAGGTAAGGGGGTCGGTAGGTTTGATGCCCACAAAGAGGCTGGCCATTAAGCGTGTGCCGGCCAGTGCGATGATCAGTCCAAGAACCAGGCCAATGCTGACGACTCCCAAGCCTTGGCGCAGTACCATTTTCAGGATGTCGAGCGGAGCGGCTCCCATGGCGATGCGGATGCCGATTTCTTGCGTACGCTGGGCAGCGGCGTAGGCGACTACGCTATAAATTCCAACTACGGCGAGAACCAATCCAAGCAGTCCCATGACCGATGCTAACTGCGCTCCGAAACGGAAAAAGAAAAAACCATTCGCACCTTGCAGGGAATCGCTCATCGTTTGCACTTGCGTGACAGGAAGGCCCGGGGCGAGTTCCTGGATTTGCGCTTCGACTTGCAGTGCTAGAGTTTCCGGCGGAACCGTCGTTCGCACGTGAATGGTTCTTAGAGGCTGATATTCCTGTTCCAAGGGCATGTAGAAATAAGGCTGTGGATCATCCAGGATGCTTTGGTATTTAGCGTCCTGCACGATGCCAACAACTTCCACGAAGGGGCCCGTGGGGCTTTTAATGCTAAAAAGCCTGCCGAGCGCATCTTCATTGGGCCAGAACTTCTGGGCCATGGTTTGGTTGATGATGGCTATGCTGGGCGCTTTTTCCGAATCCATATCCGTGAATTTTCTGCCGCGGAGCATGGGCATCTGCACGGTGTCGAAATAGCCCGGAGTGACCTGATTGTAGGACATATCCCCGGGCTGTTGGCCAGCTTCGAGCGGATGATCCTTGATCCACACGCGGGCTCCAGAACTAATGACTCCCAGCGGAACAGTGAAAGCTTCGGCGACATTCTCGACGCCGGGAAGCGTACGAATGCGGTTATCCAGTTCGCGGAAGAACTCGCGCCCGCGCTGCTCCTTATAGTCAATCTGTCCGACGTCGACCGAAAGATTGAGAACATGATCGGGATTGAACCCGAGGTTGATTTTCTGGGCTTTATCGAGACTACGAATAAAAAGTCCCGCGACAATCAGCAACACCAATGAGCCAGCCACCTGCGCGGCAACCAGCGAATTTCTTGCCCATTGCCGTTTGGGACCGGACGAAGAGCCGCGGCCGCCCTCACGCAAAACGGAAATCACATTGGTGCGCGCGGCGCGAAGCGCGGGCATGATGCCAACCACGAGACCTGTCAGCAAAACCGCAGCGAGCGAAAAGAGATAGACGCGGAAATCAGGATGAAAATCGAATTGCACGGGCAAGTCTGTCCCCAGCTTGAGCGAACCAAGAAAGGCGGCGGCCCATGTGCCCAGAAGAAGTCCCGCGCCTCCGCCCAAAAAAGCAAGCAGCAAGCTCTCCGTTAGATACTGGCGAACCAATCGGCCCTGGCCTGCGCCAAGGGCCGCGCGGATGGCCATCTCGCGCTGGCGAACCGTGGCGCGCACCAGAAGCACGTTGGCAATGTTGAAGCATGCAACCAGAAGAACCAGCCCGGCCAAAGCCATGAAGGCGATAGCTGTGGCAGGAATAGGATTTTGCGGATCGGGATCAGGCCGCGCCAGCTTTTCCGGATAGATCTGGATCGTCAGGCCTTGTTCCGTGTCAGGATGCTGCTGGGCCATGCGCTTCGCGAGAACCGTGAGAGAGGCCTGCGCTTGCTGGACGGTTACCCCCGGCTTGAGTCTCGCGAGGAGCGTGAACGTGCGGGAAACGCGGTTCGTCCAATCCTTTTCAACGGGACTGTCCGTCGGATCGTCGACGTCCGCGCTGAAGGGCACGTAGGCGTCCATGTCGAGTACAGAGTACGTGCCGTGAAAATCCTTGGACGCAACTCCAACAACCGTAAAGGGATGTTCGTTGACCAGGACTTGCTTTCCGACAATCTCCGGATCGCCGGCAAATCGTTTGCGCCAATACGCGTATCCCAAAACAATAACGGGATCGGCGCCGGGAGTGCGGCCTTCACTCGGCAGGATGAGCCGTCCATAGGCAGGATTCACGCCGAGGGCGGAGAAATAGTTGCTAGTGACGCGGCTGACGAGGCAGTGGTCGCCCCTCTTATCGGCGGTGATGCTTGCAAGAGTGAGGCGATACCCGAAGACATCACGGAAGGAGTCGGACTGATCGCGGATGTCTTCGTAATCGGGGTAGGAGAAGCGGTTTAGACGGGGCAGGGCGGACTGCTGAAGAGCAAGAACGGTGATCTGTTCAGGATGGGGCACAGGTAGGGGACGAAGCAGGAAGCCGTTGACGACGCTGAAAAGAGTGGTGTTAACAGCCATGCCGAGCGCAAGCGTGATAATGCCGATGATGGCGAAGCCAGGGTTCTTGGTGAGGGTTCGGATGGCGTATTGCATGTCTTTCCCGAAGTTCGTCATGTGAGGACGCTCCTGCCTAAATATAGACGTTACAGTGGGCATCTTCTTAGCCTGAAAGGTCAGGTCGGTAACCTATTGAGCGACAGGCGGTTAGCCGGAAGGTGGAGTGCAGCAAGAGTGTCCGGTTGTCCGCTAATGGGATTTTGCGTCTCGGTGGTGAACAGACAATCCAGGATGCTTTACCGATGGCCCGGCCCGATATCGCGGGTTGAATATCTAGGAGAGCTTTGCGGATTGATCGCGGAGGATCTGGAGGTTGCCTTCGAGGTAGCGTTCGATGAGCTTGAGCTCCTTTGTCGAAAAGGTGGCAGCGTGCTTCAGGGCGGCTGCGCCCAGGTTTGCGTAAAGTCGACCGAATCGCTCAAGGGCTTCAGGGCGGGGGCGTACAAAAACCTTGCGGCGGTCGCTGGGATCGCGGAAGCGCTCCACCAGGCTGGCTTTCTCGAGGCGGTCGAGGATTCCCGTCACGGCGCCGGTGGTGAGGCCGGTGGCACGCGCGAGGTCTCCCGCGGTGAGGGGGGGCTGGGAATAACGGGACATCAGTTCAAAGCATCTGGTATCAGTAACATTGAGGCCTAGTTTGGCGGCGATGGCCTGGTGAAAGAAGACGGAGGCGGTGCTGATCTGGCGGCCGAGGTCCATGGCGATTCTCTGGATGAGGGCAGCGCGTTTGCCGGGCCTGGCGGATTTGTCCAAAAAGGTCATTTTATCTTGACAGCTAAGTATCTCACAAACTAAGATAATTGGCGAGAGTAGAAGTATACCCGAGAGGCGGCGCAGCGCAAAGCGGCGCAACGCCAACCAGGAGCAAGAGCAGAAACGCGAAAATCACCGCAATCCGGGAAACAAGATCGTACGGAACGAACACAAACGGACGGCCTCGATGAGCGGCAATTCAACCGGGTTCGGTTGGCCGCGTCAAAGCAAGGTAGAATAGAGTGCAGAAAACCTGGTTTGGCCCGTAACTTTTCTAGTCGAAATTTCGTTATGCGTGTGAGGGTCCACCCGGATGGAGAGCAGGGCATTGATGGCGACGACGGAAATTCATCCAAAAGCGGATTTGGGTTCGCTGCGAATCCACGATAAGCACCGGTCGGGCGGCAAGGCGGGCAAGTGGATCGCCTATGCGACGGCGGTGCTTGGTGTGGCCGTATTAGGCGTTGGAGCCACCCTCAAGTTTCGCGATCAAACGCCGATCGTCGAAGTGGTGACGGCGACGAAACCCGAAGCGGGCGGCCGGTCGGCGATATTGAATGCCAGCGGGTACGTGACGCCGCGCAGGCGCGCGACGATTGCGGCGAAAATTACGGGGCGCGTGACGGGTGTGTTCTTTGATGAAGGCACACACGTTCACGAAGGGCAGTTGCTGGCGACGCTTGATGATTCGGATGTGAAAAAGGCGTTGGAAACGGCGAAAGCGAACAGGGATTCCGCGCAGGCAGCCATTGCGGATTACCAGGTGCAGCTGAAGTTCGCTGAGATTGAAATGCGCCGGGCCGAAGAGCTGCATAAGGCGGCGGTGCAATCGCAGGAACAGTTGGACTCAGCGAGCACGAACGTGGACAGCCTGAAGGCCAAGATCAACCTTGCGAAGCAGCAGGTGCTGGGTTCGGAGATGCTGATTCGAGAGGCGCAGCAGGCCGTGGACAACTGTGTGATCAATGCGCCCTACGACGGGATTGTGGTGTCGAAAGATGCGCAAGTCGGCGAGATGGTTTCGCCGGTTTCTGCGGGCGGCGGATTCACGCGCACGGGCATCGCGACGATTGTGGACATGAATTCGAATGAGATTGAAGTGGATGTGAATGAGTCTTACATTGCCCGCGTAAAAGATCGCCAGAAAGTCACCGCGATTCTGGACGCATATCCGGACTGGGAAATTCCGAGCCACGTGCGGACGGTGATTCCGACGGCGGACCGCCAGAAAGCTACCGTGAAGGTCCGCATTTCGTTCGACAAGCTCGATCCGCGCATTTTGCCGGACATGGGAATCAAGGTGACGTTTTTGAGCGATGAGCCGGTAAAGAAGGCGGATCCAAAAGCGCCGGTCGTAGCCGCATTGCTACCGAATGAAGCTCTGCACGATGACAACGGCAAGAAAATCGTATTCCTGGTGAAGAACGATCACCTGGAACGCCGCGCGGTGTCGGTCGGAAACACGCAGGGTTCGCAAACGGAGATTTTATCGGGGCTGGCGGCGGGTGATTCGGTAGTGGTGAAAGGGCCTGCGAACATGCAGGACGGTCAAGCGGTCGAGATCAAGAAATAGGAGCGGGCAAAATGATTCGAGTGGATGGCCGGGGAGACAGCAAGAGCCTTATTCAAGTACGCGGTCTGACGAAGACCTACCGTCGCGGCGGCGAAGAGATTCACGTGCTGCAAAGGCTGAATCTCGATGTGGACAAGGGCGATTTCGTGGCGTTCATGGGGCCAAGCGGCTCCGGGAAAACGACCCTGCTCAATTTGCTCGGCGGGCTGGACGTACCCTCCGCGGGCGGCATCACCGTGGACGGCGACGAAATCACGCACATGTCGGGCAGCAAGCTGACACACTGGCGCGCGCGGCACGTCGGTTTCATCTTTCAGATGTACAACCTCATTCCGGTGCTGACGGCGTTTCAAAACGTCGAGCTGCCGCTGCTGCTGACGAAGCTTTCGAGTTCAGAGCGCCGCCATCACGTGGAGACGGCGCTGAGCGTGGTGGGCTTGCGGGAGCGCATGAATCATTATCCGCGGCAGCTTTCCGGAGGCCAGGAACAGCGCGTAACCATTGCACGCGCGATTGTCTCCGATCCAACCTTTTTGCTGTGCGACGAGCCGACCGGAGATCTGGACCGCAAAAGCGCGGACGAAATTATGGCCTTGATCGAAGAGCTTGTTGGCAAGCATGGCAAGACGGTGCTGATGGTGACCCACGATCCGATGGTAGCCGCGAGGGCCCACACCACGCTGCATCTCGATAAAGGCGTGCTGGTCGAGGCTTCGCAGCTCGAGCAAGGAGTCGTTGCCGGAGGCGTGGCATGAAATTCTGGCGGCTGATTGTTGCCAACCTGTTCCGCAAAAAGGTTCGCCTGATTTTGACCATCGGATCTTTCGCCATCGCGCTGCTGCTTTTCACGTTTCTGGCGGTGGTGCAAAGCGCATTCAATCGTGGCATTGACATCGCGGGTGCGGACCGGCTCGTGATTATCAATCGCATCGGCTTGATTCAGACGATGCCGATTTCCTACGGGGACAGAGTGCGGGCGATTCCCGGCGTAAAATATGTCACGCAGGACCACTGGTTTGGCGGGGTTTACCAGGATGAGAAGAATTTCTTCCCGCAGTTCGCCATTGACGTCGACAACCACCGCCAGGTTTATCCGGAGTTTAAAGTACCGGACGATCAGTGGAAGACTTTTGTAAAGGACCAGCAGGGAGCGATTGCCGGCGCGCGCACCGCGAGGCGCTTTGGATGGAAAATCGGCGATCGAATCCCCATCAAGAACTCTCTTTACGGCGCCGCCAAAACATGGGAGTTCAATCTCGACGGCATCTACAGCACCGAGAAGGCGGACGGCGACGAGAGTCAGTTCTGGTTTCACTGGAAAAATTTCGACGAGAACGTTCCGGCGGCCGTAAAGAGTACGGCGGGCTGGTACATCCTGAAGCTCGACAGCCCGGATGACGCGGTGCGTGTAGCCAAGACGATCGACGCGCAGTTCGCCAACTCGTCTTACGAAACCAAGACGGAAACGGAATCGGCTTTCGCGGCAAGTTTTGCGAAGCAGTTCGGCAACATACAGTTCCTGATCGTTTCCATTGGAAGCGTGGTCTTCTTCACGCTGCTTCTGGTAACGGGAAACACCATGGCGATTTCCGTGCGGGAACGGACGGGTGAGCTCGCGGTGTTGAAAGCCATTGGAGTAACGGACCGCTCCGTTCTGTTTCTTGTTCTCGGCGAAGCGATGATGATTGCGCTTTTCGGGGGATTTCTTGGGCTTTTGCTGGCCTGGGCCGCCATTCCCGTGCTTAGCGTTGCGCTCAATGGCTTGCTGCCCCCGCTGCTTCTCTCGAAGGCCATGCTGTCGCTCGGGTTGGTGTTTGCGGTTTTTGTAGGAATGGTGAGCGGGTTGATTCCTGGAATTGGCGCGATGCGCATGCGCGTTGTGAACGCGCTGCGGAGGGTCTGAGATGGCGATTCCGATTGTCTATAACATACGCAGCGTGAGGGCGCGGTGGACTTCGACCATCGTTGCGGTGCTCGGAATTGCCGGGACCGTAGGCGTTTTCGTGGCCATGCTTTCGCTGGCGCGTGGATTTCAGGCCACCCTGGTGTCTTCGGGCTCGCCAGACAATGCGCTCATCGTTCGTGCCGGCGCGACTTCGGAGATGACCAGCGGAGTGTCGCTGGATGCCGTGAAGGTGATTCAAGATGCGCCGGGCATTGCGCGCGGGGCGGATGGACCGCTGGTGACTCCGGAAGCCGTGCTGATGGCGCCGATTCCTTTGGTTACTACCGGGACGGATGCGAACGTCGAACTTCGCGGCGTTTCGCCGAATGTGCTGGAAATACGCAAGCAAGTGAAGATCGTGCAGGGCCGCATGTTCCAGGCGGGGCTTGCCGAATTGGTGGTGGGTAAAAACGCGAATACCACGTACTCCGGATTGACGCTGGGCAATACCATTACGCTGGGAAGCGTAAAGTGGAAAGTTGTGGGGGTTTTTGACGCGGGAGGAAGTTCGTTTGATTCCGAAGTTTGGGGCGATTCCCGTTTGCTGAGCGAGGCTTACAATCGACCGGCCACGAATTTCCAGTCCGTGACCGTTCATCTCACTTCTCCGGCGGCGCTGAGCCAGTTGAAGGACTCCCTGACTTCTGATCCTCGGGTCAACCTGGATGTGACGCGGGAGATTGACTATTACGCGAAGCAGTCCACGAGCATGACCACCCTGATCACTCGGCTTGGCGGGTTTGTGGCCATGATCATGGCCATTGGAGCGATTTTCGGGGCGCTCAATACGATGTATTCGGCGGTGGCAGATCGCGGACGGGAAATTGCCACTATGCGGGCGCTCGGTTTTGGCGGGCCTTCGGTGGTGTTTTCGTTTCTGATTGAGGCGCTGTTGATTTCGTTTATTGGCGGCGCGCTTGGATGTCTGTCCGTTCTGAAGTTGAACGGCTTGACGACGAGCACGATCAATTTTCAGACTTTCTCTAATCTCGCATTTGCTTTCAAGATTACCCCGGACCTGCTCATTATGGGTATTGGGTTTGCGCTGGCAATGGGCGTGATTGGCGGGATTTTTCCGGCCATTCGGGCGGCACGGTTGCCCGTGGCCACAGCTTTGAGGGAACTCTAGTATTCCTGCGGCTCGGCTCTCTTCAGTAAAAATAAGAAAAACATTACACAGAAGGCTCGGAGTTATCAGAGGACACGGAGGGAGAGGTCCGCCTGTTGACAGCGCATTGCGCTACAATCGCCGCATTCTATGTATCGGAGATCTGACTGAAAATGATTGCGAAGGGGAAGGATCGAGAGCTTGGAATGGACCGCGCCATTACGCGGCGCGATTTTTTGAATGGCGTAGCCGTTGGCGTTAAAGGCGCGTTGGCGGGCACGGCATTTGGAGCGGATACCTTGCTCGCGGCCGCTGCTTTGGATGATTACGCTCCGGAAAAGGCGGCAGACTACTATCCGCCGGCGCTTGGGGGGATGCGCGGAAATCATGATGGGACATTTACGTTCGCGCATCGTTTGCGCGATGGGCAGAGTTGGGATTCGGATGGATCGGCTGAGAAGACGGGTGAGAGATCGGAAGAGCACACGTCTGAACTAGTCACATCACGATCTCGT
>CAJCHZ010000126.1 GCA_903970165.1 Betaproteobacteria bacterium
ACAGCATCGTCAAAATCCCGCGCGGTCTCCCCATCAATCGTCACGATTGGCAAATGCCGGAAATCCTCGCGCCCCTGACGCTCCGTTTCCGTAACCGCCGCAGCCCGCAGTTCTGCTTCCTGCAAAACCGCCCGAGAAAACTCGTGTGGCAAATGGTGCTTGCGAATAATGATCTCTATATCCACACCGAGATCACCGGGCCGCCCAATAATCTCAATCACCCGCCCGGTAGGCGCCGCGCCCCCACGCGGATAACGCACCAACTCCACATTCACCACGGCCCCATCCAATGCAGGCAACTGCGGCAACCGTTTCCCGCGTGTTCCCCCCTCCTTTGAATCACCCCATCCCAACTTTTCCCGCAAGGTCGCCGTCAATTCCTCGCCCGGAGGAATCTCAATTTCGTGCTGGATCCGGTTGTCGTAAGGCAGCACGACATTTCCCCGCGGCCCATACCGAAACAGCCCAACCACGGAAGGATGCGCCCGTCCAAGCACGCGCACGATCCGACCTTCCGCCCGCTGCCCACCGCGCGCTCCCGCCACACGAAAATCCCGTCCACGTGATTCACTCACCCGCTGCAGCCGGACCAGCACATGATCCCCGTGCATCGCGTCTTCCACCGCATTCGGCGGAATGAACACGTCCCCATCCAGCTGCGGTATCGGCACATCCGGCACCACAAATCCATAGCCGTCGTGGTGAAGCACCAGCCGCCCGCGCACTTCGTCCCGTACCAAGACTGGACTCCCAGCCTGCGAATTCTCGGCACCCTCCGGTCGCGCCCCCGCCCCTGTCTCCCTCCGAACGTTCCCCGGGGAACCCTCCGCCTGGCCCTCCCCGCCGTGCTCTTTCCCCCGCTTCCGGCTTGCGAGTCGGTACCGCCCGCCCGGCACCTCCTCAATCACCCCACGCTTCTTCAATTTAACCAACTGTTTAAATAAGGGCCGCCGGTCCGACTTTCCAATATGCAAAGCCGCCGCAATCTCGTTTGCGGAAGCGGCATCTCTCGTAACTTGCAGGAAACGCAATATGTTATCTGGGCTTAAGCTAGAGGTTCGCGCCATAAGGTGGTAGCAGCCCCCGGCAGGGGTGCAATTCCTCGCAGATTCTAGTCACTTTTTGTGTTTTCACCGGAACTTTTTTCGCACCGCCGGGATTAATAAGTAGGCCAACACACGACCGGCTAGCCGCCCTCCGTCAGGCTGGCCGGACCTTCCCCGAAAGGGGAACGAGGAGGCGAGACGACCTGGCTCGCCTCCTCCTTTTATTTTCAAGCAAGTGCAGACATCCCCGTCTGTCGCCGGACCGTCGTATTATGCACCTATGCCATTCTCCGAATTTTGGCCCATCCTCCAGCGCCTATCCCTACTCATGGTTTTCGCCGCGATGGGGTTTCAACTTCCCGTTCTGGCGCAGGATCCCGCGCAAAGCATCATCCGCGTAGGCGTCAACCTGGTGCTGATCGACGCGACGGTGAAGACAAAGACCGGGCAAATCATGGACGATCTGAAAAAGGAGAATTTCGAAGTGCGGGAAGATGGCGTCGTCCAAAAGCTGGACGTGTTCAGCCGCGACGAACTTCCCCTGAACGTTGCGCTCAGCTTAGATCTCAGCGATTCGATTGGTCCGTTTCTTGAACCCTTGCGCGATGCCGCAAACACCGCCCTTTCGTCGCTCAAGACCGATGACGAAGTGGCGCTTTTTACGTTCGCCACGGAGGCGCAAATGCGCGTTCCGTTCACAAAAGACAAGCGATCGCTTGCCACCCAGATCAGCGGGTTTCAAGCCGGCGGAGCCACGAATATCAACGATGGAATTTTTCTCGCCGCGCAATATCTCTTGAAGCTGCCGCCAAACGGCCGCCGCGTGATCATTCTAATCAGCGACGACGTCGGCACAGACGCCGGTGGTCAAGGCACGCGTGACATCGTCACCGAGCTAATCGCTTCGGATGCGGTTCTGTATAACCTGAAAATTCCCGGCTACAATCCGCCACAAACGCTGCTCGCGGCGAGCATGATTCCAGGCCTGGTGAACATTCGCAAAGTGATGGACCAGACGGGCGGTGAAATTTTTGACGTCAAGGACGTCGGCAACCTCGGTGAAGTCTTCCGCGCCTTGATTCAACGCATCAAAACACGCTACACGCTGGGCTACTACACCAACGCCACTGCCGCCGAAGGTAAACCACACAAGCTCGATGTCCGCCTCGCGTCATCGTTCGGAAAAAAGGGCAAGGACTACGTCGTTCTCTCCAAAAACGGCTACTACGTGCATTGATGGGAATGTAGGGACCGAGGATTCTAGTTGGTCGTTGTGCTTGCTGAGGCGTTGCCGATGGCGTCGCCGTTTACAACGAGTTCGACGCGACGATTGCGCTGGCGGCCTTCCGCGGTGTCGTTGGAAGCGACGGGCTGCGATTTGCCGAAGCCTTTCGCGGTGATGGAAGACGCCGGAACGCCCTGCTCGGCGAGAAAATCGCGCACCGTGTCGGCGCGGCGCTCGGAAAGCTGCTGATTGAAATCATCGCCGCCCACGCTGTCCGTGTGGCCTTCGATCTGCAAATTCAAACCGGGATGCGCGAGGACAATCCCTGAAATTTTGGCGAGCTTTTCGCGCGCGCCGGGCTTGAGGGTGTAACTGCCGGTGTCAAAAAGCACGTCGGACATGTTCACGATCAAACCGCGCGCGGAATCGCGAGTCTGCAGGATGGAGTTCAACTGATTCAGGAGCTGCGCACGGAGATCGGCTTTCTCGGCTTCCGCTTTTGCGGCGGCCTGGCGCGCTTTTTCCGCTTCTGCTTCGGCGGCGCGCTTCTGATCCAGTGCGGCGGCTTTGTCGCGTGCGGCTTGTTCGGCGGCGGCTTGAGCGGCTTGCTGCTGGGCTAAGGCGGCGGTGGTGGCTTGCTCCGCTTCCTGCTTTTGACGCGCGGCCTCCGCAGCGGCTTTTTCCGCTTCCTGCTTCATTTTTATGGCTTCGGCTTTGGCGGCTTCGGCTTGCTGTTGAGCGAGTTCGGCATCCTGCCGGCGCTTCAATTCCGCCGCGGCCTGGAGTTCGGCTGCTTTTTTGTCCGCCAAGGCCTTCGCCTGCGCGTCTTGTTCGGCTTTTTGCTTTACGGCCATGACTCTGGCTTCTTCCGCGGTTTCGACGACTTCGCGGGCAGCGGCTTCGACGGATTTCTTCTCACTTTTACGGCCATAGACCTCTTCGGCGTTCTTCAGCTGCTCTTCGGCTCTCGCTAGCGAAGCGGCGGCGTACTTGTCGGCCTGCGCGATGCGCGCGATGCGAACCGCGTTGCGGGCTTCGAAGAGTTCGAGAGGCGTTTTGCGATCGATGCCGAAGATGGCGCCTTCAATTTTTGTGTTGGAGGAAGAATAGGCGCCGCGCGCGACCAATTCATATTGAGCGTCAATGTTTTCGACTTTGCCCTGCGTCGCCGGGCCGAGAATGTTGTCGAGGACGACCAGGTTGCCCGGCTGCGTAACCGCAAAATATGGCTCGGCCGTGACGATCATGCCGAAGGTTTGCAGGTCGGTCATGGCTTTGACTTCGCCGCTGCCGTTCTTCAGGATGACTTCGCCGAGATTGACGGCGCGGCCCTGGGGAGAAACGGCCCAAAGGACGTAGGTCAGGTATTCAAGGCCAAATTTGGTGGCCTCGTCGAAGCCCTGAAATTTGGCTTCGATGGCCATGCTGTTGTTCTTGCCTCTGCTCTCGACTCTAGCTTCACCGCTGGCGCCTTGCATAAGTTCAGTGCCTTGAAAATCGACCTTGACGGCCCCGCTCGCACGTCGGTAGTTGACGGCTTTGGTGGTGCGGGTAACGGTGCTCTGCGCGGCAGCAGGAGCGGGAGCGGGGGCTTGCGGTCTTGCCGCCGCGGCCGTTTGGCTGAACGCCAGGGCGGTCAGAATGCCGAATATTCCAGTGAGTGAGAGATAGAAAGATGACCTTTTCACGCGAAACTCCTCGGTCGCCGTAGTAATTGGCGACGGACATTAGAAAAACCCGCCCTCGCTTGCGAGGCGAGCGATTTCGACTCCCCCAAGGGAGCTATTTCCTAGAGTCCTTTTATCGTAACAAGATTGTGATGGAAGGACTGGCAGTAGAAAAGGTTTTGCGCAAGTGATTACCGGGTAAGGCGGGGCGTGCACCTGGTGCTGGCACGCATAAGAGAACGGATAGAAGCTGCGCAGTGTAAGTCTCGAACAAAAAACGTTATCGAGGCCTGTCACAGGCGGACGTTTCGGAGTGTGGCACAAAGGTGCTTGACGTGCGCGAGGCAAAGTAGGAGGATTTGCCCTGTATTAAACCCATTTAATACGCTGCTTGTCCCCCGCCGCCTGGAGGAAAAAATGTTGCCTTCCTGTTCTCCGATTGCCATCGCTTTCCGGTTTGTTCTGGCCCCCATTGTTTTGCTTGGCATGTTTGCCGCGGTGCCGCAGTTACGGGCGGCGGAGTCCGCCTATGTGCGCGTCAATCAAGCTGGATATGAGGAGGGCAGCTCGGCTCGCGCGTACTTGATGTCTACGGCCGCGGAAACCGGGGCGACTTTCAAAGTAATCAATTGGGAGGGCGCGACAGCGTTTTCCGGGAAAATCGGTGCGCTGCTGGGGACGTGGGGCCACAGTAAAAACGTGACTTATGACGTGTATGCGCTGGATTTTACCGTGCCGGGAGGCGGCATTTACAAAATTGAAGTGACTGGCCCGGTTGCAGCGACATCGCCGAACTTTGCTGTGGATTGTCCGGAAACTTTGTATTCGGGATTGCTTTTGAACACGCTTTTCTTTTACGAAACTGAGCGTGACGGGAAAGATTTCGTGTTGAACGCATTGCGAACGGAGCCGGGGCATTTGAAAGACGCGAACGCGCGCGTATATCAGACGCCTCTGCTGGACGCGAATGACTTCGTTGACAACGTTCCGCCAGCGGCGCCGCTTGTCCCTGCGGGGCTGCCGAACATCGACGCGTCTGGCGGCTGGTGGGACGCGGGCGACTATATGAAGTACGTGGAAACGGTGAGCTACACGGAAGCGCTGATGCAGATTGGGATTCGCGACTTTCCGAATCAGATGGGGCCGTACGCTTCGGTGAATCCTCCGATTCCTCCCGCCTCGATTTCCTACGCGGGGAAAAGCGGACCAGGATCGCCGGCGTCGTCGGACTTCACCGGAGAAGCGCGGTTTGGGCTGGATTGGTTGATGAAGATGTGGGACGACAAAACCAAGACGCTTTACTATCAGGTGGACAACTCGCAGGACTGGGACTATTACGGCTTTGGAAGTCCGACCTCGGCAGCGCCTAACTGCGGCGGTACTTATGCGACTCCTTTTTGCCTGATCACCGAGTACGACATATGGACGTTACCACAGGCGGCAGATGACTTCCTGCAGCCCGGCGACCCGGAAGCGTGCGATCCGCTGACCACATTTTATATTTGCAACCGCGCCGTTTTTGTTGCTGGTCCGGCGGGATCGAAAATCAGCCCGAATTTAGCGGGGCGTCTCGCGGCAGACTTTGCGCTGTGCTATCAACTGAATCGAACGACGCAGCCCGCGCTCGCGAACCAGTGCTTGAAGAATGCAGAAGATATTTTCGAACTGGCGGACACTTCGTTTCCGGATCCTGCGCCGACCGTCGGTTCCGGTTCCTGTACCAATTGCCTGCTGACTATCGTTCCCTTTGATGGATATCCCGAAAATGTGTGGGACGACGACATGGAACTGGGTGCGACGGAGCTATATTTTGCGCTGGAGTCGTCCGGAGGGAGCGGGAATCTGCCCGCAGGCCTTGCGCACACCAATCCGAACGATTATCTGAAGGCGGCTGCGCAGTTCGCGAACAACTACATCACGAACATTTACGAGCAAGGTTTTGCCGATACGCTGAACCTGTATGACGTTAGCGGGCTGGCGCACTTCGAGCTGTACCGCGCGCTGGAAAAGGCCGGCAATCCGAAGAACCTTGCCGTTACCGAAGCGGGCATTCAGCACCAGCTTTTGCAGCAAGTGGCCGACGCAGTCAGCCAGGCGGAAACGGATCCGTGGGGATTCGGGAACGAGTGGAACGCGGGAGACACGACTTCGCACGGGGCGGGCCTTGCCGTGATGGCCAGCGAAGCGCAGTACCTGACGCAGAGCAAGAGCTACGACACCTATTCGCAGAGATGGCTGGGCAATATTCTGGGCGCGAACGCGTGGGGTTCGTCGTTTATCGTGGGAGATGGAAGCACATTTCCGAACTGCATCCAGCACCAGGTGGCGAATCTGGCGGGGGCGCTGGATGGAACTTCCGGGGGCATACCCGTGCTCTGGGGAGCGGCTTCAGAAGGCCCGGCAGGTTATACTACATCAGGAGTCGTCGGCGGAATGATTTTGTGCCCGGCGAACGGCAGCGATGCGTTCAAGAAATTTGATGGAAACCCCGGAGCGTTTGATTCGTCGCAGGAAACGTTCTACCAGGATAACGTGCAATCCTACAGCACGACCGAACCGGCCATCGACCTCACGTCGACATCGTTCCTGATGTGGTCGTGGCGGATAGCGCGGCACCCAAGCTTCTGACGCCAGAACGTTAAACTCGTCCATCGTGGAGCATCAAGGCAGCTCGAAGCTCCCCGCCCGTTTATTTCCCCAAACATCCTTTTCCACGGAACTTTCTGCTTGCTTAGACGTCTATGTATTACGAGGTCTGAGCATGGCCAAGCCGGATTCCCTGCAGGGATCGATGGATTTGCTTGTCTTGAAGATACTTTCGCGGCGGCCGAATTTGCACGGCTACGCGATTATGACGGCGATTCAGGACGTTTCCGGAGAGGTGTTGCGGGTCGAAGAAGGGTCGCTCTATCCGGCGCTGCACCGGATGGAGGAAGCCGGGTGGATTCGGGCGGAATGGGTGACCAAGGATTCGGGCCGCCGGGCGCGGATCTATGAGCTGACCGCCTTGGGGAAGAAGCAACTGGGACTGGAAGAGTCGCGCTGGCACGCAGTGAGTTTGGCCGTGAATCGGGTTTTGCGGGAGGCGTGAAATGTCGGTCTGGTCGAGGATAGCGAATGTGTTTCGCGGAAAGCGATTGAATCACGAGATTGACCTGGAGATACAGTCGCACATGGAAGAGGCCATCGCCAACGGTCGCGACCCTCGTGAGGCGCGACGGGCGTTTGGCTCGACGCTGCTTTACCGCGAGCGGAGCCGTGACGTGCGGCTTTTTGCCTGGATGGACTCTCTGCGCGCGGATGCGGTTTTCGGCTGGCGGCAGCTGCTGAAATCAAAGGTTACTTCGGTGGCTGCGATTCTTTCGCTGGCGCTGGCGATTGGGGCATGCACTTCGGCGTTTCGTTTGATGGATGCGCTGCTACTGCGGCCTTTGCCGGTGGCGAACCCGGAGCGGCTTTACGATTTGTCGCGTCAAGGAATTGGGCCTGATGGAAAACCACAGGATTTCGATGGCTGGGCGTATCCGGATTTTCAGTTGATGCGAGCGGCAGTCCAGGATCAAGCGGAGTTGATCGCTGTTTCGTACTCTGAGACGGGGGATCTGACTTACAAGTCGGATGCGGAGATTGAGAAAGCGTACTTGCAGTACGTGTCCGGGTGGATGTTCAGCTCACTGGGCATCCGCCCTGCGCTGGGACGCGTGCTGACTGAAAACGATGATTTGAAGCCTGGAGCGCATCCCTACGCTGTGCTTTCGCACGACTATTGGGTGCACCGTTTTGGGCAGGATCCGGCTGTGATCGGCCGCACGTTCCATATGGGAAATGATCTTTACGAAATTGTTGGCGTCGCCGAAGCACCCTTCACCGGGACGGAGCCGGGGACGATGGTGGACATCTTTTTACCGACGATGATGCATCCTGGCGTGACGCACAAAGACTGGACCTGGCACAGGACACTGGCGCTTGTGAAACCTGGCGTGGCGATGGAACCGATGCGGCAGAAGCTCGAGGCCACTTCCCTCGCGTTTGAAGAAGGACGTGCCAAGGGCTTCCTCGGAATGACTCAGGAGACGATCGACACCTATTTGAATCAAAAATTGGTGCTTGCTCATGCCGGCACTGGCGTTTCTGATTTGCAGTCTGGCACGCGGCAGCCACTTGTGGTTCTGGGAGTGCTGGTGGCTTTGGTGCTGCTTATCGCGTGCGCGAACGTGGCGAACTTGATGACGGCGCAGGCCGCGGCGCGGACGCGAGAGATGGCTGTGCGTGTTTCCATCGGTGGCGGGCGATGGCGGCTGGTACAACTTGTGCTGGTGCAGGGTGCGTGGCTGGGCGCGCTTGCGGCCGCTATCGGCGGGTTATTCGCGTGGTGGTCCGGGCCATTTGTGGTGAACAGGATCAATCCTCCGGACAATCCGGCGCGACTGCTGCTTCCGGCGGACTGGCGAGTTTTGGGATTTGGAGTAGTGCTTGCGCTCGGCGCGACATTGCTGTTTGGGCTGGCACCGGCGTTGCGCGCGTCGGCTATAAATCCAGTGAGCGCATTGAAAGGTGGAGAAAATCCGCATTCACGTCGACGCCTGATGCATGCGCTGATTGCCGTGCAAGTGGCGTTTTGTTTTCTCGTGCTGTTCGTGGCGGGGCTTTTTGTAGCCACGTTCCAGCGGTTGACACATCAGCCGATCGGTTTTTCCGCGGACCGGCTTCTTTTATTGGACACCGTGGCGAAACTGCCGCAACCTCAGGAGGTCTGGGAGCAGACGGCGGAGCATTTGCGGAGCGTTCCAGGAGTCGAGATGGTGGCGATCGCGGATCAGCCCCTGCTTGGAGGTTCCAGCTGGAATAACTCCATTTCAGCGCATGGGGAAGTGCCGAACGGCGTTTTAACTTACATGCGCGCAGTTTCGCCAGGTTGGCTCGATACGATGAAAATTCCGCTCCTCGATGGCAGAGATTTTCGCTTGAACGACGTACATCCAGGTTCCGCAATTGTTAACCAAACCTTTGCCAATATCTATTACCCCGGGGAAAGGCCCCTCGGGCAGTCCTTTGAGCTGGTGATGGATGAGGGCGTGCGCTTGAAATACCAGATTGTGGGTTTGGCTGGGGATGTCCGCTACAAAAATGTCCGCGAGCCGATTTTGCCACAGCTCTACGTTCCCTTCCGCATGGCGGCGGGTACAAAGGGCAAAAGCGAGGGCGTTTTTCTTGTGCGAACTTCAATGACTAATTCGAAAGCGCTCGCGGCGGCGCTGCGAGAGGAAGTGCCGCGGGCGCGGCCGGAGTTTCGCGTGAGCCGGGTTCGGACGCAGATGGAAATCAATCAGGCGCAAACCGTGAGAGAGCGGTTGCTGGCCACGCTGGCGTCGTTTTTTGCGGTGGTCGCCCTGATCCTTGCAGGGATTGGATTGTATGGTGTGATGCACTACTCCGTTCTGCTAAGGCGGCGCGAAATCGGGATTCGCATTGCGGTGGGCGCGCAGGCCGGAGGAATTGCGCGGCTGGTAACCACGGACGTGTTCGCGATGGTGGCTGTTGGAACGCTGGCAGGCCTTGGTCTTGGCATGGCGTCAGGGAGATCTATCGAGACGCTGTTCTTTCAAGTGAAGGCGACCGATTTGCAGATGCTGGCGCTGCCCGCGGGGGCGATTCTCGTCGGAGCGCTTTTGGCAGCGCTACGACCCATAATGCAAGCGGTGCGCATGGATCCGTCTTCCATGTTGCGGACGGAATAAGGACCGGCTAACGAAGGAGCGCTGTGCGGTGCAGAAAGTTGACCCTATACCGCGGTACAGGGTTCAGAATCATGGAATGAAAATTGGAGAACTATCCGCAAAAGCGGGCGTCAATGTGCAGACGATCCGATTTTACGAGCGAGAAAAACTGCTCCGACAGCCGATAAGGACGCAGTCGGGATATCGCTCGTTTACCGAAGCGGATTTGGAGAGAGTGCGTTTTATAAAGGACTCCCAGCAGCTGGGGTTCACCCTGAAAGAGATCAAGGAGTTGCTGGCGATTCACGAATCGGCGCGAGCGCTTACGGGCAGCCCGCGCTCCGAGTCGAAAGAGTGGGGAAGGGCGTTTCGCATCGCGCGGGAACGGCTGGAACTCATCAACCAGAAGATTGCATTCCTCAAAGCGCTGAAAAAGCCGCTTGTCGCTGTGCTGGAACAGCCAGGTTCGGAGAAAACCATGGTGTGCCCGGCGTCGCTGCTGGAACGCCCGGCGGTCGCTACAGTGCAGAACGGCCGCGGCCAGAATGGCAAACACGCGGTTTCCCGCCCTCGAAGAAAAACTGCTTGACTCTATACCTCGGTACAACCTTCACACTCCCCCGGAACGCGACGGGGAGTAGAAACGACAACTCACGGATGGGTTCCAGGTGGATGCTTCCGCCGATTTGACCGAAGGAGAAATACAAATGACATGCAAGATCGCCGCAGCGCTGCTGGCTGTGCTTTTTCTTTTTGTTCTGGCCGCGCCTGCGGCCAACACGCCGGATTTTTCAGGCACGTGGATCTTCAACGCCGCGAAAAGCAAGAACGTCGGAATGATGGCCGACGCGCAATACACCTCAACGATAAAACAGACCGCCAAAATGTTGACGGTGCAGGACGACACCGTTTTCAACGGGCAGAAGCAATCGCATGAGACGCGCTACGACTTGACCGGGGCAACGGTTCCCAACGATTCCCCGATGGGCGATAAGGCCCAGACCACGAGCAAGTGGTCCGGCAACAAGCTGGTGACGAGCTGGGAGACGGACGGCGCGATCGCGGGAACGAAAGTCGTTCGAACGGAGACGCGCTACGTATCCGACGACGGAAAGACTCTGTATTTGGAATCCGCGCGCGCGGGCAAAGAGCCAATCGTCATCGTGTTTGACCGGAAGTGACGCGTGACGACCATGCCGGAGGAGATTTCATTGGCGGAAGCAGTGCGAGGCGGCGAGGCGGCGGTCAGCTCGAAGAAGTGGATGTGGCTGGCGCTCGCCGGCTTGATCGTCGGAGGCGGCAGCCTAGCGGCGTACTGGATTGGCAAGCGTCCGCCGGAAGACGCTGGCATCGCTGCGGCCGCCACTGTCTCTCCGGAGATGCGGGAGATCGATTCGAGCGTCACGACGAGCGGAACCGTGCGGTTGCGAACCGGAGCGCAGGTGCGCGTTGGCTCGCAAGTCTCTGGCATCGTTCGAAAGCTCAACGTGACGGTCGGCTCGCACATTCAGAAGGGTGACGTCATCGCGGAAATTGATCCGAAGCCGCTGCAAGCGCGCGCCGAACAGGCCCGCGCACAGGCAGCCATGGATGAGGTCGGCGTCGCGAAAGCGCAACGCGATCTGAACCGCGGCCAGCAATTGTTCGCGGAAGGAGTCCTGCCTGCGCAGCAGAAAGAGGATCTGGAATGGCAGTTGAAAAGCGCGCAGGCCAAACTGGAAAAATCGAAGAGCGATTTGTCGGCGGCGGAAATTGATTTGTCGTATGCGGTGATTCGCGCACCGATTTCGGGGACGGTTGCGTCGGTTTCGACGCAGGAAGGCGAGACGGTGGCGGCGTCGTTCGCGGCTCCCACGTTTGTGACCATCATCGAGGACAACGCACTGGAGTTGGTAGCCATGGTGGACGAGACGGATATCGCGAACGTGCGACCCGGCGAGCGAGTGAACTTCACGGTGGAAGCATATCCATCGAGAGAAATCCCCGCTGTCGTCATGCGAATCGATCCTGTGGCCACGATTATTTCCGGAGTGGTGAACTATCCGGTGATGGCGGCAATTCAAAAAGACGAACGCCTGCTGAAGCCGGATATGACGGCGAACATCACGATCCGAACCGCGGAACGCAAAGCGATGGTCTTGCCCAACGCGGCGATCCAACGCGACGGCGAAGAACGATTTGTTTTCGTGTTGACGAAGGACCGTAAGACGGAGAAGCGCACCGTGACGATTGGAACGCGCGACGCGGGCTCTACAGAGATCAGGAAAGGCGTGAACGCGACGGAGCAGGTGGTCATCAACCGCGTGCCGGAAAAAGATGCCAAAGGCGAAAAGCCATGATCGAAGTGGCGCGTGTTGGAAAAACGTACAAGCGCGGCGACGGAACACCGGTTGCGGCTTTGAAGGATATTTCGTTCCGCATAGAAAAAGGCGAATTCCTGACCATCCGCGGGCCGTCTGGCTCGGGAAAGTCTTCGATGCTGAACATCATGGGATGTCTGGACAAGCCAACGTGCGGAACGTACCGGTTGCATGGCGAAGAGTTGTCAGGCTATACCGACAAACAGCTTTCGCACGTACGTGCATGGAAAATCGGATTTGTTTTTCAGTCGTTCAACCTGATGCCGCGCACGACGGCGCTGGAGAACGTGGAAATCCCCATGATTTATGGACCTGGACACGTCGACCGGAAACGCGCGATTGCAGCGCTGGAACGCGTTGGGTTGGGCGCGCGCGCCCATCACTATGGGACGGAACTCTCCGGTGGGGAGCAGCAGCGCGTAGCGATTGCGCGCGCGTTAATCAACGATCCGCCGCTGATTCTTGCCGATGAGCCTACGGGGAATTTGGATTCCGCCGGGGGAGCCGAGGTAATGGGCATACTCCGACAACTGCATCGGGAAGGGCGCACGGTTGTTCTCGTAACGCACGACGACGCGGTGGCCGCCTATGCCGAGCGCGAGATTCTGTTCAAAGACGGAGCGCTGGCGTCCGACCGAAAGATGGCCCAGTTCCCTGTCGAAGCCCAGTGACGCCGGCGAGGAGAACAAAGCATGCGAATTACGACGGGAATCGGAATCGCGTGGCGCAGCATGACACGCAACAGGCTGCGGACATTTTTTATGATGGCGGGTGTGACGATCGGCATTTGTTCGTTGACGATATTGGATTCCGTGGGCGAAAACACCAAGCGCGAGGCGATGAAGCGCTTCAAGAACATGATCGGGACGTTTGATACCGTCATCATTCGCCCCGGAGCGGGGAAAACGCGCGGGATGGTATCGCTGACAAACGTTCCTCCGACGCTGAAATTTGAAGACGCGCAAGCGATCGCGGAGGAAATCACAGAAGTCAAACAAGTCGCCCTGCTGCAGAACGCATTCGACATCGATGTGAAGTACAAAGATCGAAACGCAAGCCCCGCGATTTTTGGAGTGTCCGCGAACTGGCTGGACCTGCGTGGAGATGAGCTTGCGTCAGGCTATTTTATCAGTGTGGAAGATACGCAATCGCTGGCGCGAGTGGCCATTCTCGGCTCAAACGTGGTCCCCGAGCTTTTTCCAGAGGGAGGCCCCCTTGGCAAGACCGTGCGAATTGGCGATGTGCCATTTCAAGTAAAGGGTGTGTTGCAATCGCGCGGTGCGGGGCCGGGTGGCGGAAGCCTCGACGACCTGATCCTGATTCCGGTGACGACCGCGTCGAAGCGATTGTTCAACCGCGATTTCCTGACAATGCTGATTGTGCAGCTACGCGACCCCGAAAAGAGCGAAACGGCAATGGCGAAAATCAGCGCGTTGCTGCGGCAACGCCACCACATCGCCGCTTCGGCACTCGATGATTTTACGATGACAAGTCCGCGGGCGGTGATGGCCCAGGTCTCGCAAATGGCTTCGACACTCTCCACGATATTGAAGGGGATTGCAACCATCGCCATGATGATCGGCGGCGCCGTGATCATGAGCCTGATGCTGATCAGCGTGTCGGAGCGGAGAAAAGAGATCGGGTTGCGGCGCTCTGTGGGGGCGAGCCGGCAGGACATCCTGGTGCAATTCATTCTCGAGGCGGCGCTGATATCCAGTTTCGGAGGGCTGACTGGGATTGCGCTTGGCCTGGGGGGAACAAATGTGGCGGCCCGAATACAGCACCTGCCGCCGATTTTTGTTTTGCAAGCGCTGGAATGGACGGCTGGACTCTCTGTTGGGCTTGGTCTCGTATTCGGCATTTATCCAGCCTGGCGAGCGACGCAAGTCGATCCCGTGAAAGCATTGCGAGCTTGATTTCAGGCGTGTGAGCAGCTTCGAAGCGGATCTATGCCTGCCGGCAAAACACTTCTTCTCATGAGCGGATCGCTGCGCTTGATCTGGCGGTTCCGCCTGCGCTCCGGCCTGATGCTCTTGAGCGCGCTGCTCGGCGTGGCCGGGGTGATTTTCGCGATTAATTACGCGACCGAAGGCCGCATGAAAGTCCTCAGCCGCATTGAGAGTTTGGGCACGAATGTAATTATGGTTACGCCACAGCTGAGCCGCAGCGTGGGCGGGCGCGAGAAGACGGGCGCGATTGTTACGACACTGGTGGCCGGAGACTACGCGGAAATGCTCCGCGAGATTCCGGAGATTAGGAAATCGTCGGCAACCGTAACCTCATCGTTTCTAGTAAAGGCGGGAGACCTCTCGAAAAGCAATTGTGCTGTCATGGGCACCGAACCGGAGTTCGCGCAAATTCGCCATTGGCAGACTACCGATGGAGAATTCTACGGAATACCGGAAATGCGCCGATCCGCGCGCGTTGCCGTTCTTGGTGCGACCGTCAAGCGAGATCTTTTTGGCATTCAATCGCCGGTGGGCAAGCGGATGTTCATCAATCGCGTGCCGTTCGAAGTGATTGGCGTTCTCGACGAACGCGGCCAGGGACTGGATGCCGCAAACGAAGACAACCAGGTGTACGTTCCCTTGAGTACCGCGATGCGCCGCCTTTCCAATGTGGATTATTTCGGCGCCATCCTCTTGGAGGTAAACCGCTGGCAAAAGATGGATGATGCAGCGGACGCATTGCACAAAATCCTCCAAAAGAGGCATAGATCTCCCGCGAATTCGCCAGATGATTTTCAGATTCAGAACCAGAAGTCGCTCATCGATGCGGAGATCGCTTCTTCCACGCGTCTCGCGTTTCTCGTGAAGTGGGTTGGCTTAAGCGGACTGGTTGTTTCCGGTCTAGGGATGCTGGCTATCTGCTGGATCGCCGTGGGAGGGCGGGTCGGGGAAATCGGAATTCGCCGCGCGCTGGGAGCGACAAAATCGGACATCTTCTTTCAATTTTTGTTCGAAGCGGCGGTCATCAGCCTCCTGGGATGTTTCGCAGGACTGATTACCGGCTGGCGGGGCACCTTGAGCATTGCTCAGAAAGCGGAACTGCCGTTTTATTTTGATTGGGCCAGCGCGAGGCTCGCGATCGCATTCGCGATGACGATGAACCTCGCGTTCGCGCTGATTCCTTCGCGAAGGGCCGCGCTTCTTGATCCGATACGTGCACTCAAAGCCGAATGATTTCCATTTGCGATCGCCCGGGGTTACCGGAAGGTGAAATCGGCTTTCCGTACCCTTGACATCGCCAGCCATTGCGCAAGAATAGAGTTCCCTTCCTGAAATTCCTGTTTCTGTTCTAAATCGGCAAGTACGAACTTCGCCGCTGGCTTGCATTCGGATGCAAACCCTCTCTCCATCCGGCGAAAAGCGCTCCGGACGCCGGCGCTAACTGTTGCACGCTGCGCGTGCGCATGGGAGGGGCCATGGAGTTCCCGAGACATCTGTTCAGTTCCGGCGGATTTCAGCCGCACGGTTTCTGCTACCAGTGGAATACCGGACTTGTCTGGCTGAACGTGCTCTCGGACCTGCTAATTGCGCTGGCGTACTTCGGCATTCCCCTCATCCTGCTTCGATTCATCCGCAAGCGCAAGGACTTGCCATTCAGCTGGATATTCGGCCTCTTCGGCGTGTTCATCATTGCGTGCGGCGCAACCCACCTGATGGAAGTCTGGAATTTGTGGCATGCGCAATATTGGCTTGCGGGAGCGATCAAAACGGTTACCGCGGCGGCTTCTGTGGGCACCGCGGCGTTGCTGGTTAAAGTCGTGCCGCAGGCACTGGAAATCCCCAGCGCGCGCCAATGGAAGGAAGCGAATGAAGCGCTGAAAAAGGTAGTGCAGGAGCACGAGTCGGCGGAAGTAGAACTGCGTCTGCGCGAGGCAAGCTACCGCGAAATCGCGGAACTGCTAGACCTGACGCACAACGCAATTTTCGTGCGCAATCTGGAAAACGAAATTGTGCATTGGAATGAAGCCGCGGAGAAATTGTACGGGTGGAAAGTCGAAGAAGTCCGCGGCAGGAAAACCCACGATGTGCTCGGCACCGTCTTCCCCAAACCTCGCGAGGAAATCGAAGCCACGCTTTTCAAAGACGGTTATTGGGAGGGAGAGCTGGTGCACCAGCTGCGCCGGGGCGGTTTCGCCATTGTTTCCAGCCGCTGGGCGCTGAGAACAGACGACCATGGCAAGCCTGCCGCAATTTTGGAGAGCAATCGGGATATTACACACCGGAAAAAAGCCGACGACGAGCTGCGCTTAAGCGAGGAGCGATTTCGCTTGCTGGTGTCCGGCGTTAGGGATTACGCCATCGTCACGCTCGATCCCGAGGGATACGTCACCAGTTGGAACACCGGCGCGGAGCGCATTAAAGGCTACAGCGCCGAAGAGGTCATGGGAAAGCATTTTTCGATGTTCTTCTCCGAAGAGGACATCAAACAAGACAAAGCTGGCACGGAGCTGAAAATCGCGATCCAGCAAGGCCGGTGCGAAGAAGAAGGCTGGCGAGTGCGCAAGGACGGCACGCACTTTTGGGCCAGCGTGGTGGTCACGGCTTTGCACAATGAAAAGGGGCGCCTCTATGGTTTCGGCAAGATTACCCGTGACATTACAGAACGGAAGCGGGCCGAAAGCGCCTTGGCGCGCAAACAAGAGGAACTTGCGGGCTCAATCGCAGAGCTCAACGCCACGAATAAGGAGCTGGAAGCTTTCAGCTACTCCGTGTCGCATGACTTGCGCGCGCCTTTGCGCACGATCGATGGATTCAGCCTCGCGCTGCTGGAAGACTATTCCGACAAACTCGATGCCGAGGGAAAAAAGCACCTGGACCGTGTCCGCGCTGCGACACAAAAAATGGGAGCGCTGATTGACGACCTCTTGAATCTTTCGCGGGTAACGCGCGCTAACATGCGTCTGGAGAAAGTGGACGTGAGCTCGGCGGCGGAAGAAGTCATCGAAGAACTTCAAAAGTCGCAGCCGGGGCGGCGAGTGGAATGCTCAATAGAAAAGGGTCTGGAGGCCATGGCTGACTCCCATCTTTTGCGCGTGGTCCTCGTCAATCTGCTGGGCAACGCTTGGAAATTTACATCCAAACGCGACTCTGCGCACATTGAGTTTGGAAAAACGCAGAACAACGGAAGCTCGGCCTTTTTTGTTCGCGACAACGGCGCCGGGTTTGACCCGGCCTATGCCGACCGCCTCTTTGGCGCTTTCCAGCGCCTCCACGCCATGACCGAATTTCCCGGAACTGGCATCGGGCTGGCCACCGTGCAACGAATCATCAATCGCCATGGCGGACAAATTTGGGCAGAAGGGCAGGCCGGGCAAGGTGCCACTTTTTATTTCACATTGCAGACGGTGAACCCTTAAAGGAGCGGTGTCGTGAAAGAAAAAATCATCTTGCTGGTCGAGGACAATCCCGATGACGAAGCACTTATGGTCCGGGCGTTGAAAAACAACAACATCCTGAATCAGATTGCCGTGGCCCGCGACGGCGTGGAAGCCATCGAGTACCTTTTTGCAGAAGGCGCTTATGCAGGCCGGGACACCAGCGTCGTGCCTGAGGTGATTCTTCTCGATTTGAAACTCCCCAAATTGGACGGGCTCGGCGTCCTTCGGCGTCTGCGCGCCGATCCTCGGACGAAGCTTCTCCCGGTAGTGCTTTTGACCTCCTCGAACGAAGAAGAAGACCGGCTGAACGGGTATGGGCTGGGGGCTAACAGCTATGTCCGCAAGCCGGTGGACTTCGATCAATTCCGCGAGGCCATTCGCCAGCTTAGCCTGTACTGGCTGGTATGGAATGAAACGCCACCAGCCCGGAGGATTTAAATGAGCGTCCCGCTCCATCTGCTTCTAGCGGAGGATTCCGCGGAGGACGGCGATCTGATCGTCCGCGAACTCCGCCGTGGCGGCTATGATGTGGAGTTCGAACGCGTGGAAACCGCCGAGCAGCTCGTGAAGGCATTCGAAGCAAAGCAATGGGACCTCATCATTTCTGATTTTTCCATGCCGCATTTTTCCGGAGTCGACGCCCTGGCGCTCGTGCGCAAGAAACACCCCGACTTGCCGTTCATTTTCGTTTCCGGAACCATGGGGGAAGAGACGGCCGTCGCCGCCATGAGGAACGGCGCCCAGGACTATCTGATGAAGGGCAGTCTAAGACGGCTGGTGCCCGCCGTTCAGCGCGAGTTACGTGACGCGGAGGAGCGCACCTCTCGCAAACGCCTCGAGCAACATGTGCAGCAGCTTCAAAAGTTTGAAGCCATCGGTCGGCTGGCCGGCGGCATAGCGCATGATTTTAACAACATGATCGGCGCGATCATGGGCTGGGCTGAGATGGGCTTCGACGAAGCACCTGCCGGAAGCCGTCTACAAGAACGTTTTCGAAAGGTTCGCGAGCAATCCCAGCGCGCCGCGAAACTTACTGGCCAGTTGCTCGCCTTTGGCCGGCGACAGATTCTGCAAGCGCGCAAAATCAACCTGAATATTTTGGTGCAGGAGGAAATGAGCTTTCTGGAGAAAGTGATCGGCGCCGATGTCGAAATACGAGTGCATGCGGCCGAGCATCTCCGCGTCACCGAAGCTGATCCCACGCAAATCGGCCAGGTGCTCATGAATCTTTGCCTGAATGCGCGCGACGCCATGCCGCAAGGTGGACAGCTGATCATCGAAACGCAAAATGTCGAAATCGACCAGGAGTATTGCCGCACCCACATTTATGGCCGGCCCGGAAGCTACGTTTTGCTATCGGTTTCCGATAACGGCACCGGCATGGACGCCGCTACTCTCGAGCGCATTTTCGAACCTTTCTTTACGACCAAAGAGATGGGTCGCGGAACCGGTCTCGGCCTCGCCACCGTCTACGGGATCGTAAAGCAGCACGGCGGCTTCGTCTACGTGTACAGCGAACCCGGAAAGGGCACGTGCTTCCGCATTTATCTAAAAGCCGATGCCGGCGTTCACGAACCGCGCGAAGCCCCACCCCAGAAAAAGCCCGCGGGAGGCCATGAAACCATTCTAGTGGTGGACGACCACGACGGGCTCCGCGATTCCGCCAGGGAAATGCTCGAGGCGCTCGGCTACCGCACAGTTTTAGCCGCTGATGGTTCGGAAGCTGTCGAACTCTTTGAAGCCAAGGCCGATCTCATCGATCTAGTGCTTATGGATGTCGTGATGCCCAAGGTTAGCGGTCCCGACGCGTATGCGAAAATGGCCGCCAGGCGGCCCGATGCCAAAGTCATCTTCACTACGGGCTACACTTCCGAAGCGGCGTCCCTCATCTCTCTGATGGAAAAAGGCATGGAAGTCCTTCAGAAGCCCTATAACTTCGCAAGCCTCAGCCAGGTTGTTCGCAATACGCTGGACCGCAAACCACAAAACGTAAGCAATTGAATCGAGCTGGAGTTGGCTTCGTTTTCATAAACATCTTGGAATGAGTAAAAAGAGGTAAGAGCTTGGTGCGGCCAAGTGGAGTCGAACCACCACGGTATTTCTACCACAGGCTTCTGAGACCTGCGCGTCTGCCAGTTCCGCCATGACCGCACTGCCAAAGCGATTCTACCATGCGCTGACAGCGGTGCGGAAGCCTGGCAAAGAGAATCAACAGGAAGCGAATCGGGCAAAGCGAAATCCGCGGCGCGCCTTCTGCGGGCACAGTCCACCCAATCTAACGATGACGCAGACGGAGAGACTCCCAGCTTCCGTCCGCTGTCCAACCTCCATCAACGGCAAGGGCTTGTCCGTTCACAAACGCGCTCTGGCTCGAGTCAGCCAAAAATGCAATCGCTTTGGCAATATCCTCAGTCGAAGCAAATCGTCCCATAGGAACGCGCCCGGTAATGTCCGCATCCGTGTAACCGCCTCCGGCTTGGTCAGCTGCATCCATTTCCGTCTTAACCCAGCCCGGGCAAACGGCGTTTACACGCACTCCGCGGCCGCCCCATTCCGCGGCCAACGTTCGCGTTAATCCAACGAGTCCATGCTTGGACGAGTTGTAGGCAGCGCGATCCGCGATGCCCACCAACCCAGCGACAGAGGCAACGTTGACGATGCTCCCGGAACCTTGCGCCAGCATCATGGTGCCGAACGCTTTCGCCAGAAGGAATGGCGCGAGGAGATTAATCTCCAGCACTCGGCGGAATTCCGCGGCGGTCACATTCTCCGCCGGAGCGATGAAGCTTATCCCGGCATTGTTCACCAGCACATCGGCGCGCCCCCAGCGCTCCTTCACGGCCCTGGCAAATCGCGTCACCACGTCTTCGTCGGAGATGTCTCCGGCAAATTCCAGAACTTCCGCGCCATGTTCCTGCACGGCTCGCCGTGTGTCATGGGCTTGCCGGAGGTCGCTGAGCGCCAATGCGAACCCCCGTTCCGCCAGCAGCTCGGCCGTGCGCCGGCCAATGCCTTGCGCCGCCCCCGTCACGATGGCAACTCTAGACGGATCAGTCATTTGGCCTCCCTCAGCAGAATAATATTCTCCAAACGATGCTTACGTCTGCCATCGTTTCCATCTATAGCATGCAGTTGAATTTCAAATACTTGGTGCTATACTCGGCTCTAGAACGCGGTCTTACCCCTTCCTTACCCGCGCAAAGTGGGCCACCGCGTCCGGTTCCAGCGGGAGGTAGCCATGGAAGAAACCAAACTAGCAGGTCCTATCCTTTATGTTCTGATTGCCTGGGGAGCTGTCACCGCCGTCTTCATGCTGCTTTTGATCCGGCGAGCCCTCCTTGCAAGCCATGAGGACGATCAAATCTTTATAGGCTCTGCGGATGGGCAGATGGCTCGTGAGCAACGGGAAATTGTCTCGAAGATCCAGATGCTCTCGCGGCCCCTCTTGACCAGCGGCATAGCTTCCGGAGCGCTGCTGCTCTTGCTCGCTGGCCTGTGGCTGTACAACGGACTTAAGAATCTCTAGTCCGCTAAGGGAAGCCGGCGCCTAGGCCACACCTTCTACCGCGCGGCGGGAGTGTGCGGCTGCTGCGGTTGCGTGATTTGTGGCGTGTTGGCTGGCGGTGTGGGTGGCGTCGTTGGCACAGCGGAAGTGTGGTTGAGCACAATCAGCCACTGATTGTTCCTTTTTTCAAAAATGAGCGTCGTTTGCCCTCGGGCCACCACAGGCTGCCCGTCCACCACCGCTGAAAAATCCCACTGGTAGCAGGCCCACGCGACATTTCCGCTCAGCTTGATGTAGGTGTTGGACCGGTCCATGCGGACCTGCTGCATACGGGCGCGCTGCTGCTGATAGACTG
This sequence comes from Betaproteobacteria bacterium, assembly GCA_903970165.1. Lineage (GTDB taxonomy): Bacteria > Acidobacteriota > Terriglobia > Acidiferrales > UBA7541 > Acidiferrum. The sequence continues at coordinate 21,262 of CAJCHZ010000126.1, forward strand.
CGAGGTAGCTCGGCCATCCGAAGACGGGCGGCGCCCAGATTCCGTTGACCACGGAAACATCTTCGGCGTAATCCTTGTGCAGCCGTTCCGTGTCGCCGAGCTGCCATGCTCCCAGCATTTCGGAAATATTGTAGTCAATCTGCTGCTCATCGCTCATGGGCAGTGAGGAGCTGTCCCCGGGTGTTGTGTCGTTTTTCTTTTTTTTCTGCGCCGCGGCCGGTGAACTGCAGGCCAGCAGAAGCGCTGCCCCCATCAAAAGCGAAACCGAAGCGCGGCGAAAGCTTCCACCAAAACAAGCGGGAAAATAATTCTTCATGCTTTTTCAACCCCCGGTGGATGAGGATAGCACGCCGTTTTGCGCAGCGAAGCGCTGTGTCCAGTTGATTTACCCGGATTGTTCCTGATTTTCTCGGAAAGAACGCGCGCACGAGCAAGCGTCGAGGCAGGTTCAAGTCCCATGGCCTCAGCGCCCGGCGCTGATCAGGTTCACAAATAACCGGTAAGCGCCGGAAACGCCTTCGGGAATTTGCCGGAAGAATGCGATCCCCGTGTAGATGTAGATTCCTTTGCCGTAGTGCGTGTACACGATGGCGCCGTTGAGATCCGGCTCGCCAGGATCGTTCATCGCAAGAATCGCGGTGTATCTCGGATCAAATTCCGTCCAGTAATAGAGGCCGCGTTCTTGCACCCAGCCTTTGAAATCCTCCTGGGTGATTTTGTTTGGACGGTTCAGGAGCGGGTCGTCGGGCTTTAGAAATTTCACCGGAGAATTCTCGTCGGTGATGCGTGGGAGCCCGCCCGCTGGTCCATTCAAAATTTTCGCCGGGTAGGGAGCGAATTGCTCCTTGTTCCAGGCGAAATCCCGGTTGTATTGCACAACCAAAGTGCCGCCTTTCGAGACGTAATCCAAAAGACGCTGATTGGCCCCTGGAAGCTCGGGGCGCAACTCATACGCACGCACTCCCACCACGATCGCGCTAAATTTCGAAAGGTCGCCGAACGCCAGCGCCTGCGCATCCAACGTTTCCACCTGGATCCCCAGCGTGCGCAGCGCCTCTGGAACCGGTTCGCCTTCCGCGGTGATGTACCCGACGCGCAAATCAGCCGGCACCTTCAGATCGAAGGCATGCACCACGCATTGCGACGGCTCGCTCCAGAATTGCGTCGGCAGCGAAGACAGCGGCTCGATCGAAGTTGAAAATTTCTCGTCGCCGCGTTTTGCGAACGCCACAATATTGTACTTGCCGGGCGCAAGGCCGTTCGGAGCGGTAACCGTAAATCTCGCGTAACGGTCGCCGGCGCCATCGAACGACATTTCTTCCGGCTCTTTCGCAGAGAAGCCCTTCGGCAAATCGAGGCCCACGGAAACTTTCCCCGCCTGCGTCGCATAGGAATGCACGCGCAGCAAAACATCAAAAGGTTTTGAATGTTCGCCGAGAACAGCGATTGTTTGCTTGGGATCGACGGCAAGCGTATAGGCGGGCACAATGCGCAGCGGTACGCGATCGAGCCGCGTCGAGTTCGCGAAGATGTGCGTTACCGGAACCTCGGCCTTGAATTTGTAACCATGGATGGTTACTTCTTGTTGCGCGTAAAGAAGGGGTGGCGGTTCCGGCAGAAGTTTTTCCCACGCCGTCAGTGCACGCCCGGGTTGGCTCGCCGTGACAGTGAATTGATATCCTTTCTCAGCGTCGCCCTCGCGTTTACTCTCCTTGAATCCATTCGTCAAGCGCAAGCCAAAAGAACCGAGCTCGCAACCATCTTCTTTCCGGCAGTGCGCTTCCGCGTGCACACTAAACGGTGCACCGGCAACAATCTCGCTGCGGTCTGCCTCCGCTCTGATTTCGAGTCCCGCAACTAAAGTAAGCGCTCGCTCCAGACGCGCTGCGGTCTCCCGAAAATCGAATATCTGATCGGGGCTATAGCCGAGATTGCTGGCGGAAAATTCGGGGGGCGCGATGGATTGGATGCGGGTTGCGGCCTCCGCGAGTTGCCGCATGGCGGCTTTCCAGTCCAAACCAAGGGCGGACTTTCGCGCAGCGGCAACCTCTTCGTCGGCTTTGGCCGCCCCCACGACTTTGCAGCCGGGAGCCGCTTTGTCGCTTCCACATATGCGTTGAGCGACGGAGTTGGCCCAGTCCGTGAGGTTTACGGCGAGCGTCGCCGAATCAAACTTGCTGCCATTTTCCGAAATCAGCACCATTGGCCGGCGCAAAAAGGGAGAGCCGACAAAATTTGTGATGCCTTGCGAGCGATGACTGGCAAACGCATCCAGCCCGATTTCCCGCCACGTTTTGCCCCACAGCGGTGAAATCTCATCCACGGGCAGCGTCGCCCCATTCGCGCCCGCGCTTGCTCCGCCGCGTTCCGTGTCCAACACCTGGACCGGATTTGCCGAGCCTCCCCAGACTCGAAGTCCTTCGCGAATTTGCTCGGGAAATTTATCCGGATCGGCCGCCATTTCCACCGCGCGCGGCGTCCACAATCCCGACGTCTGGTGATGTCCATGCCCGCCATGCACGCCGCCCCATCCGTTCACCACAATATTCGGCCGGAATGTGCGAATCACCCGCACCATTTCTCCAAGCACCGCGTCACCCCAGATTTTCTGGGTTTCTTCGGTCGTCTTCGAAAAGCCAAAGTCCGGCGCGCTTCCGAAGAAAAGTTTTATGCCGTAGCCTCGCGTGGCCGCGAGCAATTCCTGCGTCCGGATCAGTCCCAGTTGAGGCGCTTGCTCCGGCCCGAGGTCATTTTGTCCGCCTTCCCCGCGGGTCAGCGTCAACAAAGCAACATCGGCGTGCAAGCCCCGCGCGAGATAGGTAAGCAGCGCGGCGGACTCATCATCCGGATGCGCGGTGATATACAAAATGCGCGTTGTCATACGAGCGCTGTCGATCGCTTCGATCGTTTCTGGAAGGCCGGGGCCCGTTCCAGGAGCTGGTGGAAATTGCGCCCCTGTCGGTTGCGCGGTGAAGGTCGCGAGCAAAACGCCAAGCCAAATCGTTTTCCATGCACTGATCGCCAAACGATTCACGCACCCTCCGGTTTTTCCGAGTCTGCGAACGGCCATTGTCGCATTGTACGGGTCCAGATAAGAAATGCGATCGCACCCAGTGCGATCTCCGCCAAGCCCCACTTTCTCGCTCCGCCCGTCTGCCAGAAAAGCCACGCCCAACCGAAAATGGTAAGCACCGCGGGTAGCGGGTAAAGCCACATTTTAAAGGGCAAACGCGCGCTTCCCCAGCGCTGCCTCAATATCATCACGCCAACCGCTTGTCCGATGAATTGCACGAGCAGCCGCATCGCAAGAATCCCGGCTATCGCCGTTTCGAGTTTCAGCGTCACGCTGAAAAGAAACGCAAGTCCGCCCAGCGCAAGCAGCGAAATGTGCGGAAAATGCTTCGTGGGATGCAGGCGCCCGAACACTGGGAAAAAGTTTCCGTCGAGCGCCGCCGAGTAAGGAACGCGCGAATATCCCAGAAGTACGGAAAACACCGACGCCAGTGCGATCCACAAGACCATCCACGTCGCCGCTTGCGCAGCGTGCTGCCCGTATAATCTTTCCACAAACGTGCTCACGATAAATTTCGACTCCTGCGCCTCCCGCCATGGCACAACTCCCAGAATGCTGGTCTGCATGGCGAGGTAAAGCACCGTAATCCCCAGTATCGACAAAAAAATCCCGCGCGGAATATTCCGCTCCGGATCACGAATCTCTCCGCCAAGATGGCAGATGTTGTAGTAGCCCCAGTAGCTGTAAACCGTCTTCACCATCGCCGCGCCCAGTCCTGCGAACCAAAGCGTGTTTAGTGAAAACGCCCCGGGAGGAAAATCGAACGCCATCCTTGCATTAAAGTGAGTTGCCCCGCCCCAGATCAGCCAGAGTAGTGTGCCCACCACGCCAATCCACAGCAGCACGGAAATTTTCCCGATGGTCGTGATGCGCCGGTAAAGCAGCACCACAAGCACAAGCACTAATCCTCCCGAAATTGCTTTGGATTCCAGAGGCGTAAGCGGGTGCAGGTATCCTGCATAGCGCGCAAATCCGATAGAAGCTGATGCTACCGATAGCGGCCCCTGTACAAACGTCTGCCACACGAAAAGAAACGACATCAGCCGGCCCCACTTTCCCGGGCCGTACGCCTCGCTCAAAAAAACATACGTTCCACCCGCCCGCGGCATGGCGGCGCCCAACTCGGACCACACAAATGCGTCGAGCGTCGCCAGCACCGCTCCAGCAATCCAGGCGATCAGAGCCTGCGGACCGCCCATTGCCTTGATCACCAGCGAAGTGACCACGAACGGCCCGATGCCCACGATCTCAATCATGTTGAGCGCCACGGCCTCTTTAAGCCCGAGGCCGCGCTCAAGTCCCGAAGCTTTTTCCACCGATGGGCTGGCAGCTTTAACTGGATCGATCACTTTCGGCTCTTCGCGCGTGGGAATCACGCCGCCGAGAATAGCAAATGCGCCTTGCAGGGGCTAACGCGCATTTGTTAGCCCTGTTCCATACGCGCCCGGGCCATTTCCGTTTGCAACGGCCCTCGAACGTCTTAAACTCTTTGCGCGCAGGGTCTTCCAGCGCGCAAACGCTTTGCTGGATATTCGCCAGGTGCCTGCATGAACTTCTTCCGCGTCCCACGTCGGGCCGCAATATTTCTGTGCGTCATAAGCTGGCCCGCTGCTTTCCTCGCAAAGCCCGCGAGCGCTCAAAAGCTCCATTTGCCAACGGGGGCCTCCGCCGCCGCCGACAAAATCTACGCCTTCGATCTCGACGCGGCCACCGCTGACGCGCAACGCATCCAAACCGAACTGCCCAACCATCCGATAGGCTACTTGTTGGAAGCCGAAGCCTTGTGGTGGAAACTCTGGGGCACCTCGGCGGAATTCCGGTTCGGCATGGTCGACGCCCGCCACCGCGCAAAACTCGCCGATGATCAGCGCTACTTCGACCTGGCGGCAAGAGCCTCAACGCTTGCCCTGGCCGAGCTCAAAAACCATGAGACCGCCGAAATGCACTTTTACGCTGGCATGGGCGACGCGATGGCCGCACGCCTTTACGGTCTTCGCGGCGAAAATCGCGCCACCGCACGCGCCGGAGTCCGTGCTCGCGAACAGTTTCTCCGCGCTATCCAGCTGGACCCAGAACTCGTTGACGCCGACTTTGGACTCGGCCTTTACAACTATTATGCCGACACCCTCAGCTCCATCGCCAAAGTCCTCAGCTTCTTCATGGGCATTCCTGGCGGCAACAAGCAGGAAGGTATCCGCCAATTGGAAAAGGACATGGAGGAAGGCGTCCTGACGCCATCCGAGGCGCGCTTCTACTTGGCCTTGAATCTCCACCGTTACGATCAGCAGTACGAACGCGCCCTCGCCGTCCTTGGCCCGCTCGTCGAAAAATACCCTACCAACCCGCTCTTCCTATTTGCGCAAGGTGATTTACTCGCAAAACTCGCCCGCAAGGAGCAAGCCTTGGCCTGCTATCGCGCCGCAGCCGCTCTCTCCATTCAAGACCCCGAGTGCCGCAAGCATCTTCAGGAGCTTCTGAAGGCGGCGATTGCCGGCCAGGCAAGCGTCGCCGCCCCCGGGACCCATTGAAAAGGTTAGGGTTGCCCCGTCCTTCCGTCTTCCCTCCGCCTCCTAATTGCTCATTGACCTTTCTTCAGGGACAATGGTAATCAGGTAGGGTTGAACGGACCCGTTCTTACAGGGCTTGCGGCTCTAGAGTGCGCCGCACGGGCCGGACAAGGTTTGCGTTATCCCGGCACCGCTGGGGTCAACGCGCTGCGCGATTTGCGCATCTCACCGAAAAACATGCTGGCCGCCGGGGGGTTCCCCGCCGTTTGTCCAGATAGGTTGCTCCCGCCCTGCGGGATAACCAGTTGCTTATGAAGGAGTCTCGATGATGCGGTCCTTGACAGCCATTGCTGTCGCTTTTGCGGCGCTTTTCGCCGCCACAAGCTGCAATGATTACGGCAACACTTTTCAATCCGACACCGGCGCTCAGATCTATTTTATTTCCCCTTCCAATATCACCGCCTGTGTCTCGACGGCGACCGTCACCTGCCCCAACTTGCCGATTTTGTTGAGCGGCGGCGGCTTTGTTCAGAACACCTATGTCACTTGGGACCAGCATAAAATACCCACAACGACCACGACGGATTCCGCCGGAGACCTCATCACCACCAGCATCACCGGCACTATTCCGGCCTCGGACTTGACCAAGCCAGGCAGGCACTTCGTGCAGACGCAGAGTCCCTTTTCCGGGACGGGTGAAAACGGGCTTTCCAATCCCGTGGCTTTCTTCGTCAATCCTCCTCCCAACCCGGTTCCCACGATTACCAGCGTCACTCCCAACACAGCCACAGCCGGCAGCGCAAGCACGCCCATTACAATTACGGGGACGAATTTTCTCTTGACCACAGACCCCACCGGCGGCTCGCAGGTCAATTGGAATACCGCAACGCAGGTGACTCTCACGGTCACAAACATTACTTCCACGCAAATCCAGGCAACGATCACAGCTGCTGAGCTTGCCAATTCCGGCAGCGCGACGGTGACCGTTTACAATCCCCCCGCGCCTCCGACGGCTGGATGCACTGTCGGCGTCAATTGCGGCGGAAACGGCGGCGGCGGTACCAGCAACGGCGTGACCTTTACCATCTCTGCCGGTAATGGATTAGCACAAGCGAACGCTTCGGTAGAACAGGAAACACCCGCCGTTAGCCTGGATGGTCGCTATGTGGCCTACGCCGCTTCGCAGAACGGTCACTCCCAAATCTTCGCTCGCGACACCTGTCAGGGCGCAGCCTCTTCCTGTCAGCCGAGCACCCTTCTCATTTCCGCCGCGCTCGATGGCACGCCAGGCAGCGACGATAGTCATGCCCCTTCCATGAGTTCCGACGGGCGGTATGTCGCGTTCAGTTCAGCGGCGGCGAACTTGGTTGCTGAGTCCACGACCTCGAGTACAGGACGCCAGGTTTATCTGCGCGACACCTGCTTCGGCGCCGCTCCCTCCTGCAGTCCCTCGACCCAGCTCATTTCCACCGATCCCAACGGAGCTCTTGGTGGAACAGAAGGCATCCTCCCGTCCGTAAGTGCATCGGGGCGCTTCGTAGCTTTCCTCGCTGTCACCCAAACGCAGGCCGCCTCGGCAACTCCAACCGGGAAGAAATCCGCCGCCACTACGACAAACAGCGGCTATAGCCAGATATTTGTTCGCGACACCTGCTTGGGCGCCTCAAATTGCACCCCGGCTACTACCCGCATTTCGCTCCAACCGGCCGATTCCTCGGGCTCTTCAACGAAACCAGCCGGTCCAGCCATCAGCGGCAGCGCCAGCAACGTCGCTCTTGCAGGCGGCAATACGGCCACTTTGTTCACGCACTCTGTAGCTGTAGGCGATAGCGTTTTTCTGGCCCTGACAAAAAACCAGCCTTAACCACAGTTTGCTTACTTGCAAAAAAATGCCGAGGTGCATTTTGTGCGCCTCGGCATCTGCCCTTGTATCCAATTTTAGAATTCGAAATTGTCCCCAGAAATGTCGCTCTCGCACGCTCTATCACGGAGCGGCGGTCGCCCCCGGTTCCGCGGCCACGGCCGGTTTAGCGTAACGGATCAGCGAAATCTTTGTACCTCCTGAATCCTCGGTTAGCGCCACAACGCGTATCATCTGGTCGCGCTCCGCCAGGAAGGAGATGGCCTCCGCGGGAATATTCGCGTTCGTGAAAATCTCGGGTGCCGGGTTTTCCCCCGCGCCGTGCCGCGTGAACTCCGGGCTTAAATGCTTGCCGAACCAACCGTCCACCGCATCCCGCGTATCCCCCGTATGGTAGGTCGAAATATTAAGACCGCGCCGCGCTTCCTTGATCGCCGCCATCGCCGTTTCATCATCCGGCACAACCAGAGACGACCGCGGGTAAACGGGCAGGCCCGGACCTATTTCCGTTTCCTTCTCCAGCCGGAAGCTTCCACCCGGAGTCCGCAAAGTCTCTTTGGCGGTTGCCGCCGACAATCCCATAGAACGTACCGCCCGGTTCGCCACGAACAGGCCCCCGCCTAAAAGGCCGCCCAGGCCCAGAAACAAAGCAATCATCATCCACAGGAGGGATTTTGAACTCGACGAATTGCCGGATGCGGATTCTTCTGCCATGGACAATCTCTCCCAAGCGGGCACAACTCGCCCTACCCTTAGTTTGGCAGATTTGCCCCCATCGCCAGCGCCAAAGCTTCCAACCTGTGCTCTAAAATGTCCCTGTTCTTCCGTCCAGCCCAAAAATGTTTGCCGCACGGCTCATGCAAGCGCGGCAGGGACTGGTGTCCACAAGGATCGTCTCAACAACGTGCCGTATTTCTCGACCATCGCTCTCGCCCAGGGTGTCATCCCGAGCGAAGCGAGGGACCTGCTTTTTCTTCCCGCTCTCAACTTTGCAACTGCCACTAAAGCTAATTAAATCTCACCTTCACGTCCGGCCTCTTATCCAGATGTACCGAATCCACAAATCGAACTTGCCGGTCATCCAGCGTCAAAATCATGGACGACGTCCGCACGCCCTCCCCAAAAAACCGCACGCCCTTCAAAAGGTTTCCATCGGTAACCCCTGTGCACGCAAAGATCATCTTCTTGCCTGGCGCCAGATCTTCCGTGTCATAAACCCGCTTTGGGTCTTTAACTCCCATCTTCTCCAGCCGAATTTGATCCTCCGGCTTCCCAATCACTAGACGCGCCAGTATCTGTCCATTCAAGCACCGCAAAGCCGCTGCCGTCAGCACACCTTCCGGAGCCCCGCCAATACCCATCACCGCATGCACGCCCGTTCCAACCACTGCCGCGGATATCCCAGCCGACAAATCCCCGTCGCCAATCAACCGAATCCGCGCTCCAGCCCGCCGAATCTCCTCGATCAGTTTTTCATGCCGCGGTCGGTCCAGCACGATAATCACAAGGTCTTCCACATCCCTGGCGAGCCGCTTTGCGATGGACTTCAAATTGTCCGTAACCGGAGCATCCAGATCGACTGCCCCCTTGCACGATGGCCCCACAACAATTTTTTCCATGTACAAATCCGGCGCATGCAAAAGTCCGCCCCTCTCGCTTGCCGCCAGCACCGCGATGGCATTGCCTGCTCCGGTAGCGCAGAGGTTCGTCCCTTCCAACGGATCCACGGCAATATCCACCTCGGGAAAAAGCGCCTTCGGCGCATGCGTAGCCAGCCCCACTTTTTCCCCGATATACAGCATCGGCGCCTCATCGCGCTCACCCTCGCCAATAACGATCGTCCCATCCATTTGCACCGCGTCCATCGTCTTGCGCATCGCTTCCACGGCCACTTCGTCCGCTTTATGACGGTCGCCAAATCCCATCGTCCGCGCTGCCGCAACGGCTCCATTCTCCACAACGCGCAAAAATTCCAGGCTAAGCTGTTCTTCCATGATTGAAATTCTCCCGGCGGGGCCTGCCCACTCTACACAACGTGCATCCTAGTCTAAACAGGTTCCGCCGGTCGAGACGCGCGGCTTTTCCGCCTGTCGCCAATCAGACAGTTCCCCTGCAGTATCAATAAGCCGTCGGCCCGCTCGGCAGGGCTAGGTAATGAGACACAATAGGCGCGACGTAAATCGGTAGCCCTAATTTTTCCCAACGGCTCTGCAATCTGCCCACCCCAAGCGCAGGGTCTTCCTTTTTTTACCCCAAGGAGGAGTTGAGGACGGCCGGTCCGCTATTGCCACGCCAACTTTTCGTCCATCTCCAACCCCATCAAACGCGTACACTCGCTTTCCCGGCGATTCGAATGAGTACCACAGAAGAAATAAGGGGCAAAGTTATCACAAGCGACATCAGATCCCACCTGTATTAATCTGCGTCCATGCGTTCCATCACTACTTTGCCGCACTAGGTTTGCTCCCCACGTCTTTCCATCAATAGCGCAGTCAGCTCTTTACCTGGCTGTTCTTTTTGCCTGTGGCCGCTTCGGGTAGGCTGAAATCTCGGCCGGAGCGGATAAGTATCTGTAGAATGAACACTTATGAATCTGTATCCCAATAAACGACTTTAACATCCTCTAGAAGGAACGCTTACGAGAAAAGCAGGGTGAGGGGTCCTATTCCTATCATTAACTACATTCCACCATCGTAATCGCCAAATTCTTCCCGGACCCGTGCTCTCGTAACAACCCAGCCATTCTCTCCGCAAAAGCCATAAGTCCCTGCGCACCGCCGAACGAAATGAGAATCGCAAGGACACGCTTCGTAGCCGCCGTCACCATGGTCCGCTCTGAGTCGCTCGTAGGACTCCCATGCGGCCCCACCGCATCGCTCAACACCGCCAGCCCTTCCAAATTTAGATCGTATTTCCCGATTCCCTTATACGTTTCCCCCTCGCGCCCCACTCGAAAGACAATGTCTCCCTGTACATGCGCCAGGTCATACAGCCCAATTGGGAGGCGGCTCTCTACGCTCACCAAATTAATGATGTCTACGACATTACTGATGCGCGGTAATCCCTTCCCCGCGATTACCCGCCGAAGCAACGCCTCCGCCGAGCCGCGATACCGTGCCGGATCCTTGCCGAGCGCCTTATACCCGGCTCGCGTCGCCACAATCGGCTGGGCCTCCAGCACTGACTTCGGTTCTGGCAACTTCAAAATCTTCTCTTCGCAAGCTCGTAGTTCGTGCTCCAGCGCTTCCGGCGTCGCCCCAGCCTCCACCTCAGCCGCGACGCACGCCAAAGCCACCCGCGGGCAGTTCGCCTTCAGTCCCTCATCGATGGTCACAATCGGCATGGCGGTATTCACTCACTCCACGAACAGGGGGGCAGTCTTTCACGTTTTAGGCGGATTTGAAACGCTCTTTGACGAGGGCAATCTGATCGGAAAGAAGAATGGTAGGCCCGTGCGGACTCGAACCGCAGACCTCGTCCGTGTCAAGGACGCGCTCTAACCAACTGAGCTACGGGCCTAACGCCCACCTAGTTTAGCACGACCTCCGGCGACATCGCTCCATCCGGCGCTCAGGTAGGCAGGAAAAAACATCATCCTCTGTCTCGCTGCAGCAATAACATTCTAACGGCTCCAAGCCATCCACGAAACTCCATTAGCTTAACGTGTCCTCAGCGCAAGGTCGAAAGGGAGTTTGTCTCAAGCAGGTAGGTTTGTGGTGGCAGGTTCGGGCCCGGGAAGTTGACCTCCCAGCAACATTTCTTTTGCGGGGCGCGGCGACGGTGGTACGCTTTGCAATGGGATACGTGGAGGGTTGAAGTGAGCTTAGCTGCTCCCCCAGAGCATCTTCATTCTCTTTCTGGACTGGAAGGACGCCGCAGCACGCGTCTGGATCGCCAGGTCCCGCTGGTCGTGCTGGCTCAGACCAGGACCGGGCTGTCTTTTCAGGAAAAAACGTCCACGGTCAGCCTCAATCTGCACGGCTGCCGCTATCCTTCGCGCCATGAATATCCGATTGGCGCCTCGGTCGGCTTGCGCGTTCTTCAGCCGGATGGCGAAACCATTTCGCCGGTAATTCGCGCGTTTGTGAAGTCCATACACCCTCCCACGAGCCCGCGTGAACTTTACCAGGTTGGCGTTGAACTGGAATCTCCGGCTAATATCTGGAATATTTCCGCGCCGCCGCCCGATTGGAATCGCCTGCTGGGTGTAACCACCTCGACGGCCCGCATGGCCACGGCAGTAGCTCCCGCGATGGAACCCCCCGCGCCACCTGCGACGATGCCGCCCCCCGCGTTTTCTGCTGCACCGCCAGCGGCTCCATTTGCAACGGGCACGAGCGAAACCCGCGTAAACGAAGTCACTCCGTTCCCTTCTCCCTCGCCCGCTGCGAATGGCGCGGAACTGGCCAAAGAGACGGCGGCCCCAAAACCCGAGCGCGTGGCCATCACCATCGACCAACTGGTCGCCGCAATGCAGGGCAAATTGCAGTCGGCCGCTGAAAAAGTCGTACAAAATGCGCTGGCCAATCATTTGGACGAAGCCATCAGCAACGCGCTGACGCGCATCGAGGGAATCCGGGAGCGAAATATTCAGCAACTGCACGAATTTTCGGAGCAGCGCATGGAATCGCTGATGCGAGCGTCCCGCGAGGAGATTCTGGGCCACCTCGAGCTGCGGCTCGGCGAAGTACAAAGCCGATGGGAGGAACAGAACGACGCGTATCGCACGCAGGCTGACGAAATTGCGCAGCGCCTCGAAAAACTGGCAGGCGACACACAGCGCAATCTGGCCGAAACACAGAAGTTCATAGAAAAGGCCACGCATGAAATCGAGCCGCGAACGCGCGGGCGGCTGGACGAAACGATGAGCCAGGCCACCGAGCAGTTCGAGGCGGCTGCGGACCGTATTTCTGACCGGCAACTCGTTCGCGTGATGGAATCCACGCGGATGGTCACGCGGGAAGCTGCCGCGCAGCTGGATGCGAGGGTGGCCGAGTCGCGCGCCCTGATGCACGGAGCGGCATCCCACACGCTTGAGGAATTTCGCCGCCAGGCCGAGGTGCAGGTTGATCTGGCGATCTCGGAAACGACCGAGCGCGTGCGTTCCGCGCTTACTGCCCTGGATGCGGAAAATCGCGCTGCATGCGAATCGCGCCGGCGCGTGCTTGTAGATGACGTCGCCCGCACGATGGAACAGTCCACGGAGCAATTCCGCTCCGGCATCAAGGCGTTTCTCTATTCGAGCCTGGTGGCCGCAGTCGGCGCCGTGGATGAACACGCCAAGATAACGCTTGACGGACTCACGAAAGATCCCGGAAGCGCGCAGCGCGCCATTACGGAAATGTCCACGACTTCCCTTCGCGAAGAACAAGTGGTTGGGGAACACCAGCACGGAGAGCCGGAACGCAGGGATTAGCTCCCGCCCCGGGCGACATCGCCCAGCCGCGGAACAGCCAGCACCTGCCTGCAACGCAGCCAGACTATTTTGTCGCGGCGGGACTGCCGGCAGCGGAGCGCGGTTCAGCCGCGTCCAGCTTGAATTCGCGGTGAGTTGCGATCAACGCGGTCTTCATAGCTTTCTCTTCGACGACGAAGGAAATGTTGGATTCGGAAGAGCCTTGCGCAATCGCGATAAGGTTTACGTTTTCGCGCCCCAGCGCGTTAAAGGTGCGGCCCGCGACTCCTGGCGTGCCGCGCATATTTTCTCCCACGACGGCGACGATAGCGATGTTCGTGTCAACGGTGATGTGTTCTACCTTTTCGTGCGCGAGATCCTGCGCGAATTCCTTACGCAGTGCTTCGACGGTACGCTGGGCATCGGCCGCGGAGACGATAAAGCAGATATCGTTTTGCGAGGACGATTGAGAAATAAGCAGAACGCTAGCCCGCACTTCCGATGTAGTGGAAAAGGTGCGGCCCACGACGTCAGGCAAACCTACAATTCCGGGGCCGCCCACGCTGATTAGCGCCACGTCCTGAATTGCTGTTAGAGCTTTTACCCCGCCTCCGATGCTTTGGCCTTTTGGAGTAATCATTGTGCCGGAACGCTCAGGTGCGAAGCTGTTGCGGATCCACACGGGAATGGCGGCCTGCATAACGGGATTCAGGGTTTTTGGGTGCAACACTTTTGCGCCAAAGTACGCGAGTTCCGCGGCTTCGCGATAGGAAATGACCGGAATCGTACGGGCTTCGGAAACCAGGCGCGGATCCGCAGTGAGAACGCCGTCTACATCGGTCCAGATGATTACTTCACCGGCGTCCATCGCCGCGCCGAGAATTGTTGCGGAATAATCGGAGCCGCCGCGGCCGAGGGTGGTGAGAATTCCTTCCGGGGTCGCACCCATAAAACCAGTCACGACCGGGACGATTCCTTTATCGAGGAGAGGCCACAGGCGGACATGGCACGCTGCGCGCGTTGCATCCATCAGCGGCGCGGCGCCGCCGTGGAATGCGTCCGTGACGATTACTTCCGTTGCTTCGACTGCTTCGCTTTGCAAACCGAGTTCTCGTAACGCCCCCGAAACGAGAGGGGCGGAGAGCCTTTCGCCCAAGCTGGAAATCGCGTCGAGAGTGCGCGGCGTCAGTTCACGCAGCAGGGCGGTGCCTTCGAGCAGCCGGCGGCCTTCCGCGAACGCTTCGTCCAACTGTTTCAGGATCGATTTGCGGGTGGATTCATCGTTGACGAGGGCCTGCAGCGCATCCGAATGTTGCTTGCGAAGTGTATCGAGAACCACGGCGCCGTGGCTTCCATCGCCGGCTCCGGCGCGCTTTGCCGCTTCAATGAGGCGATTCGTAACACCGCTCATGGCGGAAACTACGGCGACGCAGGCGTTTTGGCGAGCGGCTTGTGCGATGATCTGTGCCGTCCGTGCCATGCAAGAAGCATCACCGACCGATGTCCCTCCAAATTTCATCACCTGCAATCGTCTCTTCATCTCTTTCCGTCCGTTGCTCCCGTATCTTGCCCGTCCTATAAGTTTACCTTGCGCCGCTTTTATCGGGCCTTCCATCCGCGGAGACGCGCGAAAGAGGTAAGATTCGAGAAACGCAGGACTTCTGTTGAGCCGCTGGTGAGGCGGGTGCTATTCTGAATTCTATGGCGGATGGAACTATTTCCGCGACAGAAGTGACCTCGGCATCGCCACTGGAACATTCGAGGCGTCAACTGGAAGCCTTGCTTGAAGTGGCCGAGTCGATTGCGCAGCACCGCGATCTGGCCGCGCTTTTTCATGACCTCGCCGAACGGCTTCATTCCGTAGTGGATTTTGATTTCCTTACACTGGTTCTTCATGACGCAGAGCGCAACGTCATGCGCTTGCACGTTTTGGAAACGCGTCTGCCTACACCTGGAAAGGCCACCGGAACGGAATCGCCGATGGACGGGCATCCTTCCGGGTGGGTGTGGCAATCGCAGCAACCCTTTGTGGTGTCCGACACGGAAGAAGAACGGCGATTCCCGGAATTCCTGCAGAGGCTGCGGGAAGTGGGAGTGCGGTCGCTTGCGATGGTGCCGTTGACAACGGCGCAGCACCGGCTAGGAGCGATGGGATTTGGGCGCCTCGTTCCGCAGGCAATCACGGATACCGAACTTCAATTCATGCAGCGGGTGGGAAGCCAGGTTGCGGTGGCGGTGGATAACGCGCTGAACTACCAAGCTTCGCAAGCGTATCAGACGCAACTGGCGCTTGAGAGAGACCGGCTGCGGGTGCTGCTGGAAGTGAACAACGTGCTCGTGGCGACGCGCGAGCTTTCGGAGGTGTTCCGGGGAATTGTGACGTCGCTGGAGCGTGTGATTCATCATGACTACACAAGCCTGGCGCTGGTGGAGCCCGGTACAGGCCTGCTGAAGATTTATGCGCTGGATTTCCCGAGCAATCCGGAAATATTCAAAGCGGAGACTATTGTTCCCGCGGACGACTCTCCCGCGGGGCGAGCCATCGCGAGCGGGAAGCCGCTGGTGGTAAGCGGCGCCGCTTTGGACGCGTACAAAACGGAGATCGTGCGCACGCTTCGCACGGAAGGATTGCAGTCCGCGTGCTGCATCCCGTTGACAAACCAGGGGCGCACGTTTGGGACGCTGAACCTGGCCAGTCGGCGCGATGACGCGTTCCGGCCGGAAGACGTGGAGCTGCTGCAACAAGTCTCGGCACAGATTGCTATTGCGGTGGAAAACGCGCTGGCGTTCCGGCAGATCGATGCTTTGAAAGACAAACTGGCGGAAGAAAAACTTTATCTGGAAGAAGAAATACGGAGTGAATTCAATTTCGAAGAAATAGTCGGGGATAGTCCGGCACTCAAGCGAGCGCTGGCGCAGGTTGAAGTTGTCGCACCAGCCGGAACGGCCGTGCTGATTACAGGAGAAACGGGGACGGGCAAGGAACTGATAGCGCGAGCGATTCACAATCTTAGTTCGCGACGGCAACGGACATTTGTAAAGGTGAATTGTGCGGCGATTCCGGGGGGGCTGCTGGAATCGGAATTGTTCGGGCACGAACGCGGGGCGTTTACCGGGGCGATTACGCAAAAAATCGGGCGATTCGAGCTCGCCGACAAGGGAACGCTTTTTTTGGATGAAGTGGCCGACCTGCCGCTGGAGCTGCAGCCCAAACTTTTGCGCGTGCTCCAGGAGCAGGAATTTGAGCGGCTGGGAAATAGCCGCACGCAGAAAGTCGATGTGCGTATCGTCGCCGCGACGAATGGCGACCTGGCAAAACTTGTGGCGGAACGATCTTTTCGCAGCGACCTCTATTACCGCCTGAACGTTTTCCCTATTCACATTCCGCCGCTGCGGGAGCGGCCTGAAGACGTGCCGCTGCTGGTGCGCTACTTTGTGCAGAAATTCAGCCGGCAGCTCAACAAGGACGTGGCTTATGTGCCCGCGGAAGCGATGGAAGCGCTCGCTAGCTATTCGTGGCCGGGAAATATTCGCGAGCTTGAAAATTTCCTGGAGCGGGCGGTGCTGCTCTCCCAGGGCAAGGAACTGCGCGTGCCGGTTAGTGAGCTGAAAGCGAACGATGGCGCGAATCTCGCGGGGATTTCGCTTGCGGGCGGGGATTCTTCTGCTTCGTTTTCGCCGGCCTCGGCGGCTCCGGATAGTGTGTCGAACGGCTCGATCGCGACGCTGGAGGAAGCCGAGCGCCAGCACATATTGCGCGCGCTGCGACAGACGGAGTGGAGGATCGCTGGCCCCCAAGGCGCGGCGGGACTGCTGGGGATGAAGCGAACAACGCTGCAGGCACGTATGCGAAAACTGAATATTCGGCGGCCGGTTTAGACTGGGGCCACGGAAATTCCACACGCGCAACATTTCAGTTAAGATTTACCGCGTGCGCAAAACCATTTCCAGTGGCCATTCACTTTGTCCTCTGATCGACCTTTACACCGCCTTCACGCCAAGGCTCCTTCAGGCATCTCTGCTTCTCTTCTGCCTAATTCCTGGCGCAGCTCTTTGCTTTGGCCAGCAGCCTTCGCAGTCTGCGAACAACGTCACAATGAAAGTGCACGCAGATCAGACCGACGGGACTCTTCCGCCGATCTGGAATTGGTTTGGCTACGACGAGCCCAACTATACGTATGCGGCCAATGGGCAAAAGCTACTGCGTGAACTCGCCGCGCTCAGCCCGGTCCCCGTGCATATTCGCGTTCACAATCTGCTTACTTCCGGGGACGGATCGGCCTCGCTGAAGTGGGGCTCGACCAACGTTTACACCGAGGACGCGCAGGGAAATGCGATTTACAGTTGGGAGATACTCGATCGCATTTTTGACACGTATCACGCGCTGGGCATCAAACCGCTCGTCCAAGTCGGATTCATGCCGGAAGCGCTCTCGACTCATCCATCACCTTATCGCCACAATTTTCCGCAAGGCTCCATCTACACGGGCTGGACTTATCCGCCAAAGGATTATGCAAAGTGGGCTGAGCTGGTCTTTCGTTTTGCAGCGCACCTGCGCGACCGCTATGGAGTTGACGAAGTAGAGACATGGATGTGGGAAATCTGGAATGAGCCAGACATTCCATACTGGTCGGGAACGCGGGAGGAATATTTCAAGCTATACGATTTCAGCGCGGATGCAATTTTGAGGGCTTTGCCGGACGCGCGTGTCGGCGGGCCGGACAGTACGGGGCCCGGTCCCAAAGGCGCTGAATTTTTGCGCGCGTTTCTGGCGCATTGCGCACATGAGCGGAACTTCGCAAACGGGAAAACTGGCGCGCCACTGGCGTTCATCAGCTTTCATCCCAAGGGCGATCCGAAGTGGGAAACGGGTCACGTGGAGATGGGAATTGCGCACCAGCTCGCGGTGATCGAGACGGGCTTCAAAATCGTGTCGTCGTTTCCTGAGTGGCGAAACACGCCGATCGTTCTGGGCGAATCGGATCCAGAGGGCTGCGCCGGTTGTACGGCAAAGACGCATCCCCAGAATTCTTACCGCAACGGAGAGCTTTTCGCGGCCTACACGGTGGAAGTTTTCCATGCAATTTATGAGATGGTTCGGCAGGAGAAGATCAACTTCGCCGGGGCGGTCACGTGGTCGTTTGAATTCGAAGACCAGCCTTACTTTGAAGGCTACCGCGAGCTGGCTAGCAACGGCCTGGATAAGCCGGTTCTGAATGCATTTCGGATGTTTGGATTGCTTGGCGTCGATCGCGTGAAAGCGGTGAGCTCCGGTGGGATTCCGGTAGGCGAAATTGTCGAAGCTGGCGTTCGTGGGCGGCCGGATATCAACGTCATGGCCACACGCAAAGAGCATGAAATCGAAATGCTGGTGTGGAACTACCACGATGAAGATATTGCGGCTGCGCCGGCAAATATCGAGCTCTCCGTGGACGGTTTGCCCGCAAGCGCCAAGCAAGCTTTGCTCGAACATTTTCGAATCGATGCCACGCATAGCAACGCATTTACCGCGTGGAAAGAGATGGGAGCGCCGCAAAGCCCTTCGGCGCATCCATATGAAGAGCTGGAATCGGCGGGGCAGTTGCAGCTTTTCGGTTCACCGGTATGGTTCCAGATAGACCATGGCTCCGCGCATGTGCAATTCACACTTCCGCGGCAGGGATTGTCTTTGCTGCGCTTTTCTTTTTAGACGAAGAAAGTCTTAGCGGGCTCACTCGAACTGGAGCATGACAATTTCGGGATTGGAGCCCAGGCGCAGCGGCGGGCCCCAGGTTCCCGCGCCGCTGGAAGTGAAAACCTGCATCTTGCCGATGCGGCTGAGGCCATAGACAAACTGGCGGTAGATGCGGCGGGCCATCCAACTCCAAGGAATGAATTGTCCGACGTGAGTGTGACCAGAGAGCTGGAGCGAAACGCCGGCGGCTTCGGCAACTTGCGGATGATCAGGCGCATGCACCAGCAAGATGCTGGCGCGATCGCGATCGACGCCGATGCCTTCGAGAACTGAGGCGAAGTGGGTGTCTTGCGTCGCGTGCCTGTAAGGCACGCCGATAATTTGAAGGCCGTCTGCTTCCACCTTTTCGTTGCTCAGGACGCGGACGCCTGCCGAGGAGACGGCATGCAGATATTTCGAATCGTCGCCGAATTGTTCATGGTTACCCGCGACAAAATAGACCCCGTGCGGCGCGGATAGCTTGCTCAGCGGCTCCGCAGCGCGCCGGGCGTCAATGGCCGTGCCGTCATACAAATCACCAGCAATGAAAATCGCGTGGGGCTCTTCTTTCAGGATTTTGGCAACCATGCGGCGGAGGAAACTGCGATTCCGAACATGACCGAGATGAATATCGCTGATCAGGGCTGCTTTTCGGCCGCGCCAGGTCTCAGGAAGATTCGCCAACCGGACCGTTATGCGTGTGATGCGGGTAAAGCTCGCATTGAAGACGCCGTACAGACCGGCGGCAAGGCCGAATGCGAATAAGACTTCCACGAGACGGTGGAAATTCAACGCGAGTCCAGAAAGCGATGCGGCTCCGAAAACAATCCAGGCAGCAGCGGCGGCGAGAGAAAGAAAACTCAGCAGACCAAGCCAGATCGCCGCAACGCGGTAAAACATCCGTAACAGAGCGCCGGTGTAACGAAACGCCAAAAGTGAAGCGAGCAGAAAGCTGATCGAGAGGGCGCCGAGCGTCAACTTCAGCCAAAGCGGGGCGGCCACGCCACTCACTGAATTCGAAAACGTCCACGTTTCATAAATCAGAAAGTGCGCTGCAAAAAGTACCGCCTGAATGACGGTTATAAAGCCAACCAACCCTGAGCGTATCTTCATAGAGTATTGGATTCACCAAATGCTCATTCGTATGCATCCTTTGGCCTTAGTGGCGGATAAAAAACATATACTCCAAGAGACTTGCTGGAGCGGGAAAGCGGCTCCCCGGGCCCACTTGGCGAAGCTCGCGCAGTATGGTCTTCTATGGGGGACGCTATGCGATTCACGTATCGAACCTCGGGCTTTGCTCTTCGCTATTTCTTTACCTCAGCGCTGCTTTTGTTCGCGGCGGCGACGGGCAGCGCTCAGCTGGACAATCAGCCCGTCATTCGGTTTGTGCACAATCCTGATCTCGCGCCGGATTTCAAGCTCACTACGCTGGACGGCAAACCACTGGCGCTGGAACCTCTTCGCGGCAAAGTCATTCTGTTGAATTTCTGGGCTACCTGGTGTGGACCTTGCCGGGCAGAGGTCGCTGACCTCATCGCACTGCAAGAGAGATACAAGGACCGACTGCAAATCATCGGGATGAATGTGGATGACGATGACGCGGATGAAATTCAGAAGTACGTTCAAGAGACGGGGATCAATTATCCGGTAGCAATGACATCGAACGAAGTGCGAATGCTGTACGGCGGGATAGCGGCGCTGCCCACCATGTTTCTTTTGGATTTGGAAGGCCATGTGGTGCAAAAACATGTCGGTTTGTGGAATCCCGCCATTTACGAGACGGAGATTCGCGCGCTGCTTGGGATGCCCATTATGGCTCGAGTCGAAACCTTTGAGGACAAAGGCGAAGTTTTTCTTAAGCACGCGGATCGAGCGACGGAACTCCCTGGTGTGGATCTCTCCAAGTTAACGCCCGAGCAGAGAAATGCGGTGCTGCATCGGTTCAACGCCCAAGGCTGCACTTGCGGCTGCAAGTTTACACTGGCGCAATGCCGTATCTGGGATTCCGCGTGCGCGGTCAGCAAAGCGGCCGCGGAGAAAATTATCGAGGAGACTGCAACTCCCCCTGCTGTCACTGCACCGGCCGACAATTCGCCAAAGCCGCTGCCGGCTGCCCCGGAGAAGCCAACTGAACAGCCTGAATAAAGGTTATTTCGAATTATTCCCCAACTGGCTCTTTTTACGGATGGGCTGATACTCTCGACCGCCGATGTCTTTGCTCTCAAAAATCATTTTCATTCTCGCGCTCGTGTTTTCGCTTACGGGGCTGCTTTCCCCTCCGGTGGCGCTTGCGGTTGGAATTGTCTTTGGATTGTGCTTCACGCATCCATACCCAGAGGCCACGCGAAGCCTTGCCAGAATCCTTTTGCAGGTGTGCGTCGTGGCGCTTGGCTTCGGGATGAATCTGCAGCAAGTGCTCAAGGCCGGCCGGAGCGGATTTGTTTATACGGCTCTGGGAATTTCGTTTGCGCTGCTGGCGGGCTTTGGCCTGGGAAAAATGTTGCAGGTGCGCGGCAACTCTTCGTTCTTGATTACCGCTGGCACAGCCATCTGTGGCGGCAGCGCGATTGCGGCGATTGGCCCAATCCTGCGGGCTGACGACGAAGAAATGGCAGTTTCGCTTGGCACGGTTTTTATTTTGAACTCCGTGGCGCTGCTTTTGTTTCCGCCGATTGGAGGAGCGCTGCATCTTTCCCAATCGCAATTCGGTTTGTGGGCGGCGCTCGCGATTCACGATACGAGTTCCGTCGTAGGGGCTGCCGCAAAATACGGCCAGGAAGCGCTGGTCATAGGAGCTACCGTGAAACTTGCCCGCGCGTTGTGGATCGTTCCGCTGGCTTTGGCTACGGCGGCCATCCGAAAGAACAGAACGACGAGCGGCGACAAGTCGAGCATTTATATTCCGTGGTTCATCTTGTTTTTTTGCCTCGCGGCGGTTTTGAATACATACGTTCCCTGGATTCAGCGCGGGTCGCCGATGATTTTCGCGGGCGGCCGATGGGGGCTTGTCGCGACACTATTTTTGATTGGGACGGGGATTTCGCGCGCCACGTTGAAGGAAGTTGGCTGGCGGCCGCTGCTGCAGGGCATTCTGCTTTGGGCCGCTGTAGGGATTACTTCGCTGTACTTCATTCGAATTGGGCTGATCTCGTTCTAGCCTGGTTCTGTGCTCCTCGGAACGAACCGCGAGCAGGAGAGGGCGCACGATTTGAGTGGAATGGGCTTCGCAAGATTATTTCTTCAACAGGTCCATGACAGCGCAGGTCATGGCTTTTACTCCCGTTCGAATGGCAGGGTCGGGGACGGGTGCAAATTCGCTGGAGTGCGGGCCTGGGAGCCGCGTGCCCTTCTCCTGGGCGTCTTTTAGCTTTAAGGGATCGGCGGCACCTAGCCAAAACATGCTGATCGGAGGCTTGGGATCTTTCAGGGCGAACAGGCTGAAGTCTTCGCTGGCCATGATGGGTTCGCCAGGCAGGACATTTTCTTTTCCGAGGGCAAGTTCGAGAGACGCGCCTACGCGATTCGTGAGTGCAACATCGTTGATGGTGGCCGGGACGTGGTCTTTTGCGACTTCGATGAGGGGGGCGCGCTCGGCAGGTACGCCAGCGGCGGCGGCGATGCCGTTGCTGATGCGCGCGATGGCCGCGAGAACTTTTTCTCGCTGTTGCGGATTCATGGTTCGCACGGTGAGCTGCAAATGAGCGTCGTCGGGAATGATGTTGTGCTTTGTGCCGGCGTGGAAGGAACCGACGGTAACTACCGTTGGAAGTTGAGGATCCATTTCGCGGCTGACGATGGTTTGCAACGCTACGACGATCTCCGAGGCGATAACGATGGGATCTTTTGTCGCTTGCGGGGCGGCGCCGTGGCCTCCATAGCCACGCACGGTGATATCCACCGAATCGGCGCCAGCGAGCAGCGGTCCCGCATGCCAGGAAACTTTTCCGGCGGGGACGGCGGAGGAATCATGGAGCGCGAGAACATAGTCCGGTTTGGGAAATTTCGCGTAGAGGCCCGCGTCGAGCATGGCTTCGGCGCCGCCGACCGTTTCTTCCGCTGGCTGGCCGATCAAAACGACAGTACCGCTCCAGCGATCTTTGAGCTGTGCGAGCATGCTCGCGGTGCCGAGAAAGACCGTCATGTGCAGATCGTGGCCGCAGGCGTGCATCACGCCGACTTCAGCGCCTCCTTCGCGTTTTACTTTTACATGGCTAGCGTAGGGCAGGCCGGTGCTTTCAATGATCGGCAAGGCGTCCATGTCCGTGCGGACGTAAACAGTGGGCCCAGGACCGTTTTTCAGGAGCGCGACGACACCGTAGGCAACCAAATTCGGTTCAGCATACTGGCCGAAATGGTCGGTGACTTCGTAGCCGAGCCTTCTTAGTTCGCTGGCAATGAGCGCGGAAGTTTCCTTCTCTTGTGTGGAGAGTTCGGGATTTTCGTGGAGATGTTTATAAGTGGCGAGGAGAGCGGGAGCTTCCTGGTTGATGCGTTGATCGAGGTCGTTTTGTGCTGTGAGGGGCGTGGAAAGGCAAAGAATCGCTGCCGTTGGCAGCAGACAGCGCCAGATGAATGGACTCAACATTTTGGAACCTCCGAGAAGAAGCGGCATATTAGCACCCGCGGACGGCTTAGCTCGCACATTTCGTTCGCTTTTCGGGGCGGTTGACACATGCTGAAGCCTGTTCTAACGGGTGGCTTGCGAGATGGTGAGCTGGCGAGCTACACTCGCGCGCCGGAATCCGGCGGAGTTCACGGTAGCAAAGAAATTTCAATGGAGGCACGGCATGAATCGTCGCGTAAGCTTTCTTGTTGTTGCTATGGTGGTGGCGGGAATCGTCAGCGTGAACGGAGCATTTTCGCAGCCCACGCCGCAAAGCGCGAGGAAGGTCTTCAATTCTCCCGACAAAACGGTGCAGGCCCCTTTCAGCGACGGGATACTCGCCGGGAATACGCTCTATCTTGCGGGGAGAATCGGATTGGATCCGAAGACCGGTCAGCCGCCGGCAGCGATCGAGGAGGAGATCAAGCTGATGCTGGACAGCTTGAAAGGAACCCTCACGCAAGCGGGGATGACCATGGATGACCTCGTATACGTTCAAATTGCGTGCACCGACTTAACGCTTTTCGACAAATTCAATCCCATCTATAAGTCTTACTTCACAACGAAAGACTATCCGGCGCGGGAATTTATCGGGGCGGCGTCGCTTCTGCGCGGCGGGCATTTCGAGCTGCAGGCGATTGCCGTCAAACACTAGGGAGGTGATGCGTGGGCAGGCCGCGCTGCGCCATGCCGGGCTGGATGGAATGCTGGACTTGACACTCCGCGGGTTGTAGAGCACACTTAACAGTGTTAAGTTAATGAGCTTACCGAAATCGTGGGCGTAAAAGAGCGCAAAGAGCGGCAAAAGAAATTTTTGCGGCAGGAGATCCTGGATGCCGCCAGCGAGCTCTTTGTGCGAGATGGCTACGAAAATGTGTCCATGCGCAGGATTGCGGACAAGATCGAATACTCTCCGACGACGATTTACCTCTACTTCAAAGACAAGGGCGAGCTGCTGGAACAGCTTTGTAAGGAAATGTTTGGACGGCTGGTGCAGCGGCTGAGCAAAATCATGGAGCAGCCCGGCGATCCCGTCGAGCGGCTTCGCCGCGGACTGCTGACCTACATACACTTTGGGCTCGAAAACCCGCATCATTACAGGGCGACATTCATGATGGTTCTGCCGGAAGACTTCGACGAAAAAAAGATGCACCAGGAAGATTCGCCGGGGATGCAAGCTTATGCTTTCCTGACGCGCGGTCTGGAAGATTGCGTCCAAGCCGGAAAGATGCCGCCCTTGAATGTGGAGCTGGCAGCCCAGACGCTATGGGCGGGCGTGCATGGAATCACATCCCTATTGATTACCGACCGTGATTTTCCCTGGGTCGGGCGGGAGAAAGTGATTCATTCCACGGTAGATACGCTGGTGGCGGGGCTGGAAGCGTAGAGAAATTTTTTTTGGCCGGAGATTAACACTGTTCATTAAACGAGCGGTGTAACTTTTTTCGCGAGTTGTTCGTAGGACCAGATGGAGGGGCTACGGACCGCCTGAAAAGAGTCCATGGACGAATGACCGTATATGGGCTTCGCGTTTTGTCTCTGAATGGTCAATTGCCCATATGAGGGCACTCATGTTCCACCTCACTTTCGGGCATGCGTGATGCAAAACTTTGAAAATGAACAGGTTATTCGTTAACGAGGCCAATCATCAAATGGAGAGCGTCATGCAAGTGTAACGGCCAGCAGGACGGTCACGATGCTTAGAATCACAACGGAAAAGAAGCGTGGTAAGACCACCCTGAGTGTAGAGGGAAAGCTGGCTGGCCCTTGGGTGGCGGCTTTGGAGCAGTGCTGGCGCGAGCGAACGGCGGAGGAAAAATTCAGCGTGGATCTGTGCGGGGTTAGCTTCATCGATGCGGCAGGCAAAGCGTTGCTGAAGGAAATCCATCAGCAGGGCGGAAAGTTGATTGCCGAAGGATGCCTCAACCAGGCGATCGTCGAGGAAATTGCCGGGCCGGAAGGAACACATAAAACGGGGTGCGGCGGCCGGAAAAAGGGTTCGCACATTATTTTTTATTTGGCGTTTTTCAGCCTGCTGGTGACGCCAGCGGCTTTGTGCGCGCAAGGGACCACGAAGCCAAGCGATTTGCCCGCGAATGCACCGACGGGAGTTCTGCGATTGACGCTCGATCAAGCGGTGAGCTTGGCGCTGAAACAGAACACGACAGCGCAGATCGCAGTTTTGACGGCGGCGGAAAGTGTTCAGGACAGGAACACAGCGCGGGCGGCACTGCTGCCACAGGGTAGCTTGAGTGTTTCCGACAACGTGGAGCGAATCAACCTCGCTGCGTTTCTTGGCAAGCCAATCCCGGGTTTCTCCGAACATATCGGTCCGTTCCAGGTTTTCTCCGCCGGACCAACCTTTAGCGCACCGGTCTTTGATTTGACTCTATTCCGGCGGTATCAGGCGGCGCGCGAGACGGCTAACGCCAGCAAAGCCGACAGTCTTTCGGCGCGCGAGCAGGTGATTCTGCTGGTGGTGTCGCAATACATCGGAACACTGCGCGCTGTGGCGAGCGTGCAGGCGTCTCAATCGCGAGTCGAGCTGGCGCAGGCGCTGTATGACCAGGCCGCGGACCTGCAGAAGGAAGGCGTTGGCACGGGAATCGACACGCTGCGAGCGAACGTGGAGCTGCAGAATGAAAAACAGACGCTGCTCCAGGCAGAAGATGACAGGGAGACTTCGCTCTACGGGTTGAGCCGGTTGCTGAATCTTGACCCGCGCCAGAGCATCGAATTGGCCGACTCGCTGGGTTTTTTCGATACACCGCAACCGGACGTTATCTGGAGCATCGATTCGGCGCTAAAGGAGCGGCAAGAATGGAAGTCGCTTCAGGAACAGATCAAATCGGCTGGTCTGGAAAAGAAAGCGTCGCAGGAATCGCGGCTTCCGAAGCTGGATTTTAACGGGAACTGGGCCTACGAAGGCGCTTCAGGAACATCGGGCATCCCGACTTACAATTATGGCGCGAACGTGAGCGTCCCGATTTTTACTGGCGGGCGAATCCACGCGGAAATCGTGAAGGCGGACCTTGAGATTCGAAAGTTGGAGCAGCAGCGCGACGACTTGAGAAATCAAATCGCGCTGGACGTAAAGACGGCGCTGATCAATCTCGATTCGGCGCGCAACCAGGTGCAAGTGGCCAATCTGGGAGTGCAACTTTCGAAGGAGGAAGTGGATCAGGCGCGGGACCGCTTCAAGGCCGGGGTGGCCAACAACATCGAAGTGATTCAGGCGCAGGATTCGTTGGCGCGCGCGAACGACAATCAGATTGCGGCGCTGTATCGGTTTAATCAGGCGCGAGCGGACTATGCGCGCTCGATTGGACAGATGGAAAAGATTTACTCGAAGTGAGGGGACATGAGCATTGAAATCGAAGTAGGGCTGGAAAACGCTACGAAGGTAAGACCGCTCATCAATGAGCCAGTCGAAGTCGAAAAAGAAGCACCCAAAGGGCTGGCAAATCCGAAGATGCAGCGGCTTGCGATTGTTGGCGGCGTGGTACTGATCGCCGCGGTCGCCGGACTTTTTCTCTATTACGGGGACCGCGAAAGTACGGACGACGCTCAGGTTGACGGGCACATCACTCCCATTGCTTCGAAAATTTACGGCCGTGTGGCCCAGGTGCTGGTGGACGACAACCAGCCCGTAAAAGCGGGTCAAACGCTGGTGAAGATTGATGACGGCGATTACCAAGCGGCGCTGGAACAGGCGAAGGCAGCGGTAGCGTTGGCGGAAAGCGAAGCCAAGTCGGCCGGAGTGGACGTGCCGCGAACGGCCCAGAATACGGCAAGCGGAACCTCCAGCGCGGACGCTCAGCTGTTGGGCGCACAGGCGGATCTGGCGCGGGCGCAAGCAACCTACGAGCAAGCGCAAACGGCGGATTTGGCATTCGCGAAGGCCAACGTGGACAAGAGCATTGCGAACGCCGCGCTGGCGAAAGCGGATTTGGCGCGTTACACACCCCTTGTGCAAAAAGGCGAAATCTCGCAGCAACAGTGGGACGCAGCGAAGGCCAATGCGGACGCGACGGCGAGCGCCTTGAAGGCCGACCAGGAAAAATTGTCACAAGCGCAGCGCAATGTCGAAGTCGTAAAGGCGCAGCTCGATGCGGCCAAGGCGCGGGTTCTACAAATGCAAGCGATGGTCGAGAGCGCGAAGGCGGACACGAAGCAGGTAGGGATGCGCACTGCAGACGCGGAAGCAAAGGTCGCGAAAGTGGCGCAAGCGCGAGCGGCGCTCGATGCGGCGCAGCTCAATGTGAGCTATACGAACGTGGTTGCCCCAATTGACGGCGTGGCCACGCACAAGCAGGTCGAGCCGGGGCAGATTGTGCAAGCGGGACAGGGATTGCTGGTCGTGGTGCCGCTGCAGGGTGTTTGGGTCACGGCAAACTTCAAAGAAACGCAGCTGAAAAACATGAAGGCTGGGCAAGAAGCGGAAGTCAAAGTGGACACCTACGGACGCACTTTCAAAGGGCACGTCGATTCCATCGCTGGAGCGACGGGTGCCGTGCTGAGCCTGCTGCCGCCGGAAAATGCCACCGGGAATTACGTGAAGGTCGTGCAGCGCATTCCCGTGAAAATCGTCCTCGATAAGGATTCAGTTGGCACGTACGTGCTGCGGCCTGGGATGAATGTGGATGCGACGGTGATTACGAAGTAGGGCGGCAGGATTGTTCGCGAAAAAATTGGCGACAGGCTGGAATAAAGAAAAGATTTGGCGCAGTTCAACGTAGTAGTTGGTAGAGGTTGCACAGCAAGAGTTGGACGGATCATGCGGAACAGACTACTCGCCAAATTGAGAACGGCAGACGGGTCGATCAACCCCTGGGTAATTGCCGTGACGGTGACCTTGGCGACGTTTATGGAAGTGCTGGACACCTCCATCGCCAACGTGGCGCTGCCGCACATTTCGGGGAATCTTTCGGCCGGCGCGGATGAATCCACCTGGGTGCTTACTTCGTATTTGGTTTCAAACGCGATCGTGCTGCCGCTTTCCGGATGGTTTTCGGGGCTGATCGGGCGGAAGCGTTTTTACATGACTTGCGTGGCGATTTTCACGGTCAGTTCGTTTTTGTGCGGGCTGGCGCCGAGCCTCGGCGTGCTGGTGCTTTTCCGGGTTCTGCAAGGTGTGGGGGGCGGCGGATTGCAGCCCAGCGAGCAGGCCATTCTGAACGACACGTTCCCCCTGTCAAAACGAGGTATGGCATTCGCGGTTTACGGAATCGCGGTTGTGGTGGCGCCAACGATCGGGCCTTGGCTGGGTGGATGGATTACCGACAATTTTTCCTGGCGCTGGATTTTTTACATCAACGTGCCGGTCGGAATCATTTCCTTGATGCTGACGTCGTTTTTGGTTTCCGATCCGCCACACATGAAGCGGGCAAGCGTCAAGAGCGGATTCCGGATCGATTACATCGGAATCGGGTTAATCAGTCTCGGACTGGGAAGCATGCAGATCATTCTAGACAAAGGACAGCGCGATGACTGGCTGGCATCAGGCTTTATCCGCGTTTTCTTCGTCCTGATGCTGATCGGAATCGCCGCGGGAATCATTTGGGAGCTTCGGCAGAAAGAGCCGGTTGTTGATTTGAAGATGCTCAAAGACCGCAACTTCGCGATATCCACGGTGGCGATGTTTTTCCTGGGCTTCGTGCTCTATTCGAGCACCGTGCTGATTCCACAGTTCTTGCAGGAGATGCTGGGCTACACGGCCGAGCTTGCTGGGATGGCGCTGTCCCCGGGCGGCGCGGTGATTATGTTGATGATGCCCGTCGTCGGAATCCTGGTCTCGAAGCTGGACACGCGAATTCTCGTCGCTTTTGGCTGTCTGGTGTCCTCCATTGCTCTGTTCTGGATGGCTGGGTGGGATTTGCAGCTCGATTACAGCCATGCAGTGCGGGCGCGCATGCTCCAGAGCTTCGGGCTGGCGTTTTTGTTCATCCCGATCAACGTCGCGGCGTTTGCGTATGTGCCAAAAGAAAAGACCAACATGGGCACGGGGATCATCAATCTCGCGCGAAATGTCGGAGCCAGTGTGGGCATCGCCACGGTGACCACGATGCTCGAACGGAGAACGCAAGCGCACCAATTGCGGCTGATTGAGACCGTGAATAATATGAATCCCGCGCTGTCGACGATGACCAACGGCAACACGGCGCGTCTAATCTCTTACGGGTCAAACTCTTCGCATGCGGCCCAGCAGGCGAAGGGTATGGTCTACCACGTAGTGCAGAACCAGTCGGCGATGCTCGCCTTCGTCGACAACTTCAAGATGCTGGGCGTGGTTTTTCTCGCGGTTATTCCGGTTTTATTGCTGATGAAGAAACCGAAAGCGCCTACCGGAGGAGTTCCGGTGCACTAATGCGCGCGGGTGTGCCTGCATTCGCCGGAAAGGGAACAAAAAGTTTTTTGTAATCAAGGGGGGACGATGGCAACGCAAGCGACAGCAGCAACACAAGTGGCAATCGCACCACAGCTCAGCGAGGAGAAGCTGATCCGCGCTGGGCAGAAAGGCGATTCGCAAGCGGTGGAAACCCTATTCCGCCGGTATCAACGGCCGTTGTTTCAGACGGCGCTGCGCGTCCTGGGGAACACCGAGGACGCGGAAGATGCCTTGCAGGACGGGCTGCTTTCCGCCTACCGCAACATGAAGCGCTTTGAAGGGCGTTCGCAGTTTTCAACGTGGCTGACGCGTATCGTGATCAATGCCGCGCTGATGCGGCGTCGCAGTGCCAAGGCGCGTCCCGCGGTTTCGCTGGATGAACCGCCACGTGAGGACGAGTTGCCGATTGCCGAGCGTTTCGCAGCCGAAGGGCCGAATCCGGAGCAGGTTTTTGCAGGAACGGAATTGCGGGAAATCATCAGCGAAAATCTGCATGAGCTTTCACCGCTCCTGCGCACCGCGTTTGTATTGCGTGAAGTGGAGGGCTATTCGACCGGCGAGGCAGCGAAGAAACTTGGAGTCACCGAGAACACCTTGAAAGCGCGTCTCTGGCGCGCGCGGCACCAGCTTGCCGAGCGGCTTGGACAGCGTCTGCGGCGAATCAAGGACGACATGACAGGCGGCGGCATGGGCGACGCGGAATGCAGCTACTGCTAAGGCCGAAGTAACCAGCAAAAGTAACCAGCAAAAGTAACGAGCTGAAGAATTAAGAGGGTAAAGGTCTACGTTCAGAAGGGCCGGCGAAGTTGCCGGCCCTTTCCTTTGGCGCGTTCACCGATGGCCGCCCAGCGAGTCACGCGCGCCAAGGTAGATTCCGAGGCCGCGTACCTCGCTGGTCGCTTTGCGGACTTCTATGAGAGCAGCCTCGAGGCCCTCCGGGCGCTCCGCCTCAATGTCGATAAAAAATCGATACTCCCAAGGCTGGCCATGAATTGGGCGGCTTTCGATTTTCAGCAGGTTCACCTGATACCGTGCGAAAGGTTCGAGAGCGGCCAGCAAAGCGCCGGGACGATGAGCAAGGCGAAGCGCGAGCGACATCTTCAACATCCGGGGAGTTGGTGACAGTTCCGTTTGGCGAAACTGCAGCTCAGCCATTAGATCGGTCACCGCGGCCGACGTTCCCCGCGCTGCATTCGCCGTGTCAACTCGGGCTTGCTCCTTGCCTGGAACGGGAATGAGCAAAAGAAAGCGCGTGAAATTTTCGGCGTTGTCCTGAATGTCCGTCGCAAGAATTACGCCCCCATAGTGTTCAGCGGCGCGCCGCCCTGCGATCGCCGCTGCCGATGGATCTCCGCGCCCAACAACTTCGCGGACACTTCCCGCCGTATCTTCAACGGGAAGGCGCTTAAAGTTTGGGTGCGCCAGGAAGAAACTCTCGCATTGCGCAAGAGCCATCGGATGAGAAGCGACGGAAAGAATGGCTCCAAGTGAAGAGCCGGGACAACCGATCAGATAATGTTCGATGGGCAGAATGGTTTCGGCAACGATGCCAAGATTGCTGCCGAGGAGGAGGTCGTATACGCGGACGACCGAGCCTGCCAGAGTGTTTTCCACCGGTGCCAGGAGGGCGTCGGCTAGGCCTTCGTCTATCGCACGGAAAGCGGCGTCGAACGTCGGGCGCGGAACCGTCGTAATTCCTTCGCCCAGCAATTGAACAGCGGCTTCCTCGCTGAAGGCGCCAGGTTCGCCTTGGAAAGCGACTCGTATCTTGAGATTTTCCGCCGTGCTCATGTTCTGGCCAGCCTTTGCGTTTTGGCGAAGTTAAGACGCCGCTCGAAGCGCGCGCGAAAAACGCGCCCACACCCGTGCGAGACCGAGCCCTATGATGAAATGAAAACGAAGCTGCTGCAAGTTGCGCCGCCGCTCGTAAAAATCTGCCGTGCCACGATGTTCTGGAGCCACTTTGGAATCGAATCCCATGGATGGCGATCCCAAAAGCAGCCCACCGCCGCAGGCTGTCACGGTATACTGCGCTCGGGGAGAAGCAATATGAAACTGGCCAGGCCGGAAACCGGGGAGTACGCCTCTGTCTACGAAAAGTATATTGGACTCTTTCCTGGAACGGATGTTGTGAGCGCCCTCGAAGCCCAGCGCGTGCAGACCATGCAACTATTCGCGGGGCGAAGCGAGCGGGATGGCAATTTCCGCTACGCGGCCGACAAGTGGACGGTGAAGGAAGCGCTCGGCCACGTCTCCGATTCGGAGCGTATCTTCGCCTACAGGGCGCTGCGCGTCGCGCGCGGCGACAAAACGCCCATGGAAGGCTTCGAGCAGGACGACTACGTTCGCAGCGCCGGTTTCAACGAGCGCACGCTCGCGAGCCTGGTAGAAGAATTCGCCGAAGTGCGCGGTGCCAGCCTGGCGTTGTTCCGTTCGCTCAGCGATGACGCATGGCTCCGCCGCGGCACGGCCAACAAAAATGAAGTGACCGTGCGGGCGCTGGCGTTCATCATCGCCGGGCATGAACTGCACCACCGGAAAATCCTCGACGAGCGTTATTTTTCCGCTATCCCGCGCGCCTGATCCTGACAATCCGCGCGTGCGCATGCTTCGAGCGGCGCGGCTTCAGAAGGTAGTAGAACAGGATGGCCGCCACTGTGGTGCCGAACGCTGCCGCCAGGACCGTAGCGGCCTGCGCATCGACCGGGTGCTCCAAGGCATTCCCCAGCAGGTAGAAACCGAGCAAAAGGAAGAGTATTGCCAGGAAACTCACCAGGCTTCCGAAGGTGCGAGCAAGCCCTTCGCGAATACCCAAGGTTTTCGCGTGATGTAGGGTCGGGAAAGGGTATCGGCTCGCATGGCTTAGTTCTCCTGGGAGCCGTCGCGCACAGACATCGGCTCATGGACGTGCAGAAAATCCAGATACGTGAAATTCGGTGCCGTGCAGCTTCTTTTCATGGGTGCCCCGCAGACGCAGCGGGGGATGCCTGCCGCGATGCCGCTGCCGGATTGAACTAGCGCCTCGCAGTGGCAGGCCGGATTTGCGCAATGCCAGCGCTCTCCCGTTTTCATGACCCTCGTGTAGATGGAATATACAGAGCAGTAAATATAGATGTCAAGAAGCCATTTCGTGGAAGAGTAGTATACTCTGCGGTAATCTGTGGAAACTTTGCTTCGAAACTTGGTGCCCGCGTGACGCGTGCGGGGTCCTGCGTGCCCGCTTGCTGCGCTGTGTCATCCGTGGGCCGGACCCCGAGAATTTGGCACGCATCCCGGACATCGGTCCCCCTTGGGTTGCGAGGGTTGCTGGCGGCTGCTAACATTCATTATTTGCGGGGTGACCGGCATTCGTGCTGAGGTTACCTGCACTTGGCGGATAGTACCCCTTTTGTTTTTGTTGGTGTCTGCAGACTGGCCGATACGAAGAACACCCACAATGCCGTCCAGGAAATGTGCGGCCGCTTCATGGCCGGCTGACAGGTTCCGGCCCGTGCGGAAGGAGATCAAGAGTGGCAAAGTACGACGTGGCGATTATAGGTAGCGGTCCGGGCGGGTACGTGGCAGCC
Organism: Betaproteobacteria bacterium; assembly: GCA_903970165.1. Taxonomy (GTDB): domain Bacteria; phylum Acidobacteriota; class Terriglobia; order Acidiferrales; family UBA7541; genus Acidiferrum. The sequence goes on from CAJCHZ010000126.1 coordinate 54,371, forward strand.
ATCCGGGCGGGCGAGTTGGGTCTGAAGACCGTTGTCGTCGAAAAGGACCCTTTTCTCGGTGGGACCTGCCTGCACGTAGGGTGTATTCCGACAAAAGTCCTGCTGCACCACGCCGATGTTTACGATCATTTCAAAAACGGCGCGGAGCTGGGCTTCGAGGTCAGCGGGCTGAAAATCAATTGGGCCAATATTCTTGCTCGCAAAGACAAAATCGTAAAGAAACATGCCAAGGGCATCGAATATCTCTTCAAGAAAAATAAAGTGGAGTGGGTACAAGGCTGGGGACGTTACGAAGGGCCCGGCCGGGTCAGTGTCGATAACAACGGAAAGAAGAGTGAAATCGAAGCGGCCAATGTTCTGCTGGTGAGCGGCTCGGAGGCGCGGAGCTTGCCGGGCATCGACGCCGACCACAAAACAATTTTGACCAACCGCTCCATCCTGGAACTGCCGGACATTCCCAAGACGCTGATTGTGGTGGGCGCGGGCGCCGTCGGCGTGGAATTTGCTTCTATTTATACTTCGTTTGGCACGCAGGTCACGCTTCTGGAAGCGTTGCCGCGCCTGGTTCCCGTAGAGGACGAGGAAATTTCGTCCGAACTCGAGAAAGAATTCAAGAAGAAGGGTATCCAGATTTTTACCAGCAGCATGGTGGATTCTGTCAAAAAAGACGCCAAGGGCGTCACCGTCTCGTTTAAGGATAAAGACGGAAAGCCACAGACTCTGCAAGCAGAGAAGCTTCTGATGGCCGTTGGCCGCAAACCAATGACGGAGAATTGCGGTCTGGAAAAGTCCAAAGCGAAACTGGACCGCGGCTTCGTCGTGGTAAGCAGCCCGTACATGGAAACGGACGAGAAAGGTTTGTACGCGATCGGTGATATCGTCGCCGGCATGCCGCAGCTTGCGCACGCCGCCATGATGGAAGGAATTGTTGCCGTCACGCATATCGCCGGGAAAAGTACGCACCCGATACGGAAGACGCGCATCCCCAACGCAACGTACTGCGAACCGCAGATTGGCTCGATCGGCTTGACCGAGAAGCAGGCTCGCGAAGCGGGTCACGCTGTAAAAACGGGAAAGTTCCCGTTCGTGGGCAACAGCAAGGCCACGATTTTGGGCAACCACGGCGGTTTCATTAAAGTGGTTTCGGATGAAAAATTCGGTGAAATCCTCGGTATTCATATCATCGGGCCGCTGGCCACCGAGATTTTGTCCGAGGCGGCGGCCACTCTGAACCTCGAGGGCACCATCGACGACATGATGCACATGATTCACGCACATCCCACGGTTTGGGAAGGCATGGGCGATGCGTTCGCAAGCGTGAGGGGATTGCAGATTAACGTTTAGGTCTTGCTGTGGCCGCTACGCGCCCACAAAGAGAATCGAGCCGCAGTGAAACGATGTTTGGCCGTCGACCTGGGATTGATTGGCTACGCGGAAGCGTATGCGCTGCAGAAGCGCATCGTTGCTGCCCGCAAAGTGGAAGCCATTGAGAACGTGCTTCTGCTTTGCCAGCATCCGCACGTGATTACCCAGGGGCGAAACGGCAAGCGCGAGCATTTGCTGGTTTCTGAGCCATTGTTACGGCAGAAGAATGTCGAATTTTACGAAACCAGCCGCGGCGGAGACATTACGTATCACGGGCCGGGGCAGTTGGTGGGGTATCCGATTCTGCAGCTCGGTGAAATTCGCAAGGATGTGGTCTGGTACGTCCGTATGCTGGAAGAAGCCATGATTCGCACCACGGCGGGATTTGGTCTGGGAGCCTATCGCGTCGAAGGCAAGACCGGCATTTGGGTTTCGATACCGGACGCTCCGGAAGAAAAGCTGGGCGCCATCGGCGTGCACATCAGCCGGTGGGTCACGTCGCACGGATTTGCCTACAACGTTTCGACGGATTTGCGCTACTTCGATTGGATCGTTCCTTGCGGAATCGCCGGCCGGAAGGCAACCTCACTCGAGAAGTTGCTGGACCGATCCGTGAGCATGCAGGAAGTGGCCCCGCGGATGGCCCAACACCTTGGCGACGTGTTCGGTCTGGGGATATTGCCGGCGTCGCGGGAAGAATTGTCAGCAAAGCTGGAGCTTGCGGAACAACAATCAGCAGTCGCGGTTTGAGAGAGTTGGGCCGAGATTCTGGTCGCAAGGTAAAGCACGGAAGTAAGCAGTAGGAGGAGGCAGGAGCGCCTGTCCTGCCGGAGCGCGAATGAAGACCGAACTGACGCGGCAGCAATACCTGGACCTGTATTACTACATGCGGTTGAACCGCGCTGTCGAAGACACCATGGTGAAGCTCTTCCGGCAAAACAAGATTGTCGGGGGGCTGTACTCGAGTCTTGGACAGGAAGCAATCTCCGTGGGCACGGCCTACGCGCTGGAAAAAAAGGACTGGCTGGCTCCCATGATCCGCAACATCGGCGCGCTACTGGTCAAGGGAGTTCCGCCGCGCGACGTCTTTATGCAGCACATGGCCAAGTACGATTCGCCGACCAAGGGCAAGGACGGCACGAGCCATTTCGGCGACCTGGAAAAACTGCACATCGTTTCCCCTATTTCCATGCTGGGCGATTTGATTCCGGTGATGACCGGCGTGGCTATGGCAGGCCGCTATCTCGGACAAAAAATCGTGACCATGACGTGGATCGGCGACGGCGGCAGTTCCACGGGTGTGTTCCACGAAGGCCTGAATTTCGCTGCTACGCAAAAGGCGCCCTTTGTTTTGATCCTTGAAAATAATCTCTGGGCCTATTCGACGCCGGTGAAGCGCCAGGTTCCCCTCGAGAATCTGTCGGACCGCGCCAAAGCTTACGGAATTTCCAGCTACTCCATCGACGGTAACGACGTAGTCGAGGTTTTCACCACCGCACGCGAGGCTGTAGCTCGTGCCCGCGCCGGTGAAGGACCGATTCTGATCGAAGCCAAAAGCTTCCGCCGCCTCGGCCATGCGCAACACGATCCCGCCGAGTACGTTCCCAAAGATATGCGCGCCTATTGGGAAGCCCGCGATCCGATCACGCTCTATGAGAAATTCCTGATGAGCAAGAAACTCCTCGATGCGAAGGGCGAAAAAGACGTCGAGCAAAAAATCGAGGCTTTGCTCGCCACCGAGCGAGACTTTGCCGAAAATTCCCCGATGCCTCCTCCGGAATTTGCCGCCACCGGCGTCTACTGCACCGGCGACGATTGCCACAAAATCGCGCCAAGGTGGGAACGGCCAATTTCAGAAGTTACGCCTCCCAAATCCAGCGTCAAACCGGTATGGACCGTCGAAGGGTTCGGTTCCGGAAAGAGCTCCGGTGGTGCCCATGCACCGATTCACTTTGGCGATACGAAACCAAACCTGGAAGCCGAAACTCCCGGAACGGCGGCCACGAAGTCGAATGGCTCCAAACCCGCGGCAAAATCAACTGGCAAGAAAGCCGCAAAGCCGGCAGCGGTATCGCCGGCCAGAAAGGGTCGGGTCTGACCATGGCCGAAGCCAACGGAACGCAGATCACTTTTCTCGAAGCCATCAAGCAGGCCATGTTTGAAGAGATGGAGAGAGACCCAGCGGTTGTGTTGCTTGGCGAGGACGTCGGCGTTTACGGCGGCGCATTCAAAACCAGTGAGGGCTTGCTGGAACGCTTCGGCTGGGAACGCGTGATTGACACCCCGATCAGCGAAAGCGCCATCATCGGTGCCGCTTGCGGCATGAGTTACGCGGGTCTGAGGCCCATCGCCGAATTGCAATTCATCGACTTCATCGTCTGCGCCTTCAACCAGATCACCAACTTCGTCGCCAAGGGCCATTACCTCTGGAACGCGCCTGCGCCGATGGTGATGCGCGGTCCTGCCGGAGGTTTTGTGCATGGCGGCCCTTTCCACTCCGCCAACCCGGAAATGTATTTTGTGCACACCCCGGGACTGAAGGTCATTTATCCTTCGACACCTTATGACGCCAAAGGCCTGCTGAAAGCCGCTGTGCGCGATAATAATCCTGTCCTCTTCTTCGAACACAAATATCTCTATCGCCGCATCAAAGGCGAAGTCCCCGCCGAGGACTATACCGTTCCCATCGGCAAGGCCATCGTGCGCCGCGAAGGCAAACACCTGACGATTGTTTCCTACGCTGCTATGATGCACACCTCGTTGGAAGCCGCCGAAGCCCTTGCCAAAGAAGGCATCGAAGCAGAGGTAATCGATCTTCGCACCCTGCTGCCCCTCGATGAAGAAACGATCCTGCAGTCCGTGAAAAAGACCAATAAATGCCTTGTGGTTCATGAGGACACGAAAACCGGAGGAATCGCCGGCGAGATCGCCGCTATTCTCTGCGAAAAAGCTTTCGGCGACCTGGACGGCCCGCTTATGCGCGTGACCGCCCTCGACACACCGGTGCCATACTCGCCGCCGCTGGAAGAATATTTTCTGCCGAACGCGAAAAAGGTTTTTGACGCCGCGAAACAGCTAGCGCGGTATTGACAAGTTGTAGGGGCACGGCGCGCCGTGCCCGTTCCAACGGGAGCGACACAGGAGAAACGCAAATGGCCACAGACGTCGTAATGCCGCAGATGGGCGAAAGCATCTTTGAAGGAACGATCACTAAGTGGCTCAAGAAGCCCGGCGACAAAGTCGAGCGCGACGAGCCCCTGTTCGAAATTTCCACGGACAAAGTGGACGCCGAAATCCCTTCGCCCTCGGCCGGCGTGCTGAAAGAGATCAAGGTCAACGAAGGCCAGACCGTACCCATCCAGACAGTCGTCGCGGTCATTGATGGCGCAGGAGGCGCAGTAGCTTCCCCCGCGCCATCGGCGCCGGCTCCCGCGAAGGCGGCTCCGCCCGCACCGGCTCCTGCCGCGGTTGCTCCTCCTCCGCCTGCCAGGGCTGCTGCACCACCGGCCGCCGCTTCCGCGCTCGCCGCTTCTGCCGTTCCGCAACGCGCGGCCGGAGAGCGCATTCACAGCTCCCCGCTTGTCCGCCGCATGGCCGCCGAACACGGCATTGACTTGGCCACCGTCCCAGGAACGGGCGCCGGCGGACGCATCAGCAAACAGGACATTGAAGCTGTCATCGCCGGGGCAGCTCCTCTCGTGGGTCTTCCGCAAAACGTTCCACCGCCGCCACCCGTGCGTTCCACGCCTCAGCCCCCGCCACCGTCCGTGGCGCCAGCGCCTCCGCCCGTTTCTGGCGGTCAGGTGCACGTGGCGTTCGAATCGGCGGTGCCCCGCGAAAAAATGTATTTCGGCAATTACTCCGTCGAGCCCATGAGCAACATGCGCCAGCGCATTGCCGAGCACATGGTGGCCTCGAAGCGCGTCTCTCCCCACGTTTACTCGGTCGACGAAATAGACATGACCAAGGTGGCCTCCTTGCGCGCCAAGTCCAAGGACGAATTTGAAAAGCGCTACGAGACCAAGCTGACCTTCATGCCTTTCTTCGTAAAAGCCGCTGTAGCCGGGCTCCGTGCGTTCCCTACGATGAACGCCTCGCTCGACGGCACCAGCGTCATCCTGCACAAGGAAATCAACATCGGCATCGCCGTAGCGCTCGACTGGGGCCTCATCGTCCCGGTCGTGAAAGGCGCCGATGAGAAGAACGTCCTCGGCATCCAACGTACCCTGAACGACCTTGCCGAGCGCGCGCGCGGCAAGAAGCTGAAACCCGAAGAAGTCCAGGAAGGCACCTTCTCTATTACCAATCCGGGAGTCTTCGGCGGTCTCTTCGGCCTCCCGGTCATCAGCCAGCCCAACGTCGGCATCCTGGGTCTCGGCATGATCGAAAAGCGCCCCGTGGTGATCAATGACTCTATCGCCATCCGCTCGATGTGCTACGTTACGCTCAGCTACGATCACCGGGTCGTGGACGGCGCCGTCGCGCACCAGTTTCTTCACAAGGTGAAAGACACCCTCGAAAACTGGTCAGAACCGGTTCTCTAGGCCGCAACGCAGCCAAACATACCCCCTTCCTTGGGCGCGGCAACCTAGCCTCTCAGGTCCGTGCCCGATGCAAACACCCTGTCGTGTATTCGGACATGTGTCCGGAAATGGAACCCATAATTCCCGCAAGCGGTCTCCAAAATCCTTCCGAATGGCCCCGCCTGGCCCTCAAAGTACCAAAAACAAATGCCTTACATCAGACTCGAGGTGGAAGCCCGCCTGCCCTGCCAAGAACGCTTCTATGGATACCATGCCCATACGAATTCTGATCGCCGACGACCAGCCCGATGTGCTGAACGCGCTTCGCCTTCTTCTGAAGGGCCACGGCTACGAGACCGAGGCCGTGGCGTCGCCGGCCGAGCTCCTGGGAGCTGTGTCGTCGCGCGAATTTGACCTCTTGCTGATGGATCTGAATTATGCCCGGGACACCACCTCCGGCCGCGAAGGCCTTGATCTGCTCGGCCAGCTAAAGAAAATCGAAGATGCTCCGGCCATTGTGGTGATGACCGGCTGGGCCACGGTCGGGCTTGCGGTCGAAGCCATGCAGTACGGTGTCGCCGATTTCGTCGAAAAACCATGGACCAACTCGCGCCTGCTCGAAATCCTGCAGAAGCAGGTGGTCCTGGGCCGCGAGCACCGTGCATCCCGCCGGCGCGCGGCGCAGGAAAACCTCGACCACCAGGAAATCGCGCACCAGTTCCACCAGCAGGAGCGGGAAGTAGCCGAAGGCCGCGCCATTCAGCAGGGCCTGCTACCCAAAACCATTCCTCAGCGCGCGGGCTATGAAATCGCTGGAGCCTGGCAGCCGGCGCAGAGCGTCGGCGGCGATTACTACGACGTCCTGGCGTTTGACGATGCGACACTCGGCCTGTGCATCGCGGACGTGGCAGGCAAGGGTCTTCCCGCCGCCTTGTTAATGTCCAACCTGCAAGCGGCGGTTCGCGGTCTGGCAGGACCATCCCTGTCTCCCGGCGGTCTCTGCGCGCGGCTTAATTCGCTCGTCTACCAAAACACCGGAACCGACCGCTTCATCACGTTTTTCTACGCGCACCTGGACACTCCGGCGGGCCTGCTGCGCTACACGAACGCCGGCCACAACGCGCCCATCCTGCTGCGCCGCGACGGTTCGCATGAGCGCCTGCAAGCGGGTGGTGGTGTCCTGGGCGTCTTTCCACATCAGGAATTCTCCACCGGGTCTGCACAGCTCGCTCCCGGCGACCGCGTTCTCTTCTTCACCGATGGCGTAACGGAATCATGCGACCCCACAGGCGAGGAGTTTGGCGAAGCGCGTTTGCTTGATCTGCTTCAGGAACACCAGGCCGCGGCCGCTTCGGCTCTACCGGAAAAAATTCTGACCGCAGCCGGCAAATTCAGCCGCGGCCACTGGCACGACGACGCCACGCTGCTCGTCCTCGCCGTCAGGGAAGACTAATTGGGTTTATCGGGTTTAAATCTCTTGGCGTGACTCACTGAATCATCGGCTTCAGTTTCGCCACCCGCGCCGCGAAGCTCTCGAGCGCTACCGGCTCGATACCCACCTCGCGCCGTGTATCCCGCACAAAACGACGCCGTCCGTCTTCCTCGTTTAACCGCACGTCGGTGACGGCCGTGAATTCACTGGCGAAGCGCGCCTTTCCCCGATTTTTTCCGCCGTGTACGCCAGAACTTTCGCATCGGCGGGCGCGCGAGTCACGCAAAGCGTCTGCCCAAAGCCGCGGGTTCCGTTCCGCCGATAGCCGCAATCCCGGCGCATGGGGTCTCCTGGAAACGTAAACTCTGCGGCGTGAAGCCCGCGTTCCCGCCTGCCCACAAGCGAGCCTGCCGGAAGACCTGCGCGCAATCCGCCCTCATGGCACCGCGGCTTCCGGGAGCTCTTGCTGGCCCGCCCGAGAGGGCCACATGGTCCGCGTACAGTCTTTCCAGTTCAGCGTCAAGATCAACCGCCAACACACCTTTTTACGGCGCCATTTGCAGCATGTTCGATAACGTGTTGTCCCCTGTCTCCAGCCTCTCCGCAATCCCGGCGCATAGCGAGAGGGGAATTGCAAACCCGCCTGGCACGGCAGTGGCTGGCGCGGCATCTCCATCGCCAAATCGTGCGTCAGCCGTTAGCTCTTCCCAAAGACAAAAAGCGATGTTCCGGAACCCGGAACATCGCTGTTATCTATAGCCTCTTGTTTCGTAACAGTCTGCCTGAGCCCAAGCCTTTCCCGGGAATCCAACGACAATCGCCGCAAACGCTTACTTCTTTTTCTTCTTTCCCGCTTTCTTCGCCGCCTTCTTCGGTTTTGCCTTCGCCTTGGCTTTTGGCTTGGCCTTCTTGGCTGCCGCCTTGGCTTTTTTCTTCGGCGCCGGCTTTGCGGCCTTCTTGGCTGGCTTGGCTGTCGCCTTCGGCGCGGCTTTCGCTGCTGGAGCAGCCTCAGCCGGCTCCTCGTCTGTAATAAGAATTTCCTCTTCTTCCGTCTCTACAATCTCCTCCGCGCCGCCCAGCTCGTCCTCCTCCTCCAGCCGCGACAGCTCGTTGTCGTCTTCGAAATTGTCTTTCTCGATTGCCATCAAATCCTCCCGAGGGGGGAATCCATGGACCTGGGCCCATGGGACGCTGCCTCAGCTGGAGTCGCCCGCTCCCCTCCGCCGCAGCGCCGTTGTTATCGTACTCCTGCAAGGTTGTCAAGCATTCTGCGTCTTTGCCGCAAAAAACGCGTATTTCCAACCAGGCAATCCTGCGGCAGTGTAGAGAAAGGCCAAGTACACACCGCGCCTATAATTCCATAACATATTGTAAATAAAAGAGTTAGTTGGGAACCACCACAGAAGCCTGGCTGCCCGGCCCGGTTCTCTGCGTAGCCGGCTTCTTCGAGCTGGTTTTTGCACGGCTGCGTTCCGGCGCGGTCTCCGGCATTCCCCCGACCGTGTAAATGCGCAGCACCATCCCACGGCTCACATGGCCGGTCTTCAGGTGATTCCAGTTGCGCACATCCTCTGTCGCTACGCTGAAGCGGTCCGCAATTCCCCCCAGCGTGTCGCCCTTGCGCACGCGATAGCGCACCAGCCTGCTCTTGGACTCCACCGGTGGTGGCGCCGGAATGATCAATTTCTCGCCCACGTCGAGCGCCGCATGCGCTTCCAGATTATTCGCTTGCGAAACCGCCGCCGGCGTCACGTGATATTTCTTCGCTATGCTCGTCAGCGTTTCGCCCGCTTCAATGCGATGCCGCCGCCAGCTCACCCATTTCTCCGCCGGAATATCCGCAATCTCCGCGGAAAATCTCTCCGCGGTGCCAACAGGAAGATGCAGCTCGAACGAAGGATCGTCAGGAGTCGCCAGCCGCAGCAGCTCCGGGTTCAAATTGCGCAGCGTGTCCACGTCCACGTCAATCGTTTCCGCCACCAGCCGCAGATCGATCGCCCGCCCCGGCTTTACGATATCCGTCGGTACCGGCTGCTCCGGATCAACCTGAATGCCGTAGTGCGCCGCATCCTTGGCGATCAGCGTGAGCGCCAGAATGATCGGCACGTAATTCCGGGTCTCTTTCGGCAGCACATTGCGCTTATAGAGCTCCCAGAAATCCGCATACCCGGTGCGTTCGATACCCTTCTGCACGTTTCCCGGCCCGCAGTTGTACGCCGCCATCGCCAGGTACCAGTCGCCAAACTGTCCGTACAAATCCCGCAGATGCTGTGCCGCTGCCCGCGTGGCCTTTTCCGGATCCTGCCGTTCGTCCACCCACCAGGTGTGCCGCAGCCCGTATTCCATGCCCCGATACGCCACGAACTGCCACATTCCCCGCGCTCCCGCGCGCGAAAGCGCCAGCGGCTGGAACGCGCTCTCCGCCTGCGCCAGATAAATCAAGTCCTGCGGCACGCCTTCTTCATGCAGCACCCGCGCAATCATTTCACGGTAACGCCCCGAGCGCCGCAGTCCCGTCTCCACGATGGCGCGCCCGCGCGGGGTCTGGAAAAAATTCAAAAAGGAAAGCACTTCGTCGTTTACCGTCAGCGGCATATCGTGTGAAATGTTTTTGGCCGCTTCTTCCGCCCGCTGTTTCAATTTCGGGTCCACCGGAAACGTCATCTCCGCCACTTCGTCAATCGCCGCGGGCACCGCCGGCGCTTCCTGGAAACCATCCCCCGCCCGGAATGCCTGCAGCTCATATCCGTAAACGGTGTCCACCACACGGCGGAACAATTCGCCCAGCTTCGGATCGCCGTTTACGTCGTAGCCGCTCTCGAGCATCCAGTCCACGGCATCGTCAAAGTCGCGGCGCGCCGCTTCCAGGTGCCCCGCCTTGTAGTTTTGCTCGCCGGAAGCAAATTTTGCTTCCACCCGCTCCATGAGATATTCCTTCGGCCCGGGCACTCGAATCGCAAGGGCAGCGATCCACTCGGGTGAAAGCTTTGGCAAGGGAAGCTCTCCGACATGGATGGAAGCCTGCGCTGTGGTTTTATTCGACGGGGTTAGTGCCGGCACCTGCGCATGCACAGAGCTCTTCGCGGCATCCTCGCAGCCGCCTGCTGCCAGCACAATTCCCGCAAAACTCGCGGCGCACAGTCCAATTTGGAGCATCAATCGCATCTCCTTATGTTAAGTATCTGTTACAGCCCAGGTCAACGCTTTCCGTCGGCGGAGGGGTGACCTACTCAATACACGCCCCGGTCGAACGTCCTCTCTGTTTCTCACACGCCCGCTTCGGGATAAACTCTCGCACGAGGTGCTCCACGTGAAATCGACCCGCTTCGTCTACCCGCGCAAAGCAACCTGGAGTGTCCGTTACGTACCCCTCCTTCTTGGCGTATTTGCCGTTGTTGCTGCTGTTGGTGTTGTTACCGTTGTTCCTTCCCCACTGCGCGCCCAGGCCAGGAGCCTTTCTCCCGAAAAGCGCGCGCAGATAGAAAAATCCGCCTCCAGCTTCATGGCCACAAACAGCGTCCCTGGAATCTCCGTAGCCGTCGTTCAGGATGGCGAGCTGGTGTGGTCCGGAGGTTTCGGCATGGCCGATCTGGAAAATTTTGTTCCGGCGACACCCGCCACCCTTTTCCGCCTTGGTTCCGTCTCGAAGCCCATTACCTCCACCGCCATCCTCCAGCTTTACGAGCGCGGAAAACTCGACCTCGACGCCGAAGTCCAGAAATACTGCCCCGCCTTTCCCAAGAAAGAATGGCCCATCACTACCCGCGAACTCCTCGGCCACCTCGGCGGCATCCGCCACTACAATCCCGACGGCAAAGGCGACATACCCGAAGACAGCGCCAGGCACTTCGCCACCATGGAAGAGTCGCTCCAGGTTTTTGCCAACGATCCCCTGATTGCGAAGCCCGGCACCCAATATCATTACTCGACGTATGGCTATACCATTCTCGGTTGTGTCCTCGAAGGCGCTTCTTCTGAGAAATACGTGAACTTCGTCAAGGAAAATGTCTTCGATCCCGCCGGGATGGAGGAGACGCAAGCCGACAATTTCTTCTCCGTCATTCCACACCGCACGCGCTGGTATCACAAAGACAAAGCCGGAGTCGTGCAAAATGCCGGCGTCCTCGATTCCAGCTACAAAATCCCAGGCGGCGGCCTCCTCTCCTCCGCGGACGACATGGCCCGCTTTGAAATCGCGCTTCTGTCCAACAAGCTCGTCAAGCCGAGTACACGCGATCTTCTCTGGACCTCCCAAAAAACGACCGACAGCGCCGAGACGGGCTACGCTCTCGGTTGGGCCGTCACCAGGAAATATTTTGATCTGTTCACCGTCGCGCACAGCGGCGGTCAGCAAGGCACCAGTGCCTTCATCATGCTCATTCCCGAACGCCGGGCAGGCACCGTTGTCCTCGCCAACATGGACAACGTGGACGCAGGTCTACTCGGCAGGCAAGTCCTGAAAATCGTGCTGGACCTCACCGGCAAGCCCGAATAACCATCCGACTTTACTGTATGTTCAATTAAACTCTATAGTATTATTTTCGTTGGGAGATTGTGTAGAATGCGCTCGTTCAGCTGGGCGCTTTTTTTGTTTAGGGGCACTTCTAAGCCGACCCCCTGTCTAAATGACCCGGGGATCAACACTTGTCTAGACGGCGCGATTCTCTAGCCTCTCCAAGCACTCTAAATTCTCTAGAATCAACACTTCCAAAGCATCTCACAAGTGTTGATTCGAGAAGACTTACAGGCCCAACTGCTTCAGAATCAACACTTACAAAAACGGGGAGAGGGGGCGCTCCCGTGGCGCGCAGCCCTACGGCCAATCCGGAAACACCGCCTCCATACCCCCACCGACCCAGTGCTCGTAGAAAGCGTCGCCGCAGGACTTCATGCAGTCGCCGTACGTTGCTGCGAAGTGTCGTCCCCAATGGGGCCGGCGCCCGTCCGCATCGCAGAACGGATACTCGTCGGAAAGTCCCCATGAGCTGAAGACGCGCCCGCTTTTCTTCATCAAGTTTGGGTCGGCCGCCAGCGCCGCAATGGCTCTTCCGCTGTAAAGCGGTGTCTCCGAACTGAGATAATTGGCGTCCTTTTTCGCGGCGTCCTGCCAGTTTGCTTCCGTGACGCCAAAATGTTCCAACATGGCCTCGGAGCGCAAAAATCCTGGCGTTACGGCTACCGCCGCCACATTTCTTTTGCGCAGTTCCCGCGCCATCGCGAACGCCAGCCGGATCACCGACGTCTTCACGAGGTCATAGAACAGGTGTCCTCGATACGTATAAGAATCCCCGTCGCCCATCTCCACGATGAGTGCCGTCCCCGATTTTTTAGCGCTTTCGATCAAGAGCGGCGCGGCGAAATGGCTCGTGGTGATGTGCGCATGCAAAACATTGCGCAGATTCGCGAATCCATTTTCAAGATTGAGTGTCCAGAATGTTTTTCCCCAATCTTGCGGAATAATCTCGGCAACATCGTTCACCACAATGTGTAACTTGCCCTGTTCCTTCTGGATTCGCGCCAGGAGCTTTTTCACCAAGCTCGCATCCGTGTGATCCAGAATCGCAGCGATGCCCTTGCCGCCGCGCGCCGTCACCATTTCCGCAGTCTCTTCCACCGTCTCTGGCCGCCGCGCGTGGTCGAACGGCGAATTCTTCTTCTTCCCCCCGCTTCTTTTTACGCGGTTCGCCCGCGTGCTGCGCCCCGTGCAATAAACAATCGCTCCCGCCTCGCCCAGCGCCAGCGCCGTGCCGCGCCCCACCCCGCGGGTAGCGCCGGCAACCAGCGCCACCTTGCCGCGAAGATTCGGAGGCTGGTAGGAAGAAGTGGAAATGGAAGTGGCCATGGGGCACCTCGGGAAAGTTTGTCTGACCGACAGCAAGCGATAGGAGGAGGATTATAAACAGCCATTCAGTAATGTCAAGTGGATACTAAATGCCCGTTCAGGTATTCTAATCCCGCCACCAGCCGATCTTGCAAACGCAAACGGCCCTGCAAACGCCATGAGCCCTCGCCCCCGCCAAACCTCCGACGAAGATATCCTCGCCGCCGCGGCCCGCGTCATGCAGCGCCGCAGTCCCACGCAGCTCACGCTCGCCGACGTTGCCAAAGAAGCCGGCGTCGTTCCCGCCACGCTCATTCAGCGCTTTCGTACCAAACGCAATCTCATCCTCACCCTGTGCCGCACGGCGCCCTCCAGCTGCGCACAGCAATTTGCCGCCGCCCGCCTTAGACACAAATCCTTGCTCGAAGCCCTCATCGAGCTGTATGCCCAAGGAACTTCGTTCGCTCCCACTCCGGAAGCCATGGCCAACGGTCTCGCCTGGCTCCAGAATGACTTGACCGATCCCGACTTCCATTCCATCACCCTCGAACAGTTCCGCATCATTCGCGACGAGACCAGGAGACTTCTCGACGACGCGGTCGCCGCCCGCGAACTGCGCAAGTGCGACGCCGCGGCACTCGCCCGCCTGATCCAGCACGTCAACGGCGGCGCTATGCTGGCCTGGGCCGTCTACCGCCAAGGCTCCGTCGCCGCCTGGGTACGGCGCGAAATCGAGTTTCTTCTGTTACCGTATCGTCTGCCGGCACACAAATCCGCTGTCAAGAGGAGCTCGCGACGCCGATGAAGATGGGAGCCAGATTTCTTTCGCTGATTTTTCTATGCGCCGCGATCTCTCCCGCGCTTTGCGCACAGGAGGTTCCGGCGGATGCGCCCTACCTGAATCCAAAGCTCCCTATGGAGCAGCGCGTCGACGATTTGATTTCCCGCATGACCCTGGATGAAAAAATCTCTCAGATCGGCCACATCGCTCCCGCCCTTCCGCGCCTCCGAATTCCGGCCTATAACTGGTGGAACGAAGGTCTTCACGGAGTGGCCCGCGCCGGAATCGCCACCGTTTTCCCGCAGGCCATCGGCATGGCCGCCACCTTCGATGCGCCGCTTCTGCACGACGTCGCCGATACGATAAGCACGGAATTTCGCGCGAAATATTCGGAAACCGTACATCCGGACGGTTCCACGGACTGGTATCGCGGCCTGACGGTCTGGTCCCCAAACATCAATATATTCCGCGATCCTCGATGGGGGCGCGGCCAGGAAACCTACGGCGAAGATCCGTTCCTGACCGCCAGACTCGGCGTTGCGTTCATCACCGGTCTGCAAGGCCACGATCCGCACTATTTCAAAACGATCGCGACGCCGAAACACTTTGCCGTCCATAGCGGTCCGGAATCCACGCGCCACTCCGTCAATGTGGAAGCCTCGCGCCACGACATGGAAGACACTTATTTCCCCGCATTTCGCGCCGCCATTATCGAAGGCAAAGCGGAGTCCCTGATGTGCGCTTACAATCGGCTGAACGGCGACCCTGCTTGCGCGAACTCCATGCTGCTCGGTGAACATCTTCGCAAGGACTGGGGCTTCCCGGGCTACGTCGTATCGGATTGCGGCGCCGTTGCCGACGTTTATAAAGGACACCAGTTCAAGCCGACTCCCGAAGCCGCCGCTGCCGCCGTCTTCAGCGCCGGTATGGACTTGATCTGCGGCGATTCCCGCGACAACATGAACATGGACACTACCGGACTCACCGGTGCTATCCAGCAAGGCCTGCTTTCAGAGGCTGTTCTCAACCAGGCCGTGCGCCGCCTGTTTCTTGCGCGATTCCGGCTTGGCCTGTTCGATCCGCCATCCTCGGTTCCCTACTCCAAAATCACTTCCGCGGAAAACGACACGGAAGCGCACCGTCAGCTCGCCCTTCGCATGGCGCGCGAATCCATCGTGTTGCTCAAGAATAAAAACAATCTCCTGCCGCTAAAGCATGTGCCGGCTACGATCGCCGTCATTGGCCCCGATGCCGACAGCCTCGACGCCCTCGTCGGAAATTACAACGGCACGCCGTCGCAACCGGTAACGATACTCGCCGGCATCCGCAATCGTTTTCCCCAATCGAAAGTCGTTTTTGTCCAAGGCACCGGGCTCGTCGGTCCAGCCACCAAATCGATTCCGACGAGCGCGCTCTGCACCGACACCACGTGCGCCGAGCATGGCCTCAAAGCCGACTATTTCTCGAACATGACTCTCGAAGGCTCGCCGGTCCTGAGCCGCACCGACGCCTCCGTCGATTTCGCCTGGACGGATGGAGCCGTCGCTCCGCAGCTTCTGAACAAATATTCCATTCGCTGGACCGGCGTGCTCGTTCCTCCCGAATCCGGCGACTACTTGCTCGGCTTCACAGGTGAAGACGGCTTCCGCGTCTGGCTCGATGGCGCCCTCGTCGTTAGAGACTGGACACTTCACCGTCCCGCCAACACCGAAACCAAGCAGCTTCACCTTGAAAAGGGCCGTCCTTATTCGTTGCAGATCGAATACTTTCAGAACCTTCGCATTCCCGAAGCTCGCCTGATTTGGAGCCTCCCCGGCGGCGAGGAAGCGCAAGCTGTGGACGCCGCGCGCGACGCGGATCTCGTCATTGCCGTAATGGGTCTTTCCCCACGCATCGAAGGCGAAGAAATGAAAGTCAGCGCCGAAGGGTTTGCGAGCGGCGATCGCACGCGCATCGAGCTTCCCGCCCCGCAAGAACAGCTCCTCGAACGAGTCGCCGCGATCGGCAAGCCAACTGTCCTTGTGCTAACCAGCGGCAGCGCGCTCGCCATCAACTGGGCCAACGCAAATATTCCGGCCATCCTGGAAGCCTGGTATCCCGGCGGCCAGGGTGGCACTGCCGTCGCCGAAGCACTCGCAGGCGATTTCAGTCCCGCGGGACGGTTACCGGTCACGTTCTACAAATCTCTCGATCCGCTTCCTGCTTTCGAGGACTATTCCATGGCCAAACGCACCTACCGCTACTTCGATGGCGATCCGCTCTATCCGTTCGGCTTCGGCTTGAGCTACACCACATTCGCGTACCAGCATCCGCGTGTCGATCAGGCAAATATCTCCGCCAAGGACGCCATCACGATTTCAGTGGATGTCAAAAACACTGGCTCAATGGGCAGCGACGAAGTCGTTCAGCTCTACCTCACACACTCGAGCATTAAGGGAGCCCCGCTGCGCGCATTGGAAGGATTCGAGCGCATTCACCTGGAACGCGACGAGATGAGGACCGTGAAATTCACGCTACGCGACCGCGACCTCAGCATCGTAGATGGAACCGGGAAGCACCGCATCGTACCCGGAAAGGTCGAAGCCTGGATCGGCGGCGGCCAACCCCTCTCCACTCCCATCGCCAAGCCGGCCGGTGCCGCGACGCAATTCACGATTATCACGGAAGCTACGCTGCCGGATTAATCCGCGATTGGCCTGCTGTGCGAGAACGGCTGACAAGCTGCCCAAGCCTTATTCCTCTAAAGATTTCTCTTGCATTTTCCCAAAAAGTCTTGTACTCTATTTTTGCGTTTGTTGCTCTTGTATCGCCTTTGGATGTGTAAAGCGGTCGCAAGGTCAAACTTGCGGCCTTTTTTTACGTCTGGAAGACGGCCGTAACTCTTAAGAGGGGTTCGGATTTCGAGGCACCAAATAGCTCAATTTAGTAATGCTCGGCTGTGACCCAGCCGACAGAAAAGAGTACAGCAGTGAGTAAAGAACAAGGAACAGTGAAGTGGTTCAATGCCAGCAAGGGCTTCGGGTTCATCCAGCGCCAGAGCGGTGAGGACGTTTTCGTCCATTTCTCCGCGATCGTGGCTGATGGCTACAAGTCGTTGAATGATGGCCAAGCGGTTGAATTCGAAGTGACCAAGGGCCCCAAGGGCCTGCAGGCCTCGAACGTCCAACCCCTCTAATACCGCTTCACAAAAATACAGAACGGGCGGAACGCTTCGGCGTCCCGCCCGTTTTGCTTTAGGCCGCATGAACTGGTTTCAGTGGAACAGATTAGGTCGCACAGACTTTAGTTTGTGCTCAGTTGGAGGTATGCGCGGGCCGCGCTCTCTGGCTGCAACTCCGCCGCTAGGCTAACGCCTGTTTCAAATCGGCAATCAAATCTTCGGCATCTTCCAGTCCAACGGAAACACGCACCGTCCCCGGCTCCACGTTGGCGTGTTTCAACTCCTCTAGACTCATATTATAGTGCGAGCTGTAGATAGGAAGTATCACCAACGATTCCACGCCGCCCAGGCTGGCCGCCAGCAGAAACAGCCGCACACGGTCGCAAAACTTTCGCGCGGCCGGCAGACCGCCTTTCAAATCAAACGCCAGCATGGTGCCGAATCCGCGCATTTGTTTCTTCGCCAGTTTGTGATCCGGGTGCGATACCAATCCCGGGTAGTGAACACGAGCAACCTTTGGATGCTTGTCCAGAAATTTCGCGACCGTCATGGCGTTCGCGCATTGCCGCTCCACGCGCACTCCCAAGGTCTTCATCCCGCGGATCAGGAGATACGCCGCGCCAGGATCCATAGAGCCGCCCAGATAAATCACCATGTGCTGAATGCGCTTCATCCACTCTTTGCTACCCGCAACGGCGCCCGCGATTACGTCGGAGTGCCCCGCCAGGGCCTTCGTCGCGCTGTGCACGACCATGTCAAAGCCCATCGCCAGCGGATTCTGCAGGACCGGCGTGGCAAATGTATTGTCGATAATCGCAGTCAGTCTGTGCTTTTTCGCGAAAGAAATTGCTTTGTCCAAATCTACGAGCCGCAGCGTGGGATTCGTAGGCGTTTCGACATACAGACACTTCGTTCGCGGCGATAGCAGTCCTTCGAGCCCGGCAAGATCGGTTCCGACCTGATGCACCTTGATGCCCATGTCCGGAAAAAGGTCGCGCATCAGCCGGTAGCTACCGCCGTAAAGCTGCGCCGTCGAAATGAGTTCGTCACCGCATTTCAACGCACCTAGAAGAGCTGAGGAAATCGCCGCCATCCCGGAAGCCGTAACGACAGCCGCTCCCGCGCCTTCCAGTTCGGCAATTTTCTGCTCCGCCACAGCCAGCGTCGGATTGCCGTAGCGCGAGTAGATGTACGCTTTGCTCTTGCCCTCGGCCCAAAGCTTCATCTCGGCCGTCGAGGAAAATGTAAACGTAGACGTCCGGCAAATCGGCGTGCCAACCGGTGCGCCGACGCCGTGCCGCGCAGGCTCGCCGCCATGTATCGCTGTCGTCTGCGGCCCATATTTTTTCGACACATGTTTCACAGACGTCTTCTTTTTCATAAGAACACTATTTTGGCTCACTTTCTTGGCCCGGCAAGCACCAATATGGCGCCGCGTTACACTTAGACAAATTGGCTCTCCTCCCGTGTCTTATAGAAGAAGGTGGGAGAACAGGACAGTGCCTTGTCCGGATCCAAGCTGATCGCCGAAGATGTGCGCGTGCTTTACGAGCGCCACGGACCCGCGTTGGTCACCTACGCCTGTTCCTTTCTGCCGGACGCGGCGGCTGCGGAAGACACTGTGCATGCTGTCTTCGTGCGGCTGTTGCGCAGCGAAATAGAAACACCTCGATCGCCGGCGTCGTACGTGTACCGTGCTGTTCGCAACGAGGCGCTGAATGCGCGGCGCAGTGTGAGCCGCGAGACATCGCTCGCAGAACACGAAGCCGTTTTCATACATGAGGGCGGAAATCGCGAAGCGGCGCTCACGCTGCAAAAGGCGCTGTCCGAACTACCCGAGGAGCAGCGGGAAGCGGTGGTGATGCGCATCTGGAGCGGCATGACTCTCGAGGAGATTGCCGATGCGACGGCGGTTTCGTTGAACACCATCGCTTCACGCTACCGCTATGCCCTCGAGAAGTTGCGCGAACGCATGCGCCCATTTTCACCAGGCAGGGGTGAGAAGAACAAACAATGAGCGACAACGATCCGGGATTTGAAAATTTCCTGCGGGAATTTCAGCCGCGCCAGCCGCGCGCCCTTCCAGACGGTTCCGTCCCTAGGCTGCCATGGCGGCGTCTCGCAGCCGCCGCAGTGCTCGTTATTTCATTCGGGAGCTTGGCCTGGTTCCCATTCCGAAAAAACCGCATCGAAGAGGCGCCCCGATCCATTGATCTGACAAGGCACGAGGAGGAGTGGCGCAAGTTCACGCTGATTCAGTGGACTCGCCTCGCTGAGGAAGACCCGCGAGCGCTCGACGCCCAATTAGATGAAGCTTCTCGCAAGAGCTTGCCAGGTTTCAACGAGGCAAACAGTTCGCTCCGCGCACTTGCAAAACCATAAGCCAGGAGAATGCCATCATGAAAATCAGACTCTTTCTTCTCATTGTCGCCATCTGCGTTCCCCGATTCGCTCTTGGGCAGGCGGCTATGCCGCCCGAGACCCGCAACGCCGCTTTGCGTTACTGGCTCGCGTTTGCAGAGCTGCAAGATCCGCCTGCGGACGAAGAGACGCAGCAACTTCTCGAAAAAACTGCTGCGGGTGCCATCCCGTGGGACGAAGGACGTCTCGGTTCGATTCTCAACAAAAATGAAGTCGCCATTCTCGCCATGCATCGCGCGACGAGACTCGCCGAATGCGATTGGGGCCTGGAATACAGCCGCGGCCCGCGCGCTTCCATTGCTTACGCCCCGCGGGCGAGGGTCCTTGCGCGCCTCAACACGCTTTACGGGATGCGGCTTGCCGCGAAAGGCGATTCGCAGCAGGCTCTCGAAGCATGGCTCGATGGCTTGCAGTTTTCTCAGCACATGGCCAAGGGAGGCACGCTTATCTTCTCCCTCATCGCCAGTATGTCTTTGACGTCCAATCTGAACGCGATTCAGCAGGCCGCTTCTCAAGGCAAATTAAGCAAACAACAGCAAATAGAGGCCGCGGCTGCCTTGCGCGCGATGCCGGAGAGTGGATTCGACTGGGGAGCGGCATTTTCTTACGAAGAGGCGGCGCTTGAGGTCGCGTTGGATGAGATAAAGAGCGCGAAAGATCCAGCGGATTATTTTGCACAGATTATGGGCCATGCGGCCCCGCCGGATTTTACTTTGCCGACAGGTGCGGAAGTGGCCGCTTTCCGAAGGCTGATGAGCGATGCGGTGAGCGCGCTGCGCCAACCGCCTGCGCAGGCCGCTGCGAAACTTGTGGCGATCCAGGAGCAGGAAAAATCGCTTCCCCTCTTCTTTCGCGAAATGACGCCTGGGTTCACGAAGATAAACAAAACGCGATCGGATATTGCCGCGGCGCGCGCGAGTTTGTTGAACCTGCTGCCTTCCAAATAGAAGCGCGCCCGCTGACAAATGCGCGGCTAATTTTCTTCGTCTTCCGCTTCGCCATGAGCGGGCTTGTGCGCCGCTATTACCTTTTCGGCCAGTTCGTTGGGAACGTAGTCGTAGTGGGAAAACTCCATCGAATACGTCGCGCGCCCCTGTGTTTTTGAGGTGAGGTCGGTGGCGTAGCTGAGCATTTCGGAAAGCGGCACCTGCGCCTTAATCATGACGTTGTGCCCGCGCGCTTCGCTTCCCGCGATGCGGCCGCGCCGCGAGCTGAGATCGCCCATCAGGTCGCCTGAATACTGATCCGGTGCGTAAACTTCGACGTGCATCACCGGCTCGAGGAGCGCCGGCCTGGCCGTTTTCATGGCTTCCTTGAATGCCAGCGAGCCGGCGATTTTGAAGGCCATATCCGAAGAATCCACGTCGTGGTACTTGCCGTCGTAGAGCACCGCGCGGAAGTCCACCACGGGAAAACCCGCCAGATAGCCGCGCGCGGCCGCATCGCGAATTCCTTTCTCCACGGAGGGAATCCAGTTGCGAGGAATCGCTCCGCCAAAAACGTCGTCCACAAACTCGACGCCTTTGCCGCGCTCGATGGGTTCCATCTTGATGCGGCAGACGCCGAACTGGCCGTGCCCGCCGGACTGTTTCTTGTGTTTGCCCTCGGCGTCGGCCTTGCCGCGAATCGTTTCGCGGTAGGGCACCTTCGGAGGCTTCAACGTGAGATCCACGTGATAACGCTTGTGCAGCTTCGCAACGACCACCTCGATGTGTTGTTGGCCGGATCCCGCGAGCAAAAACTCTTTCGTTTGCGGGTCGCGCATAAAACGCAGTGCGGGATCCTCTTCGATGATCTTGTGAATCGAAACGCCAATCTTGTCCTCGTCGGCGCGCGTTTTCGGTTCGATCGCAAAGGTGATGGAAGGCTCCGGCAGTTGCGCCGGCTTGTAATAAATGGGCGCAGCCTTGTCACCCAGCGTGTCCCCGGTCGTCGCGTCTTTTAATTTTGCAATCGCGCCGATATCTCCGGCATGGAGTTCCACTACCTCCGTCATCACTTTACCTTGCACGGCTTGCGTGTGCTGAAAGCGCTCCAGCGTGCCGCGATTGAAGTTCGTCAGCGTGGCATCGTTTTTCAGCACGCCGCTTTTCACTTTGAAATAATTTATGCGCCCGGCGAAAGGATCCGCGAGCGTTTTGAACACAAAAATAGAGAGTGGCTGCGCGTCATCGTACTTGCGGTCCACACGCTCCCCCTTGCCAAGAGGCTCCGTGAAGCCCATCTCCGCGTGCTCGTCCGGATGCGGGAATGCGTCCGCCAAAAACGTCAGCAAACTGGCCGTTCCGACGTTTCGCAAACTCGAAACCATCAACACCGGAAATATTTTCTCCGCCACAATCGCTTTGCGCACTCCCGGAATCAAATCCGCAATCGGAATCGTGCCTTCGCGGAAAAATTCCTCCATCAATTCATCGTCGCCTTCCGCAACCATTTCCACTAATTTCTCGTGCGCTTCCTTCGCTTCGTCCGCCAGCGCCGCCGGAATTTCCTCGATCGAGGGTTTTCCGTCGCCATCCGGTTTATACATGTGCGCTTTCATGGCCACGAGGTCGATTACCCCTCGAAATCCTTTTTCCGTGCCAATCGGCAACTGCAGCGCGACCACATTGCGGCCAAAGACCTGCTCCAGCGACTCCATCGAACGTTCAAAGCTGGAAAGCTCGCGGTCCATCCAGGTCAGAACAAACGCGCGCGGTATGTCGTACTCGGTGCAATAGTCCCAGACTTTTTCGGTGGTCACTTGCGAGCCGACATGCGCGTCCACCGTTATCAGCGCCGCGTCCGGCGCAATCAGCGAAGCCTTCGTTTCGGTGATAAAAGTGGAATAGCCCGGCAGATCGAGGAAATTAATTTTTACTTTTTCAGAGCCGCCGGCATGTCCGGCTGAGCTCGGCCACTCCGCGTAAGCCAGCCCCGTCTGAATCGAAATTTTCCGCGCGATTTCTTCTTCGTCCCAGTCGGTAATCGTGGTGCCTTCCGCAACTTTTCCCCAGCGCGGCGTCATCCCCGCGGTGAAGAGCAACGACGACACCAGTTGCGTCTTACCGGTGCCGCCGTGGCCGACAATGCCCACGTTTCTTATGTCCTTGGTAGGATAGCCCTTCATATAGACCTCCCTTTGCGTGGCGCCGGAAAGTCCGGAGCCAACAGACGAGGTCCGTCCTGCAGAAGTCAGGCGCGGGCCTGCGCCTGGATGTGTGATTCTGAAGTTGTGGGAGAGCGTGGCCCCGATGCCGGCAGCCTGCAATGGAAGTGCCGGACAACCAACTACCCCTGGTCCGTTCCCCAACTCCGCGGATGCTAGCACACGCTCTCGTATGGCGGCAATCCCGCCTTTGCGGCCGGCGCCGGCGCTGTGGACGCATCGGGGCTTTGGGTCGAGCTCGGCCTTCCACTTTGGCGCCTGCAGGATCGCTCGAGATTTTGAGGGTCTCCGCCGCTGAACGAACCGGGCAGAAAATCAGCAACAGCGCTGCCGCAAGAAGAGGGCCCGAGCAGGAAGCCATGCGAAGACCTCGCTAGGTGGATGCACCCGGCGTAAGTGTATGATATAGGTAAAATAATTACGATAGTAACTGTACTGCTAATCGGATGGCTCCGATCGTTTCTCGTATCCCGGGCACGAGAGCACCGGCAGGCGCGGGTATTTGGGAAATCGCGGATCGCTTCCGGACAATCCACAAAGAAGAAAAATGGAGCCGCGGCTGGATTCGACGCGCCGGGCATTCGCACAGTCGCTGCAAAGCCCCGCGCGCTTTGATTCGGCTCCGGCGTCAGTCGCCCTCGACATACAAACAGATTATCCCGGGATTTCGCATGGAGGCATAGCCATCGGACTTCATCCCGGATGCCGGCCTTTTCGGACGTCTTTTACTGTGGCCATTCGCGCGCGCGCTTTTTTTACAAAACTCAGGAACCTCCGCGTCAGTTCCAAAATCCGTTCTTCCTGCCGCAGGACGATAGCTTCTTCCGGTACGATTTGAACTCCGATGCCCAGCGCAGCCGCGCCCGCCAGGATGAAATCGCTCGCCGTTTGCTGATTCACTCCGCCCGCGGCGATCAGGGGCACATGGCGAAACGGACCTTTCAACGCTTTGATGTATGTCGCCCCGCCCACTTGCGAGCACGGAAAGACCTTGACGAAGTCCGCGCCCGACTTCCACGCCATCGTCACTTCCGTTGGCGTCAGCGCGCCGGCAAGAACCACGACATCTTTTTTCGCTGCAAATTCCACGAGCTGCAAATCGAACCCGGGACTCGTCAGAAATTTAGCCCCGGCGTCCAGACAACGTCCTGCCGTCTCCTTGTCGAAGATGGTGCCCGCGCCGACGATGACCTGCGGCATGTTGTGAGACAGGTCAGAAATCAGGTCAATGGCTCCCGGGACAGTCATTGTGATTTCGACGATGGGAATTCCACCGTGCGAAACCGCCTCGGTCGCAAAACGCGCGTCCTCCGTCGAACGAAAGCGCACGGCGGGGACGATGCCGATTTCCTCGATGCTGTCGCGAACCTGTTCCTTCTTCATGGACACCGCATCCTTTCACGACGCAATGTTCGTTCGCCGAATGCGCGAAGTCTTCCGATTTTACTGGCTCTCTTCAAAGCCCGGTTCCGGATCGGGCAGCTTATCGCGGTCACCAGCGACCCAGACATACAGTGTAGGCAGCAGAAAGACGCTGAGCAAAAGCGCGCCAAGCAAGCCGCCCACAATCACGATGGCGAACGGGCGCTGCGAGTCCGACCCGATACCACGAGAAAGGGCAGCGGGGAGCAAACCCAGCGTGGCCACGAGCATCGTCATCATAATGGGCCGAAGCCGCAAAACGGCTCCGTCAATGGCTGCGTCCTCGATCGTGTGGCCGCGCACACGCAGCTGATTGATGTATTCGAGCAGGATGACTCCCGTTTGCACAGAGACGCCGAAAAGGGCGAGGAAGCCGACTCCCGAAGAAACGCTGAAGTGAGTTCCGGTGATCAGCAGAGCGAGCAAACCGCCGACGGGAGCCATCGCGACGTTTGCGAGAATCAGCAAAGCCCACTTTGCCGAACTGAACATGGTGTACAAAAGTACGAAAATGCCGAGGATAGTGAGCGGCAAGACAATCATCAGGCGTTTCGACGATCGCTTCTGGCTCTCGTATTCGCCGGCCCAGTCAATGCGATAGCCGGTCGGGAGTTTCACTTGCTTGTTCACTTTCTCGATGGCTTCTTCGACGGCTCCGCCGAGATCCCGGCCTCGAACGCTATACTTGAGCGCAACGTAGCGTGAATTTTCTTCGCGGTAGATTTCGGAAGCACCGTCGCGAACGTCAACGGTCGTGAGCTGTCCGAGTGAAACGCGCTCGCCAGAAGGCGAAAGCAGCCGGATATTTTCAATGGCTTCCTTGGTTGTGCGGTAAGGCGCCTGGTAACGCAAGACGAGGTCATAGCGTTGCTCGCCCTCGAGGACTTGCGTAAGTGCGTTGCCTCCAACGGCGGTTTGAATCGCGTCCTGTATATCGGCGACGTTAATCTGGAACCGCGCCGCCTGTTTGCGGTCCACGGTGAAATTCAAATTGGGCTGGCCAATCACTCGGAATACGCCCAGGTCCTCAATGCCCTTGACGTTGCGCATCACGCCCACGATTTGATCGGCCTTTTCCTCAAGCAGACGCAAGTCGTCTCCGTAAATTTTCACGGCGAGTTCGCCCTTGACGCCGCTGACGGCTTCTTCCATGTTGTCCGAGATGGGCTGCGAAAAATTCCATAGAACTCCCGGGATTTTGCTTAATTCGCGGTCCATGGCCGCGATAAGCTCCTCTTTGTCTTCCCGGAAAACGGGACGCCAATCGGATTTCGGCTTCAAGTCCACGAAATATTCGGTGTTGAAAAATCCCGTGGTATCCGTTCCATCGTCGGGGCGTCCGACTTGCGAAACGACCTGAGTCACTTCCGGGAATGACGCAAAAATCACCCGCGCCTGATTCATCACGCGCGCGCCTTCCGTTGGACCCGTGCTGGGAGCGAGTGTGCCACGCGCCCAAATGGCCCCTTCATCCAGATGCGGCAGAAACTCGGAACCAATGACTCCGCTGAACATAAGGAACAGGGAGAGACACAGGGCAAAGCCCGCTGCGCCAACGGTTACCAAGCGGTGCTCGATGGCCCATCTTGCCCAGTTCCGGTAGCCCTTTTTCAGATAGTCCATGGCCGGGTTCTGCCACTCATGGACTCCTTTGCGGAAAAACGCGCTCGATAGCACCGGGGCAATCAGCATGGAGAAAATCAGCGCGCCGAGCAGGGCGAACGCCACAGTCCACGCCATGGGTTTGAACAAACGGCCTTCCACGCGTTGCAGCGTGAAAATCGGCATATAGGCGGTAATAATGATGGCGATCGCGTAGAACACTGGCCGCTGCACTTCGTTGGCGGCGTCCCGGATCCTCTCGAGAGTGGTTTTGTATGTGTTATCGCTGTGGCTAAGGTGGCGCACGATGTTTTCCACCATTACCACCGCGCCGTCCACGACCATGCCGAAGTCCAACGCACCCAGCGAAAGCAAGTTCGCGGGAATTTTATTCAAGCTCAGGCAAATCGAAGCGAAGAGCAGCGAGAAAGGAATCGTCAGCGCGACAATAAAAGATCCTCGGAGGTTGCCCAGAAACAAGAACAAAATGACGGAAACCAGAATGATTCCCTCGGTCAGATTGTGCAGCACCGTGTGCGTCGTGTAGTGCACCAGGTCGCTGCGGTCCAGAAAGGGAACGACTTTGACCCCAGGAGGCAGGATCTGCGTGTTCAGTTCCTCGACCTTTTTATGTATCCCCTCGAGAGTTTCGTCCGAATCCGCGCCTTTGCGCAGTAGAACGATTCCTTCGACGACATCGTCGTTATCAATGATCTTGCCCTCTTCGTGGTGAATCGCTTTCCCAATTTGCCCCAGGCGGATTTTGGGCGCCTGCGTTACTTCCGCGATGTCTTTCACCCGCAGCGCCGTCCCCTTCTTCGTGGTAATGACGGTTTGTTCGATATCCTGAACGGTTTCGAAGAGTCCAACGGCGCGCACATTAATCTGCTGGAGCCCGGCCTCGACAAAACTTCCCCCTCCATTCGCGTTGTTGTTTGCAAGCTGTTGCTCGACCTGGCTGAGACTCAACCCGTAAGAGACCAGTTTGTCCGGATCAAGACGCACCTGATACTCGCGCGTTGTTCCGCCAAAGCTGGAAACATCCACGACATTTGGCACCGACTTGAATTGTTTCTCGAGAGTCCAGTCCTCAATGGACTTCAAGTCCATCAAACCAAATTTGGGATTGGTGCTCCGGAGCGTGTACCAGAAAATCTGCCCAACCGGGCTCCAGTCGGTGCCCATCTGGGGCTGCAATCCGGCCGGCAAAGTGACCTGTGACAATCGCTCGAGTGCTTTCTGACGGTTCCAGTCATTGCTGGATTCGTCGTCGAAAATCAGGATCACGCTCGAGAGACCGAACAAGGAGACGGACCGCAAGTGCTCGAGGTGCGGGATTCCGTTCATCTGGATCTCTACCGGAATGGTGACTTGCTTTTCGACTTCTTCCGCTGCGCGCCCCGGCCACTGCGTGATGATTTGCACGTAGTTGTTGGCCACGTCCGGATACGCTTCCACGGGAAGGTTATGAAACGAGATGGCGCCCCAGAGGAGCAGCAGAATCGCGATCGCGAATATGATGAACGGATTGTTTAGCGCGTAATTGACCAGTCCGCGGATCATCGAATCATCCTTGTCTTTCGCGGGCGCATTTATTGCTCCACGGCGTTCTGAAACACGAGCGCGTTCTGGAGAACCTGATCGCCCGGTTTGATTCCCGAGATGATTTCCTGCGCGTTTCCCGGAAGCATGCCGCCGGCGACGACTTCCACGCGCCGGAATTGGCTCTGCCCCGCCGGGACATAGACCCAGTCGCGGTCGTGCAGGTGCAGAACAGCGGTCGCGGGCACGGCCGCATGCGCTTCAGGCTCGCGCCCGTAGAAAGTTGCCGTGGCGAACATACCAATGCGCATGAGCATGTCCGGGTTTGCAATTTCCAACCGCACCTTGGCTGTACGGATATTCGGGTCCATCACCGGCAAGATGTTATCTATGCGTGCCTTTAGGGTCCTGCCCGGATACGCGTTGAGATGAATGTCCGCAAACTCGCCGGGATGCACGGCGTCGAGATCATTTTCATAAACGTCACAAATAATCCACACGTACGATAAATCAGAAATGGTGAAAGGGTTCAGCCCTCCCAGGCCAAATCCTTGCACTCCTGCCGCCTCGGTAGCCTGCTGGTCGGTAATGATCCCCGAGATCGGCGCGACAATATCCACGATTCCCGACGGGTGATCCTTATCCACTCCGAGCAGCCGCAACTGCTCTGTCGCCGCTTCGAGATCAACCTTGGCGTCTTTTTCCGCGTCTTCCGCGATTTCGAGCACATTTCTTGCAATCGCGCCTTTTTCATACAGTATCTGTGCCCGTTCGAACTGCACGCGAGCGAGGCGTTCGTCGTTTACTGCTTTCAGATAAGTTTGATGCGCGCTCGAGACATCGTTGCTGCGCACTCGCAGCAATAACTGCCCTTTTTTCACGGTATCGCCAAGTCGCGCATTGATTTCCACCACTCGTCCGGACGCAATGGAAATCACTGGGACGGCTCTCGCGATGTCCGGCTGCACGACTCCGGTTACGTTCAAAGCCTGCGGCGCTTTGTGCTCGACAGCGGCCACCAGCGTGAATTGCTCCGGATGATCCACCTTGAAAATATTGGAATCCCTCTCTTTTTCTACGACGGCGGCCGGCGGCGCTTCCGACTTTGGATCCCCTTTACTTACGCCGCAGCCCGTCGGCAGCAACCCTGGGCCAAGGCAAAGCGCCGTCCCCAGCCATAAGCTGATTTTTCCATGCTTCATTGCATCGCCTCCCGGCCGACGGCAAGATTCAACTGCGCCGCGGCCGTCAAGTAAGCGCCCACCAGATTTACGTAATTCAACTGCACGCTTCGGAAATCGTTTTCAGCGTTCAGAAAGTCCAACAAGGACGCGCCTCCGTGCTCATAGGCGAACCGCACCGTCTCCCTCACGCGCACTGCCTGTGCCAGGTATCGGGCTTTATAAGGTCGCAGCAAAATCAGATTGCTGTTCACCACCGTATAGGCGGAATCCACATCGTTGAACACCTGCGCTTGCGCGGCATCCGCGAGCCTTTGGTTGCGGTCAATATCCAGTTGTGTGCGCTGCTTTTCGCCCTGATTCCGGTCAAAAATGCGCAGAGGAATGCTGACGCTGACGCCAAAGTATTCATCGATCGGCGGGTTCCTGCCGGCGTCGACCCCAAACGTCGGATCGGTCGAACCATTGGCGACCGCCAGTTTGTGCGCCGCCTTGGCCGTGTCTACCGATTGCAGCGCGGCCCGCAAATCCGGCCGGTTATCCAACGCTATTTTGCGAAAGTCTTCCAAAGGGGAAAGCTGTTCGTTGTACTCAAACAACCCCAGCACGTCGAATTGTTCGACCGGTGTACGGTCATTCAAAAGCATCAGCATTTGAATCTTGCTGGTCCGAAGGTTCACTTCGGCGGTCTGCAAGTCGGATTCGAATTGCACGCGCTGCAACTCCAGTCGGTCGAGATCAATTTGCGCAATGTCTCCGGCCTGGAAGCGGTCGCGGCTGATACGCAGCACCTTGTCCCAGTAATCCAGGTTGTCCTTGGCCACCTGCAAAACTGCTTTGGCCTGCAGCGTTCCCACAAACGCGCTTCGCAAAGTGAAAAGCAAGTTTCTCTCGAGGTCACTTTGTTCGGAGACCGCTACTTTGGTCACGTCCCTCGCCGTTTCCAGTCTCAGTTCTCGTTTGTGCTGCCGTTCGTGCAGGTAGGTGACCGTCGCGGACGGCAGCCAGTAAGCGAAAGGCCCATGCGACGGGCCGCCGGGGAAAGGATCAATCTGGTCGGCTAAAAAAGTAGCCGTGGGGTTGGGCCGCAAGTAGGCGGTAATTTCCCCAGCCTTCGATTCGTCCACCCCCAGCTGGCCCGCTTGCAGGGTCGGGTTCGCCGCTTGGAATCGACCGCGCACTTCCGCCCAGGTAAGCGCCTTCTGCGCATAACCGTTAGCGCCAAGACATCCTGTCAGCACAAGACCCCAACACAACCGCCACAATACTCCTCGCATTTCGCCTCCCAAATCCATTGGCCCTTGCTGCAACTCGACCTCAAACCTCGAAACACTCTCGAGATCATTCGAAACTTCAGCCAATTCCGTGTGCTTTAAGTGAAGGGACCACCGCGTTCGTCGGCGCAAGTCAGGACAACTATAGAGGCGGCTTCGACCGTGCTGTTTTACTCGCCCGTAAACGCAGTGTTTAAGCTCGATGAACGACGGGGAGGTGCCCGCCCGAGAAGAGAAAAAAACAGAAGACGAGTCGAACCGGAAAAACACGCCGGATTCGCGAAACCAGGCTGCTTCGCCAGGCCATCGAACCGGACCTTTTCGTCAAATTTCCCTGCGCAAGTCCCAGGCCGAAGAAGCGCCGCCGCATCAGGCTGCGGCAGAGTTTCAGATTTCCAACCGCTTTCGTAGCCCCAGAACGACGCGGGATAGGCCCCTGGATCCGCCAGCGTGAATCTTCCATGGCCGTCGTTCAGAAGTACCGCAACTTGCTCATGCAGCCACGTTGTGCTGACCAACAGGTCCAGCGCGTCATCCCCATTCACGTCCCGCGCCACAATCTGCAAGCCGCCCGCAGGCGCGCTCACTCCAAAAACCTGAGTAATCCCCGCTGTAAGTTCAAATCGTATCGAGTATTGGGTGTTCGAGGAGGATTCGTTTCTTAGGATCTCGACTGTTGCCAGGTCCGGTTTCCGGTCGCCATCGAAATCCGCAATGGCAAAACTTGCGTTTAGGCCGGATAGCGACCTTCGCATGTCCGGCGCTGGAGTGGCTGAGGCCTTCCCGCTGCTGGCTAACGCAAAAAGGCAAAACAAAGCCATCCATCCCAGACGGACGGCACCCGCTTCAAATCGATAGGTAGGCAGTTTCAACGACATAGCCGTAGCTGACGAATTCAGAAGCTCAGAATACTAGCCTGAAATCGGCCAAAAGAATACCACTCCTCGGCTGAAATCACGCGAGCCCTCCAACATAACTCCGGGGCACGATCCTCGTCAGCGCCTGCCCGGCGGCGTCGTTCCAGAAGTTGCCTCAGGCTTGGAGGGGCCGGCCGGCGGCTTTGCAAAGTGCGAATCGTCAATCTGCGGATCCACTTCAATCTTCTCGACGACAATTCTCTGCGTCACATCTGTCCCCGGAGTGTTGGAAACAAGCTCGAACGGAAACTTCAACCCTCCCACTTCCCGGTAATCATGAAAAAGCGTCTCCCGCGTTACGTCCTCTCCATTCACGCTGTCCTTGCCGCTCCACTTGGCCAGCAGGAAGGTCTTCGCATCGAACGAATAGAACGAAACTTTGCCGTCCTTATAGGTCACTTGAATAATCACCGCGTCGCGGCCATCGACTTTTTCCGTCCCCGCCAAATCCAGCTTGTTGCCCTTCTGTTTGGCGTCGATGAGCGGCCCGTCGAAGTCCGCCTCGCCGATCACGTTCTTTATCTCTTCGGAGGACATCGGTTCCGGTGCGGTCTTTCCAATAAAGGGATTGATCACCCATCCGGCATCCTTGCCGTCGAATGTGCGCACCACGGTCTTATTCTGGATTGTCAATTCGTTGTGCATCTTCCCCGGGCGCTTGAACTCGGCCAGGAAGGGGCCATAGTATTCCGGCGTGAAGTAGATGGTCCCTGTGATGCGTTCTGATTGCACGGCTTTCGCCTTTTCCAGGCCGCCGCGCGCCGCCATAATCTTGGCCACCACTTCGTCCGTGGTCTGCGCCGCTGCGGGTTTCGCGAACCCCAGTTGCAATCCCATATAGAGTGCGAGCTGCAAAACGAGCTGAAATATCGCACACGTCGCAGTCCGGTGTGATGTGTTCTTCATGGGCATCCCATTTGGCAAAATGTGGCCTCAGCGGCCCACAGGTTTCATCCTAAGTGGAGAGGCACTCCGCGTCAATTTCGTTGCCTGACAGGCTCAGTACAGGATGCGTTTACGTAACTCCTCGTAAGCGGCACGGGCTGGATCAGCCCCTTCCGAGCAAGTAGAACGACATGCTTGACGGACCAAGGGTGGGGGAATAGTCTCCGCACTTGGGCTTTCAGCGGACAACATGCGTGCGAAAGTTGGCGCGAACCCGCCGCGGATGTCCAATAACCAGGGAGAGATCACGATGATGCCCATGCGATGGACAATTATTTTGCCTGGGGTTCTGCTCGCCCTGTCTCCTTTGCAGGCCCAGACCCTCTCCCCCGACGTTAGCAAACAGGTCGACAAAATCTTCGAAAAATGGGACAAGCCCGCTTCACCGGGATGTGCTCTGGGCGTCTACAAAGACGGCAAAATCATCTACAAGCGCGGCTACGGCATGGCCAATCTGAACGACGACGTGCCCATTTCCCCTGCAACCGTTTTCCACGTGGCTTCCATGTCCAAGCAGTTTACGGCTGCCTCCATCGTTCTATTGGCGCAGGAGGGCAAGCTTTCGCTCGATGACGATGTGCACAAATACATCCCCGAGCTTCCCGATTTCGGCCAGAAAATCACCATCCGCCACCTCGTTCATCACACCAGTGGCTTGCGCGATCAGTGGGATCTTCTTGGCTTGGCGGGCTGGCGCTATTCGCTGGATTTAATAACCGATGACGACGTGATGTCCGTGATGACCCGCCAAAAAGATTTGAATTTCAAGCCCGGCGATCGACACGTTTATTGCAACACCGGTTACACGCTGATGGGGCTGATCGTTAAACGCGTCAGCGGAATGTCTTTGCGCGAGTTCACCACCAAGAATATCTTTGAGCCCCTGGGCATGACGCACACGCATTTCCGCGACGACCACGCAGAGATCATCAAGCACGATGCCCTCGGCTACGAGCAGGAAAGCAAGGACAAGCCTTTCGAGATGAGCCTCACGAACTTCGACACCGTCGGCGCCACCAGCCTTCATACCACCGTCGAGGATTTGCAGCTCTGGGACGAAAACTTTTATCACCCGCGGGTCGGCGGCGCCGCATTAAACGAGCAGATGCTCGAGCGCGGCAAGCTCAACAGTGGCGAGCAGCTCGATTACGCGTTTGGGTTGGTGGAAAGCAAATATAAAGGTCTGCCCACGGTTAGCCACGGGGGCGCGGATGCAGGCTATCGCTCCGGCCTAACGCGCTTCCCGGATCAGCATTTTTCGGCAGCGGTGCTTTGCAATACGGCGGAGGTCAATCCGAATGGGCTCATCAACCAGGTTGCCGACATTCTTCTCGCAAACGACTTCAAGCTTCCTGAACCCGCTCCCTCCAAAGAACCCGTCAAGACCAGCGGACCAAAACTCACCGAAGACCAAATGGCTCCGCTCGTCGGGATTTACTGGAACCGCGAAGATGACGCCTTCGAAAAAATTACCGTCAAGGAAGGCAAGCTTCACATTTCCCTGGGCGGCGATGAGCATCCGTTGAAACCCGCGGAGGAAACACATTTTCATATTGGCGATGTTCCCTGGGGCGATATGGTGGACATCCATTTCGTGCCGGCCGGCTTGGATAAGCCGCGGCGCTTCGAGCAGAGTTTCGGAGATGGCAAGCCCGACGTGTTTGAGGTGGCAACGGCGTTTGTTCCGGGCAGCGGTGAGCTTGCTGAATTTACAGGCGCTTACGTCAGCGAAGAGATCGACCCGATCTACCGCTTTGCCCTCCAGGACGGCAGCTTAACCCTGACACGCCTGAAGAATAAGCCCGATACGCTTCACCCGGCCGTCCGCGACGTTTTTACCGGAGACATTGGCACAGTGCGCTTCACCCGCGACGCCAACCATCATATTTCCGGCTTCATCCTGAACGCGGGCCGCATCCAGAATTTCCATTTCGCGAGGCAATCCAACTAAAGCGCCGCCCGTCTGCCTTGTGATAAAGTCCCGTCCATGAAGCGCTTGCTCCTAATCCTGGGCGTCATCCTGTTCGTCCTCGGCATCGTCGCTCTCATTCACCCCACCTTTGATTATCAGAAGCGTGAAGAAATCGCCAGAATTGGCCGCATCAAAGCCACGGTAGACCACCCCGAAACCGCAAAAGTCCCCGTGGCCGCAACGGCAGCCCTCTTGATATCTGGCGTTGTACTAATCGTTCTGGGTTCAAAAGCAAAGTAGGAAACTACGTGGTCGTGGGGTGGAAGTACGTGCCTGTGGGTTCGTATCAGTCCGCGCTACTTATGTGCCGATTCCGTCTGCTCAAACGCATGGTATGACGAGCGCACCAGCGGTCCTGCCTCTACATGCTTAAAGCCCATTGCCTCGCCGAGCATCTTGAATTCCGCAAATTCGTCAGGGTGAACGTACCGCACGATAGGCAAATGTTCGCGCGTTGGTTGTAAATACTGTCCCAGCGTCAAAATGTCGGTCCCCTGCAGAGCCAGATCTTGCAGCGTGGCCAGCACTTCGTCCTTCTCTTCGCCCAGCCCCAGCATGAGCCCCGTCTTCGTAGGCACATCCGGATGCGTTTCTTTTGCTCGGCGCAACAATTCCAAAGACCGCTCGTAGAGCGCGCCTTTCCGCACCTGCCGGTATAGTCGCGGAACGGTTTCCGTGTTGTGATTCAACACGTCAGGCTTCGTGGCCAGCACGACGTTCAGCGCCTCCCAATTTCCGCGAAAGTCAGGTATCAGCACCTCTACCTTGCATCCCGGCACCCGCCGCCGTATCTCTTCAATCGTCCGCGCAAAGATCTGCGCCCCGCCATCCGGTTGGTCATCGCGGTTCACGCTCGTAACCACCGCATACCGTAAACCCATCCGTGCCACTGCTTCCGCCACGCGGAACGGTTCCTGTTCATCCGGCGGCCCGGCCGGCTTGCCGCTCGGCACAGCACAAAATCCGCACGCTCGCGTGCAAATGTCTCCCAAAATCATGAAAGTAGCGGTTCCGTGGTCCCAGCATTCGCCCATGTTGGGGCACCGCGCGCTCTCGCACACCGTGTGCAGGTCCAGCGTCCGCATGATCCGCTTCAAATCCTGGTAGCGTTCCCCGCCAAAGAATTTCACGCGAAGCCATTCCGGCCGCGGGTGCGCACTCGGCGAAGGCATCGTTATCGGCGCCTGATTCGAAATGATGTTAAACGGTGAGGCCATAAGGAAAGCTCGAATCCTTAATTTTAGCCGCTTTTTGACCATAGGACAAACGCTACACAGGCGATCGTCCGCCCCGTCTTCCCAACTCTCTACTTCCTACTCCCGACTAGTCACTCGCCACTTCCTCAACCTCAAAACTCCGTTCTGAGACTTGGTACTTCTCTCAAGCCCAGGCTTAAAACTCGAATCTGTGAGATGCTTCCCGTGCAAAAATTCCGAGTTTCGAGGTGATCGTGAGAACCAGAATCATCTTTGTTTGCCTGGCTGCGAGCTTGGCGCTTGCCACGCTGACCCAAGCGCAGGAAATCCGGGACGGCAGTGCCCTCTTGACTGCCATGCATGACCGCTACAAGGACATATGGTACGAGTCTGTCGTCTTCAAGGAAAACGCCATCACCACAAATCCCGACGGCACCACCAAAACGGAAGTCTGGGATGAAGTATTGGTGATGCCGGGAAAACTGCGTATCAATATTGGCCCATCTGCCGACGGCAACGGTTTAATCTTCGCCGATAACTCCATTACGAGATTTAGAAACGGCAAGAACCTGGGCACGCAACACTTCGTTCATATGCTTCTGGTCCTCGGATTTGATATCTACCGCCAAAATCCCGCCGCGACCATAGACCTTGTCAAGGCAGATGGTTTTGATTTGAGCCAAATTCATGAAGAAAAGTGGGATGGCCAGGATTGCTATGTAATCGGCGCGGCCAAAGGCGATTTGAAATCGAAACAGTTCTGGATTGAAAAGAACCGCTTGTTATTCGTGCGATTGATCGAACCGGACGCAAAGGATCCCGCAAAAACTCGCGAAAGCCGTTTCCGTGGCTATCAGAAACTGGCAGGAGGCTGGATTTCCACGCGTGTAGAGTTTGATACCGACGGGAAAAACTACTTCAACGAAGACTATTTCGCCATCAAAGCGGATACAAAAGTTGATCCCGCCCTCTTCGATCCAAACAAGTTCGCGAACACAACCATATTCAACGATCCAAAGAAATAATCGCGGCGGGCGAAACGAATAACCGCCATCCTTCCGAGGATGGCCACGCAACACACCCCAAAAAAGCTGAGGGCGCAACACGCTTCACCGCGTGTTGCGCCCTCTAAATCGAGCCGTAAAGTTTCAGGCTTCCGGATCAATCCGGCTGCGCGGCTGCCTTGCGGCGCGCCGCACCTTCCAAACTGAATCGTACCACCTACGAGCTGTTGCGTTTCGCTTTCCAGATTGCCGCGGCCGTTAAGCCGTGACGACCTTTTCGCCGAACCACAATGCCCACGAGCCCTACGATTCGGTCTAACGCTGCAAGAACGGTAAAGCCCTTGCAACCTCTAAACCGAACCGCCAAGCCTCAGAGAGTTCGAACGTTATCCGGTGCCGCGACGGCGTTTAAGCTGCCGCAACCCTTGACTGCGCCCTTACTTCTCTGAACTCCCCGCCTCCGCCTGGCGCCGCAATCGTGGTGAATCGCTTGCGAACTCCCTGCAGAATCGGGAAGCCTTCCACTTCGCGATTTCGCTCAGGGCCGCGACAACGGTTAGGAAATCACGTGTCCCTGAACTGAACCGCAAAGTCTTTTTGCTTCCGGTTCAATCTGGCGTCAAGATAATCCTGCATGAATATTCCGTCAACGGGAATCGCACAAAATACCTGTGCAAATTTGTGGATGAATGTGGAAATCGCAGAAGCGTAATGGTTGCACTTGTAGCGCTGTATTCTCCTGGATTTTTTTCTCTGCGCTCTCCGGATCGCTGTGCCTTTTGTGTTTTTCTACCTGATCTTCGCCACTCGCCCATCAGTTGGATATTTCTTAAACTGCTCCGGATCATGCCCCGGTATCACCCGATCCGCATTCCCTCCAGCCAATTCAATCATCCGCGACTGCGCCGCGATGTTCGCCGCGTGGTCCGCCTCCGAAAAAGTAGCGCTCGCCTTATGCATGGCAAGATTCAGATACAAATAGCAATTGTCCGATGCCAGCACGAAGGGCGGAGACCCTTCGACGCGCAGATATTCCGAAGCGTACGTGTGACGCGAACCCGTGTAAGCCCGAATGCCCGGAAAGATTTCCACGTTGTCTCCGTCAACGAGTTTGATCCGGCCCTCGGTATTTAGCTGGACCAGCTGCTTTACATCTTCCGGGTCAATCCCGCCATGATTGCCGCCAGGCTGCCAGGCGTCCATCGTGTAATAGCGATACTCGTCTTTCTGAATCCAGACGTTGGCCTTCGGGAAAAGGTCGATCCCGCCCATGTGGTCCCAATGCGCGTGGCTGATGACGATATCCGTCACCTCTTCGGGCTGCACGCCGGCAAGCTTAACGGCCTCGTCGGGCCGCAGATAATCCTTCATCGGAAAATATTTTAAAAAGGTGTCGCGGTGAAACCCGCTGTCGAAAAGGATGGTATGCCCGCCGCCGCGTATCAACCAGACAACCATGGCGATGTCTACTCTGACGTCCTTCGGCCCGTCTACAACCAGTCCAGACACAGGAACGTCAGGTGAGCTGGCGTAGCGAATCGCCTGAATGGAATAGTCAGGCGCTGCGGGGTGCGCAAGAAGGGCGCCGCCCAGGCATAGAAGCGTTAGACAAATAGAGCTTGCGGAAACAGCGGCGAATCGTTTCTTATTCACCATGGCTCCTCCTGAAAATGTAGAGGCGCGCTTCTCTGGCCTGCGCCTCGAAAGGCGCGCGTCCCTCTTGCTCTACACCTGAACCCATACACCAGCCATCCGGAAATATAGTGCACGCATCGTAATTTCCAAAGCAGTCCACAGAGTATACTTTCGCGAGCGGAGATGAGTGTTGAAAACGATTCTCGCCATGGTTCTAGGAATAATCGCCTCTTTATCCTGGCCCGCTGACGCCTCCTCGCAAGCCCCCAACCCTTCCGCCGATACGCCGAAGAGCTTTCCATGCAGCGTCACGGGCACTGTAGTAAAGCTTGCCGGAGGCGCTTCCGTGAAATCCGCGACGATACGTTTGCAAAACGTGGAAGATGAATCGCGCTCCATTTCCGCAGCGACGGACGTTAGCGGCAGGTTCGAGATTCGCGGGATTGATCCCGGCCGCTATCGTTTGCGAGTCATTCGCGATGGCTTTGTTACCCAGGAATACGGCCAGAGATCGCCCAATGATCCTGGCGCGGTACTTTCTCTCGCTCCCGGACAGAATCTCAAGAATTTGCTCTTTCGCCTCCAGCTTTCCGCAATTATCAGCGGTCGCATTCAGGATGAAGACGGTAACCCTCTTCCCTGGGTGCGCGTGGCCGCGCTCCGACAGGCATATATGCGCGGAAGACGCCGCCTCGCGACCGAAGTGACCGTCGTCACCAACGATCTCGGCGAATACCGTCTCTTTGGTCTGCGCCCGGGGCGCTATTTTATCAGCGCCACCTACAGGCCCGGCCAGAGGCTAGATCCCACCGAAGACGAGAGCGCTCCCG
>CAJCHZ010000127.1 GCA_903970165.1 Betaproteobacteria bacterium
CAGTTGCGTGATTTGGTTCGGGTTTGAGCCCACGGGTGCCGGCCTCGGGTGGTTGGAGGGAAGGCTAGCATTGCTGAGGCGGGCTTGCCAGCAGAACGACGAGAAAATAGGGTGGGAGGATTTCGGCTACGGCGATGAGGGCCGGGGCCTCCTGCCGCCTACTTTTCTCATGAGTGTTCATTCTAAACGGAGTTAAAGTCCCTTGTTTTGATACAGATTTACAAGTGTTCATTCTAAAGGTAGTTAGCGGTGTGTCGAGAGAAGCGCGGAGTAAAAGAAAAGGCGGCAGATTGGCTGCCGCCTTAGTGCGCTTGGCGCAATTACCCAAGTGCAAGCATAGAAAATTTTGCGACTAAGTCAGGAGAAATCGGCGCGAGGCAATGGGTAAATTTGAAACACAGCTTCCTTACAATGATCGGCCAGCGGCGTAGGCGGCCACTTCATTCGGCTGGGCCGGCAAAGAGAATGAGATTTCCGTCGGGATCCACAGTGATGAAGGTTCTGGCACCCCAAGGTTCTTTCTTTAATGTCTGGTGAAAGCGCACGCCAGCGGCCTGGTAGCTCAAGTAGAGCTGTTTGATCTCGTCTAGTGTAGCGACCGTGAGTGAAGCGGAGAGCAGATGCTCACGTTCCCGAATATCGCCAGCGAACACGGCTTCGCCAACCACCCTTAGATTGAGACGCGCATGGTCGCGCGTGACCTGCCCGTAGAACGGCGGCTCGCCATAGACGAAGGCGACCTCGAAGCCGAGCTTATGAGTATAGAAATCGCACGATGCTTTGATGTCGCCAACGAACAATTGTGCTTCGGTTGAATTGAGAATGGGGTGTGCTGCAGACGGTCCGGCTTTGTGGGTCATGCCGTGGGCTCCTGATTTGAGCGCCTGCCATCCTTCGAAACCTCTCTCGCGGGCCACGAGCTCTTGCGCGTCGGCGAGTTTGAAGTTTGCATCCAGCACTTGCGAATCGCTGAGGTGGCAAAACCGGGGCAAGCCTGCCTTGATTCTGGCTGCGACCGGATAATACCGTTCGCGGTGCCAACGTAAATATTGTTTGGCTTGCTTCTTGAGGTTTTCGAGGTTCGGCATAGGCGCAAAGAATCTACACGTCGTAGGTGGGCGTTGCCCTTTCGATTTGCACCGATGCGCCCTACGCAGCCATGAAAATGGTGCCTCCGCCAATAAGGAGTTGTCAACTCTTGCTCTGATGGCTGCTCCGGCCTTCACTTGGGAGCGCTACAAAAGCGGGAGCAAGGCCCCCGCACATCGCATAGTTTTTTGAGGGGTTACAGTTTTGGTGGGGAATTGTCGCCTATCAGAGTAGGAGGAAGTTCACCATGAAACGAACAAGTCAGGCATGCGACCTGGTCCTGTGGCTGGGATCACTAATCGGAAGGCAAGAGAGTGAGAGTGGGAAAGGTTTCCCTGCGACCGCGGAGCGGGCCATCTCAAAAAGCATGGGCTATTCCCGTTGGGCGATTACGGCGGTGCTGGGGTTGCTTATGGCGGCAAGCAGCTTTGGGCAGGTAAAGGGGCTGTACAGTTATACGGCCGGTCAGGCGATGCTCCCGGCGGTGGCGACAACCGCGTCCAGCAGCCGGAGCTCGTATATCGTAACGATGAGCATGGCTGGGCCAGGCGAAACGATGGAACTGAGAGCGTGGAATGATGCGGGAGGTTATCTTGTGCGCATTGGGACGGCTAACTGGACTCCAGGAACTGGACCAAGCGCCTTCGCTTATGCGATTGCCACCCTGGATGCGAACCGCGTGGTGGCCGCGTATGCGGATGAGTCGAGTAACTTGTATGTCGGAGTCTGGATGGTGGGAGCGACGAACCCTTCGCCGTTCTATCTACAAGGGATGGGCAGCACGACAGCGTCTGGAAGCCTGGGACCGGCCTACGGTGCCGGCCTCGCCATAACGGCGCTCAGCGCGACGGAAGTGGTAACCGCAGCGGTAGATCCCGCCGGCAACCTTCGCGTGCAAACCTGGGCGATCGATGCGTACGGAGACGTCGCACTGCAAAACACAGAAGTTGGAGGAGGAATCCTGAACGTCTTCATGACGGCCATAAACTCGACGCAAGTGGCCACCGCTGTGGACTCAAACGACGGAGACAGTGTGATTCGGGTTTGGCAAATCGGCACCGGAGGAGCTATCACGAAGCAGGGTGACTACAGCCTCACGGGCGCGAATAACATCACCACAGGGATTGCCCTTGCGCCTCTGGGTGGCCTCCTGGGCAACTATGAAGTGATGACCAGCTACGCGCACAATATTGTGAGCAAAGGAGTTCCGGTCGGCACCGAGCTTCAAGTGAGGAGCTGGGGCATCAGCAGCGCCGGGAACGTAACCATCGGGCAAACGGGAACGGATGCGAACGGCGCATTCGAATCCGCCATCGCGTGGACGCCGGGTCTAAATCCCGTTACCGTTTCGATGGAAAATACGTCCGGTGGTACCACGGAAAGCGCCGCGGAGGCATGGAAATACAATGCGACCTCCTGGTCTGTGTCCAGCTCCACCAACATTACAGAGGTGACGAACCCGGGTTCTATAACTCTGGTGAGCGAAGGGACCAGCGGAGGCGTCAACTACTACGTGGCCGCATTTCCAGACAGTTCAGGAAACCTGCGAGTCGAGGTGCTGTCGTACACACCTTAATGTCCAGCAAGCAGCAGAAACAGAGAGCCGGCTTCTTCCAACTCCCTCCTCGATGGCGAGGGGGAGTTGCCGTTTCAGGTTCAGCCAAAGACGAGCACTTGTTTCGTTCGCGTTTTTCTTTCGGCAACCTTTGTGTAGGCTTCGATAGCTTTTTCAAATGGATTGGCTTCGATTTGCGAAACACGCAGAAAGCCAGCCAGAAAAACTTCTCGCAAATGATTCATGATGGCGGCAATTTCGGGGCCTGTGAGCTTCTGTGTGTCTACTCCAATCAGATGAGATTGGTTGTGGTAAAAATCGGTCAAGTTCAGATGAACCTCGGCGGCCGGACCGGCCGAGTTCGTGATCGCGATCTGCCTTCCTCCCACCCGAAGCGAACGCAGGCAGGAATTAAATAGATTTCCCCCCACCGTATCGAGGACCATGTCCACCCCGTGGCCTCCGGTAGCTTGCCGCGCAGCGCTCGCCAGATCGGCTTCCTTGAGATTGACAAAGACATCTGCCTCGGGCGCGGCCTGAACGATGTCGGCTGCCACCACGGAGGCGCCTTTCCAGTGGGCAATCTGAATCGCGGCGCTACCTACGGCACCGGCGGCGCCGGTGATAAGAAGGCGCTCTCCTTTTTGCAGGTGCCCCACCTCAATCAGAGACTGCCAAGCCGTGATATAGGGCACGCCGACTGCCGCAGCCTGCTCGAGGCTGAGCGCTTCCGGCTTTTCCGACAGCCAGGAAGAAGGCAAGGTGACAAATTGAGCGTGCGCACCGGGGCGGACAACTCCGAAGCCGGATCCTGTGCCCCACACCTGTTTGCCGGTCCATGCGCCGCCGGCCACCACGAGCCCGGCAAAGTCACGCCCTGGAGTCATCGGAAGCTTAGAATGAAAGCGCCCAGCGACTGTTGCGATGTCCGATGGATTGATGCTTGATGCCTTGACCTGCACCAGCACTTCATCGTCATGCAAAACAGGAAGCGGTAAGTCCTGAAAGCTAAGAACCGCAGGCGGGCCGAACTCTTGAAACCGAAGGGCTTTCATCGTTTTTGTGGACATTTTTATACCAGCGGTGAGCAATTCCAATTTGTTCGGCACACGAGCGCGCCTGGCATCCGGCGGAGGGCAAATTTTCCTCCTGTGTCATGTGGTTGTAAAGGGAGTTCTTCGATTGGTGGTGGTCAGTTTCCGGTTAATGCTGTCAATCGGGATTCAGGAGGTGAGTTGCCGACCACTCGACCTCAATCAGGAGGAATTTCACCAATCGCTTGGGTAACATGGAGAACATGCAAAGATTCTGTCGATTACCTGCTTGCAGTCTCCTGCTTGTGGCTTTCGCCAGCGTATGCGTTTCTCCGAATTTAGCGCAAAGGGTATCACTATCGAGCAAACCGGAACGTCCTAGTCCTTGGCTCGAAGTGGTGCAGGAATCGGCAATCGATCAACTCTTTTTTCGGCCCCCGGACTCTCCAGGATATGCAGTGGCCCTCATCAAAGATGGCGAGTTCGTCTTCGCCAAGGGGTACGGTCTCGCCAATCTTGATGACAATATTCCGATAACGCCCGAGACGTCCTTCCATCTCGCGTCGTTGTCCAAGCAATTCACCGCCGCGGCGGTGGCGCTTCTGGTTCTCGACCACAAGATCGCCCTTTCCGATCCGGTTGCGAAGTACCTGCCTCAGGTCTCAAAATACGGCGACGGCCTACGCATCGAACATCTGGTTTACATGACTAGCGGGCTTCACGAGTACACCGATGAGCCGCGAAAGAATGGCTCGCCGTGGATGACGTTTTACTATTTCACGCGCGATGAAGCTATTGCGGCGGCGCTGGAGCCGAAGCAGTTGGAATTCGCCCCTGGGACGAAGTGGGCCTACCGAAATATCAACTACATGATGCTGACGAAGATTGTTGAGGTCGTCAGTCACGAACCGTTCGCCGCATTCATGCAGGATCGGGTCTTTGGGCCTCTCGGGATGTCGCACAGCAAGATCAACGACGACAGCACTGAGATCATTCCGCATCGGGCAACAGGCTACGCTCTGCGTTCCGATCCGCGCGTTATTGAAGAACTCGAACAGGTGGGTATCGCGATCCATCCTGGTGACGGCTGGGTGCGATTGGTCCGAGTCGCTCCGCACTTCGGCGGTAGCGGTGTCTTTACGACACTCAACGATCTCCTGTTGTGGGATAGAAACTGGTACACAGGAACTCTGGCGGGGTCCCCGTTCGTTGAACTCATGGACAAACGAATGAAGTTCCAGCATGACAAGGACAACGACGCTCTCGGCCTAGTATGGCGCTCAACGTATGACCATCCCATGCTCGACTATACTGGCGGCGATACAGACACCTCGACGTATATGGCCCGCTTCCCGGAACAACGCTTCACGATCATATGTCTTTCGAACATGCCGCTCGGAGATGCGGAAGGCAAGGCACACGCAGTGCTAGATCTCCTCCACGGTTGGGGCAAGCTGTAGAGATCGCTCGCCGATTACGGGCAAACCGGACGTAACTCATGAGTCGAAGGTCAGCCAGAACTCGCACTGCTCTCCCGGCAATCGCGCCCGTTGAGACACTGCGAACTCACGACTTTCCAGCGTGGTCGCCATATTCCCAGTCATACGGTGCGCCAGTTTCGCCGAGTATGAACCTGACCAACTCGGAGAAGCCCGCTTCGGAGCGAACGTCGTTCGACAGGATGACCACGCAACGCTGCGTGGTCTCGATGCAGACCATGGTGTTTGCGGTCTGACCGTCGTGGCCACCTTTGTAGAAGCCGCGGCCCTGCGGGCCGTCGAAGACGACGACGCCTAACCCCGCGTACAAATCCATGCGCTGCTCACTCACCGGCAAGTCGGGGAGGAACGGGGGAAACTGATGGGCCGTGGTTATATGCAGCAGCGGCTTGATCATCTCGGCGCGTGATGCTTCACTCAGGCCATCGCCACGCACCAAGGCAGCGGCGAATTTCGGCAGGTCGGAAATCGTAGTTTCCATCGAGCCCGCCGCGCGCACTTTCTTGCGATGGTCATATTGCTGCGGCTGGCCCTGATCGTTCCAGCCATCGGCGAGATTGGCAGCGAAATCGTCACGCCACACCAGGCTTGTGCGAGTCATTCCCAGCCGGCTGAAATTGGTGTTGGTGAGGTCGCCGACATCGAGGCCCAACCCCTGGGTCTTGCGGCCGTGCTCGATAACAAATTGCAATAGGATGAAACCTTCGCCCGAATAGTTGTAGCGCGTGCCCGGTTCGCAATGGATGTGCAATTTTTGGTCGGGTTCGATGAACCAAAAGTTGCTGAAGCCAGTCGAATGGGTAAGGCACATACGCGGCGTGAGCTTTTCCCAACGCGAATCGCCGGCTAGATCCTTGTATGGCCCGTACTTGTCCGGAAAAATCGGATCGGGGCCATAACTCGGCAGTGGATTGTCGAGATCGTCTTTGAGGGGTGTATCGAGCTTGAGCTTGCCCTGATCAATCAGTTGCATCACCGTGTAAGCAAACACCGTTTTCGTTAGGGACGCGCCGTACATAACGGTGTCCGTGGTGAGCGGATCTCCCTTGGCGTTACGGAGGCCGTAGGCGTGGACGTAACCGACCTTGCCGTGATCGACGACCGCAACGGCCATGCCCTTGGCGTTGGTGTGCGACATGATCTTGCTGACTTCGGAGTCGATCGACGCGCCGCTGGGTATGGTTTGAGCGACAGCCCCGACGGGAAGGCAGAAGGCAGCAAAAAGCGGAGCGAAGAAAGGAAGAATTTTTTTCAGCATTCTCAAGGTGAGGTCCTTTTAGAACTGGATGCTGACTGATGTCCTTTTCGAAGAAAGCGTACGTTCCGAAACCTGATTAGAGTTACTCACAGGGTTCTAGCAAAAATCCGTCCGTTTCTGAACATTGGTAAAACTGAGGGCCGACCACGTAACTCATATCGCGCGCAAAATGCAATTTACAGAATTCTCTGGAATGTGACCAGCCCGGGATTTTAGTCCAGGATGAGAGTGAAGAGATTCTAAATCACAGCCATTGAGGTGCGGTGGGGATTGAAAGTGGGCAGATGGAT
Organism: Betaproteobacteria bacterium; assembly: GCA_903970165.1. Taxonomy (GTDB): domain Bacteria; phylum Acidobacteriota; class Terriglobia; order Acidiferrales; family UBA7541; genus Acidiferrum. The sequence goes on from CAJCHZ010000127.1 coordinate 6,726, forward strand.
GAGGAACGGATGGAGCGGGGAGAGAGGAGGCTAGAAAGGCTGGGGAGGCGGGTATTGGAATTTGTGTGGGTTAGCTTGCTCCGGAAACAGAGACTCCCAGCTTTTTGAGTTCGCCTTCGGCGATGCGGTCTTCATCGGTTTTGGGATAGCGGCGGATGACTTCGCGTAGTTCGCGGACTCCGGAGGTTTTTTGGCCGAGGGCGATCAAGGCCAGGCCTTTCTTCAGGCGAGCTGGAGCGAGCTTAAAACTCTTGGGGTAGCCAGTGAGCACTTTGTCGTATTCGGCGACGGCGTCCTGGTATTGCTTTTGGGCGTAGGCAATTTCGCCGAGATAGAATTGCGCGTTGGAGGCGAGATCGGTGTCGCTGTAATACTTCAGGTAGTCCAGGAATTCCTGGCGGGCGAGATCATATTTGCCGCTGGTAATGTCACGCAGGCCATTGGAATAGAGCATGTCGGCGGAGGGAGGCGGTCCGGCAGCAGCGCTGCCATCCGGGGAGGCAACGTTGTTGGACGGCTTGGGTGTGGTGCCCCCGGTCGGGGCAGAGGTCGTTCCGGAAGCAGGAGCTGAGCCGGAGACTTTGGAATCGATGCCCTGGACGGCGCTCTGGAGATCCACGAGTTGCTGGTTTAGTTTGCCGAGGCGCGATTTGATTTCTTCGAGATTGTCGGAGAGGCCCTGGACCTGGGTGGACATGGTGTCGAGGCGGGCGCCGGAGTTGGCTTGGACGTCCTGAACGGTCTTTTGTACGTTGGCCATGGTGCCGTTGAGCTTGCCGACGTTGTCGCTAGCCTGCTCGACCAGAGTTTTGAGGACGGTATGGTCCTTCAACATTTGATCGGACATGTCCTTTTGATTCTGGAGCAGCGTGGTGACATCACGCTGAAGGTCGAGAATTTCGCGGGCCACGGCCTCAGCTGGGCGCGGCCCGATAATGCTGCCGCCGATAGCACCGGCAAAAACAGCGGCGGCGAAAATGAAGATGTTGCGGATTTTCATGAACAAAACCTCCTCGGATGCTTCTACTGCGTGCCTCTACTCAATCAGATGCCAGGCCAGGGAAGAACGCGCATACTGGAAAATGCGGAGGCCTGCGGCAGGGTGGATGCCGCGGACTCTTTACTCACTCTAATGGGAGAGCCGCGTGCGAGCAAGAGGTTGCTCGAACACGCGGCTCGGTAGGTCATCGAACAGTTACGAGGCTGCAGGTCAGCTAGTTCGCTTTCACGAAATGGCCGACACGGTTTTGCTGCCAGCAGGCTTCGGTGCTTTCCGAGCAGAACGGCTTTTCCTTGCCGTAGCTGACAGTGTTGAGGCGGTCCGCGGAAATGCCGAGTTGAACGAGATAGTTCTTGACGGCAGTGGCGCGGCGATCGCCGAGCGTGATGTTGTATTCGGTGGAGCCGCGTTCGTCGCAATGGCCTTCGATGGTTGCCTTGATCTGCGGATACTTGCGCAGGAAGTCGGCGGTCTGGGCCAAGGCGGTGCGAGCGTCGTCGCGGATGTCGGCTTTGTTGAAGTCGAAGTAAGCGTCCTTCACTTCGCGGAGGAAGAGGGCATTGTAATCAATTTCCTCTACCTTGGGCGGCGGAGGCGGCGGAACGGAAACAGTGACGCGAACACTGGAGTCCGCCGAACCGCCGGGACCACTGGCGGTGATCGTATAGGTGGTGGAATCGGAAGGCGAGACGCTGGTGGAACCTTGCGCGTTCACAGTACCCACGCCGGGAGCGATGGTAAGCTGCGTGGCGTCCGTAGAGGTCCAGCTTAGAGTCGTCGAACCGCCCTGGTTAATGGAGGTTGGGCTAGCCTGGATCGAAACGGTCGGCTTCGCAGGTGGCGGAGCCGCAGGTGGTGGAGTTGGTGGCGGCGGCTCAACCTTTTTCTTGCCGCAACCCGCGACAAAGGCGACCGCCAGAACGGCGGTGAAAATGGCCCCGCGGTACAAAGAGCTAGAAACCCGAATCATTCGAATCCTCCTGAACGTAAGAAATCCCCTTGTTGGTCCGCCTAGCGCCGACATCCTACCACTAGATGGCTGGGTTAGGGAAATACATCGTAACACGATATATTGTACATCGCACTGGTACAAAAGCGAGTAAAAACTTATATGACAACACGGCTCGCCCCGAGAAAAGGTTATAGGCCCACACGTGGGATGCTACGCGCGAACGGAAAGTTTCGAAAAAATCAGCGTGACGACCAGTTGGGCGACTCGTTGTGGCCGGTCAGGGTGAGCTGGCGGGGTTGTGAGCCGTCAGCCAGCATGGACCAGATCTGGCGCGTGCCCCCCCGGGTAGATTCGAAAACGATGTGGCGGCCGTCGGGAGCCCAACTGGGGCGCTCGTTGCGGCTTCCGGAATCGGGCGTGATGTTGATGATGCGCTGTGACGTGGGTTCCATCACGTAGATATCGTAGTTGCCGTCGGGACGGCGCCAACTGAAAGCGAGAACCTGGCCATTGGGAGACCACGCGGGGTCAATGAGGTAGCCTTTGTCCGGGACATCGAGCAGATTCACATTAGTGCCGTCAGCGTTCATGGAGAAGAGCTTGGGGATGCCGCCGCGATCACTAACGAAGATGACGGTCTGGCCCGTCTTGGGATTCCAGGTTGGCGAGGTGCTGCCGCCGGTGGAGAAGGTTAGACGCTTGGGCTTGCCGCCAGCGGTGTCCGTGACGTACAGCTCCGGATTGCCCTGCATGGAGGATGAAAACATGATCTGCGTTCCATCGGGAGACCAAGCTGGCGCGCTGTTTGAGCCTTTGAAGCGAGCGAAGGAGATGACCTTGCCGGCGTCCACGGAGTACATGCAGATTTGGGCGTTCACCACGCCGTTATAGGGCTGGTAGCACGTGAAGGCGATGCGGGAAGAGTCGGGAGACCAGCGGGGCATCAGGGAGATGGTGCGGAGATTGGTGAGCGCGTGCTGGTTGGCGCCGTCGTAGTCCATGACCCAGAGCTCCTTGGTGCCGGTGCGCGAACTTATAAAAGCGATTTGCGTGGATGCCATGCCGGGAGTGCCGCCGGAAAGCCTGCTGATGATTTCGTCGGCGAACATGTGGGCAAATTTGCGAACTTGATCGTCGGTGGGAGCGCCGCGATAGATTTTGCCGACAACGGATTGGGAGGAAGGATTGTTGACGTCATAGAGCCAGGCTTGAATGGCGACTTCCGAGGATGTTTCGGTGAGATTTCCGAAGGCCACGTAACCAGCTTTGACGCCAGGGTCAGACCAGGCGGGGTATTTGAGTTCGGAAGGCTGCGTGAGGGCCTCCGTAGGGTAAAGGCTGGGGCTGACGAGATCAATGATACCGCTGAAGGCGAGGTCGTCGCGGACGACTTGGGTGAATTGTTCGGAATGGGTTTTGGCACTGTCGGCGCGAGGGCCGAAGTCGGCGACAGCTACGCGAACCTTGTCAATGCCGAGGCCCGTGGCGGTGTGGAACCAAGGATCCCGAGTATTTTGAGCGTGGGCGCGTATAGGGGCGAGGCTGAGAACGAGAGCGACGGCCAGCCAACTGAACTGATTGAACTTCACGAGCACCTTTTCCTCCGGTTTTTCCATTCGCTAAAGAACGCGAAGTAAGAAATGGTTTAGTGTGTCAAAGACAGATCAAAATCAAAGATGACATCCACCCCGCTGCCGTTGAAATCATTGGGCAGGGGGCCGAAACGGATGCCGTCCAGGGCGCGGCGGGCTGAGTTGTCCATGGATAGATTACCGCTGGTTTGGGCCATCTGCACGTTCGTTATGGAACCGTCACGCAAAATACGGAAGCTCATCACGCATTTGGCCTGGCGAGCGGCGCGCACGCTGGGATCTATGGTCGATTGGAGCCAATTTTGACTGATGTTGCGTTTCACCGATTCGACGTACCAGCCGTAGCGGGAGGCAAAGTCACCGCCGCCCTGGCCTTTCACCGTCACTGGCCCGGAACCACCGCCAGGAGTTGGGGCATAGCCGGTGGGAATGTCGGGAGCACCACTTCTGCCGGTGCCCACGGCGTTGTCGGGAGGCGGGACTTTTGATTCGTCAATTTTGGACTTAGGCGTAACAGGCTTCGGTTTTATTTCCTTGAAGGGTGCAATTTTTTCGGTTGGTGTCTTGGGCTCCGGGACAGGTTTTGGAGCAGGATCTTCTTTGTAGAGGCTTTTGGTCGGCTCAATGGTTTTGCTTTCGGTGACGGCGGGCGTCGTGGGCATGGGGATTCCCGAGGCGGCGCCGACGAGTTTCACATTGACGCTGCCGTCAGTGCCGCCAATGTCGCCCCATTGGGGGCCTCTTAGGCCTTGTAAATAGACAAAGACAGCGATCCAAAGGACCAGGGCAAAGTGAAGGACCAGAGAAAAGATAAGGAATTTTTTGAGCTTGAGATCTTCGTCGGTGATCGAGGCGAAGCGTTCAACGGGATGGGCTGCGTAGCTCATGTTCAGCGTGTACGAGCGCGTTCAGTAAGAGGCTCCGTAACGATACTAATATTGTTGATGCCCGCCACGCGCAAAGTGTCTATGACTTTGGCAAAGATGCCGAAGGGGATGGTTTCGTCGGCGCGAAGAAAGACAGAGTCCTGTGGCTTTTTGAGCTGGGCTTTCACCTTGTCGCCGAGCTGATGAATATTGACGGGAACGTCGGCAAGGTAGATGCGCTGCGTTTTGTCGATGGTGACGATAAGGCGCTGCTCGGTGATTTCCTTGACGGTGGTGGTTTTGGGGACGTCGACTTCGATGCCGGACTGGAGGATGGGTGCGGTGATCATAAAGATGATGAGGAGGACGAGAACAACGTCGATGAACGGAACCATGTTGATCTCGGAGAGAGTGGATTGCGTTTGTTTAGAGAGTTGGGGCATGCGCTTTGCCTAGAAATTGCTTTAGGTAAAAGTTTTTTCGATCTGGGCGCCAACTTCCAGCGCGAAGGTGTCCAGGCGCTGGGCCAGGTCGCGAATGTTTTGTAAGAACTGATTGTAAAAGATTACGGCTGGGATGGCGACAAAGAGGCCTGCGGCTGTGGTGATGAGAGCTTCCGATATACCGGGTGCTACGGCGCGAAGGCTAGCGGCCCCTGCGTTGCCGAGGCCGGAGAAGGCATCAATGATGCCCCATACGGTGCCGAAGAGGCCGATGAAGGGAGTGGTGGAACCCGTTGTGGCGAGCCAGGACATCCCTTTTTCCACGCGACGAACCTCTTCTGCGGAGGCTACTTGCATGCTGGCCGTGACAGCTTGCAGGCTCTTGAGTTTTTGTGTGGGTTGCGGATTGCCGGTGCCCACCTGGCTTAGAAGTTCGCGGTAGCCGGCGGCGTAGACGGAGGAAAAAGGCGAGCCGGCGCTTGCGAGGGCCTGGGGATTGGCCACACCTTTTGTGGCGCGAAAGATGCGGAGGAACTGATCGCTTTGGCGGCGAACGCGTCCGAACATGCCGATTTTTTGGAGAATCATGGCCCAGGAAACGATGGAGAAAATGGCGAGCAGGAGCAAGATGCCGCGGGCGACCCAACCCGTTTGTGAAAGGATGTTACCGAGATCTGCGATGAAAACCGCTGAGAACAGGAGAATGATCAAACCCCTCAGTAAGAGCAAAAATTTCGCAACTTCAGAAACGTAGCACAGGGGTACCCGAGATTCAAATAGATGAGATGCGGTAGAGGCGAACGGTGCTGCCTTTTTGGATACAAAGTGGGAGCTTGCCTCGAGCTTAGTGGAGCCCCGAAGAGAAGGACTGCTGGCTTGGTTCGGGCTTGCATGTAGAAACATCTCGCCCGTTTTATACCTGCCGAAGCGGGAGCAGAGCTCCCGCACTCCAAACAGAGCTGTGTTAAACTGCGATTGAGTATGGGCAAAACGTTTGATATCGGGCTGGAGAGTTTGACGGCCGGGCCCCTGCCTGCAAACCGGCGAAGCGCCCTAGCAATGCCAAGCGGGCCTGCGGTCCGCGGGACGTTTTTTCTGGAAACATTTGGATGCCAGATGAACGACCACGACTCGGAGAAGGTGGCGGGCGTGTTGATGTCGCGCGGGTATCGACAGGTGGAATCTGCCGACACAGCGGGACTGATTCTTTACAACACGTGCAGCATTCGGGAAAAGGCTGCGCAGAAGGTTTTCTCGCGACTTGGAGAATACCGGACCAAGCAGGCCCAAGGGCAAGTGATCGGCGTGCTGGGTTGCGTTGCGCAACAGGAGGGCGAAGACATTTTTGAGCGTGCGCCGTGGGTGAGTTTGGTGTGCGGGTCGGCGAGCTACAGCAAGCTGCCGGAATTGCTGGCGCAGGTTGAGGCAGGGAACCAGCGCGTAACCGGGCTGGAAACCGATACGGACGCGACGTTTGAGACGGAGATGACGCGACGCGACAATCCGTGGCGCGCATATCTGACGATTATCGAGGGTTGTGACAAGGCTTGTTCCTATTGCGTGGTGCCTTATACCCGAGGGCCGGAACGCAGCCGGGCGAGCAATTCGATTTTGCGCGAGGTGCGACAGGTTGCGGAGTTGGGATACTCGGAAGTGCAGTTGCTGGGACAGACGGTGAATTCGTATGCGGACCCGACTTCACGCAAAATGCGGTTTTCGGAATTACTGCTGGCGGTGGCCGATGAGCCGGGCATACGGCGGGTGCGGTTTACGACCTCACATCCCAAGGACTTTACGCAGCACATCGTAGATGCCATGGATGCGCAGCCCAAGCTTTGCAATCACGTACACTTGCCAGCGCAGTCGGGGTCAACACGCGTATTGCGGGCGATGCAAAGGACGTACACGCGGGAGGAATATCTGGAAAAGATAGCCATGATACGCGGTGCGCGGAGGCCTATCAGCATTACTACGGACATTATCGTGGGTTTCCCGGGCGAGACAGAGGCGGACCTAGCGGAAACCCTGAGTTTGTTGGACGATGTGAAGTACGACGCTATATTCGCATTCAAATACTCGCCACGACCGCACACGCCGTCGCTTTCGATGAACGACGCCATTCCGGAGGAAGAGAAGAGCAGGCGGCTGGCACTGCTGCAGGAAAAGCAGCGCGAAATCCAGATGGAGCGTCACGCTGGTTTTATCGGGATGGCCTTTGAGGTGCTGGTCAGTACGAAGTCGCGGAAGGAAAACCACTGGTCGGGACATACTACGTGCCATCGAGTCATAAATTTTACTTCCCAAGAGACGGCGCTTCTGGGAAAGTACGTGCAGGTTCGGGTGACGGGCATGACGCCGAACAGTTTGGTGGGCGAGCACGCTTAGTAGATTAGATTGGCGAGTGGAAACAGAAGGGACAGGCTGAAGTCTGTCCTACGGGGGCCAACATGGAAGTGGAGATGAAAATCCGCGGCCTGATGATGGATCCCGTTACAAACATGCCCATTGTGGTGCTGAAAGATGTGCAGGGTCAGGCGATCTTGCCGATTTGGGTTGGCGTTTACGAGGCCAATGCCATTGCGCTTGAAATTGAGAAAGTCCAGACGCCGCGTCCGATGACACACGATCTTTTGAAGAATGTCTTGCTTGGGCTGGACGTGCAGGTTCATAAGATTGTGGTGAACGACCTGAAGGATGACACGTTCTATGCGTTGATCTGGGTTGAGCGCGACGGACAGTTGATGACTATAGATTCAAGGCCGAGCGATGCTCTGGCGCTGGCGTTGCGGGTGGATTGCCCGATTTTTGTAGATGAAGAGGTATTAAAGAATTCCAAGGTTTCGAGCGCGATTACGGAACGCAGCACCAACGAACAATTGCGCAACTGGCTGGAAGGCCTCTCCGATGAGGATCTCGGCCGCTACAAGATGTAGATCTACCGCAAGTCGGTTTATCGTTCGCCTCGCTAGCTCATTCCTGCGACTGCACCCTCCTCAGGAAATGGATGTATCGCCAAATCGCGAACCCTCTTGCGCCAAACGCGAAGCAAAACAATACCGATTAAGATGAGCGCGAGGCTCAGGCCAGCCCAAAGGCCGAAGGCTCCCCAACCGAGGTGGAAACAGAGCCATGCTCCCAGAGGCAGACCGATTAGCCAGTAGGCTGTGAAATGGCAAAGCATTGGCGTGCGCGTGTCGCCGAGGCCGCGCAGGGCACCCGTGGCGACGGTTTGGATGCCGTCGAAAAGCTGGAAGGCTGCTCCGGCGGCCAGAAGAATGATGGTGCTGTGGATGATGGCTTCATCCGGTGTGAAAGCTCGGGCAATCCAGCGGGGAAAGACGAGCAGCAGGACGCCGGCAAGGGTCATAAAAGCTGCGCCGAGAAAGATGGCGGTGCCGCCGGCGTCTGCCGCGGCCTGTGGATCTTTTCGTCCGATGGCCTGACCGACGCGAACGGCTGCGGCGGAAGAAACGCCGAGCGGTACCATATAAGTGAGAGAGACAGTATTCAGGGCAATCTGATGGCTGGCCAGCGCTACGGCGCCGAGACGGCCGATTAAGGCGGTTACGAGGGCGAAGACGCCGATTTCCAGCGTAATTTGCAAGGCCGTGGGCAAGCCGAGAGCAATCAGGCGGCGTATGCGGCCCAACTCAACCTCGACCGGCGTGTGCAGCAGGCGTGTGCGATGACGGTGGTCGTACCAGAGGAGATAGCCGACAAGAACTGCGGAGAGGTAAATCCGCGCCCAAGCCGTGGACCAGCCAGAGCCAACCGCGCCCATCGCGGCGGCTCCGAACTTGCCATAGATGAGGACCCAATTTCCGCCGGCGTTGATGATGTTTGCGGTAACCAGAGCGAAAGCAATGGGCCTCACAATGTTCATGGCTTGCATGCAGCGCCGGACCGCGGAGTAGAGAAGCAACGGGAGCGTTCCCCACGCCAGCGCTTTCGAGTAGGGAACTGCCAATGCGATCACGTCCTCGGCAATACCCATTCGTCGAAGCAGAGGTCCGAAGAACCAAACCGGAGCCATCAGAAGCGGCGCAAGGGCGAAACTAATGTAGATGCCGTTGAGGAGGGAGCGATGGCAGTCCTCGCGCTGGCCCGCGCCGAACGCTTGCGAAACGAGCGTATCGAGACCGACGAGGAGGCCGCCTCCAAACATCGCCAGAACGTTTACCAGAATGCCCCCAAGACTGACCGCGCCGATGGCCACCGCGCTGTGTGGGAGACGACCTACCATCATGGTGTCAACGATGCCCATGGTCATCCAGCCGATTTCCGCGAGAGCAAGAGGAAGAGCAAGGCGCAGAGTGGGACGCAACTCGGCGCGGAGTGTTTGGAGTTGGATCATGGAAGCAAGTGGAACGAGTGTAAGCGGGACAACGCGTGGGAGCAAACAGCGTGCCGTGGGGGTAACTTACGAGGCGTTCTAGTTCCGAAGTCCCATTGACCAAACAACGGGCGAACCTTAGGCTGGATAAAGTGCTGAATTTGCGCGTTTTGACGCGCATTGTCCCAAATTCAAGTTTAATTGCCGGTGGCGAAACGACGCGCCCGATAATAGACAGGCAACTCAGGAGAGCACTGTGGCGGTAGGGAGCGTTTCCAGATTTGATTCACGAATGCAAAATGCGCGCGCCGGAATACGCGTCAATTCCCGTGTGCCTGTGGCCGTGGAATGGGCGGAAGGCGGGCAGGCAAGACGCGCGGAGGGCTACACGGTGGACGCAAGCACGAAGGGATGCCTCGCCGTTGTTCCGCAGTGTTTCGGTGTGGGAGAGCGACTGCTCCTCGTAAATCTCGCTAATAGAAATGCGTGTGAAGCGGTTCTGATCTGGCGCGGGCACGAGTGCCGCGAAGGTTGGGAACTGGGCCTCGAACTTCAAGACGCGCCGATGGATTTCTGGGGATTGGAGTTTTAGGCGGCGAGATTCGCCGGGCCGTCCGTTGTTTTTGATTTTCCGCACTTCTGGTCTGCTCTGCAAAATGAGTGCTTAGGTCGTCGAGTTAGTCCCTGGCACTTTTCCCGAAAAAGAACTTCCGAGATTTCCACCGGTGCGTGCGCGATTTTGCATTTTTTGCTTGCACGCGAATGGCTTGCGAACGTAGAGTGAGCCTAGGACTAGGGGGTTTTCTGCAGGCGACACCCAGATATAGGGACGCAGTTGCCGGACGACGCCGGTGCAATTCAGCACCCGCATAGGCGGAGGCAGAAGTCTATGACTGCCATCATCACGGTTGCGAATCAAAAGGGCGGCGTGGGAAAGACAACGACGGCGATCAACCTGTCGGCGGCGCTCGCGGATCGCGGCAAGCGCACGCTGTTGATCGACCTGGATCCGCAAGCGAATTCCACGATCGCCTTTTACAATTCCGGCGAGATTGCCGCGTCGATGTTTGACGTACTGAGCGAAAGCAAAGCGGCCATGGCGTCGGTGATCAAACCGACAAAGGATAAGATGCTGTTTCTTGGGCCAGGCCGATTGGCGTTGGCCAAGCTGGAACAGGTTCTCGCGGGGCAGTTCGATGCGCCTTACCGGTTGAAGGACGCGCTGGCGCCGGTTTTGAAGGATTACGACTATGTTGTGCTAGATACGCCCCCTTCGCTTGGGATTTTGACGGTGAATGCGCTGGTGGCTTCGACGCATTTGCTGGTGCCCATTCAGGCCGCTTACTTTGCGATCGAAGGCACCGACGACCTGCTTGAAACGTACGAGAGAATTCGGGCGCGTCCCAATCCTGGATTGAAAGTGCTCGGCGTAGTGATCACGCTGTTCGACAAGCGCACCAACATTTCGCGGGATACGCATGGGCAGATTCGCACGGTCTTTGGGGAAGTGCTGTTCAAGACGCGCATCAGCAAAAACGTGCGTTTGGAAGAAAGTCCTGCGTACAAAGAAACCATTTTAACGTTTGCGCCGAAGTCACCCGGCGCTATCGAGTACAAGAAGCTGGCTGCGGAGGTTATCCATCGTGTCGAAGAGGATCGGGTTACCCGTCACGCTGAAGATGCGGCATGACGCGCACTACGTCGAATCACTGACGAGCTATAGCGGGGCGGCGGTGGGGCGGATGCTGCCCGTGGATCAGATCCGGCCGAATCCGGATCAGCCGCGAAAGGCGTTGGGAGATTTGCGTGAGCTTTCGGAATCGATTCGGGAAAAGGGCGTGCTTGAGCCGCTGTTGGTGCGGTTTGTGCCGCGAGAGGATTGCTACTACATCATTTCCGGCGAGCGGCGATACCACGCGTCCCGCGCGGCTGGATTGCGCGAAGTACCATGCATAGAGAAAACAGCGGATGACGCCGAGACTCTCGAAATCGCGCTGATTGAGAACATTCAGCGCAAGGATCTGACGCCGTTCGAGGAAGCTGACGGCTTGCATCGCCTGGCGACGCAGTTCGAATACACGCATGAGGATGTGGCGCGCAAAATTGGGCGCGCGCGTTCTTCCGTGACGGAGACCTTGTCGCTGCGCAATATTCCGGAGTCTTTGCGGAAGAAATGCGTAGAGCACGGGATTGTCTCGAAATCTCTTTTGTTGCAAATTGCACGCCAGCCTACCGAAAAGAAAATGATCGAAATGTTGCAGCGCATCCTGCAAGGCGGGCTTACGCGCGACGAAGCACGTCGTGAGCGGCGAGATGAGCAGGGTGGCCCGCAAAGGCCGCAGCCGTTCATTTTTCAGTTTGAGCCGGAAGACGAGAATTTCAAGTTTCGCATTCAGTTCAAGAAGAGCCATGTTTCACGGGATGAATTGATTGTGACTTTGCGTGAGATTCTTTCGCAGCTTGAGGGGTCCTCGAGCGCGGCGGATTCTACGGCGGCTTAATACAGCTTAGAAGAACTTCGCAGATTTAGACTGACTTCAGGGAATCCAAACTCGAAAATCTGTACTATCTATATTCATGGTCGAACTTAGTCCGGAGCAGATGCAGGCACTGGAGAGATTGTTTGCGGCAGGATTTCGGCCGATGGCGATTCCCCCTTATGAGAGTGCGCTCTGTGTTCGGCGGGGCGCATGTGCGGTCGTGCTGTCTGCCGTTCCAGGGAGAGGATTAAAGTTGCTTGCGCCGCCGTCCTACATCGTTGCCGGCAACCTGAGCGTGCGGCTCAAACGCGGAGCCGGCGAGGTTTTTATTTGAAAAAAAACCGAGCTGCCCGCGACGCCGGAAAGGCTCGCGGAGTTGGAATCTTTCCGGCGCGAGCTGACCGAAATTCTGGAGCCGCCGCAAACCCAATAATTTGTCTGATTTGCATTTCCTGCGCTCCCCCGGCAAACTAAAAAATATGGGAACCTACGACATTATCTGTATCGGCGCCGGACCCACCGGCCTGGCCTGCGCCATCGAAGCCAAACGCGCGGGAATGACCCCGCTCGTTATTGATAAAGGCTGTTTGTGCAACTCGATTTACCACTATCCGGTCAATATGGTCTTTTTCACGACGCCGGAGCTTTTGGAAATCGGCGACTTGCCGCTCGTTAGCGCCGCGGAAAAGCCGGTGCGCGTCGAGGCGTTGAAGTATTATCGCAAAGCGGCTGAATATTATGGTTTGGAAGTGCGATTGTTCGAACGTGTACTCCGGGTGGATGGGCACGACGGGCATTTTACGGTCGTCACGCAAACGGCCAAGGGCGGGGAAGAGCGCTATTCGTCGAAAAAGATCTCCGTGGCGACGGGTTACTACGATCTTCCGAACGTGATGGATATTCCAGGCGAGAACCTGCCTCACGTTTCGCACTACTACACGGAGCCTTACGAGTTCTGGAATGAAGACGTGGTCGTGATTGGAGGAAAAAACTCAGCGGCGGAGGCCGCCTTGGACCTCTATCGTAACGGCGCGCGAGTCACACTGGTGCACCGGAAAGCGGAATTGGGTTCCACCATCAAGTATTGGGTGAGGCCGGACATTGAAAATCGCATTAAGGCATCCCAGGTTAAGGCGCTGTTTGAAACGCGCGTAAAACAAATTACCGGGGATGAGGTTTTGGTGGAAAACGGCAATGGCGAGACCCGCTTGCCCGCTAAACAGGTGTTTGCACTGACCGGCTACCATCCCGATTTTACTTTTATCGAGAGCCTGGGAGTGCATCTTGATCCGGAGACACGCAAACCTGCACTGGACCCCAACACGTTGGAGAGCAATGTCCCTGGGATTCATCTGGCGGGTGTGGTGATTGGCGGGCGGCACACCAGTGAGATTTTCATAGAAAACGGGCGTTTTCACGGGAAGCAGATTATTGAATCGCTCAAAGCGTGAGCTGTTTCTGGCGCACGCTGTGACGGCTTCGGGTGACTGAATGCTCTGTATAAACGCGGTCATTTGCCCGAGTGTGAGCCGTTTTGCTAGACTCCCAACATATGCCATCCATCCTACGAGAAGTGGGCGAGACGTTCAGCACCCTGATCCAGGGGTTTAGTGTGACTTTTCGGAACATGTTCCGTAAAACCGTCACGGAAAATTATCCCTACGAAAAGGTGCACTTTCAGCCGCGCTACCGTGGAATCCACGTTTTACACCGCGACGAATCTGGTCTCGAAAAGTGCGTAGGGTGCTTCTTGTGTGCGGCGGCGTGTCCGGCAAATTGCATCTACATCGAAGCGGCGGAAAATACCGATGCGAAACGCATCTCTGCCGGCGAACGCTATGCCAGCGTCTATAACATCGATTACTCACGGTGTATTTTCTGCGGTTATTGTGTCGAAGCTTGCCCCACCGATGCGATTACGCACGGGCACGGTTTTGAGCTGGCGCCCTATGACATCAATTCGTTGATCTATCGCAAAGAACAGCTTCTGGAGAAGCCTTCCGGCACTCCTGCCAAACTGTCTTAAGACATCTCTTTCTAAAAAACTCATTCAGCAAACAGATAAAAGCGGCTATCGCTTTCGTTTGTTTATCACGGGCCCCTGTCGTCCTTCCGAAATCGTGTCCCCTAATAAATATACCTCTTCCAAGACGTAAGACTTAGGGGAAGGAGGGCGCGCTGTGGGATGGAGATTGCGGCGGGACGCAGCGGTGCGCGGCGGCGGCGAGCCGAATGGCGAGCGCCGGAGACGCGCTTGCGTGGCGTGCTCCGGACACACCCTTGGGCCATAACGTAGAGTCGGACAGCGGCGGCATTTTTGTTGCACGAGAGACGAGCAAACTCCAAAAAACACGAAAAACGTCAGGATCAGTAACCGCTTGTGGGCTGCGAGACGGTTCGATCCGCGAGAAAATCATCGGACACACCATGCGCGCCATTGCTGCCGGGCGCGCCAGCGGAAAGGGCCTCCGGAGAGTGGGCGGCGCGTCGCCTGATCGAGAAGCCAGCGCGCCAACATGGCGGCCGTGTTCTCTTCGATCCATTGATCAATCATAATCGCAATTTGCTTGCGCAGATTGGCAGCATAGGCAAGACGCGACAGCGCAAAGCTTTGCAGGGAATTCTTCGAAGCCGAAAGCAGGAAATCCCAAGGTGGCTGGGCCGAACGGGTGGTCCTAAAGCCTCCGCTGCGGGGAGCCATGAGCGTTAAACCGGAGCTGGCGTTTGCTGTGTGCTGGGAAGTCAACCGAGGGGCGCGCGAAGGAATGGAGAGCAAGCGCGGCATCTCGGCACTGAACTGGAGGGACACGGGGAAATTTTTGTGGCGTCCGGACTTTCCCGCGCGACTAAACGAATGGGTGGCGGACTTCGCGCTGGCCGGGCAAAAGGCGCTCGATGGACCGGATTGGGCGTCGCGCATGGTGCTGTTCCGGCTGTACTACCTGGGGCTCGCGCCGCCCGAAAATGCGCGGCATTTCTTGGGTTGAGCGAACAGGGTTGGGTGAACTGGATGGAAGAGGTGCGCCGCCGGTGGGGCAAAGAGTTGCTGCGGCGCGGGATGTGCCCCCCTAGACGATACTTTACAAACGCGGGTTGAAACGAGTCCCGAAACTTAAAGCAAGTTCCCGCTCCCGTCAAAGAGGAACTACGAGCGGGGAGGAACGATAAGCAAGTCGCCGAGGCGGAGCAGTTTGCCTGCCTCCGTGCTTGGCACGCGGGTGTTGGTGGACAGGCGGTAAAAATGGTCGAAGCGTTCCCCGGGAGCCCAGGGCGGCAGGTGTAAGCGGCGGAGTTCGTTGAAGCGCGCTTGGAAGCCGATCGCCCCTTCACCGGAGCTGGAATCGCGGGCGGGAACTGGGCAGCGGGCGCAGGGGTTACTGCCCTCGAAGGCGACCTCGCCGATCTTGAAGCGCACAACACTGGATTCGCTCTCGGCGAAGAGTTGGTCCTCCCAGAAGGCGGGCAGTTTTTCGTCAGGCGCGCCGTTTACGTTGGCTGGCGCATCGATTTCCAAAGTGGCGCGGAAGCGCCGGCGAGATTCTTCCAGCGTCATGCCGGGAAACCACTCGCAGACCGCTTCGAGCGAAGCGGTCGAAATGATCGTGGGCCCGGCGGCGAGTTCGTCGTCGGGAAATCCTGCGCGCGCGTAGCGGACCTGGATGGTCTGCTCAAAATACATGCTGAACCATTCCGCGGCGCCTTCGGTGTCGCCGGGAAAGGGAAATGTCATCGGTGGAATTTTGCGGCGATCGCCGGGAACGGTCAGCGTGACGCTACTGACATCAGGGGCGTAAGACGCCCGAATCAACTGCACCGCCGCGGTGCGTTTGGCGTTGACCCAGCGGCCATCGGCAGCATAAAGGGCCCACGCGCGGTCGAGTTCCAGCCCGCCATTGGGACCGATGCGCGCTTCGTTCACGCAGACAGGGTCGAGTGACTTGATCGGGTGCAGGCGAATTTTCGCCAAGCGCGGCTTAACTGTTGGGGCGGACACTGCTAGAGTTTAGCAGAGCACTGGCGGTGGGATACGCCGCCGCGCGATGAAAAAGCGCGCTGACGTTTACATGGAAGGCCGCGCTGCGTGGGTCTTGACGGATCCACGCGACGCGACTGGTAATGCGTTCCGATGATTAGCCTGCCGCTGCAGCCGCCGCAGTTTCCGGCTCCGCAGCCTTTGCGGAAGGGCTCGCCTTTTTTTTGCGCGCCATCTGCTGCACCGTGAAGAACAGCAGCTGACGGTCTTGGGGTTCCATCTTGCTCAGCAGGTGGCGCAGCTTGCGCATGAAGCGCAAGTCCTTACCGGAGCTGCCCCAGGAGTTGGATCTGGATTCGGTCCATTCCGCTGGGACTTCGGCCACGGGCGGCTCGTCGCCGTCGTAAAGCAGTTGATAGAGCGGCATCTCCAGCGCGCGGGCCAGCTTTTCGAGTGTTTCGACGGCTGGAACCGTATGGCCGTTCTCCACGCGTGAGAGGTAACAGCGCAGGAGGCCGGTCCGCTTTTCGATATCGCCTTGGGACATTTTCTTTTGCTCGCGCAGGACGCGCAGGCGTTCACCGATAATCATGTAGCACCTCGAGGAACTTTTCCGCAGGCGAGCCGGGTACCGCGGAATGACTGGAGTATAAACTGACAAATAGAGTTAAGTCGAGAAGATAACGTGGCGAAAGCTGGAGAAGGCTTCTCATAGAACCCCGCTCTGGGAGCTCGGATCTGGGGGCTGTTGAGACACACACGACCGCAGTGCCCCGCAGGGACAGAACAGGGCGAGCTTTGTCTTTGCAAGGGTTGGAAGCTGAAGCCCACGTCGCCTGGCATCAGGGAACTCGGTGGCCACGTGCCGGTGGTCAACGCGACGGCGCAGGAAGCTATCGCTTACGCGACCGCGGCGCTGGCTGGTTGGGCGCGCGGCAGCCCGTTGGCGGAGAGGTGGGACGAGGCCGCAGCCGATGCGATCGAGGACCTCGTTGCCGCCGCGGTTCGCCGCGAGCAACAGTCGCAGCGGCGGCGGCGACCATTCTCCGCGCGTAACGGCTGCACGCCGTTCTAGCATCCCGCAAGCATTTCTTGACAGTTACTTAGGCCTCCTGCTTCAATCGCCCTGCACGATTGGTTTTCGTCGCAGGGGGACGCGTGTTTCAGCGGTCAAAAAGCTGCATGAAGTGGACTGCTTTGGGGCGGACGTTTGGATGGTCTTCCGCGGCCCTCGTAATGACACTGTTCCTGTTCGTTGCCGGGGGCGGTGCCCAGGAAAAAAAAGGTGGCCCGGAGATACCTGAATCCGGCGAGAAAAAACCCAAGGGCACCGTGCCGCACACCGCAGAATCTACCGGAGACGTCGTCATCTCCGGACAGCTCGGCCTTGAACAGGCGGGCCCGCACGAGCATTTTCGATTCTGGATCACCGTTGAAAATCGTTCCGATGGTGACTTGACGAATCTTAGCCTCGAGCACCTCGATATTCCTGGCTTCGTTATTTCCCGGCGTTGCTGGAGCACCGATCGCAACGACCCTTCCTGCTGGGCCAGTGGCGAATCGCATCCTTCCGCGACTTCCACCTGCCTGGTTAGCGGAAGCTTGGGTAATCAGCCTGATTTGCTGTGCACCACTCTCGCATCCAAGCATGCGGTGACGGTGTGGGGGATTCTGGCCCCCGGCAAGGATTCGGCGCAAGGGAGTGCCTTCGCTGTTCTTGCCTGGACGGCCGAAAATAAATGGTCGGAACAGGCCGTTCCGCTGGGAAATGTGGAGAGTGAAGGGTGGTTCCGTTACTTGTGGGTTTCGCTGACGGAACGCTGGATTGCTCTTCCCATCTGGATCACTATTTTCGGCGGGCTCTACGCTCTTTGGAGCGGCAGGCGAGAACGAAAACGGCACGAAAGAGAATTGGAACTGCAGGCAGCTTCAAGCCGGCGTGCGACAGAGTCCGAGCAACAGCGCCATACATGGAACGTTTTACTGCTCAAGGTTCACCGGCTTGCTTTTCAGCATTACTTGCCGATCGCGAGTACGGTGCAAGGCATCCTGTTTTACTTTGCCCGGGAAGCACGCGCCGAAGGCGACAGTGACGACAATTTCCTTGGCGCCTTCTGTTACATGCTAAGGTTTCATTGGCGCGTTCGCAAAATGAAGCGTGGGGGCGCGAGCTGGTACTTCAAGAAACTGACCGCCGAAGAAATGGTTGTGGTGCTATTTCAGACCCACCGCAACCACATGGGGCTTCAGGATCTTGGCCGTCAAGCGGTGCTGGACGGATTCTTGGATTGGATTAAAGACGAAACAACAGTTGCGGATGTCCTCGAATACTTGAAGTCGTGTCCGCCAGCTCAATGGGACTTTTGGCTGGAGTTCCGTGCCAGGGCCAAGAGATGGTATCGGGAAGAGATGTTGTTGCTCTCGGCCATGACCACCATCATGACGTTCGAGATTAACCGCGTTTACTACTATTGGTACGAGGAGCGT
The DNA here is from genome assembly GCA_903970165.1 of Betaproteobacteria bacterium. Lineage (GTDB taxonomy): Bacteria > Acidobacteriota > Terriglobia > Acidiferrales > UBA7541 > Acidiferrum. Next base: position 24,852 of record CAJCHZ010000127.1, read on the forward strand.
CGGGCTATTGCGCTGGATAAGAATGAGCTGAGAGTTCTTCGAGCTGCAATGGCAGAGGCGGCGTCGCAAAGCCGTGATTTGCCCGGCCAAGTTGAGGAATATCTGAGCGAAGCACTTACGGCGAAAAAGCTGGAAAGGGAAGAGGAGAGCGCGCCTTGAGGTTTTCTACAACGAGGCTTTCTACAACCGCTTTGTTTCTAACGAACTCCAGGTCCCATCGGGGTTGCCATGACGAACTCCTTGTACTTCAACCGGGGCCAGTATAGCAAAAGAGCCGGAAAAGTCAAGGTTTTTCCAAACAGCAGAAATCAGAATCCAGGTCCCATGGGCGTAGCCTGAAGGGCCGCTTCCATGATGGTGTTTCTCATGAGGGTCTTCCTCCTGGAATAAGAGCGCTTGACCTGACCATTGGATGTCGCAGCAAGCGTCAAAGGCACTTCGCCGACAGAGCGATTTTATCACGAACCACTAAATTCAGGAGCAACATGCGAATTTCGATCACGCTTTTGCCGGGCAACGAAGACGGCTCAGGCAGCAATTTGTTTTACGCCATCGGAACGCTCACGTTTTCCGGCAGCTATCCGACAGGCGGCGACACGCTGGATTTCACCACCGTGGCCAGCTTCCTTCCCAGCGACACGGTCATCCAGGTCTTCGCCGATAGCCAAATTCCATGTATTACGTTCCGGTGCAGGGAAGCGCTCTGGATAACTGGAAGCTCAAAGCCTTCACGGGCGGCGGCGCGGAGCTCACCGCCGGCGCTTATCCCAAGCCAAGGAAGACGAACAACAAGAACATCGCAACTCCAACTACGGCCATCACTCCGTTTAAGAAAGCTGTCTCGGAGTCGCCTAGCACGAAATAAACCATACACCCTAATAAAGCGACGCTAATCCAAAACAATACCCGTTTTGCCCAACCGGTTCGATGCCTGGCGAGTTCTCTTAGCGCTGTCGCGTCGTCTTTTTGCGTCAAGGTGACGGTGATTGTGACTTGTTCGCTGTCGAGCATTGTGTTGGGAGTCCTAACACGGATTCAATTCTGCAGAAGCGTCCTCTTCTAGGACAAAGGACCGCAATGATACCATCACACATCGCGCTGCGGCGGTTCGCCATGCTCGCTTCGCGCGCGCAAGAGCTATGACGTTTTTCTTGGGAATCCTGTTGCTCGCGTTGCACGTGCTTCCCGGCGCGCTTCCACCCGTGCACGCGCAAGGCGCGCGCAAGGACGACATTGTTTTCAATTCCCGCGGCGTACCGCTGGCGAGAGCTACCGTGCGCGTCTGCACCATGCCCGCTACCGGGCAGCCCTGCGCGCCGCTCGCGCTCGTCTACTCCGACGCCGGCCTGACCCAGGCCCTCGCCAATCCCACAAGCACGGACGGCCTCGGCAACTATTTCTTTTACGCGGCCCCGGGCCAGTACGAAATCGAAATCTCCGGCCCCAACATCACCGACAAGCAGATTCCCAACGTCGTCCTTCCCAACGATCCTTCCTCGCCAACATTCAGCGGCGCCGTAAGCGCCTTCTCCCTGAGTCTTGGTGGCAACCTCACCGTCTCGGGAAGCACCACGGTGGTCGGCTCGCTCGCGAGCGGCACTCTGAACCTGACCAACCAGAGCACTCCGCCAGGCGCAGCCGGAACGGGCACGGTGAACCTATACACCAAAACGGCCGACATGCGCCTCTACGACAAAGATCAGACCGGCACGGAGGTAGGCCCTCTAGGTCCCGGAAACGGTGCGCAGACCAACGTCTCCAACACCTCCACCGCAACGCAAAATATCGCAGCTGACTTCCACACCAGAGGCCCGAATCCCTCTTTCGACATTTCGCTTTTCGGCGGCTATACCAGCGGCACTACGCCGCCCACGATTACCTGCGCCACCACCGCCTCTAGCAATCAAATCACGTGCTCCGGCGTAGGCGACTTTCAGAACAGCCCCGGTTTGCCCGGCTACGGGGTCGCGATCCCTGGCGCGGGTGTCGCTCCCACAATGCTTGTTCCCGGCGCAGCGTTTCCGGTATCCGGCATCCGTGTGGCCAGCAACGTTGCTACCGTGACGCTTGCCAATAACGCGAGTTTCACACCCGGCACGAACGTCGTTCTCGCCGGCTCAAGTGACGGCACCTTGAACGGAACGTTTGCCGTCGCGAACATGCTCACAGGCATTACTTTTACTTTTAACGTAACCCACGCCAATTGCTCTCCGTGCACGATCGGCTCAGGTGTCACCGCCATCGCGCAAACCCCCAGCGCCGTTACACCGCAAGGCATCTTGAACGGTACTACGACCTGGAATTACAAAGTGGTGGCCATGGGCTTCCACGGAGAACTAAGCCCCGCCAGCTCCGCCTTTACCACGACCACCGGTGCCGCGACGCTGGGCTTGAACGCCGCCACTATCGCCGCCAATGGATGCGTCCAGAAAAACGGCGTCGTCACCTTCATCACCACCGCCGCCCACAATTTCCAAAGCGGCGTGCCCGTCAACATCACGCGCGGCTCGACCGGCACGACAGCGGTGGAAGGATCCTGGACCATTGCTTCAACGCCCACCTCGACAACCTTCACAGTGGATATCGCTTCGTTTTCCAACGGAACCTATTGCCCAGCGGGAGGAACCGCGCAAGTCATCGCTAAAAATCTTGTGCAGTGGACCATGCAGCCTTACCAGGTCATGGGCTACTACATTTACCGCTCCCAGGGAGCAGGTAGATATTCGCTCGTCGGTGTCAGCCAGGGCATGGATAGCGCTTTCATAGACTGGAACCTTCCTTCGCCACACATCCCGGCGTATGTTCCCGCGACTCCGCCAACCACCGCGACCAACGGCATTCTGGCTACCACCATTACCAAGATCGTCGGAAACACCATCACCCTCGCGGCCAATTCCGTTACGACGCTACGCAGCGCCACGGTCTTCCACGACAACACCCCGAACGTGCTTGCTGTTTGCTCCTCCACGCCCATGGCCAACATCGGCGGCACGATTTTCTTCTCAGCGGCCAATCCTCAGGGAGCTCTTTACGTTATCAATTCGCCGCTCAACATGGCCGCCGGTTGCCCGCAAAACACCCGCCTCCAACTTGGTGCGCAACTCTTTATCAACTATCCGATTCTTCCCGGCCCCGCCAACGATTTTGAGGGCACCATCCAAGGAGCCGGGGGCAAGGGCGCCAGCCCGTCCTTCTCGAAGTACGTCACCACGCGCATCCTAGGCTATGCCTATCCCTTCTTCCTGCTGGAACCCGGCTCTGGCAGCGACGTCACCTTCCAAAATCTCAACGTTCAATGCGCTCAGTCTTACCAAAGCTGTTTTGTACAGGACCAGGACAACAGCGGCAACAACGTCACAACGGTCACCTACGACAACGTCTACGTGGCCGGGGGAAATTATGCTCAACCCTTCAAAATGGGCGGCGGCTTTAATTTCTTTTTCCGTTACGGCGGAATTGGCTCGTCCCCGCTCGCCTGGGGAATTCCTCCATCCCTTTGGGATGTCGTGGACATGGGCTTCGGCGCGTACAGCCAGCAGCTCGCCGGCATTGCCGAGTTCGACTATACCGACATGGGCGGCGGCGAATGGCTTTTTGACACCGCCGGCGAAACGGGCCTCATCGGCGGCACTGGCCATCTCGCGTTCTACGAGGTGCTCAACGAAAGCAGCTATTATCCTTCGCTGCGCTTTAACACCGGCATCAACACCATCAACGCGATCCGCATCGAACGCATGAGCTATGCTGATCCCATCGGCGGGTTGTCCACCCCTATGGTGGATCTGACCAACGCGCTGACCTTGAGCAACGTCCGCGTTATCGAACCGTTTTGCGCCACCGGCACGCAGGCTTTCTTTTCCGGAGCGCCCGTCGGAGGTATTCAATTCGTCTCCGGATACGGGGGCTGCGCGACAGGATTGCCATCCTCAACGCCGGTGATGGTTACTGGGCTGAATGGCAGCACCATCTCGCAGACCTACGCTAACGTGCCGGTCGCGTTAACCGGCACCGGCCAGGTCTACTATCCGATGTCCGTCCCTGCAGCTCCGGCTTCCGCAGTCGTTAGCACGGGAGGTTCCGTGCCAGTTGGCGCACACACCTATGCCATCACGGCGATCGACGTGAACGGAAAAGAGACCACGCTCGGAACCAGCATCTCGGCAACAACCACCGGCGGAAATCAAACCGTCACTGTAACGCCGCCAACTCTGCCGGTCGGAGCGGTTGGCTATAAGCCATACCGTGATGGATTGCTGGCCGACATTACCCCCTGCAGTTCCGCTTACATCCTCGGCGCGACGCCTTATGTGGATACGTTTTCGGCGGTGTGCAGCAACAATCCGCCCTCAATGAACTCCGGCGTTACTTCCTCGCTGAATGCAAACGGCATCACCACCTATCAGCTGAAGATGGCGAACAATTTTACGGACGTCGTCTCTCCCGCGCCGCTGACCGCTGCACGTGCGCAAACGCTGCCCGATGCGACCGGCATCGTGCCGGTCTCCAGTTACCAAAACAGCGCGTATGACAATTTCACTCGTGCCAATGGAGCCATCGGATCGAACTGGACGGTAACTCTCAATGGCCTGAACGTCGTCTCGAATAATATCCAGGGAACCGTGGGCGGAGCGAATGACGTAGGCATTTGGAACGCCAACAGCTTCTCCGGAAATCAGTTCGCCCAAGCCACCATCACTGCTCTGAACGGCACCACCGACTTTCCGGGCGTCGCCGTCAACATGAGCAGCACAAACAACTGGTACTACTGTACGGAAGACACCACGACGCTCTTTCTCCAGAAAGATATCGCCGGAGCGGTGACCAACACCAGCACCGCCGTTACTGGCGCTGTTGGCGATCTTCTGCGCATCGAGAACAACAACGGCACGATCACCTGCTACCGCAACGGCGCAAACGCGTTGTCCATCACCGACACCACCCTAACCGCAGGCGGCCCAGGCATCGTCATGAACGGCACCGTGGCCACCATGAAAAATTGGTCCGGCGGCAACCTTCACCCTCTCAGTCATCTCGATACCGAACAGGATTGGACCAAAACGCAGCACTGGCTTGCGAATGGTGGCGTCTGTACGATGAGCTCGGCGACAACGTGCACGGTGACGTTACGCGAACAGCCGTCTACTCCGGCACTCATGCACTGCCTCGCACAGGTGCAGGGCACGACGCCGATTGCGGCCGCCTGCAGCGTATCGGGAACAACTGCCACGGTCACGGCCGCCAGCTCAAACTCGGCAACGTGGGCTGTATTTATCTTCTAGCTGTATTCATCCTTCTCGGCAATTTCAACGGAGGTCTTCGGGGCACAAGGCTGCCAAGAGGCGACGACAGTCATCAAAGCAAGAGCCACAGCAAGCCTCAAAAAGACCAAAGATTTCGCTTGACGTTGCGTCCGATAAGTTATATTATGTTAACTAAGAAGTCGGCCTGAATCCTAACCTCTGAACTAGGCCTCGGGCTCTAACCAGCTACTCCCCTACGTCACCTGCGGCTCAATCACTCAGTTCTTTCCGGAAGGATTGCGCTGTTCCAATTCGTATTTGATGAACTGTTCGATCAGGAGGGAATCCGCGCCGACAACTCTTCGGCCGTTCACGAAGATCGTTGGCGTACTCCCAACCTCAAGCGCAATGCCATTCGCCTTGCTGGCGTCAACAGCGGCCCCAGCCGCCGGGCTAGCCATGCAGCCCTTAAAGTCATCCACGTTAACCCCGGACTGGCCAGCGAACTCCACCATTTTGTTCCAGGCATTCTCGGCGGAAATAATATCCTGATTGTCGTAGATAAGGTCGTAGATCTTCCAGAACGCCTTGGGATCCTGAAGGTAGACGCAGCGCCCGGCGAGGGCTGCTGATCGCGCCCAGGGGTGTATTTGATCCAACGGAAAGTCCTTGAAGACCACCCGAACCTGGGGATAATTGGGCAACAGCCCACGTAGGGCATCATGCAAGCTTCGGCAGACGGGGCACTCGAAGTCCGAGAACTCCACCATAGTAATGGGTGCTTTGGGGTCGCCGAGTAAAGGCGCGTCCTTTGTCTGGAGTTTGGCGACGTTCTCGGCTACGGGGTTCTTCGCAAGGTCGGATATCTCGCCGCGAAACATGAACTTCCCGTCTTTGGTCACATAAACCTTGCCGGTCTGCTGGTTCTCTCCGACTTTGACTTCGATATCCACTTCCAGGAGCCCTTCAACTCCAAATTCCTTTGGCACGCCGGCTTTGACGACGGTGTCAGCCCCGAAGCCGTAAAGATTGCGCAGGTAAGCCTCCACCGATTTCTGAATCGGCGACTCAGCCACCGAAGTCGTTGTACCAGCGGATGCAGGCTTTGGTTGTTGCGCGTGGGCAGCTGGAATGGCCAGCCCGACAGCAAAAATTGCAAGCAGTGTCAGCAAAAGAAGCAGTGCTTTCTTCACGCTGGACCTCGTTCTCTAAGGTGTCGTTCTTCAAGGTATAAACCGCTGCGCAATCGGAAACGGCCTGCCGAACCCAAACGCCCGCGATGTAATTTTAAGCCCAGGCGCGGCCTGCTTGCGCTTGTATTCGGTTCGGTCGACGAGCAGGGCAATGTCGCGTACAAGTTGCAACTCAAATCCATAGTGGTCCGCAATCTCCTGGGGACTGTGAAGGTCCTCGATGTAAGCCTTCAGGATGCGGTCCAGGACATCATAGGGTGGGAGGCTGTCTTGATCCTTCTGATTGGGGCGCAACTCTGCCGACGGCACTTTTTCGATACTCGAGACAGGGATGACTTCCCTTTTGCGGTTGATCCAACTCGCCAACTCATAAACCATGAGCTTCGGCACATCCGAAATGACCGCAAGCCCGCCGGCCATGTCGCCGTACAGCGTGCAGTAGCCTACGGCCAATTCCGATTTGTTGCCGGTGCTCAAAACCATGGACCCAAACTTATTGGAAATCGCCATCAAATAATTCCCGCGAATGCGTGCCTGAATGTTTTCTTCGGTTACATCTTCCGGCCGCCCGCCAAACGCAGGCACCAGCGCTTTGCGATAAGCATCAAACACATCGCCGATCGGCAAAGTAACGAACTCGATGCCCAGATTCTGGGCAAGAGCTTTGGCGTCCGCCTTGCTGCCTTCCGACGAATAGGGTCCCGGCATCGAGACTCCCAAAACGTTCTCTGCGCCAAGCGATTCCACGGCCAGGGCCGCGACCACGGACGAATCTATGCCGCCGCTCAGCCCGACCAAAACCTTTTTGAATCCGCATTTGCGAACGTAATCCTGCGTGCCGGTAACAAGCGCTCGGTAGGCATAAGCAATCTCCTCGTGAGGTTGCTCGTGAATTTCGCCTTCACCGGTCACCGTATCGAACATCACCAGATCTTCTTGAAACGCGAGCGCCTGGGCAGCCACTTTGCCGTCGGCCGTAAGGGCCATGCTCGCCCCATCGAAAATCAGACTGTCGTCGCCGCCGACCTGATTGACGTAAACCACCGGCCGGCGCTGGTTCACCGCGATGGACTGAAGCATCTCCAGACGCAGAGCCCTTTTGTCGATGGTGTACGGCGAAGCGGAAATATTCAGAAGAACGGTAATTCCCTGCCCAACCAACTCGGTTACCGGGTCGCGATCGTAAAGGCATTGCGCCCAAAAATTCTTGTCGTTCCAGACGTCTTCGCAAATGGTGATGCCTAGCTGTTCTTTCCCGAAGCCGTACGCGGATTGCTTGTCGGCAGGCTGAAAATAGCGCGACTCGTCAAAAACATCGTAGGTCGGCAGCAGCATTTTGCTCTGCTCGAAAACGATGCGGCCGCTGCAAATCAGTGCCGCTTTATTGGCGATGGATTTTCCCGTGCCGTTCTTCACACGGCCTGCGTAACCGACAATCGCAGGAAGCGGCAATTTCTTTGCGAGGACCTTCAATTCGCTGTGGTTGCGGTCAATAAAGGAAGGACGCTCGAGCAGGTCCTGCGGCAAGTAGCCACAGAGGCAAAGCTCTGAAAAAACAGCAATATCGGCCCCTTGCTGCCTGGCTTTTTCCGCCAGGCTCAGGATGCGAGCCGAATTCCCCGCAAAATCGCCTACCGTGGGATTGAACTGGGCAAGAGCTATCTTCATGCTGGCACTTTAGAATACGGATGCCTCCGCGAGATTGCAAATAGCGGCGCGAAGGGTTGTGTCCCATGTACGGACACGTTTCACGCGAATTCGCTTTAGCGTTTTTTTCTCGGCTTTTGCGCAACCAGGCTCGCAATTCCCTGCCCGGCATTCAATTCCCGATAAAACAGCACGTGCAGTCCGGGAAAACCGGCGCGAAGTTCGCCACGTTCCAGGAGATACGCGGGATTGCGCGGACCGGAATAATTCAGTTGTGCCCGCGTAAACGTCTCAAAGAGCAGCATACCGCCTGGCTGAAGCGCGCGCCCCATCGGCGCGAAGAGTGATCGTTTTAAATATTGAAGGCACAAAATCAGCGCAAAGGAATTCTCTGGAAGTTCTAAGTTCTCGAGGTCGGCTTCGAGAAGGTGAATGCGGCCAGCACGCAACTTCGTGAACTCGCCCGGAGCGCCGCGAGTCGCAGGGATTTTTTCCATGCGCGCACGATTTTCGAGAATCTCGAGTGCCGTCGCTGAATAATCCACGGCTAAGACCGATTGCCCCCGCGCAGCTAACAGTAATGAGTGCCGCCCGGTCCCGCAAGCGAGATCGAGTGCAGGCCCTTCAGGAAGCAGCGGCAACCATTCCAAAACGATGCTGGCGGGCTCCGCAGGCGGCTTTTGTGCAGCCGCGCGGTGACGAGTGTTCCACTCTGCAGCGTTAGCGGACATAAAAAAGGCTCCTGAACGATGAGTTCAAGAGCCTGGAACTCCAGACACGGGGCGCAAGCGGCGCCCAAATCATGTGTATTTAACCAGCCGGTTAAACGCTAAACGAGCTGCCGCAGCCGCAGGTGCTCTTCACGTTCGGATTATTGAACTTGAAGCCCGCGCCCTCGATGGTTTCGATGTAGTCAATCTCGACGCCGTCGAGATACATCGAGCTCATCTGGTCCACCGCGACCTTGAGCCCATTGAAATCTACAACTTGGTCGGTCTCATTGGTCTGGTTTTCAAATGCCATGTGGTACTGGAATCCGGAGCAGCCTCCGCCGACCACGGCGACGCGCAACGCCACCGGCACGGGGTTCTGCATGCCCATGATTTCCTTGACCTTGGTACTGGCAGTAGGAGTCAGACTAATCATAAGTTCCTTGGCCTCCGCTCGCGAGCAAGCCCGCGCAGCTATCAACAAGCATTAACAAACCCAGTATACCAAACCTCTTCCACAACTGCACATCGGAAGCAATTTCGCGATTTCTTCTCAGGAAACTCGCCGCCCGGGCGCCTTTCGACAACCCTATGCCCTTCGCATACAATAAGATGCATCTATGAGACACAAAGTCACGTTGATCCCCGGAGAAGGTATCGGTCCCGAAGTCGCAGGTGCCGTGCGGCGCATTCTGGAGGCCGCAGGCGTACAAATTGATTGGGAAGAAGTCGAAGCACGCGCCGAAAAAGCCTCGGCCAGCGGGCAGTTTGTCACCGAAGGCGCTGTAGAATCGGTGCGGCGCAACCATGTTGCGCTGAAAGGGCCCATGGGAACGGCCATTGCCGGCGGCGCTCCCAGCATCAATGTGGCCTTGCGCAAAACCCTCAATCTCTACGCCAATGTCCGCCCCGTGAAAAATCTTCCCGGGGTGAAATCGCGCTTTGAAGATGTGGATGTCGTTTTGATCCGGGAAAATACCGAGGATTTGTACTCCGGCCTCGAGCACGAAGTTGTTCCGGGAGTTGTCGAAAGCCTGAAAATCATTACGGAAAAAGCGTCCACAGCAATTGCGCAGTTCGCCTTCAAATATGCCATGCGCGAAGGACGCAAAAAGATTCACGCCATCCACAAGGCAAACATCATGAAGCTCTCCGATGGTCTCTTTTTGAAGTCCATTCGCGTAGTAGCCCAGCAATATCCCCAAATCGAGTACAAAGAGATGATCGTGGATAACGCATGCATGCAGATCGTGCTTAATCCACAGCAGTTTGACATGCTTCTGCTTCCCAATCTCTACGGCGACGTCATGAGCGACCTGGCCGCCGGATTGGTGGGTGGACTCGGCGTGGTAGGCAGCGCTAATGTGGGCGATGAAGCCGCCATGTTCGAGGCCGTGCATGGCACAGCCCCGGACATTGCCGGAAAAGGTCTCGCGAACCCCACCGCGTTGCTTCTCAGCAGCATTATGATGCTGGACTATCTAGGGGAACGCTCGGCGGCGCGCCGCATTGAGGCTGCCCTGGCAAAGGTACACAAGGAAGGCAAGCACATCACGCACGACGTAGGCGGCAAAGCAGGCACAACCGAGTTCACCGATGCCCTTATTTCCTCGCTCCATGCAGGCTAGCCCATTTAACCTGAATCCCGAAATTAAATAGCACTGTTCCACCCTAACTCGGTAATGTTTCAGCTGGTTAGAAGAAACACCGAGGAGGACAAAACAGTGCAATGGAAAATTACCGCTCTTTGGGGCGGGAAGAAAGTGGAATTACGCG
>CAJCHZ010000128.1 GCA_903970165.1 Betaproteobacteria bacterium
GGCTGCCCAAACCTGTTTTGTCCCGCCACACTCCGCGCGTGCAGCGATCCTGCCGCCATCCCCGCCACAAACAATCCCGCCGCCAAAACGATCTGGGCCATCCGCTTTATCATTGATGTCACGTCATCCTCCCGTTTTGCCACCCAACCAGTCTATGAAATGCGCAAGCCGTGAGGCAACTCAACTCACCTTCCGCAACCCGCCTTGGCGCCTACAATTCCTTTGACGCTTCCTCTTCGCACCCCGCGCCACTCCAGAAAAAAATCTCTCCTAAAAAGAAAAACGGCCCGGCGAATCCATCTTCACCGGGCCGTTTTTCTAATTCTCGGAACAGATTCTACTGGTTCGGCTTATCCTCCGCCTTGGCGGGATCCGCCGGGGTAGCCGCGCTAGCCGCGATCGGCTTACCAGTATCCGCTCCAAACCGCGTCAGGTAGGGCATAAACGGCGTCACTTCAAATGGCATCTTTTCCCGTTCAGCCACGGCCCCTATCGGCTTGCTCTTGATGAGCGACAGCGTGTCGTTCCACGGATCGAGCTTCACGCGTCCGCCAATCGGGAGCGCCGCAATCATCTGCGGATTATCCTTCTTGTCCACCGGCGCCGAAGACTTCAGGTCCCCAACCACCGGCACGCGGTTACCCAAGTGCGGGCTGGCCAGGTTAGGAATATCCTTCGCGCGAGAATCCAGGGCCGAAAGGAAAAGCCCCGCATTCCCCAGCTGGTTTTTATAAGGCGAATTGTTCAGCAGTTTGATGGCCTCGACGTTGGCGGCATTTTCTTCGTCTTTTGTGCGGGCAAAGCCAAAGTGACGGAAGGTCTCTTTGTCATCCACGAGCAACTGGTCAAAAAACGCATAGGTGGAATCCAGCCGGTGCCCGAGAATGATATGGCTCAACTCATGGGCCATCATCGTCGCCAGGCTGGCCTCATCCGGCAAAACGTCAATCAATCCGCGGCTCAACACAATGGTGTGTCCCACGGTGTACGACTCCAGAGTGGATGTCATCATCACGCGGCACCGCACTTCCGGCTCCACATCGATATTGTTGGTTACCTCAAGGTTGTTCACCACGGTGTCCAGAACCTTGTCCACCTCGCCCTTCGGGGCGATCAACCCGATTCGCTCCAGCCGGTCAATCACGTTGTCCTCGGCCTGGTGGTCCCACGATCTCTGGGCCTGCACGGGCGACAAGTCATTCGCCGTCTTCGTGTCGTCCTGCACCGGCGTCTCAACAAGAATCTTACTCAGCTCCTGTTCCTGTTGGGAATGTCCGAGGTTGTAGCCCCAAAGCCGGGTCTGCGCCTTGAAGTCCAGCTTCTTGCTCATGGCGTAGTGCAGGTCCTTCTCTTCGCTGTAGATAAACGACGGCAGCCACTGCCCCGGCTGTACGTTTGATCGCCAGCTATCGAAGTGGAAGTACCAGCTCGAATGCCCTCCGCCGCTGTATGCGCCGTTGAACCGCACGATGTTGTAGTCCTGGTCTTCGACCCAGATGCGTCCCAGGAAGCGGCCCTTGCCGGACTTATCTTGCGGCGTCACGTCGAACACCAGGCAGCGCACTTCGCCGAGGAATTCGCGCCTCACATAGTCAAACTTGTAGTGCTGCTTGTCGAACCCGTTCGTGTCAATAAAAATCATCTGCAGGAAACCGTCCGGCAGAAACTGCATCGCGAACGAGAAAAAATTCCCGATCGACCCGAAGATCTTCTTACCCTTGCTCTCCGCGTCGCTCAGCGACACCAACTGCACACCCTTCGAGAAGTCAGCTCGTCCCAGGAAATATTTATCCCCGGCCGGCACATACCCCAGATCCTTGTCCGGCTTGAGGTTCTGGATGTACGTCTCGACCAGGGGTGAATATTGGCGTATCTGCTGGTTCAGACGGTTTTCGTTCGTGATGACACGATCAACCACTTGATCCATCGTTCGCGCCTGCTGCGGTTCCGCCGCTGCCGGGTTGGCGATGGCCGCGGACCCACACAAAACGAGTCCGAGGATACCTGTAGCTAGCTTGCGCATTTCTCTCTCCCCTCAGTACGCCAGGCGGAATTCGATCCGCACGCGTGCCGGAAAATCCACCGGCTGACCATCGCGTTTTGCTGGTTTGAACTTGATCTGCTGGGCCGCACGGACCGCAGCCTCATCGAGGCCATGGCCCAATCCGCTGACGACGTGGTTCACCTGCATGGCGCCGTTCGCAAGGAACACCACGTCAATGACCACATCCCCTTCTAACTTAAGATTACGCCCTTCTGCCGTGTACTCTGGTTTGGGCTTTTCCAAGATGTCAACAGTCGTGTCAGCCGGTCCTCCGGTTGCCACCTTCTTCTTCGGCGCGTCTGCGACCGTCTGATCGCCGAATCCCGAAGCCACAACCTTTCCTTGCTTGCCGCCGCTGGGAGGCGGATTTGCCGTACCGTTCCCGAACCCGGTGCTCGCCACCGTTCCCTTGACGCCTTTGTCCCCACCAGTACCGTTCCCGTATCCCGGTCCGCCGGGCAGAGCTGGCGAACCCAGCCGGTTCGCGTTGGTTGCGTGTTGCGGGTCGCCTTTGCCCGCCATCCCGTTCGGATCGCCAAAGCCACCCGTCTGCACTTTGTCCACTGGCGCCTTAACCGTCGCTGGCGCAGCGCTCCCCGAATCCATATTGTTCAGCTTCACATCCTCTTTAGGCCGCTTCGGGTCCTTCGTCTGAATATCAACTTTTACCGGATCGAGATGCGCTTGCATCTCCGGAGCCAGCGCTTCCACCTTTTGCACTTTAGGCTGCACTGCCTTCGGTATCTCAAAAATGTGTGGTTTCTTCGGATCGAGTTTCACCGGTTCCACTACTTCGGGTTTCGGCTGCACCACTGGCTTCACTTTCGCTATCTTCGGTGCAGGCGGGGGTGGGGGCGGCGGGAGAGGAATCTCCGTTACCGTGTTCGGTAGAAAAACATTCTGCATATGCAGCGCTGTTTTAATTTGGTCCGGATAGATCAGGGGAATCAGCACGCAGAAGCTCAGGATGGCTAGTTGGACCCCCGCGCTCACGCCAATTCGGTCCCAGCGGGGCTTGGCTTCCGGCAGCAAGGCAAGTCGTGCGGGCACGCCCTTTGTCCCAATAGCCGCCTTCCATGCGTCCGCATTGGGAGCATGACGCCGATTTGCGTCTAGCCCGACGCCCAATCGCGTCGTCTTTCTTGGTGGATCTGCAATCATGGTAGTCATCCGCTTGTCGCCCTTGAAGTTATTTCCGTCTTGGGAACTTCGGACTTTTGGAAGGCCTGGCGTTCCCAAGGTCGCCAGAAATTCTGCAACGTCCGCGTTACCAGTACGAGGGTACTTATTGGGCTAAGGGTGTCCGAATAGGACTTTCGTACTAGCGTCGCGAAGTCGCTAACGGTCCTGCCGCACAGGGTCCTCGACCAGACTCCTAACCCGGCGGGGCCGACTTGGTTGCGGGGGCAAGGGCAGGCCGCAACCTGTATAGGATACCGCAATCCAGCCCTTGGCATCCGTACTTTTGCTTACCATGGTTCCCCAGCTGGATTAAGCTCTTAGGATGCTCATGGTAGGTCTAACGTTGGTTCCTCTGCCATACTCGAAAGACCTGATTCGCGCATGAAACAACAGCTCCCAGACCGCTCCAACCCCACGACGGCATCCCGCGCCCCTACTTCCCAGACGGCGGTTACCATCGCCAGCCTTGAGTGGCTCTATGCGCAGTCCAACGCCGGCCGCTGGGGCCTTTCGCGTTCCACCTTCGCTGCCGCGCTCGATCGATGTGCCGAGAAGAGATTGGCGACTGGCGCACTCGCCCCGGCAAAACTCGAGGAGTATCTGCGATCTCTTCACCTCGACGATCTCGCGCTCGCCACCGCTTGCCTCGAAAATTGCGAACCAGCCTGGGAGCATTTCGTCGCCACCTATCGCGTTTATCTGCGAGCCGCCGCCTCCGCGGTTCTTCGTTGCAGTTCAAGTGCTCCGGAAGCCCGCGACCTCGCCGATTCTCTATTCGCCGAGCTTTATGGCCTCACCGCCGGCTCCCGTCGTGAAAGCTCGCTCCTGCGCTATTTCCATGGCCGCAGCACGCTCAAGACCTGGCTCCGTGCCGTTCTTGCCCAGCGCCACATTGATGCCATTCGCGCAGGCCGCCGCTTCGAATCACTCGACGACGAAGATTCAAAAAGTGCCGCACGGAAGGCCCTCTCTGCCGTTTCCGATCAGCCCACCGACCCGCACCGCCAACGCTACAGCGCGCTCTTCGTACGTGCCCTGCAAGCCGCCCTCATCTCTCTTGATTCCCGCGACGAACAGCGCCTCCGTCTCTACTACGCCGAAGAAAAGACCCTTGCTGAAATCGGCCGAGAACTGGGCGAACACGAATCCAGCGTCTCGCGCAATCTCGATCGCATCCGCCTTGCGCTCCGCCTGGCCGTTGAAAAAACTCTGCGCAATGGTTGTCCTGCCGTCAATGGTTTTGCTGCCGAGCCGGGCCTAAGCGATGCGCAAATCTCCCTCTGTCTCGAATATGCCGCAGCCGATGCTTCCTTCGATCTCGAAAAGCTTCTTCAGCGCCGCAATCGCCCTGGCCCGGCAGCAGAGGGCCCCAAGCCATGACGCCTCACCACACCCATCCGATTTGCAAGAACCCGGCTGCCTCGCGTTCTAATATAGGGAAGGAAGGAGGAGACCATGGCGCCTGACGACCGCGACCGCACCTTTGAAAAAGCCCTCTCGCGCCATCTTCGTTCGTCCGCTTCTCCCAGTGCGGGTCCCAAAGGCTTCGACGTTTCTTCGCGCGAATCCTGTCCCGATCCGGAAACACTCGCCGCGTATCATGACGGATCTCTTTCCCCCGAGGAACGTGTTCTCTGGAAGCAGCACGTGGTTGACTGTGAAAATTGCCAGTTGGTCCTGGCCCATCTCGAAACACCTCTCGAAATACCGGTCCATGTAGCGGACAAGCAATCGGTGGCGGCAAGCCAGCGGCCGGCTTCTGCTGCGCCTGTCGCTCCCCCTGCGGTCATCGCACGTCCACGCCGCCCTCCCAGCATGCGCTGGCTTTGGCTCGTTCCTGCGGGCGCCGCTGCCGCAGGACTCATCGCCTGGATTTCTTTGAACCAACAAAAGCCTCTGCCGCTCACGCAACCCGCACCCGTGGAGGTCGCGGAAAATCGGACGGCGCCGTCGGCCGCGCCAGCTTCCGGAGCTGACGCACGCGTGGCGCCGCCTGAGCACAAGGCACTCCAGAACAAGGAACCCCAGAACAGGGAAAAAGATCAAGCGAGGCATTCCGTGGGCGGGCTAGCCCCCACTTCCTCGACAGCGCGCGATGACGCGGCTAAAACGTCGAACAATCGCGCCCAGTTGACCCAGCAGGCTCCCAGCCCTTACTCCGCGGGCTCCGCAGCCCTTTCTCACGGACCATCCCTGAGCGCCCAAAAACAGCAGCAACAACAAGGCTCGAGCTTCGGTCGCCCAACAGGCGCCTCTGTCCTGGACCAAAAAAAATCCGCCGCTGCAACTTCTCCCAAACCTCAGCCCAGCACAAACCAAGCTGCCCCATCAGTCTCAGCGCCCGCCGAACCTAGCTTCCTCGCCGAGGATACGGTAACTCCTCCTCCGGCAGTGCCTCCTGCCCCTTCTTCCTCACCCCCGGCGGCAACTGGCGCGGCCGGCGACGCCGGCGCAGCAAAAGCGGGAAACACCGTCTCCGTCTCGACCATGAACGAAACTGTCGAGGTCGTTTCTCCCTCCGAGTTGCGCAAGTCCTTGCGTCTGGCTGCTTTGCAGGATCCCCACGTCTTCGGCGCCCCGGACAGAAAACATTTCTGGCGCGTTGGCCCGGTAGGCCTGTTGGAGTTTTCCGGAAACAAAGGCGACAAGTGGAAGCCGCAAGTCAGCGCCGTCACAACTGATCTTGTCGCAGGCTTCGCACCTTCCGCAAAAGTCGCCTGGGTTGTAGGCCGCTCTGGAACCATCTTGCGCACGACCGATGGCGGCGTCCTTTGGATCAAGCTGACCTCGCCCGAGCCAGGTGATCTCGCGGGCGTCATCGCTACAGACGCCATGAATGCAAAGGTCTGGTTTGTTCCTGATGAAGAGACGCACGTCAGCAAAACCTACCAAACCACCGATGGCGGCGCGACGTGGTCCATGGTGCTCAACTAGCGTTTCTTGATCGGAAATATGTGCCGCTGAATCCTGGAAGGGGCAGGGCATGCCTTCCTGTTTACGCCGGGCACACCTCGTTTTTGCCCCGGTGCAAGAAATTCATCTCCGGGCGTTCTAATCCGGAGTCACAATCACGAACGAGGTACACACAATGAAAAATCAAAACTCAAAATCCAAATCCCGCCTGCCTTGGATTCTCTCCATCACAGCTGTTCTGCTCGCAACTGCCGCACTCCTCTATCCCGCCAGCCACACCCAACAGGTCCTCGCCGCACAAACCCAGGAAAAGGAAGCCCCCCGCTCCACTGCATCCGATCAATCTACCACCCTCACCGATCAAACCGATCTCAACGTCACTGTCTACAATTCCAACATCGCTCTCGTTCGTGATGTCCGCAATCTCACCCTGCCCACCGGCGCGTTCCGCCTCAAATTCATGGACATCGCCGCCACAGTGAATCCCGCCACCGTCCACTTCCGCTCCCTCACCGACCCCGACAAGCTCGGCGTCATCGAACAAAATTACGAATACGATCTCCTCGAGCCAGCCAAGCTCCTTCACAAGTATGTCGGCAAGGAAGTCACGCTGGTCCGCTCCTACCAGGACAACGGCACCACCAAGCACGAAGAAATCAAAGCCACTCTTCTCTCGGATAACAACGGTCAGGTCTGGAAAATCGGCAACGACATCGTCACCGGCGGCTACGCGGAAAGCTACCGTTTCCCCGAAGTTCCCGCCAATCTCTACGATCGCCCAACGCTTTTAATGTCGCTCGAAAATTCCGGTCCGCGCAAACAGCAAATCGAAGCCTCCTACCTCGCCAACAGCTTGTCCTGGAATTCCGATTACGTTCTTACTGTCTCGCGCGACGACAAAACCGCCGACCTGGATGGCTGGGTCACGCTCGTCAACAACAGCGGCACCGCATTCCACAACGCGCGCCTCCAACTGGTTGCCGGCGATCTCAACCGCATTCAGGGCGGGTCCCTTGGGGGCGTAGCCCGTGAAATGACGATGATGGCTAAAGCCGTCCCAGCTCCTCAATTTCAGCAGGAAAGCTTCTCCGAATATCACCTCTACACGCTTGGCCGCCGCACCTCCGTCGAAGACAAGGAAACCAAGCAAATCAGCCTCCTCGAAGGCTCCGGCGTCCCCGTCGAGAAAATCTTCGTCGTCAACGGAAATAACTCGTACTACCGCAGCGCGCAGACTCCCGGTTCCCCCCTTAAGGATCCCGTCATGGTCTATTACAAATTCAAAAACGAAGAAAAAGGGGGGCTGGGTATTCCGCTACCAGCCGGCAGCGTCCGCGTCTACCAGAAGGACTCCAAAGGCGGCATCCTCTTCGTCGGCGAAGACCGCATCGCCCACACTCCCAAAGACGAAACGATCAGCATCCACATCGGCAATGCTTTCGATGTAGTCGCCGAACGCAAACAGACTGACTACAAAAAGATGGACACCCACACATGGGAAATGGAGTACGAAATTACGCTCCGCAACCACAAAGACTCGCCCATAACTGTACAGGTCAACGAACCCATCGGCGGCGACTGGGAAATGCTCGACTCTTCCTACAAGTTCACCAAAACCGCGGCCTTCGCCGCCCAATTCAACGTGCCAGTCGAAAAGAACGGCACGAGCGTCCTCAAATACCGCGTCCGCGCCCGCTGGTAATTCTCCCGCCCACCAGGGCCGCAGAATGTCTCGACATCGCTTGGCGATGGCTGCATCGGCTGCGGAATAATTGGTCGGCAATGGTAGGGGCACGATAAATCGTGCCCCTTGTAACTAAGCCTGCGTCTTCTTAAACCCTAAAC
>CAJCHZ010000129.1 GCA_903970165.1 Betaproteobacteria bacterium
AGCGTTGGTGTACTTAATGGCGTTGTCGAGGAGATTGAGAATCATGCGACGGAGGAGGGCTGGGTCGGCCTGCATGCGGCATTCCGCGGAAGCGTCGACCGTGAGTTGGATATTTTTTTCGCGGGCTAGCGTGCGGGCGAATTGGGCGCAATCGGTGACGATTTCTTCGAGATAGATTTCTTGCAGGGTCAGAGGATATTGACCCGAGTCGGCGCGCGTAAGAGTGAAGAGGTCTTCCACGATTTTGATCAGGCGCGAAGTTTCTTCGTGGAGAATTTTCAGGGAGTCGAGATAGTCCTGCGCAGTGCGCCCGGTTTGAGAGAGGGCGACTTCAGCTTCGCCGCGAAGGATGGCTAGCGGGGTGCGGAGTTCGTGAGAAGCGTCGGCGATGAAGCGGCGCTGCCGTTCGAAGGATTGGTCGAGGCGATCGAGAAGATCGTTGAAGATAGTAGCTAGCTGGCCGAGTTCGTCGTTGGGATTCAAGACGGGGAGGCGAGCATGGAGGTTTGTGGCCCCGATTTGGCGGGCTTGAGCGCCCATGGCGACGACTGGGGCGAGGCTCTTTCTGGCGAGGAAGTAGCCGCCGGTGCCGGCGAGTAGGAGGCCAAGAAAAATCATCCAGGTGAAGGTGAGGCGGATGGTTTCAAGCATTTCGTACTGCGCGTGGAGCGAATGGAGAATGATGAGGAGGCAAGTTTGGTTGTTGGTCTTGAAGTGGCGTGCATAGGCGCGGAGGCGCGTGTGAGGGCCAGGAAGTGTTTCGAGTGCGAGTTCGCCGCCAGCGGCGCGGTTGGCAAAATTCTGAAATTCGGCGGAAGTTAACGCGCGCGTTAGATGCCCTCGCTGATCAGAATTTTGCGAGACGCCGGCATCGGAAGTTGCGAGGATTTGCGAAGAGGCATCCAGAATTACGAAAGCATCGCTCTCCGAACGATGCTCGATCATGGACTGACGGACGGCGGACAAGATTGCAGGAAGATCCGAGCTGCTCGTGTCGGCGAGTTCGCTTTGAAAAGTCACCAGGAAAGAATCGGCCAATACGGATAAATCGGAGTCGGTGCGCTGCATGGATGCGGATCGAACGATGAAGTAGGTCGTTACGGAAACCAGGAGCAGCACGACGGCGAGGACCGCGGAGTACCAAACGGTGAGGCGGACGCGAACGGAATCAAGCATGTTTCTTGCGGTCGCCCCCGGATGGTTTACCGGGCGTGGTGGAAGTTTGGTTGCGTGAGGCACTTTCCGCATCGGAGCCCGCTTTCAGAATGTAGCCAGCGCCCCGGCGCGTCTGCAACAGCGGGGAAGTTCCGTCTGGGTCGATCTTGCGGCGAAGGCGGTTGATGTAAACTTCGATGAGATTGGAAAAAGGATCGAACGTTTCGTCCCAAACATGTTCGGCAATGTCGGCGCGGTTGACGACGCGTCCAGAATTGCGCACCAGATATTCCAGCAGGGCGTATTCCTTGTGCGTTAGCGAGATGGCTTTTCCGGCGCGCATGGCGCTTTGCGTGGCGGTGTCTAGGACCAGATCGGCGACGGTGAGCTTGGGCGGACGCAGTTCGTTCGAACGGCGGAGCAGCGCACGCAAGCGCGCGAGCAACTCGCGAAACTCGAACGGCTTTGTGAGGTAGTCGTCCGCGCCGCGATCGAGACCGTTGACGCGGTCCTCGACGGCGTCACGGGCGGTCAGCATGAGGACGGGCATTCGCCGGCCTGATTTGCGAAGACGGCGGCAAACTTCGAAGCCGTCCGGGGCCGGAATCATAATGTCGAGGATGACGACGTCGTATTCGTTGATATCCGCTTGATAAAGGGCGTCTTCACCAGTGGCGGCTATGTCCACCGCGTAGGCTTGTTCGCGCAACCCTTTGACTACGAACCGCCGCACCCCAGGATCGTCTTCGACCAACAAAATCCGCATGGGGGCATAATACTGGAAAGTTCCACAAGAAGTGGGATTTGCCGCCTTCCGCAACCTCTCATTCACGTCTGGTTCATTTGATGTTCATATAGGAGAGCCTAAAATCCACCCGAGCTGTCCCCATGAACATACTGGTTGTGGAAGACGACGCAGTCATGGCCGACTTGTTGGTCCGCGGGCTTCGAGAAGAATCCTACGATGTTGATCTCGCACGAGACGGTGGAACGGCACTAAACCTTTCCGCAGCAAACTCATTTGACCTCGTCCTCCTCGATGTCATGCTCCCCGGACTGGATGGCTTGGAAGTCGCCAAGCAATTGAGGGAACGCGGGGAGCAAGTCCCTCTCCTGATGCTTACGGCGCGGGATGCGCTTCCTGAGATTGTGAGAGGACTGGACGTCGTCGCGGACGACTATATGACCAAGCCGTTCTCGTTTGTCGAATTGCTGGCGCGCATTCGCGCTCTGGGGCGACGAAACGTTGCCAGGCGAAAGAATGTGCTCGAAGTGAGGGATCTGATTCTGGACACAACTTCCTTCCGCGCCTTTCGTAAGGGTATTGAGATACATCTTTCCGTGACGGAATTTCGGCTGCTGGAATTGCTGGTTCGGAATCATGGCCGTATCGTCGCACGCAGTGCTATTTTTGATACGCTCTGGGGCAATCGGCGCTCGATCGAAGAAAACACGATTGACGCATTCATTCGGTTGTTACGCAAAAAAATTGATGGTGGCGCGCAATCGAAATTGATTCAGACGCATCGCGGCTTTGGCTATTCGGTTGGAGCCCCAAACTGAGCCTCAACTTGCCAATCCGCGTGCGACTCACGGCTTTATATTTTGCCGTTCTGGCGCTGACGTTTATCGTTTTTTTCTGGATAAGTGATGTCGGTTTCCGGCGAAGTATCGAGGCGACCGTCAACGACTCTTCTCGCAGCAATCTTGAGACGGTTGAACGGCTGGTTGCGTCGGCACATCATCGTGTTGAATAGTGAATGCAAGGACGTGGGCGGATGCGACGCCGGATCGCGCCAGGAAAAATGGCTGCGCGCGGACCTCGCCGCTCATCCGGTTGCTTGCACGCTCGCGTACTGGCACAAGCCGCTGTTTAGCTCCGGCGGCACGCATGGAAATGACCCTGAAATAAAGCCGATTTGGCAGGCTCTTTACGAAGCGAACGCGGATGTCGTCGTGAATGGTCACGATCACGATTACGAGCGCTTTGCCCCGCAGACTCCTGAGGCCGTTGCCGACCCTGCGCGCGGCATCCGCGAGTTTATTGTGGGGACCGGCGGAAAAAACCATCGGCCGTTTGGCGCGACCAAACCCAACAGCGAAGTTCGCGACGCCACTACGTTTGGCGTGCTCAAGCTTACGCTGCGCGCGAACGCTTACGACTGGCAATTCGTCCCCGAATCCGGAAAAACGTTTACGGATTCAGGAAGCGGAACCTGCCACTAGATTCGCCGCAGAGGACACGGCACGCGGTGCCAGGCTTCGTTCTCTGCCAGTGATTGGAAGCTCTTCGCGTGTCCTGCAGCTAGATTGTCTTGTCCTTTGCATAGCAAATCTTTTCGAGGTTGCATTCCATACAATTTGGCTTGCGCGCGTAACAAACGCGCCGGCCATGCCAGATGACCTGATGCGAAAATTGAATCCACTTTTCTTTCGGAATGATCTGCATCAGGTCTTGTTCGATTTTTCTGGGGTCTTCGTTGCGCGTCAGGTCCAGCCGGTTGGAAATGCGGATCACGTGTGTGTCCACAACGATTCCACTTGCGATTCCGTAGGCCGTGCCGAGCACTACGTTTGCTGTTTTTCGGGCTGCTCCGGGCAGCGTCAGCACTTCTTCCATCGTGCGCGGCACCTGCCCGCCAAAATTTTCGAGAAGCGCTTTGCTCGCACCCATGATGGATTTCGTTTTGTTGCGGAAAAAACCCGTGGGCCGGATCTCCTGTTCCAGTTCACTTGGATTGGCATTCGCGAACGCTTCGGGCGTGGGATATTTTTTGTAAAGCGTTTGCGCCACCTGATTTACCCGGACGTCCGTACATTGAGCGGAAAGAATCGTGGAGATGAGGAGTTGAAATGCATTTTCGTGCTTCAGTTCGCAGGTCGCAGCTGGATAGGCTTCGTCCAATTTAGCCAAGATGGCGGCGACACGTTTTGCATCGGTTCCCGCCGCAACGTTTTTTGTTGCTGACGTTTTCTTCGCAAGCGGTTTCGATTTCTTCGCCGCCGATTTTTTTGACGTGGCTTTCTTAATTTTCTTCGCTCGCATGGCTGGCAAGAATATCACACGCCAGGACAGACATTCTTGGCTGTGGCTTCCGGCACACAGGCACGCTGGTGTTAATGGTGCGGCAATGCCGCGCTCCTAGGAAGCGGCCATTGCCATCAGCAGCTTCCGAAACGCTTTTCCGCGGTGGCTGTACTGATTCTTTTCTTCCGCGGAAAGTTCCGCAAATGTCTTTTTCAGAGTAGGGAAATAGAAAACCGGGTCATAGCCAAAGCCGCCACTCCCAAGCGGGGATTCGAGGATCTCACCATCCACGCGGGCGGTAACAACCGCCACCGCGCGTCCGTGCTCCGCTAATGCAATCGCACACACAAAATATGCTGCGCGCCCGGAGGTTCTTTTCTCGCGAAGCTCGCCTAATAGTTTCTCAATTCGTTTTGCATTCGTCGCGCTTGCGCCCGCGTAACGCGCCGAGTACACGCCGGGAGCACCTCCCAGAGCCGGCACCACTAGCCCGGAATCATCCGCGAACACGCGCTCTCCGCTCATCCGCGAGTAGTGCAGTGCTTTTCCCGCAGCGTTTTCTGCGAAGGTCGGCGCATTTTCTTCAAAGGAGGGCAGAGAACTAAATCCCGGCAACGACTCAATCTCCACGCTCGAGGCCAGCGCGTTAGGCAAGGTTCCGGACGCCGAGGAAAGCGTCGCTGCTGCCAGCGCGCGAAACTCCAAAAGTTTTCCCGGATTTGACGACGCCAGAAACAGCTTAACGGGCGCGCGCACTGAATTTAACCGGCAGCACCGCGCGCTGTTCTTCCGTCAGGCGGCGAATTCCCGCGGCCGCCAAGGCGAGCAGATCCTGCATCTCGCTTCCGCTAAAGGGCCGGCCTTCCGCGGTGGCTTGAATCTCGACGAAGTGTCCGCTGCCGGTCATCACCACATTCATATCGACTTCGGCGCGCGAGTCTTCCTCGTATGCCAAATCCAAAAGCGCGCGGTCATCCACGATGCCCACGCTGGTAGCGGCAACGGAATCAATCAGCGGTGAAGTCTTTAGATATCCTTCGGCAACCATCCGTTCGAATGCCAGGGCCAGCGCCACGAAAGCTCCCGTAATCGAAGCTGTCCTCGTTCCGCCGTCCGCCTGAATCACGTCGCAATCAATCCACACCGTGCGCTCGCCCAGGGCTTCCTGATCCGTTACCGCTCGCAGCGATCGTCCAATCAATCGTTGAATCTCCAAGGTGCGTCCCGACTGTTTTCCGCGCGTCGCTTCACGCGCCGTGCGTTCTTCGGTGGCTCTCGGCAACATCCCATATTCGCTTGTCACCCAGCCCTTGCCGCTGCCTTTCAAAAACCCTGGCACGCCGTCATCGACTGTCGCGGTGCAAATCACTCGCGTGCTACCCAATTCGATCAACACGCTTCCTTCCGCCGTCGAAATAAAATCCGGCGTCATCTTCAGCGGACGCATCTGATCCGCATTTCGGCCATCGTCTCGCACTCTTCCTCCTGGTGTCATAGCGCGTGAAAAAATCCTACAGCTCACGTTCAGGCTGGGCCAGTGTGCCGGGGCCTTCGCCGGGTGTCAACGCTCCCGCGCTTGGTTTCGCGGTCGGCGGCGTGGCAGCGGGCTTATCCGTGGAAGGCGCTGCCGGCTTGCTGGTGCTGGCCGGCGACGTTGCGCTTGGCGGAGCCGCAACCGGAGTCGTAACCGGAGTCGTAACCGGAGCAGGGACGGCAGGGGACTCCTGGACACTTTTCGTGTTCACCACAAATGTGCCCATCAAGTCCAGATGCCCGGCAAGAGTTTCCACCTCCTGCCCATGAATCAAAATCTTCAGCCGCTGCACTTGCGGCACATTCGCTTCGAGCGTGCGCGTGATCGAATCCACGGCCATCTGCTCGCTCTGAATTCCGGATGGAATCGCGGTCGCTAGCGCTTCCGAGAAATCTGCTACGGCCGTCCCTCTAGGTAGAATATAAAACGCCAACAACACGGCGTCCGGCGGCAAGGTTCGCAACTCCGCGTCCACCGGCCCGGCCAGCAGCGTATTCAGCACTTGCTTCGACCGCAGCACCGGCTCGCTCGAAAGTGGCAGTTCGATTGTGGTTTCCACCAGGGATCCATCGCCATTTCCTGACGCCCAGTAGAATTTGGCTTTCACCTTGGGCTCGCCGGGATTTACAGGAACGGCCTGAGTCAATTCTCTCCGCGCCTGCTCCGCGGTTTGCTGTTGCAGTTTTGCGGCGCGCGCCATCCGCCGCCGCAAAATCGGCAGGTAGATCGCTCCTACAATCACCGCGACGCAAAGAAGCCCAATCGTCCATTTAATCCACCGCGCCATCAGGGCGTCCCTCCCGGCGTAGAGGCCACGACATATGAAGGACGGAACTGTGCGACACCCGTAGCGATGGCGTCGGCCACTCCGGGCGCCATGCGATCCAGATCGGCGCGGTCATCCACCACTACGCTCGAAATCTCGACGGCAATCGCCGGTGCCGCGGTTGTGCGCAGCTGCCGCACGGCCGCAGTTTGCGCCAGGTTCGGAGATCCCTTGAACCGCTGTGCCAGTAACCCCTGAACCATGTCACCCAGCTTCCTGCTCAACCCCTGAAAAGGCACTTGCGCGCGGTCCCATGGAATCACTCCGCCTGCTTCCGTGGTCCCCGGCAAATCCCAATTGACGTACACGCGCGCCGTTCCAGGCAATCCGGTCGAAGCAATATGCAGCGTTACAAAAACAGCTCCGGTCTGTGCATTCGCAATCGCGGAACGGTCATCAAATGTCGGGTCTTCGTTCCCCTGCCGGGTCTGCACGACTTGAAAACCCTGCGCCTCCAGTGCCTTGCGCACCTGCGCCGCGAAATCCAGCACAACCTCGCTTTCGCGAATTCCCCCGGTGCCCCGCGCCCCCGGATCGGTTCCGCCGTGCGCCGGATCGAGCACGACAACGTTCAAGCCAGCCTTCGTGGAAGGCGGCTGCGATGTTTCGGGAGTTCCTTGTGCGTTTGCTTGCGAAGGCGTCTGCAAAGGCGAGGGAGTTGTACTCGATTGCCTGAAAGGAGCCGCTGGCGTTTTTGCAAGCGTGCGCGCGTAGAAGCCTAGAGCCAAAACTCCCGGCACAAGCGAAAAAGCAAGCGCGCCCACTCGAATTCCATTCCGTCCCAAAGCGCGCCGTTTCGTTCCAACGATATTTCTCACGTCGAGCAGCATACCAAATCTATCCGCGATTCGGCGCCGTCCGAAACTCCCCTGAGGACGAAAAAGGGACGGGCGACTGGACCGTCCCTTAAACGCGTTGTGGTTGTCGGAAGCTCATCCTGCACGCCCGTACGCTCAGGATGTCTGCGGCAACTAGTTTTGGGGCTGTGCTTGGGCTGCCTGAGGCGGCTGTTGCTGCTGTTGCCGTGCAGCGCGCATCTGCTGCAAATTGGCCTTCATCTGCTGCCGCTGTTCCGGCGTCAGCAGCTTGACCACCTGCTCACGCGCGCCACGCCGCAATTGGTGAATCTTTGCGGCCTTCTGGTCCGCCGTCAGCGATGTATCTTCCTTGACGGCACCCACTTGCGCCTTCGTCGACTCGTGGATTTTCTTCATCTGCGCTTTTTGATCGTCGGTCAGGTTCAGTCCGGCCATCGCACCATGCTCGTGTCCTTGGTGCTGTGCTGGCGCGGCCTGACTCTGATCTTGATCCTGCGCCGGGGGCTGCGAACTCTGCGCGCGGGTGATTCCCGGCGCAAAGGTCAGCGCCAAAAATCCGGCGGCTACTGCGATTTGTTTCGTAATGCTGTTCCTGCTCATGGAAGTTCCTCTTCTGGGCTGGCTTTCTTTTTGCCTTACTTCCATGAAACCCTGCTCCCGCCAAAATGTCGCGTTATCCTTATTCTTAGCATGCCGCAACCGTAACCGTACTTTCGGCCAGTAGTCCGCTAATGCCCGCCCAAATAGAAGACCGCCGGAATGCTTGCCCAGGCAGCCTAATCTTTTTGTATTAGTTCTCGTAACGCGCCTCTTGCAAGCGCGCCTATTGCACGTTCAACGGCTGCAAATGCGCTTGCCCGAGGAGGGCATTTACGCTCGCAACATTTTTCGTTTGCAACGCGTCCCAACGGGCCATCGCGGCCTTTCCGGCGGCATCCCATTTTGCGCTTGCCGCGCTGGTATCCGCAGTTGGCGCAACGTCCGCTCCATCCACAATTCCCAGCAGCGCACCAAAAGCTGCCGCAGCTTGCCGCATCGTCTCAGGAGCATCGCCCGGGACCGTGAGCCCAAACGATCCAAAGCCGCCTCCACCCGCTGCCGAACCGGCTACCGCATCCACCTTCTTGTCCAAATCCGCAAGCGCTGCAAGAAGCTCCGTATTTCCGGCCGCTTCTTTAGTACGTGCCGCAATCTGCTTTTGCAACTCATCCGCTTTCTGGATAGACGCGGAAAATTGCCCGATGCTTCCCGCGAGTTTCGAAGCCAGGGTAAACTCTTTCGACAAATCCGCCGCGCTGGTTTTCACGTTCGGATCCATCTTGATTTCCAGCGCCACGGAAATAGTCTTGTCCCCGGCAGTCAGCTTCACAGTATATTTACCCGGCAGCGCCAAAGGTCCGGCGCCTCCACGCCGCCCCCGCCTCCGTCCACCCGCAAACGCATAATGCAAATCCCAAACAAACCGATGGGTTCCCGCCTCTGCGGAAAGCGGTTCTGCGTCGTGCACCCAGTACATGGGAATATCCATCTCGTCCGGATTCGTCTTCGGCATTTCGTCGTTGCTCGCGAATCGACGCACCGATTTGCCGGCCGCGTCAAAAATCTCAAGCACCAACGGCTCCACGGGTTTTTCTTTCAGGTAGTAATCCAGCACCGCTCCAATCGGAGGATTCTCTGCTTGCGGTTCATCGAAAGGCACGGGCGTTCCTTCGTCTGAACCTGGCCGTACTCGATAAGCCGTTTCCGGCGCAAACAGCCACGCATCCGCGCTGGTCGCCTTCGCACTCCACTGCCGCAACGGCACGATATCGTCCAATACCCAGAACGACCGTCCAAACGTGGCGATCACGAGATCATCCTGGTGAACCACCAAATCGCGCACCGATGTCACCGGCAAATTAAACTGCAGCGGCTGCCAGTTGTCTCCGTCGTCGAACGAAACGTAGACACCTTTTTCCGTGCACGCGTAAAGCAATCCGGCAACTTTGGGGTCTTCGCGCACACAATTGACAAAGCTCCCTTTCGGAATCCCGCTGGAAACGCGCTGCCACGTCTTCCCAAAATCCTTCGTGCGATAAATGTACGGCTGCAAATCGTCGAGCCGGTGCCGGTCCACGGCCGCAAACGCTTTTCCATCCACAAAGTGCGATGCCTCTATGAGCGTAACCTTGCTCCAGGCAGTGATTTCCGGAGGCGTCACGTTGCTCCACGTTTTTCCGGCATCAAGCGTCATGTGAATTAACCCGTCATCCGTTCCCACCCAAACTTCGCCCGCTTTCATTGGCGATGGCGCAATCGTATAAATCACGCCATGCCGTTTTCCCGACGGAATATCGGCTGCGGTCGGAGGATCGAGATTCGGCGGTATGCCCGGATCCTCACGCGTCAAATCCGGACTAATCTTCTGCCACGAATTCCCGCCATCCGCCGTTCGGAACAATACGTTTGCACTGAAGTACAAAACGTGCGGCTCACTCTCAGAAAAGACCAGCGGCAGCGTCCACGTCCGCCGATATTCTCCGGGGTACATCAGCGTCGGCGGAATTTCTTGCACTTCCTCATTATGAAAATCCTGCCGCGCCACGGACCCGCCAAATATAATCTCGGGACTCAACGGATCGGGCGCCACATAATCGCTCTCGCCGCCGGCGCTCATCGGCCGCCAGTCATGAAAATTAATTGCCCGATACCTGCTCCGGCTCGGCGTCGCCGCAGCCGATGTGTCCTGCTGCGCTCCATAAACCCAATAAGGAAACCGGTTATCTACTGCCACGTGATAAAACTGCCCCGTCGGCTGGTTGTACCAGGAGCTCCACGTCTCCCCGCCGTTGCGGGTAACAATCGCACCCTGGTCGCACCCGAGAATCATCTTTCGTGGATTATCCGGATCGATCCACAACTCGTGATAGTCATCGCCGCCCGGCGCGCCCTTAATTGCCGTCCACGTTTTCCCGCCATCGTGCGAACGATACGTCGAAGTATTCGGCACATACACAGTCTCTGGATCCGTCGGATCCACGCTCACCTCGCAGAAATACCACCCGCGCCCCCAGATGCGCGCATCTTTTGAGACGCGCTCCCAATTTTCACCGCCATCATCGGAGCGGTACATCCCGCCTTCCTTGGCGTCCGAGATCAAATAAATCCGCTTCGGATTGCTCGGCGCAAACGCAATTCCCATCCGTCCAAGCTCTTCGGAAGGTAATCCATGCCCCGTCAACTGCTCCCAATGCTCGCCGCCATCCTTCGAACGATAAAGCCCCGTCCCCGGCCCTTTCGAAGGCGGATAGATACTCCACGGCGGCCGCCGCGTTTGCAGCAAAGCCGCGTATATTGTGTTCGTATTGCCTGGCTCCATCGCCAAGTCAATCGCGCCCGTATTCTCATCGTGAAAGAGAGTTTTCTGCCAGGTTTTACCGCCGTCATTCGAACGGAAAACGCCACGCTCCTTATTCGGCCCGTAGGCGTGGCCCAACGCCGCAACAAAAAGCTTGTCCGGATCGTTCGGGTCTACCAGGATCCGCGCAATGTGCTGCGTATCTTCGAGCCCGATATGCGTCCAGGTCTTGCCGGCGTCGGCGGACTTATACATTCCATTGCCAGTGGAGAGGCTCGACCGTAGGTCGGACTCACCCGTTCCCACATAAATCACATTGGCGTTCGAAGGCGCCACGGCAATTGCCCCAATCGAAGCAATCGGCTGCGAATCAAAAATTGGGTTCCAGGTCCGCCCCCCATCGTTCGTCTTCCAGACCCCGCCTTCCACCGCCCCGAAGTAATAAACATCCGCCTGCCCGCGCACTCCCGTCACCGCAACGGTCCGCCCCGCGCGAAACGGTCCAATGGAACGCCACTTCATCATCCCGCCAAGGAGTTTTTGGTCATACCTCGCCGCCGCTCCAGTTTGTACACCTTGCGGCCGTGCCGAGGCCGTCAAGCCCACAAACAGAGCCACGCCGGCAACTAGCAGAAGTAGCAGGGGACGCCGCAAATTCTTCACGGTGGTTTCTCCGGTTGGAAGAAATGTGTCGAAATGATTTGTGGATTATAGCAGCAGGGAAGCGCCGCGAGGCCGAGGAGTCGGCTGGCCCGCAAACCTCTAGTCGCCGGTCGCAGCGTTCGGCGTTGCCACTGGCTCAACTACCGCTCGGCGCAGCGGCTTGGTAGCGGCGTAGAGCAGGAATCCCGCGACAATCATGATCACGCCAAATAAGAGCCCATTCATTCCGAGAATGGTTTCGCTTTCGCTCTCAACCATCGCGAGGCTCATCAAAAGCATTGGAAAAATCCCGCAGGTAATAGCTCCGGCCAGCCCGCCCGGCACACGAAATTCCCTCTTCAATTGCGGCTCGCGAATCCGAAGAGCCACAAGGGTGATGAATTCCAGCATCAAGCTCGCGCCATAAAGCATAATGTCGATCGTCACGAGCCGCCTGAAGCCAAGCCCCAGGCATAGCGCCCAGCACGTCGCGCAAACTACAATCGCTACCCATGGCGCCTGCGTCCGCGCATTCGTTCTGGCAAATATTTTCGGCAGCATGCCATCGCGCGCCATCGCCAGCGGCAAGCGCGAGTAGCTCATCACCAGCGCGTTGAACATGCCAAAC
>CAJCHZ010000130.1 GCA_903970165.1 Betaproteobacteria bacterium
TCCGGAACCACTCGAGTGTGCCAGCCATAAGCTTCGAAACGTTTTGCCACGTTCTCGGTGAAATCGATCTCGGTGGCTCCAGCGAGAGAGATGTGGTTTTGGTCATAAAGATAAATGAGCTTTCCCAAGCGCAGATGCCCGGCGATCGAAGCAGCCTCCTCACTGATCCCTTCCATCAGATCGCCATCGCCGCAGATCCCGTAGGTATAGTGATCCACAATCTTGTGCCCCGGTCTGTTGTAACGCGCCGCGAGCCACGCCTCAGCAATCGCCAGCCCCACGCCGTTGCCGAAACCTTGCCCTAACGGACCCGTCGTGACCTCGACCCCCGGCGCCAGCCCCCGCTCCGGGTGACCTGCGGCTTTGCTCCCCCATTTCCTGAAATGTTTGATCTCCTCGAGCGGCAGGTCGTAACCGGTTAAATAGAGCAAGCTATACAGAAGCATGGACCCATGGCCGCCCGACAATACGAAACGATCGCGGTCAAACCACTGCGGATTGCGCGGATTGTGCTTCAGAAAACCAGTCCACAGGGTGTAGGCCATTGCGGCCGCGCCCATCGGCATGCCCGGATGACCGGCATTCGCGTACTGGACGGCATCCGCCGAGAATATTCGTATCGTGTTGATACAGCGATTCTCCAGCTCTTTATTGATTGTCATAACTTTCTCCACCGACGTCTGTCGCGCGCCGACACATAGCCCCGCCGATCGTCCTTTAATCGATGCCACTCAACTAAAAACGGACGCACAAATCTTCTTCTAATTCATAAAGTTTCAAGCTGCGGATCCGCGGCCCGCCGCGGTGGCCGAAAACGTTTCCGGTTCCAGACCTGCCTGTTCCAAACGTCGATTTAACTTCTGGACATAGGCCGTGACCGCCGAGTTCCTCTGATCGCTCGACCGATGCAACTCGTAAGCCATTAACGACCCCAGGAGGGGAGCAGAATGGATGGCATCTCTCCACGACCGGAACTCGACAGGGCAAAACAATTGGACGATAGTACCGGCGATACCTTCGTATCAGTCCAGGCGTTCTCACAGAGTTTGTGTTTCCGCTCTGGTTTCGTCCAATACCTTCGTCTGATTGCCCCGCTCTCTATGCTTCTGATTTGATTCCCTTCATGGATTCAAACTCGGCTACCGCGATGGGAGAGATACAAGATCGGGAGGAGCGCTCATGAGCGAGACAGGCGATAGCGGCAAAATCCATCTGGTTCGACATTCCAATGCCTATTGGAGAGTGACGTTCGACGTTCCACCCCTAAACATATTTGGTCCGGCAAATATCCCGCAGCTGGAACAAGTCGTGTCTGCGATCGAAACCGATGGCGGTGTCAAAGTCGTGGTGTTTGACAGCGCTGTGGAGGGATTTTTCCTGACTCACTATGATTTTCTGTCGAAGTTGGAAGACTCGACAAAATTTCCCGCAGGTCCAACAGGCCTTCAGGCTCTTCCCGACATGCTTGCACGCCTGAGCCGGACGGACGCCGTTTCTATTTCGTTGATTCGCGGGCGCGCAACGGGCGTCGGCAGCGAACTCGCGCTCGCAAGTGACATGCGTTTTGCCAGCCGGGAAAAAGCGATTCTCTCGCAGTGGGAGGTCGGCGCGGGTCTGGTTCCCGGAGGGGGGCCAATGGCCCGGCTGCCGCGTTTGATCGGTCGTGGAAGAGCTCTGGAAGTCTTGTTGGGAGCTGATGATGTCAACGGCGATCTTGCCGAGTTGTATGGTTACGTCAATCGCTCCCTCCCGGATTCGGATTTGGACAATTTCGTGGACAAGCTCGCGAAGCGCATCGCGTCGTTCGACAGGCAGGCGATTGCGGACACAAAACGCCTTGTGAATGTGGCAAGTCTGCCGCCGGATTCAGAGATAGCACCTGAATGGGGTGCTTTTCTCACATCGTTGGGACGCACGGCGGCTCAGGAGCGGATTAAAAGGTTGATGGACCGCGGCTTTCATAGGCCCGGCGATGTGGAGAACAGGCTGGGGCATTACGTGGGACAAATAGGGTCGTGACCCACCGCGCGGAATGCCAGCAGAAGGCCGAAGCACGGTGAGCATCACCGTCCGTACCGATACTATCGTCTAATTGCTCTAGCTGTGCGCTTCTGATGTGATGGCTCACACGCTGGCAACAAGCAATCGAAACGGCCTGATTTTCACGGGTGAACTCACGGGTGAAATGGATGTGAGGCTATTCCGACGGAGCATGGTGAGAATTTTGTGTGGTGGAGCAGGCTTGTTTGCTTTTTTGTGGTGCAACGGCCAGGTTTGTGGACAGACGGCACCAGGCTCCTATAGCCGGCCGTGGCACGCAATCGCAGAAGAGAAGATCGAAGCGGACGCGAAGAATTTTCGCGATCCACGATTCAGTATGGATCCGGCCAAGACTTACACGCTGGCGGAACTGGTGGACATGGCGGAGTCACACAATCCGGAGACTCGTCTCGCCTGGGAACGAGCACGCGGACAGGCGGCGGTTCTTGGAATCGCCCGCAGCGAGCTTTACCCGATCCTGACGGCCGCGGCGCTCTCCCACACCCAGCGGGAGGACGTGTACCTCGCAACACGGTTTTACCGGCAAACGAAACAGGATTTCGAGGCGGCGCTGGAGCTGAACTACACCGTTTTCGATTTTGGCGGCCGGAGCGGCAGAATCAATGCAGCGAAAGCGGAGGTGCTCGCTGCCAACCTTGCTTTCAATGACGTGCACCGCCAAATCATCTATCAGGTCGAGCGCGCTTACTATCAGCTTCTAAACGCGTCGGGTCAAGAGGGCGCAGCTCGCGCAAATCTCTCCAACGCACAGGCGGTACAACAAGCCGCGGAAGAGCGCCTGAACAATGGATTGGCGACGCTACCGGATGTGCTGGAAGCGCGAAGCGCGACGGCAGAAGCAGAGTACGAACTACAAGCGGTACTTGGTGCGGAGCAGGTTGCGCAAGGCGACCTGGCAACTTCTCTGGGGACATCGCCGACGATTGCGATTCTCGTGCAACCCCTCAAAGAACTGGAGATTCCCGACGCCATCGCAGACTCCGTCGAAGCAGCAATCGATCGCGCGCTGACACAGCGCCCCGACCTTGTAGAGCAGGTGGCTCAGATACGCGCCGCGAATGCCCGCGTCAAAGAAGCGCGGTCAGCATTTTATCCGGTAATGAATGTCAGTGCCCGGCCGGCGGGGCAATCCTTGTACGGCCTGCAGCAAACGTTCCCTTGGGGGCACACGGCGGGCCTGGGGGGCGAGCTCGCCTTCAACCTCAATTGGACAGTTTTCGACGGCGGCGCACGACGAAATCATCTTGCGGAAGCACAAGCAAATGAACGCGCGGCGCAAGCACAAGTCAACACGGCACGCGATCAAATCGCCGATCAAGTTTGGGCCGCTTACTCCAACTTGAATACCGCGTTTCGGCAACACAAAGCGGCCGAGGCCCTGTTGGAGGCCAGCAGCAAGTCGTACGATGCGGCGCTTGAGTCCTACAACTACGGTCTGCGCAATTTCCTGGATGTCACGGCGGCGCAGCACACGCTCGCGCAAGCTCGTTCGGCGGACGTCTTTGCGCGAACACAAGTACTTGCGGCTTTCGTGGATCTGGCATTCCGAACAGGGGATGCGGTTCAATCAACGGCTAAAGTGCCATGACGGCAATGACTATCAGAGTTAGCCAATTCGTCGCACGTGCATACTTGCTCCTGCTCGCCTGCTTCGTGGCTGGTTGCTCGCGAGCTCCTTCCGTGGACATTCTGGGATCCTTCTTCCCAGCGTGGTTGATCTGTCTGGTGCCGGCAATTTTGCTCACCGCCGCCACGCAGCAAACGCTGTTACGGCTACATAGGAAGCTAGCCTTCCCGGTGCTGGTCTATCCCACTCTTACCCTGCTGTTCGCTCTCGTGCTATGGACTATCTTTTTTCACTAGGAGCCGAGGTTATGGAAATCGAAACAAATGCGACAACTGACAGGGACCTCAGCCGCTGGGTGACCGCCGGAATCGTTGTCGTCACGATTCTTATAGGTCTCGCCGTGCTCTACCACGTCAATCACTATCCGCGTACGGATGACGCCGAAGTGTTCGCTAACTTCATTGGGATCGCGCCGCAGGTCGAGGGTCCGATCCTGAAACTCAATGTGCAGGACAATCAGTTCGTGAAGAAGGGTGAATTGCTGTACGCGATCGACGCACGTCCCTACGAATACAAATTGGAAACTGCCATTTCCGAGCAGGCGGCTCTCGAAGGGCAAATTGCGGACGAGACGCGGAGGATTGCCGCTCTCGTAAGCGCGGTTTCTGTGTCACAAGCGGGCATCCACAGCTCTCAGGCGGACGTCGTCAGGTCCCGGGCAGCCATCGAGCAGGCTCGAGCCGATGTCTCCAACAGCGAACAAGGTGTGCAGAAGGCAAAGGCCGAATGGACTTACGCGAATAACAATCTGCACCGTCTCGAGCCGCTCCTTACAAAACAGTTTGTCACCGTAGACCAGGTGGACCGGGCAAGAACCCTGGAAGTCGCTGACTCGGAGGCCCTAAAACAAGCCCAGTCCCAATTGCTTCTCTCGCAAGCAGCGCTGAAGGCGGCGTTGGCGCAATCCGAACGATCGGATGCCGGCCTCGATCAGAGTACGGCCCAACATGAGCAAGCACAGCACGCCGTCACGACTCTGGAGCCCCTGGTGAGTCAGCGCGGCGCAAGGGAGGCGGCGGTCAAGGATGCGCGCTATAACCTGAACAATTGCCGCATCTATGCGCCTTTCGATGCATTAGTCACGAATCTGAATATTTCCGAAGGTGCGTATGCGCATGTGGGCCAGCAGGTGTTCACTCTGATTGATGCGCGGACCTGGTGGGCCATCGGTAACTTCCGTGAAGGCCAGCTCTCGCATATCTCGCCAGGAATGCACGCGGACGTTTACGTGTTGTCGAAGCCGAGCGTGCGTTTTGCGGGCGTAGTGGATAGCGTGGGTTTCGGCGTCACTCCGGATCCCGATGTCATTGGCAAGTTGGATTCCGGGCTCCCCGACCTGCAGCGAACGCTCAACTGGGTGCACCTGGCGTCGCGATATCCAGTCCGCGTCCGCGTGCAGAATCCCTCTCCCGAGCTCTTTCGAGTCGGCGAATCAGCGGTTGTTACTATCCGCGGGAATTAAATATGGCCACACTGGCGCCGGCTCTGCGAGGTTCAGTCGCTGCCCCGAACTGGATTCGCGAATTTCTTCAAGAGGAATTAGCCCCTTATCCCCGCCGTATGGAAGTCGTTGCGCGCATGGTGACCGCCGCGACGGTCGTCATGGTTATCTGCGAGACCTTCCGTATACCGTTCGCGTTCGCGGGCGCGCTTTGCGCGCTCATCATCACGCGCGAGAGCCCACGAACGACACTGCGGTCCTCACTCATTATCCTGATCAGCACTTTGGTCAGCACAGCCTATGTTTTGGTCTCTGGGTACATCGTCATCGGTTTACCAGGCCTGCACTTTTTGTGGATCATCGGTTCGTTCTTCGTGGCTTTTTTTGCGATCAGCGCGATGACGGACTACATTGCAGCCTGGATGTTCGCCTTCGTGATTGGCGTGACGGTTCCCCTGTGGGACCGCTACGTCCCCGTCGGAACGAATGTGGAATCCACGCTATGGGTCTGCCTGTCAGCGGTAGTGGGAATCCTGGTTACGCTGGCCGTGGAGCTGGTCGTTTCACGTGGGGGACCCGGAGACGATGTCATTTTGCCGGTGGCGGACCGCCTGACAGCCGTCGAAGAATTGCTTACGCAACTGGCGGAAAGAGGAGTGATCGGCGCTGGAAGCGAACAGAAACTCGTCCGGCTCGCTATGCGTGGCACGTCCTTATCGAGGCGCCTCCTGCTGCGCTCTGATAATTCGCAACAGTACAAGGCGAAGATGAACGCTGTCGTAACCATTGTGGGGAGGCTCGTAGATATTGCCGCAGCACCTGTCGTCACGGCTGGGCCGCTATCCAATAGTGGCCGAAAGAGAGCGCAGGATCTGGCGCAAAACGTCGCACGCATTCGAGCGGACCTGTTGAATCGACGCATTCCGGATCAGATTCCCTTCCCTGCCGACGACGAAGCCTCCGGCGATGTTGCTTTTCTGCAGCAAATGGAAAGCATCGTTTCGCTAATTCCTCAGGCGTTTGCCGATTCCAAATCCTTAAGTGAATACATGCCGACCGTGGACGAGATGCCCAAGTGGAGACTCCTCGGCGCGGACGCATTCGTTAACACTCGACATGCAAAGTTCGCCTTGAAGGGCTGCCTTGCGGCCAGCATGTGCTACATCATTTACAACGCCGTCGACTGGCAGGGCTTAGCCACAGCTTCGGTCATCACGTGTTTCTTCACCGCGCTTTCTACCATCGGTTCCTCACGCCAAAAACAAGTCCTTCGCCTTTCGGGCTTCGTTGTAGGTGGCCTGGTTTTGGGAATGGGCGCGCAAATCTTCGTTCTGCCCTATCTGGATTCGATTTTCGGCTTTACGATTCTTTTTATTGTTGTTACGGGGGTAGCTTCCTGGTTCGCGACCAGCAGTCCGCGGGTGTCATTCTTTGGTTTGCAAGTAGCTGTTTCCTTCTATCTCATCCACCTGCAGGAGTTTGCGATACAGACATCGCTCGCGGTCGCAAGGGACCGCGTGGTTGGAGTTTTGCTCGGTTTATTCATGATGTGGCTTGTATTCGATCAACTTTGGCGCGCTCCCGCCTCCGTTGAGATGAAGAGGGGCTTTGTTCATAGCCTTCGATTACTGGCACAGTTAGCAAGAGAGCCGGTTTCGAGTGACCGACAAACGGCCGTGACGCGGTGTATGTCTCTCCGCGATACCCTCAGCGAAAATCTGGATAGCGTCCGAGCTATGGCCGATGCCAGTCTGCTGGAATTCGGCCCATCGCGGCAACGAGATCTCGCGTGGCGCAAACACATTCAAGAGTGGCAGCCGCAACTGCGAACGCTATTCCTGACACGAATGGCGCTCTTGAAATACCGCCTTCAACTTCCAAACTTCAAATTACCAACGGAAGTTTTGACAGCGCAACAGGAGTTCGACATCCAATCGGCCAGAGCGCTGGAGGCGACAGCGGACCGCATGGAAGGCAAATCGTCAGTGCAAGAAGAGGACATAGAGCAGTCTTTCTCACATTTGGAGCAGGCAGCCAGCACAGTGAGCTTGCAACCATCGCAAGGCGCACTTGCCCCGCAACTACGGACGCTACTTGTTTTGGCGGATCGAAGCGGAAAATTAACCATGTGGCTCAACAAGTGCGTTTAACTTGAGCTAGCACTCGTCGTTCCGTCACTTTTGGCGATTCCAGGCCGCAAGGGTCGTCATCTCCTACTGGAATTCAGCGCTTTGATATACTTTTAACACCCAGAGGTCAGTTCACGAATGGATGTAACTCTTGTGGACTGGCATGAAACTAACGTATCCGGAGAACGCATGATGGATAGGCAGAAGTTTTATCGCCACTCCTGTTTGGCAATGGCGGGTATCTTCCTCGCGCTGCTTGCATGGAGTGTTTCGTTGGTCGCGGCCCAAGCCCCTTCCGGCGATAAGACGCCAACCGGCCATGAAGGCATGGATATGTCCATGCCGATGCCGGACGAGGCGCCGATGGATCCGGCGCACATGGCGAAGCTACTGGCAGACAAAAAAGAGAGCGAATTTAATCACCATCTCGCCGGAGCGCTTGTCATTCTTGCGGCGTTATTTCTGCTCGCCGAAGAGACGTTGCGTAAGCGCTGGCCCTTCGTGCGTTTTGCCTGGCCTGCTTGTTTCCTGCTTGCGGGCTTGTTCCTGCTGATCTTCAGCGACACGGAGCTTTGGCCGTTCGGACCTCAGAGTTGGTGGTATGGCCTGACCCACAACATGGAAGACGTGCAGCACAAAACGTTTGCCGCGATCCTGTTGATTATTGGCGTGATCGAGGTCCAGCGCGCGCGGGGGGTTCTGAAAGCGGCCTGGGCGGCGTGCGCGTTTCCGGTGCTCGCTATTTGTGGCTCGGTATTGCTTTTGTTTCATGAGCACCATTCCGGAATGCACGGCGCCGATCACATGACCATAATGCACCGCATCCAGGCAGAGCACCTGAGCTTTGCCATCACGGGCGGCAGCATCGGCTTGGTGAAGGGACTGTCGGAGTTGCCCACGCCATGGAAGGGCGTTTTTCAGAAACTTTGGCCGCTCCTTATGATCATTCTTGGGGTGCTTCTCATCCGCTACGTCGAATAATTAGCCCGTGCGAAACAGCCTCTGCCAGAAAATACTTCGTGATTTTTTGACGGATGCATTTTCATCGAATCGGTGAGTTTCCTCGGTTTTTATTACGCATCCTCACGGTCACTCATTCTTATTTGAAGAGAGCGAGATCGATAGCATCGGCCATCGCCTTGTAGCCGGCAACGTTCGGATGAAGATGGTCTTCGAAAGCAAACTTCGGCAAAAGCATGCTGGGATGCTCGGGATCACGGAGGACCGCGTCGAAATCGGCCACACCGTCGAATGAGCCACTAGTCCTGATCCATTTGTTCACTGTCTGGCGAATGACTTCTTTCGAATCCGAGTAGTAGCCGGGAAGATCAACGCCTTCACAGGGCGTGATCGTGGCGCCAATCACCTTCACTCCCCGTACGTGGGCGCGAGAAATCAATTGAAGGTATGCGACGATTAAATCGTCGGCGGTGCGCATGTCGGCTGGGTCGGCGAGGTATTGTTCGCCCAGTTTGGCGCCGGGGAATCCTATGTCATTGATTCCCTGAAGCAGCACGACGTGAGTTACGCCGGGCAATCCGAGAGCGTCCCGGTCAAAGCGCGCCAGGGCGCTGGCGCCGAAGCAGCCGATATCGGGCAGGAAGCAATCCTTCAGCAGCCGGGTTCCGACTATGCCTTCATTGACGACCGCTATCTTCGAACCATCCGCCGTTTTTGCGAGGCGACGGGCCAGATCGCCTGGCCAACTGTCATCCGCATCTACGGTCGAGCCATCGCCATCGGTGATGGAATCTCCAAACGCCACCACCAAACGTTGCGAGGGCCGCGCAGGGACGAGCACGGCAGTCACTAGAATGGATGAGCCAACGATTATCCCGCCTTCTATTTTGTCCGCGCGGGTGTAATCGCCATGTTGTGAGATCCGTGCGTGCTTGAGGGCCATCCAGTGGCCGGTCGGAGCGGTTATGCGTTCTGGAAAGTAGATGCTGATGCTGATTTCGGTTCCAGGGGACAGGGAAAAGGCCACAGGATCGCTTAGGATTGGCGCGCCCGTTGGAATCGTGACCGAATTGCGGCCCCCGAAGGTCACGGCCTGAATGGAGCTTGATTTGACCGTGGATGCGTGGCTCGGTACAGCCACGGTGGCTGCGCCGATCGCTAGCGGCGCAGTGCCATATTCGTTGGAAAAGCGAATACGGATTCGTGCTCCGCCAATGGAAACGCGCACGCGCTCCCGGACAGTCTGGTCTTCGATGTTGAAAATCGGCTTGCTTGGATCAGGGGCACCTGGCTGAGGGCTCGCCGCCCAGGTGGCAATCCAGGAATTTTGCGCTACCGCATTCGCTTGGAATACAAAGGCGAGAAAACAAACGCAGACAGAACCACGCAGGATGTTCGCGAAAGTGGGGTTGGGCATTCGTCTACCTGAGAGCCGAAAAATCCGACGGACGCATGAACACCTCGTCCACCCTGTATTTGTCGCCCTCCTTATCTACGAGAGGTACGGCAGCTTTTCGATAAGGCAAAAATTCCGGGTCGGAGTGGAGGGCGTCCCAATTCTTCTTCCCTTGCTCGACGCTCGGGTGAGCCACGACATAGACGAGCGTGTCCTTCCAATCTGGGTTATCGGCGGGTACCCAATATCCGATGACGTTGAGGTTGTGCTTGACCATCAGCTTGGAGAGATCGCGAAAGATGGACTCGAGTTCCGGCACTTTTCCGGGGATCGTGTGATAAACCATCAACTCGAAGACGCGATTGCTGTCGGCTCTCGCCTGCTTCAGGTGCATCCAGGGGGCAGTCAGGAGCGATCCCGCAGCAAAGAAAAGGAAGGCGATAGCGAAAGCAGACCATCCTGAGAATTTCCAGCGTTTAAGTGCCGCCAAGACTGATCTACGATTGGAACCCATAGGTCCTCTCTGTCTTACTGCGGTGCAATCCGACTTCTTCATCGCGTACAGTCAGTTGACTGACTTAGACAATACTTAAGAACAGGCGACGGCGTCAAGGGTTGACGAGACATAATGGATGATTATAATTGGCTCAGTCAGTCAACTGACTATTGGATGCCCACAATGCCACAAACGAATGCAGACAATCGGACGCGGCTCCTGCAAGCAGCCGTGAGAGTTACTCATCGCTATGGTTTCGGTCAGGCAGCTATCGCCGACATCGCGAAGGAAGCGAAAGTTCCCCTGGGTAACGTCTACTATCATTTCCGAACGAAGGACGAGATCGGCAGGGCCATTATTGACTTGCGCGTTTCGCGATTCAGGAAGCTGCTTGCGGAATTCGAGAGAGCGACGTCTCCCCAGGAGCGGCTATGCGGCTTCGTTCAGATCAAAATCAAAAACAGCGGGGATCTGGCGCGCAAAGGCTGTCCGGTGGGAACGCT
The DNA here is from genome assembly GCA_903970165.1 of Betaproteobacteria bacterium. GTDB lineage: Bacteria > Acidobacteriota > Terriglobia > Acidiferrales > UBA7541 > Acidiferrum. The sequence continues at coordinate 10,614 of CAJCHZ010000130.1, forward strand.
GTGCTCCGAACTCCAAAAACACGGTGGCACAGCGGCGAAGAGGTCCAGGGTGCTGTTTGCGATGGCTCTCGAGTGGATGGAGGCTCAATTCAAAGCTATGGGCAAGGGAACGGATTCGCGCGGGCTCGCCGTGCATCTTCTATCCTCAACGCAGGGCGTTTCCTTGCTCGCTCACACTTTCCACGACGCTGGCTTAATCACAAAAGAAGCCGCTCGGCTGAAGAAGTGGATTCGCTCTCTGTGATGCGGTGCATAGCCGCAAGAACCTCGTACCGTTCTATTTTTTGGATATTGTTCCGCGAAAGATTTCCTGCGCGGAATCGAAACGGAGATCAATCACTTCCACGAAGCCATCCGTCGCGCGCCGATCAATCTCATACTTCCAATGGCCGGGCTCATCCGCCTTCTGCGTGGCCAGGTTCGCTATCCAGAATGAATTCAGATAGCCGCCGCCGGCATCGTCCTTTTCGAGAAGAAAGCGATAGCGGATTACTTTGTCCTGCTTCGCGCTGTAGCCGAGGATCGTCGTTTCTGTTTCCACACAGTCCTTGACGTTGAAAAGTGCGACCTCGAGGGGCTGGCCGTCTCCATTGTAGTCTTCCAAATGCAAAAACTCGGGAGTTCCCTCCTCTGCTTTCAATTCTCCTTTGACTTGATAGGGATCGGGAGCGATGCGGTAAGGCAGCTTGAATTGGTCTTCGTTCGTGACCATCCAGGATGGATTCCGCAATTCGACGGTGTTGATGAACGTTTTGGTCTTTGTATCGGCAAGCGACAAGTAAAGGCTCCCCTCGTTGTAGCTCCCGAGAGAATGTTCTTGGCAGGTGTACGGGTTATCCGCAGTCAAAGGGCCTCGGTCGTGTTTGGTCTGCCCATACATCCACAACACCAGCGCGCGGTTGGGATGAATTGCCGCCGGAATGTTCCTGGTTTCGATCACAAGATCGTCGGAGTCCAAGTCCTTGTAGGGCGGCTCGGAGCCTTTGTGCGCGGTGGGTGGAGCAGGAGGCGGCGGCGGGGGGGGTAAGATAAAGCGATCGTCAACCGGCGGGGGAGGCTCTCCCGGCGTTAATTTTGGGTGTTGAACCTCGGAGCCATTTCCCGAACCAGAGTCGGCGCTGGACGCCTCGCGCGCGGCATCCATCCGCGGCTCGAGTGAAGCAATTTCGGAACTGACGGAGATGGCAGCCGCCGGATCCAGGAGTGTGGATTTCATATAGAGCAGCGCTCGCAAAGACGTCAGTCCCTGGATGTCGTCCTTTTTGAGCGCCAGCACTTTGCGCGCGGCTTCAATTCCTTCATTAATCACGGGCAGATATTTCCGCGCGAGACTCGCACGAAGAAGTGGCTGAGAAACCGGGTCGGCGCTGGAACCGGAGGACTTGGCGGCCTCGCGAGCGGAGCGAAGCGGATTGTCCACGAGGTTGATGGCTATCACGGCCAGCGAGTAGTTGCCTTTTCGCGAATCCGGTTCGACTGCCAAAAATTTCTTCATCCAGTCCCGAGACCCGTCGTAGTTCTTTGCCTGGAATTCCGCGACGGCCATGTCCCAGAGCAGTACCGGATTGGCGGGATCGCCCGACAAAGCATCTTGATAAGTCTTGTGTATGAACTCTTCGCGCTCCTTGAACTGCCGGAAACCAAGCGGGAACACGTCCACATAGAGGTAGGCCAGCTGGAGACGGGCAATCAAAGAGGGAGGGTCTGCGGCCACAGCGAATTCGAGACGGTCGATGGCAATATCCGTTTGAGCCGTGGAGTTTTTGTCCGAATCGTAGCTCTGATTAAATGCTTCGTCGGCCTCTTTGACCAAGGCTTCGGCGTTGCTCTTTTGAGCCCTCGCGGGGGCCTCAGAAATCATTAGCCCTAAACAGGACATGCTGAAGAACGCAATAAGGAACTTCCATGGCTTTGCAATCATTGTGGGATGTCGTTTTATCTACATTCGAGCTATAGCGAATACCGGAGGCCTTGTCAATTAAAGAGCGCTCAATACAGAGCGCACCACGGCACGTCGCACATTGCTTTGCCAGACAGGAACGGCCGAACCTGAACGTTCCGGATTGACACTCTGATGGCAATCGAATAAATTTCATCCAAGCGGGAGAAAAAGAGCACACAATAGTGTCTGACAGTATGAGATTGCGACCAGCCTTAATCCGTTGGGTTTCCTTTCTGCTGCTGCTCCAATGTCTTGCGCTTCCGCAAGCCTTCGGCCAGCATTCCACGCCCATCAAGAAAAAAGGGTTGACCGAAGCCCTCGCCACGGGGGGACTCTCCGTCGCCGAACTTACAAAAATCATTGAAGAGCGCGGTGTCGATTTTCGGCTGACCTACGACAACGAAGACGAACTGCGCAAAGCGGGAGCAACCGACCCGATCCTCGACGCCGTCCGCAAGCACTATCGTCACGCGCCCGCCCCCCCAGCGGACCGAGCCAAGGCCGCCAACCTGGTGAAATCTTCGCGCGCCCTGTTCGACGCGCACAATCCGACTAGCGCCCTGCCGGTTGTGAATGAGGCGCTGGATCTTGACCCCGACAATGCAGACGCGTACATACTGCGCGCGCAGATCTATTACGCGAACGGAGACGCAAACAGGGGCCAGGCGGACGCAAATGTCGCCTTGCAGATCGCTCCCAATAACAGGGATGCAAAGCAGGTGTTGCAGTCCGGAAAAGGCCCCGAGATAGCGGCAGCTTCGCCGAACAACAGCACCACCAATAACAGCACCAACGGCATCGATCTTCCGGCTGCCGGAAGGGCGGGCTTCCTTGGATTCCGGATGCGTCAAAAAAATGGCGTCTACGTTGTGGTCGCTACTCTGCCATATGGAAGCGCCGCACGCGGTGGAATAGTTACAGGAGACGTAGCGCTCTCCGCCAACGGGATAGCCTTCAAGGACTTCTTCGACCAGTATTTGACGCCGGGAAAACTCGCGCCCGGCCAAACGGTGAATATGCAGATCCAACGGCAAGGCCAGACACTGGCATTGCCGTTGGTGGCCATGCCGCGCCCCAACGCGGGAGATGAGGCCATCACCTATTACGGCCGGATGATTCAGCAATTTCCCGGCAACGCGGAAGCCTATCTTTACCGGGCTGCGTCCTACGCGCAGGTCAAGAATTACCCTCCGGCGCTCGCGGACGTGAACACCTATGTCCGCCTGAATCCTGGCGATTCAGATGGTTTCGCACTGCGCGCAGGTATCAAAGATGCGATGGGCGATAAGCAGGGAGCTCAAGCCGATTTGGCCATCGCCCAGAATCTAAATGGAACGCAGAACGCGCAGACGGACCCCTCGCAGGGAAACGCTCCTCAGAACAACGGCGGAAACCAAAACACCGTCCCGCCCAACAACAACAACGCGGCCGTCCCGGCCTTCCCCGTTATGTGGACCCTCTTGGAATACAATCAGGCCTATAAACTCACGCAGGATGGAGACCACTTCTATTTCCAAGGCATAGGAGTGCTAGCCAACGGAGACGCTGCGAAGACCACCGACAAAAAAGGGAACGTCATTTACAAGGGCAAGTGGCATCTTACCAATGCGAATGGGACGGTAAGCGTCTGGAATTTCGTGTTAAAAAAAGTCACACCGCAGCGCATGGAAGGCACCGTCCTGACCCTCGGCTTCACCGGACAGGCCGTCACGTTCGTCCCACGCTAGCCCGATCAGCCGATCAAAAAACGTAACTCAGTGCCAATTGTTTATTGCAGGACTTTTTTGAGGTTACCAACCAACCGTTCCGCAATTTTCTTTTCGCCGCCGTGAACCTTGGTGAGATAAAGCCCCTTGTCGCCGGCTTCTCCAGCCCAAAGCTCGGCGGTGCCGCGGATATCCGTGATCGTGGCTGTCCCGCGCCCGTCGGCGACATTTCCCTTCATGATCGCATCCGCATCTTCCGGCCGCAGAACGATGACAAATCGCCCAGGCAACTGCTTGGACATTTCCGTCTTAATGAACTCATCGAGGTCGCTCGGCATCTTCTCGATGTAGAGTTTCTTCACGTCTTTAATGGAAGTGATGATGGGAGCATTCGCCGGCGCGACGGGAGTATCTTTTCTCTTCTCGACTGGCGGCGTTGCCGTCGTCCCTCCCGACCCGGCCCCTGACCCCGACGGTGCGGGACTTGCAGTCTGTCCGCCACTTCCAGACGACGCAGCGCCTCGATAACTTGCCCGCACGGCGGTCAGGAGTTCGGCATCGGCGCCCGCGGCTTTCAACTCCGATTCCATCGCGGGAGTGAGTTCAAACTCCACGCCACGCGTTTTCACAATCTTGGCCAGCTCCGCGTTGCTCAGGCCATGCGTATTGAGGGAATCCAACAAGCCTTTGTAGGTGATGGGTTTGGAACTCTGCGCAGAGAGGCCCGCGATGCAAAAAAATGCCAGGACTGTACAAAGCACTCTTTTGGTCAGTTTCGAGCACATCATGGGGCCACCCTGAAAGATAGTTTACTGGTCGAGCGCCTTCAAAGCCTTCGATCGCTGGTCGCCTTTTTTGGGAGCAGGCTTACTTTTACCGTTAAGCGCGTCCAACGCTTCCTGCCGCTTTTGTTCCTCGGGGCTGATCTTGGCGCCGCCACCGGAACCTTTCTGCTTGACCTGAGAAGGATCGACTACCACCACGCCCGAGTTGTTACCTCCACCACCTCCCACCTGAGGCGTGTCCTGGCCCTTGGGAGTAGCAGACGACGTGTCACCAGTTTTCGGAACGGTCACAACCCCAGCACCTGACCCTGTCGACGAATTATTATCCGTCTTGTCGGCATTCGCAGCGCGGATGCGCAGAGCGATGGTGAAAATAAGCAAAAGCGTCATCACCGCGGTCGCGGCCAACAACACCTTCATCACTGGACTTTTCTTCGCGGCCTCGCGCGCCGCAACCGCTGCACCCTGCAGAGCCTGCGCAGCGGGAACCGCACCCGAAAGCGGTCCGGTGGCTGCCGGCGGGCGCGCCGGAAGCAGGGCCGAGCCACTCGTGCGCGGCGAGCGCGCTGCAAATCCCTGATCAATGAGTGCCTGACTGAATTCCTCCGCCGTTTGGAAGCGATCCGCCGGAGACTTGGCCATAGACTTGGCCACAATGGCGTCCCAATGCTCGGGGGGCGTGCCCCCGAGTATTTCTCCGATCAGCGGAGGATCCTGCTCCATGTGGGCTTTAATCAGCTCAAAGTCCGTCGTGCCCGTAAACGGCAGTCTTCCCGTGAGCATTTCATAGAGGACCACTCCGGCGGCGTACAGATCGGAACGGGGATCGGCCTCTTCACCCTGAATTCGCTCTGGCGAGATGTATTCAAGCGTGCCGATGATACGCCCGGTTCGCGTCATGCGCGAGGATCCCAGTACGCGCGCAATCCCGAAGTCCGCCACTTTGACGCGCATATCGTCGGTAACGAGGATATTGCCGGGCTTGATGTCGCGGTGCAGCACGCCCATGCTGTGCGCATGTCCCAAACCGTCCAGCGTTTGCCGCATAATCGAGCCCGCGGTGTTCGAGTCCAGGCATCTTTCCTGTTGAATCACCTTCTCGAGCGTTTTGCCACGGACAAACTCCATGGCCATGTAGTAGTCGCCGCCCTCTTGGAAAAAATCGTAGAGAAGAGCAATGTTTGGGTGATTCAGGCGCGCAAGCGTGACCGCCTCGCTGCGAAAGCGCTCAATCAACTCCGGCTGCCTGGCCAGTTCCGCGCGCAGAACTTTCATCGCCACGGGACGTTCCGTCAAAGTATCTACCGCTTCGTAGACCGCCCCCATGGCACCGGAACCTAATTCCCGAACGATACGATATTTCTGAACTGTACTGCCAATCATTGTGGCACCTCTACTGCGCGGGTCTCTTTGAGCGCGGCCGCTTCATCCTTCATCGAATAAATCGCGACCGTGGCTACCGTTATATTATCGTAGCCGCCGCGATCTTTGGCCATCTGGATTAATTTTCGGCAAGCTTCGCCGGGAGAGCCGCCTCTTACTACGGACAACATCTCGGCATCGCTCACGAGGTCGTGAAGGCCATCCGAGCAAAGCAGAAACGCGTCTCCCTCCCTGACGTCCATGGGCTGTGGCCATCGCATGATGGTCATTTCCGGCTTGGTGCCCATCGCACGCAGCAACACATTGCGATCCTCGTGATGCTCAGCCTCTTCGGCCGACAGTAATCCCTGGCGCACCATATCCTGAATCGCGGTGTGATCCTCAGAAAGCTGGTAAATGGATTCGCCGCGCACCAGATAAAGCCTGCTGTCGCCCACATGAGCAGCCCAGGCTTCGTGGCCGACGATAGCCAGCGCGGTACAGGTCGTCCCCATGCCCGCCATATCCGCATTTCGCGTGGCCTGCTGAAGAATATCGCGGTTAGCTTGCTGAAAGGCTTTTTCCAGTGCTTCGCCTGGAGTTCCCTTTGCGCTCTGATAGACCTCCGCGATCACGCTAACGGCAGTCTGGCTGGCTACTTCCCCGGCTTTATGTCCGCCCATGCCATCGGCGACGATGACCAGTAGGCCGCGCGTCATGGCATTGCCATTCGTGGCCTGCACAATCTTGCCGGAATCCTGATTATTGCTTCTGTGGCAGCCCTGGTCGCTCAGCAGGACAGCCTCCGGCTGGTGTAGAAGAGGCACCCGCACAGGCTGAGGCTCCATATCTTCCTTTTTACGCCATTTTGCAAACCAGGACAATTGGCGCTCCTATTTTCGATCCATTACAAATGTGTAGACCGAACGCTCGGTGACGTCGAAGCTCTTCTCCGTATCTCTAAAACCTTCGCGGCGAAGCAGGACATGGATCTTGTCGCCGATTTTCGCCTGCATCGTCAGCGGCGTGACTCCCACCAACTGGTCTTTGCAGAATACCTGCGCCGAGCCTTCGAAGGTATCCAGCCGAACCATCTTTTCCGCATTCGGGGAATCTGTTCCGGGGTCACCCTCGAAGCAGGCTCCAATCGGCGAGCCTCCCGCGGCGGGATGATAACCGTGGATCACTCCGATAGCCAAAGCTATGAACACCACGGAGCCAAGTATAACTCCCAGACGCAGCAATGGAATTTTTCGCGGAACAGGCTTTGGAACAGGATCACTCTTCGACTTCAGCGTTCCCTGAAGAGCCATCAACAACTCGCTGCCAGAAGCAAAACGCTTGGCCGGATCTTTCTGGAGGCAACGATCGATCACCCGCTCAAAACTGGAAGGCGTGGTAGCTTGCACCTTCGAAATCCGCGTGTAGTCGGCGTTCAGTATTTGCGCATAAAGCGCCGATGGATTATCCGCCCCGAACGGCAACTTTCCCGTCAGCATCTCGTACATCAGGATCCCGAGCTGCCAGACATCCGTTGCGGGAGTGACTTCCCGCCCCTTCACCTGCTCCGGAGCGAGTATCCCGGGAGTGCCGATCACCATGCCGACGCTGGTCAATTTTTGTGTGTGCTGAAAACGGGCGATTCCGAAGTCCAGCACCTTGATTGCACCGGCCGAGTTAATCTTGACGTTGCCGCTCTTGATGTCGCGGTGTAGCACGCCGTTCTTGTGGAAGTGCGCGACAACCTCCGCTATCGCGCAGGCAAAGCGGTAAGCTTCACTCGGAGGAAGAGGACCGCGCTGGCTTAAAAGATCGGAGATCGTGATGCCGTCCACGAATTCCATCAGAATGCACGGACGGCTGCGGTATTCGTAAAAACCCAGATACTCGGCAACGCCGGGATGCCTAAGGCTCGCTTGGATCCCGGCTTCATCATAGAACCGCCGGATATTGTTGGGGTCCGTTACGCCCTCGGAGAGAACCTTTATGGCGATGACCCGTCCGTAATGCGTGTGCCTGGCCTTGTAAACCTCCCCCATCCCGCCCGCGCCCACAAAATCAGTGACCAGGTACTCACCAATAAGCGCATTTTCTAGCGAAGACATGGGAGTTCCCCTTGCTCCAGGGCCTTACCTCGCCTCCATCGGCTTCACGCTCATCAGCTCCATCCCGTAACGAATGGGAACGGCACCGCTGATTTGCACATCTCTTTGTATGCCCAGCGTGAAGATGGCGACCACACGTCCGTTGGTGTCAATCACAGGGCCGCCGCTGTTTCCAGCGCCGGTCGAGTTAATTGTCAACTGATAGTAGTCTCCGGCGAATACCTTGGCTTCATCCGAGCCGGTTGCGCCTCGCAAGATACGGCCTACGTTGCCGACCGAAAGCGTCGGATCGGGGACTTCCCTCACGCTAGCCTGCTGCGCAAGGATGTCATGCGACGCCGCCACGCCGTAAACTGCCTCGGAGACTCCAGGGTAACCCAAGGTTACGACCTGATCGCCGACCTTGATGGTATCGTAGTTGTCGTTCAGTTCGATCTTCTTGAGGGCTTCTGGCGTATCTACCTTGACCATCGCCACGTCGTTCCGGTCAGAGATGCGCACCAGCTTCGCGGGAATTCGGATTCGGTTCTTCGCGAAGGTCACATCGAGATAATCGTTGCGGCCCTCAAAGTTCTTTCCCCGCGGCATAAACTTCGGCAAGCTCTGAAGGGTTGCGAGGTTCTCCGCCGAGGTGGTTACCACCTTGGCGTAAGCGGGTACCCACCTGTTCACCTGATTGAGGTCGATCGGCTTATATACCAGATGACCGCTGGCGTCGACTCCAATCAGAACTCCGTATCTCGATGGGAAGTGATAGTCAGTGAACCACGCTGCAGCTACGTGTCGGTTCGTAAGAATGTAGCCATCGTTGCTCACCACGAAACCCGATCCGCTGTGGCGTCCCCCGATCGGCTGATTATCGTGTTTCTTGTCCGCCGTCTTGTCATCCGTTGAAAGCCACGGCTCGAGCGAGCCATCATCGTCTTTGAAGAAAACTGGCAGGTAATCATCGGCGCCCGGAAGGATTTCTTCATACACGTTTGGTTTTCCGGAAACTGGCTTCCGGTTCGGAATGAGAACGTGGTAAAGCTCCTTACCAGTGTCCGTGTAAATGAGCTTCCACCCTACTTCGAAAAACACCGTGGATTCCGTGTACGACGCGGCAATCTCGGCTGGCGTCATACCGGCGCCCGCCTTGACCTTCCTCGCTGCTTCTTCGCTCATCTTGTTCGGATCGACCGGTTTCGGCCGTGTCGCGTAGAGCCCATAGGTCACGCCCCCGATAATTAGCAGGATCACAGCCACGGCGATAATGGCCATATTCTGGCTCTTGGACTTGGTTTCGCCGATCATGCGCTCAACCGTAGCTTTGCCTACTCCGCCCGCCGGTACGACAGGAGCGCCCGCCGTACCAGCAGGCCCAGACTCGCGCGTCGTCATCATCGGCGCCGCAGTCTGCCGCGTAGGGGGCAGCTTGCTCGTGCCCCCCGGCTCGAGCGTGGCGTCCGAAAGGCGCGTGGGCTTGATCATGCTCGCCGGCCGCGGTTCGAGGTCAAACTCGAACTGCGGACCATCCGGACCTAGCTGAATCAGGTCGCCGCAATTCAGCTTGGTGGGCTCAAAGATGCGCCGCTTGTTGACCAGGGTTCCATTCCGGCTGCCCAAATCAGCAATCGTGTAGTCCGGGGCGTCGCTCACTTTCGTAATCTTCGAGTGGCGGCGGCTCACCAGATCGTCATTCGGATCGAACTTGATGTCGCATGCTGGATCTCGCCCAATCGTGAGTTCCGCGGATTGGCCCGAGGCAAACGTCTCCGTTGTGCCCCCTTTGGGCTTGCCAATGTTCTTGATAAGAATCTTCGATTCCACCGTGACCTCCAGGACTGTCGCTGTGGTATGCAGCGTTCAAAGATAACTTCCTCTATATAGAGTGTCCGCGAACAAGAAAACTTACAGTGATCGCGATCATCACGCGACTTCTGTTCCAAACTTCAAAAGTTGCGCGATCGTTTTAGGCACCCTGCGAGGAAGGGACTCACGAACTTTCGGCGCAGATTCTGCTACATCTTCCCATGCGCGTCAACGAGAATTAGGTTTTCCGGCTTGTACCCGTCCGCCAGGAACAGATTCTTCCCATCCGAATCCCACACTCCGAGGATTATGTGCCCGTGGCTGCTGTAATCCACGACTCCCCAATGCAACTGGGCTAGCCACGCATTGGCAGGCCCCTTGGAAAGGCTAATCGCTCGGTCGGCGAATCTCAACATAAACCCATTTCCCATGCTGACCAGCTGAATCGGCCCACGTGACCTCATGTAAGTTCTCGCCCGCAGATCGCGCCACGCCGGCACAGCAACCACAAAAACCCAAATCGCTCCGACCACCAGCCCCAAAGACGCGGCGAAAACCCCCACGAGGAGCCAGGCTCCTTTCACGAGACCGACTATCAGGATTACAGCGAATAGAACCCCGGTCAGCATCGCGATCTGACCCGAAGCCTTATTGAAGCTGTTTAGAATCAAATCCGCAACTCCCGGCGTGAACGGCACTTCCATGGTCGCATTCTCGGCGCGTTTGGGCAGTCCGCCCTCGTTCCAGCCCGTGTACACGCCCTCGGTGGCACCGCCCGGATTTGACTCGGCTGGCGACGAGACAAGTCCCGTTCCATAAGTCTTCAGGCGCCAGCCAGTTACGACTAAGATGATTGAGTAAATCAAGGCTCGTAGCGGGAGATCATCGCCATTGATCCATGAGAGGGGAACCGCTAGAACAAAGAGGATCCCGAGAATAAACATAATCCACCCGCCGATCCTCATCCTTCTTCTCCTTTGGATTCTGTGAATTCCTGAGGTTCGATTTTGTCCAGAGCTTCCTCATTCCCCCGCCTGATTGCCAGCAATTCAACCTAGCCCGTATTTATTTTTTGTCGTCGCTGATGCCGCCCACCAATAGGTCCGCTTCCTTGCTTTTTTCGTTCGATTGTTTGATCTTGTCCATATTGTCCGTGCGCACACCGTCGGCAAGCAGTGCCCACCCATCCTCACGCGCCGTCATGTATTGAACCAGCTTGGCCGCCATTTCCGTCTGACTTTCAGGCAGCCGCTTCAGCTTCGCTAAGGATTCCCGTTCCGCATGATAGGGGGGAATGATCTGTTTTTCGATAATGTCTTCGAACTGCTGGTCGGTCAGCTGTTTCGCTTTCCACTTATCGAGCGACGCGTTGTATAGCGTCAGCGCCTTCTCGTCGGCGTCCGCCACGCGTTTAAATTCGCCCTGGAAATCATCCGGCTTCGGCAGCGCAAGCACAGGCACGGCGACCAAAGCCACTCCCAACAGTATGGCCGCGGCGTTACGCGCGCCTTGCGGGGCTCGTTCCTCCTGCGAAAACGGCGGCACAAGAAACAACCCCAGCACGAAGCCCGCCGCCAGCCCACCCATATGTGCAGCTACGTCCGTGTTGGGCCGCGCGAATCCATAAACGACGTTATATCCGACAAAGATGAGCGCGCTGTTGGTCTGCGACTTCAATACCTCCGGCGCAATAACATTTCTATGCAGCAGCAGAAAACCCAGCAATCCCCCATACAACCCGAATATGGCCCCCGATGCTCCGGCGCTGACCAGCGATGGGTGATACGCCAAACTCAACGCCCCTCCTCCCAGCCCCGCAACGACGTATAGAATCAGGTACGCCGCTCGTCCCAGCAGCGACTCCATGAACGGTCCGATGTTCGCCAAAACCACCATATTAAAAACCAGGTGAATGATTCCGAAGTGTAAAAACATCGACGTAAACATTCGCCACCACTGACCTCGCAGGGTCAGCGGCCCGTAATCCGCTCCCCACTTCAGCACGCTATCGGCTGTTGGATTCATAAAGGAAACGCCCTTGATCACCATCACCGCAAATACCAGAACATTTATCGCGATGAGGGCAATGCTCAGCACCCCGGAACTTTCGCGTGCTGGCAGCGCGCCGGGTGTTGAAGCACCGCCGCCAGCATTGTTCGTCATCAATGGTTGCTCAGCAGTACTCAAAGTCCCTCCCTCGCTGCCTGCATTCCGCATTTACCAATGCCAATGGCCACACTTATCCTGAATCCCGAAATTAAATAGCACTGTTCCACCCTAACTCGGTAATGTTTCAGCTGGTTAGAAGAAACACCGAGGAGGACAAAACAGTGCAATGGAAAATTACCGCTCTTTGGGGCGGGAAGAAAGTGGAATTACGCG
>CAJCHZ010000131.1 GCA_903970165.1 Betaproteobacteria bacterium
CGGTAGTTCCGGCCTCAACAATGAAGTTTCCGTGGACGGCGTGGACAACTCTGACGATTGGATCGGCGGCTTCCTGCAAAATTTTTCGCCAGAGGCAATCCAGGAGTTCGCCATCCGCACCGCCCAATCGGATGCGGATACGGGTCGCACCACAGCTTCCTCCGTGGTCATCACCACCAAGAATGGTACAAACGAATGGCACGGAGACGAGGCAGTGTTCGTGCGCGCCGCGGCTCTCAACGCGCGTTTCCCGATTGACAATCCTCCGCCGAATCCGAAGCAGCCTTTCTCTCGGCAGAATTATGTTGGCACCGTCGGCGGACCGATCCTGAAGGACAAGCTCTGGTTTTTTACTTCCTATGAGTTCATTCACGAAGACGCCAGCATCGCTTACAGCGATGCCAGCCAGGCGCAGTTCCAGGCGTTAGGTCAGTTGGCCGAGCAAGGCCTCGTGAATGTAAACGGTACGACCATTCCCGCTATTACCTATCCCACTTCCGTGCCGGTGCCCTTCCGCGATAATAACGGCACCGTGCGTTTTGACTACCAGCAATCCGAACGTTCGCAGTGGTTTCTGCGGTTCTCCGCGGACAGCTATCTCACGCGCGATGCACTCGTCCAGCAGGGAACTCTTCCATCGACCGGCGCGACGACGCACAACAACTATTGGAACTTCGCGCTCGGCAATCAGTTCACTTTCAGCCCCAATTGGATTGCTTCTTTTGTTTTCGGTGGCAGCGGCTTGCACCTCACGCAGACGCGCAATTCCGATTTTGGATTCGCGCTCGCGTTTCCCTTTAGCAGCACCACCGCGACGACTTCCGGCCTTGAAACGTTCGGCGACAATCAATTCGTTACCGCAATCACAGCGTTTCCCGTTCTGCGCAATCAGGAAAAATACCAGGTGCGGTATGACGTCACGCACACAACCGGAAGTCACGCCCCTCGCTTCGGCATTAACTTCATTCACGAGCCGGTGATGAGCGGAGCGCTCACCGCCAACGCAGAAACGCTCGTTGTCTTCACTCTCGATCCTACCGATTACGCCGCAAACCCGTCGCAATTCAGCACCGATCTTACGTCCTGCTCGGCCACTCCTTCACCGAACGTAACACCTGGCACCACTTGCACAGTTACTCCAGCGGGCGACGGAAGCTTTTCGCAAAATGTCCAGCGCCTCGGTTTTTACGCCGAAGATTCCTGGCGCCTCACGCGCAAACTCACCGTCAATTACGGTTTGCGCTACGACACGACTTTCGGCCTTTTTGATGCGTCCGGCCGCGGCCAATCGCAAAATCCCTTTTTGCTCGCGCTCGATCCTGCGGAGGCGCCGTTCATAACGACCGCGCCCCACGATTACCGCAAAGCGTTTGCACCGCGCGTCGGTGTCGCTTACGCTCTCGGAAATTCCGGCAACACCGTGATTCGCGCCGGTTTCGGCATGTACTACGACGATCTCGCGCAGAATGGCTGGGTCAACGCGTTTCAAGCCGTTAACGACACGAACGTCGCAACCGGCGGAGGCATCGCGGCGCCATCTATTATCGCTCCGAACTACCACACGCCCTACGCCGAGCACGTGACCGGAGGCATGGAGCATGCGTTCAACGCAAACTGGACGCTGAGCACGGACTTCACGCTCGAAACCGGGATGCACGGCTACCGCGCGTACACTTATCCAAATACGACGTTCGGCAGCTTGAACGTTTTTCGCAGCGACAACCGGTCAAGCTACAAAGCGCTCAAGGTCCATCTCCAGGGCAACGTCGCGAAGCGCTTTAGCCTGGTTGCCAACTACACGCTATCGAGCGCAAAAACGTGGGGCTGCGTCCTGGGCGAACTTTTCGACTACGTGAATCGAGTTTGCGATCCTTTCAATCCGTTCGCGCCCGGCGATTACGGTCCATCCGGCGAAGACGTGACGCATCGCGGCGTGCTGATCGGGACATTCCACGCGCCGGCGGGATTTGAAATTTCGTTTCTCTCGCAGGCGGAAAGCGGGCGGCCCATCACTTTGACCAACGCCGATGGGACCGACCGCGCGGTCGTGGATGGAGTGAAAACCACACTCGACGAATTTCGCGGCACCCCGTACATTCAGACGGACATGAGGGTGAGCCGTCCGTTTAGAATTCATGAGCGCTGGACGGTTACGCCATTCTTTGAGTTCTTCAACCTTTTCAATCGCAACAACCCCGGCGCAAATTACGTGACCAACGTGGCGATTCTTCCGGTCAACAATCCGAATGACGTCACGGCGCTGTGCCTGAATGCTTCGTGTACGTCTTCGGTGCCGGTGACCAGCGGCAGGCAACTGCTTGTCCCAGGAGGCGCGCTCGGCGACTTTTTTGGACCGGGCACGACGGTCGGCATTCCCTTCGCGGCCCAATTTGGCGCGAGGCTTACGTTCTAGGCAGTTTTCTTTCCGGCGTCTCTACTTTGTTTCTATTCCTTCGTTTCTTCCGGGCGGCTGCGATGCGTTACATCGAAGCGCGCGTGTAACGGCCGTGAATGCGCATCTCGATCAAATCTTCGATCGTCGGGTTTTTGAAGCCGTGGTCGCGGACTTCTTTTACGAACTTTGCATCCACGCCGTGGATGCGCATGGCCACAAGATCGTCCGGCGAGATTCTTGTGTAACCGACGTCGCTCATTCCCCTGACAAATTCCGGAGAGACACCATGAATGCGGAACGCCACTAGTTCGTCCGCGGAAACGTCTTTGGATACCAGCCTCTGCATTGCTTCCGTGAACTCCGGGCTGACTCCATGAATGCGGAAGGCGACGAGTTGCTCGACGGGAAGATCGCGCCCCATCAGCGACGTCATCGCTTTCACGAATTCCGGGCTGGCGCCGTGAATGCGCATCGCTACCAGATCTTCGGCGCGGACATCTTTCGAGACGGATTCCCGGACTGCGCGGACGAAATCGGGCGAGACCCCGTGGATGCGAAAGGCGACGAGTTGATCGACCTCCAAGCGCTTGCCCAGGAGATCGTTGATTTCTTTTGTGTTTTCCGGGCTGACGCCATGAATGCGCATCGCTATGAGATCTTCGGGCGAAGGCTTGTCTGGAAGGAGACCGAGCATGTCGTGGGTGAATTCCGGCGAGACGCCATGAATGCGAAAGGCGATCAGGTCGTCGGTGCTCACCTCGCGATAGCCGAGATCCTGCATGTCCTTGACGAATTGGCGCGAGACGTCATGGACGGTGAAGGTAAAAAGCTGTTCCTGCTCGAGGCCGGAATAACCCAGCGCTTTCATGCCCTGCACAAATTCGGCACTGGAAGCGAAGCTGAATTTGCCGCTCCCTTGACCGTCGTGGAAGCGGCCATCAAAGCTAAGGGTTCCGGCATCGCGGCGCAGCTCGAAATGAACCGGCGAGTCTTTTGCGTTCGCGATGCTTGCGTCCAGACCGGTGAAGTCGCTGAGTTTGTGAGTGTTGCCTGTCTGGCTATGGTGCCCCCAGGTGGATCTTTCCATTTCGAGATCGAGACATGCGCCGCCGTTCCAGGTCGTCATTTTGGCGGACCAGTCGCCGTGAACGGAATCGTCGGCAGCGGTCCTGGACACACGCCCCGTTAGGCCTGCGGCCATCAGAACCGCGGCTGCCAACCACATCGAGAATTTGCGCAGGGTCATGTCATCACCTCATTAGAATTTCGCCACGGAGCAGGTTCGACGCGGGTGTGGCCGGCGTAGTGGCATCGAAGCGCTCGGTACTGGTGATGACGTGCGAGGGGGAGATTTGTTCCATTTCGGCCCCTCCAGAATCACGAATAAACTTTTCGAATCTGGGGTGAGAGAAGGGATAGGCCCCGGGAGTGTTTGTATCTCTAGGAATAGGAAGGAGTTGCCCGAAGGCATTTGTAAATAATTGCAAATAAAGAGTTTGGAACACACCCGTTTGCGCGTTGCGCAAGGGCGGCAAAACGGCGCGACTTATCTTATGCAGATCCAGCTCGGCAGGATGACGGTGCCCGGACTGACTTCAGGGCAGGAAGACGACTAGCGTGTAAATCCCGAGGGTGGTGCCCAGCGGAAGATTGCTTAGCGAGAGGAATGCGGCGGTCAAGGAGAGGGTGCGGGCGGAGGAACGTCCGGCCAGGAGCGCCAACCCCGCCAGGAGACCGATCAGGCCGGAGAGGGCGGTCACAACAATGGCCCCCATGTAGAGGATGTGGAAAATGCTCATGAGAGTGAAAGGTTCGGCCACGCGGGTGAGCAGCGCGCCAAACATGACCGTAGCTGTGGCGGCGTATAGGACCAGGAGAATAGCCGTTGCCAGGCGAAAGAGGGCGTAGAGGATCCACAGGGAGCCTAAAGTTCTCCGATTACCGCGAGGGTTTTCCGAAGAGAGGGCGTTTGGTGTCATTGGGGTTAGATGCGAGCTTTTCGCCAGAAGGTTTGAGCTGGAAGCTGGTGGTGCAGCGAAAGAAAGAGGGCACGATGTATCGCGCCCTTACACTTGCCGAGAGACGCCGCGCGATATGTTTGTGCGGCGCCTGGTTGCGTTTTGAGTTTGCGTTGGGTTGAATGCTTGGGGCCTGGTCAGAATTGGTAGGTGAGGCCGAGTCTTATGGCTTGAGTGCCTACCTTTACCGTGCTGTTGTTGTATTCGCCGGAGAGGAGCGCGCTTTGGCCGACGCTCTGGGTCGATTCGGGGCCGAAGGAATAGGCGGCTTCGTAGTGAACTCGACCGCGTGTGCAGGTGAAGCCGGTGGAGATTTGGTTGGTAAAGATGGCGGCGGTCATCGGAGTGAGGGTGGAGTCAGGAACCGGGCTATTGGTGTGGGAGAATCCGGCGCGGAAGGAAAGATTTTCCGTGAGACGATGTTCGGCGCCGAAGTGGAAGACGTATTGGTCTTTCCATTCCAGGGGAACACCGTCATTGAGAGAGGTGCCGCCGACGAGGCTGTTGAGCGTGGCGTTGGTGCCGTTCGTGAGAGCTACCGGCAGATTGACAAAGGAATTATGCCAGTGGATCCAATCACACTGGAACGCGAAGAGCCAGCCAGGACGGGCCTGCCAGGCGAGCGTGCCGTTGACGGATTGCGGCAGGATGTTGTGGACCGCGGCGTTGTAGGTGAAGGTGGAAGGCGCGTTGACTCCCAGGGCAGCGAATTGGGCATAGGCGTCGCCTGAGGCGCTGCCCGTGCTGTCAATCATGGTGTGGGACTTCCAGGCGAGGCCGGCTTCGAGTTTTTTCGTGGGATGCGCGAGGAAGCCGACGCTGGTGTTCCAGCCGTAACCGGAAGTTTGAAGATCCAGAAGCGTTTTGAGGCCGGCCAGAACGGGCTGCGATTGGAAGATGTAGGGAGCCTCGAGGCGATTGGTGTTGTAGTCGGCGCCGATCGTCGCGCCGAGGGAGAGTTTGGAGTTGACAACGAAACCAACACCAGCGGTGCAGTTGAAGGCGGTGATTTCGGAGAGATTTTTCTGGAAGCCGTAATTCGCGCCAGCAGCGCCCGGGGCGTCAAAATAGTGCCAGTCGCCGCGAGAGAGAAGACTGGGGGTCATACCGACGCCGAAGCTGAAGCGCGAGTGTTTAATGGGCATGCCGAAGGCGCCGAAGGGAATGATGCCCGGCCGATTGCTGAGTGGGGCGTTGGTGTTGTAAGGATCCTCGAAGGAGCCGCGGGCGAAGATGCCGTCCAGTTGAAGATCAAGATTGCGGCCACGAAGGAAAGTGAGGCCGGCGGGATTGGTTTCGAGAGCGTCGACGACGTCGGAAGACGAAGCGACATAGACGCCGCCCATTCCGGAGGCGCGGGTGCTGGCGGAATCCCAATAGAATTGCTGGGCCTTCAGGTTGAAAGTGCCGAAAGTCAAACAGCCGAAAAGCATGATAAACAGGGGACGGAATCGCACTGCGGTCTCTCCTTTAGACTAAACTCTGCCATGAATTCTGATTCAGGAAGGGTGAGGAAGCGCGAACGAGTTTGTCGCACGCGAACCAGCGAGTAGCTGCGAATGGCAACACTTTGCTTCCCTCGGCGGCGGACCCCGGCTGCATGGATTGCTCCGCAGCTCAGCCGACCATCACGCGTTCGCGATGGTCCCCTCGAAAAAAGAGTAAGAAAAGGCGTGGTTGATGGCTATGGGCCCAAAGACCCAAATGCCGTACCGATGTACTAGTGATGGTTCATGTACTTAGTTTTTGCCGGAGCGGGAAAGGCTCTTTTAAGAAGACGAGAAGAGGCTGTCAACAGACCAGGAACAAGCCGGCGAACGAAAAACGTGGCAGCAAAGGTTGGCGAGAGCATGGTCCTCGCCTCTTTCCGCTATTACATCCCCTAAATCGGGGGCACATGGCCCTCCGTTCGCCTCTGTGAACGGAAGCAGGCCAGCCCATCACCGGGCTGCCTTTTTATCTACGGCCGCAACCCGCAGGCGTTGCCCTGCCAAATCATTGAAATAAGAGAGCTTAGAGACAGTCGGAGCGCCCGCCAGACAAATCAAAAAACTCTGAATGGACTGTAACAATTCTGTAACACGGAAGAGAGACACTTAAACATCCTGGTCAAAAGAAAACTCTACGTGCGGAGATGACGGATGAAGCGATTTGCAGGTATTGCCCTCGTTGTTTTTGGCTTGGCGGCCGCCCTCTGGGCTGACAGCACCCTTTCCATTAACGGCGCCGGCGCCAGTTTTCCCAACCCCATCTATACAAAATGGATTGCCGATTTTCAGAAGAAAAACACCAGCATCCAGATCAACTATCAGTCCATCGGTTCCGGCGGCGGTATCAAGCAAGTCACCGAAGGCACGGTGGATTTCGGCGCTTCGGATGGCCCCATGAACGACGATCAGCTCAAGGCCTTTCAGGACAAGCACGGTTTCGGCATTCTCCACTTTCCCACCGTTCTCGGCGCCGTCGTTCCCTCCTACAATATTCCCGGCGTGAATGCTGAGTTGAATTTCACTCCGGATGCTCTCGCGGGAATCTACCTCGGAAAAATCACAAAGTGGAACGACCCGGCCATTGCCGGCGCGAACAGCGGCGTCAAGCTCCCCGCCGATGACATCGTTGTTGTTCATCGCTCCGACGGCAGCGGCACGAGTTACATTTGGACCGATTATCTCGCCAAGGTTAGCGGCGATTGGAAGACCAAGGTTAACAAAGGCGCTTCCGTCAATTGGCCTGTGGGCCTCGGCGGCAAAGGCAACGAGGGCGTTGCGGGCGTCGTGAAGAATACGCCGGATTCCATCGGCTACGTCGAACTCATTTACGCGATCCAGAACAAAATGCCGTACGGCAAAGTGCGCAATTCGGCCGGCACGTTTATAAAGGCCGACCTCGAAAGCGTGACCGCCGCCGCCGCCGGCGCCGCCAAAGGCATGCCCGAGGATTTCCGCGTTTCGATCACGGATGCTCCCGGCAAAACCGCGTATCCCATCTCCAGCTTCACCTGGCTGCTCATCCCGCAGAAATTTTCCGATGCAGCCAAGCGCGATGCGTTGAAGGGTTTCGTCAAGTGGATGCTCGCCGACGGCCAAAACGAAGTCGAAGCTCTTTCCTACGCGAAGCTGCCTAAAGAAGTTATCGCTATGGAATTAAAGGCTCTGAATAACGTCCAGTAACGTGGCCACCACCACCAGCCCGGCCCACGGCGCGAGCCCCCTTTCGGGCTCGCGCCATTTCGTTAATCGCGCGGACCACGGCGACGAAATAGCCCGCGTAATCACATTCATTTTCGCGGCCTCCGTCGTGCTTATTACCCTGCTTCTCGTGCTTTCTCTCTGGCAGGGTTCCGCGCTGGCCCGTCACAAATTCGGTTTTTCGTTTTTCGTCACACAGGTCTGGGATCCCAATGCGGGCATATTCGGGGCGCTTCCTTTTATCTACGGCACACTCGTCACCGCAGTCGTTTCGCTCCTGATCGCCGTTCCCCTCGGCATTGGCGCCGCGATTTTTCTCGCCGAGCTCGCTCCCGCCCGCGTTTCCGATACTCTGGAATTCTTCATCGATTTGCTGGCCGCTGTACCCAGCGTGATTTACGGCGTGCTCGGCATTTTCCTTATCGTCCCCCTGATGCGCAGCTATATTGAGCCCGCCCTCAAAAAGACCCTTGGCTTTATTCCGCTCTTCCAAGGGCCTGCCTATGGCATCGGGTTTCTTACCGCCGGTATCGTCCTGGCCGTCATGATTATTCCCTACATCATTTCGGTTTCGCGTGAAGTGCTTTTGTCCGTCCCTCGCGATCAACGCGAAGCAGCTCTTTCTCTTGGTGCCACTCGCTGGGAATCCACCTGGAAAGTGGTCGTCCCCTTCGCACGTACCGGTATCATGGGCTCCATTTTCCTCGCACTCGCCCGCGCCCTCGGCGAAACCATGGCCGTCACCATGGTCATCGGCAACACGCCCCAGATTTCCGCTTCCCTCTTTGCTTCCGGGTATTCCATCGCTGCCGCCATTGCCAATGAATTCAACGAAGCTTCCAGCCCGCTGCATTCGCAAGCTCTCATCGAATTGGGTCTCGTCCTCTTTCTCTTGACTTTCATTCTTAACGGCATCGCCAGACTGCTCATCATCGCCACCTCTCAGCGCGGCAGCGGAACGGCAAACGCATGAACGCCCGTCTTCGTTGGCGCAAGTTCCTAAGCAATTTCATGCTCACCATGACCGGCGTCTGCGCGGTTGTCTCCGTTGCGGTCCTTTTCTTCATCCTCGGGTGTCTCGTCTATCAGGGCGGCACCTCCATCAACTGGAATTTCTTCACCAAGCTGCCCGTTCCCGTCGGCGAAACCGGCGGAGGCATGGCCAACGCCATTGTCGGCACCGGCGAACTGCTTATCTTGGCCACTTTGTTCGGGGTGCCCATCGGCTTTTTCGGCGCCGTCTATCTGGCGGAGTTCAGCGGCAGCGCCATGGCTTTTGTCGTCCGCTACGCCGCCGACCTTCTCAATGGTGTTCCCTCTATCGTCATCGGCATCTTTGCTTACGCTGTCGCTGTGCATCCTTTCGGCCATTTCTCCACTTACGCCGGCGGCTTCGCCCTCGGCTTGATGATGATTCCTATCACTTTGCGCAGCACGGAAGAGTTCCTCCTCGCCGTCCCGCGCACTTTGCGCGAAGGCGCTATGGCTCTCGGCGCCAGTAAGTGGAAAACCATCGTCACCGTGATCGTTCCGGCGGCCTACCGCGGCATTCTTACTGCAATCCTTCTCGCCGTCGCCCGGGTAGCTGGCGAAACGGCCCCTCTCCTTTTCACGGCTTTCGGTAACACCTATTGGAGCAAGGGCTTGAAAGACGCAACCTCTTCCCTTCCTGCCGTCATATATTCTTATGCGCTCTCCCCGTATGACGACTGGCATCGCCAGGCTTGGGCTGCGGGTCTTGTTCTTCTGGTTTTGGTTCTCGTCATCAATATTGTGGCCCGCGGCATTCTCTCTCGCGGCATTTCAGTTCCGAGGTAGTATTCATGAACGCTTTTGCGAGGCAAGCAGTGTCTGTAAACATAACTCCTCCGGTGACAGCGGGCGCGAGCCGGGAAACGGCGGCTCCCGCGGCTATGCGCATGACCATTTCCAAGGTCAACTTCTGGTATGGCGCTAAGCAAACTCTCTTCGACGTCAACTTGGGAATTGCCACCAACAAAGTGACAGCCCTCATCGGCCCTTCCGGCTGCGGCAAGTCCACACTCTTGCGCACTCTCAACCGCATGCACGAAACAGTGCGCAACGCGCGTCTCGAAGGAGAAATCCTCCTCGACGGCAAAAATACTATGGCGCAGGATGTCACCTTGCTGCGCCGCCGCGTGGGCATGGTCTTCCAGCGCCCCAATCCCTTCCCCAAATCAATTTTTGAAAATGTCGCCTACGGTCTTCGCATTAATGGCTCAAAAATTCCCGTGGCCGATGCCGTCGAAAAGAGCCTGCGTCATGCTGCCTTGTGGGACGAGGTGAAGGACCACCTTCACAAATCCGCTTACGAGCTCTCTGGCGGACAGCAACAGCGCCTCTGCATCGCCCGGGCTCTCGCCGTCGAGCCTGAAGTTCTTCTGCTCGACGAACCTTGTTCCGCTCTCGATCCCATCAGCACTGCAAAAATCGAGGAACTTCTCGTTCAACTCAAGGATCTCTGCACCATCGCAACGGTCACACACAACATGCAGCAGGCCGCACGCATCAGCGATTTCACTGCTTTTATGCTCACGGGTCAGCTCATCGAGTTCAATCCCACGCCGCAGCTCTTTACCAAACCGAGCGACCCTCGCACGGAAGCCTACATCACGGGCCGCTTTGGATGATGCGCTGAAGCAGAAAAGAATTAAGATTATGACCACGCTTTAATTGGCTGAGGGAAAAGATCTAATGGAACGCCACTTCGAAAGAGATTTGAATGAGTTGAAAGAGCGCCTGCTCTGGATGGGCAGTCTCGCCGAACGCGCTGTCCATCAGGCCGTACATGGCGTCCTCGAAGCCGATGAACAGCTCGCCAAGCGTGTCCTTGATGAAGAAGACGCCATCAATGAATTGCAACTCGAAATCGATGACCGCGTCGTCCAGCTCCTTGCTTTGCATCAATTGATGGCCGTCGATCTCCGCCTCGTTCTTGCCGTCTCCCGCATCAACAACGACCTCGAGCGCATCGGCGACCAGGCCGTCAACATCGCGCAAGCTGCCCAGCGCATTCTGCGCCACCCTCGCGTGAAGCCTTATGTCGATCTCCCGCGCATGAGCGAGCTCGCCGAAGAAATGGTTCGCAATGCCCTGAACGCCGTCGTCCGCCGCGACGTCGATCTCGCTCAAAAAGTTCTCGCCACCGACGACCAGGTTGACCAGTACCGCGATCAGATTTTCCGCGAGCTCCTGACCTACATGATGGGCGATTCCAGCGTGGTCTTCCCCGCTTTCGAGCTCATCCTCGTCGCAAAAAATCTCGAGCGCATCGGCGACCACGCCACCAACATCGCCGAGGACGTTATCTACATCGTTCAAGGGCAGGACGTCCGCCACCCAACCGTCGACCGCCGCTAAATCTTGTCGCTGCGGGGGCGGTCCTCAAACCGCCAAAGCAACAGAAACAACACGATGACCAAGGTCAAGGCCCCGCCAACCCAGCGATCCCAAGTGCGGCCGAATCGCACGGTGACACGCGACTCGCCGGCTCGCAACGGCACAATCATCTGCCGGAAATCCTCCCCGCCCATTGGTTTCACGGCAGTTCCATTCACCTCGACCCGCCAAGCTGGGTAGTTGAGTAGGCGCAGTCCAAGCGCGAATGGATCCCTCGAATTCACCGTGACAATTTTCTCTTCGGGCGTCCACCGCAGCACGTGAATCGTGGGCACGCTGTTCGGCCCCGGCATGGAGTCCGTGTCGATGACTTCCGCCTCTGGCGCTTTTGCGGGCACGTTGGTGTGGTCATCCCCTGCCGGGTCGTATTCGTCCGTCCCCTCGAATCCTTCGCCATTAGCGATGGCCGCTCGCAAGGCCGGAATGTCCTGCGTGTCCCACCATCCGCGCTGAACAAGAACAGTGCCCGTTGCGCCGATACACGCAAACGCAAGGACAGCCCACGCCCATCCCCACCGCCTCAGCACCATTACGGCCCCAAGCAGCACGGCGAACGCCACGGAGAGCAACGACATCCATCGCCACGGAAACTGCACGAAACGCAACTTCGGCAGCACTTCCCAGAGAATCGCTGTAAATCGCAGCATCAGCGCACTGGCCACTCCCGCAAGAAGAGTCAGCGTCTTCCACACTCGGCTTTCCAGAACGCTTTCTCCAGTCTCGTTCCCCGGCCGCGCCGCAAGTGCAGCCAATCCGGTTGCGACCATCAGAAACACAGCTAAGCTCGACGCGATCCAATTAAAGAGCGTGTGCTCAGGATCGTTGATCACGGTAAAGAGAAAGTTCTCTGAGGGAAGCAGCCCGGTAGAAAGCGCCTGAGCGATGTTCACCCAGCGCTGCTCGTAAGCCGCGGGCAGCAGGTAAAATCCGGCAAGGCCGAATCCCAGCACAAGACCCGCAGCGCCGCGCATCAACGGCTGCCAACTCCGCTTCGTTAGCGCCAGAAAACCAAACACGGCTGCTGAACCGTAACTAGCGATGACTCCAGCCGGAGCATTGGACAGCCAGATCAAAGAAAAGACGATCGCGAAGCAAGCAATAGCCGGGCGCGGAGACCTTGGTTGAAACGAAGGCGGATTTTTCAACATTTCGCAGATTTGGAGCACAAGCAAAAAGAGCAGCGGAAAAAAAGCGTTCGCCAGCAACTCCGCGAAATCGCTTCGCATGTAGACAATCAGTAGCGCGTATGGATTTGCAGCGTAGCATGCGGCGCAGTAGAGAGCGCCCCGACTCGGCAACAGGCGCCGCGCCAGCGAAAATGCGCTCAGCCCGGCAAAGGTTTGCACCAAAAAGACGAACACGAAGGGGACCTTGTTCCAGGGAAGGACCGAACCCAGCGCCGCCCCCAGCATCCATGAGTTCGGCGGATAAAAAATGAATCGCGGCTCGCCAAAACCATTGTTGGCCCATTCCGTCCAGCGTGGATAGACGATGCCTTCCCTCCATTGGCCCGCGGCGTCCAGCCAAGAAGCCGCGTGATACTGAAAGTCATGCCCGGTGGCGTTTCCCAGCCAGAAAAACGGTGAAACAATCAGAAAAGAAACGAAAAGCGAAATGGAAAGCGCGGGCAGCCAGCCGCGAATTCGCGCGGCCCATGGCAATGGAAGCGACCGTTCTCCCGGGGGTGTCATGCGGCGTTCATGTCATTGTAACCGGGAAATAAACTACCATGCGCCCACATCCTTCCGTGCGTCCGGCGGAGACTTGAGCGATAATACACGGTCTCATGAGCACGCCAAGCGCAGTGGAAGCACCCATCATCGAAGCCCGCAAGCTGGAGAAGTTTTACGCGCAGCCTGATGGCAGCCGAATTCAAGTCATTGCAGCGACCGATCTCGCCGTCTATCCTGGACAGATTATCGCCTTGCTCGGACCTTCCGGATGCGGAAAATCCACGCTGCTCCGCATGCTCACAGGCCTCTCACCCGCCAGCGCCGGCTCCGTCTACTGGCACGGCGAACCGGTACGCGACGGTTCGCCAAATGTTTCCATCGTTTTTCAAAGCTTCGCGCTGTTTCCCTGGCTTACCGTTCTGGAAAATGTCGAAGCGCCGCTCGAAGCTCGCGGCATGGCTTCGATCGATCGCCACAAGCGCGCGCTGCGCATCATTGACGCGGTCGGCCTTGACGGCTTTGAGAGTGCGTATCCCAAGGAACTTTCCGGTGGCATGAAGCAGCGCGTCGGCGTAGCCCGCGCGCTCGTCGTTGAGCCGGAAGTTCTCTTCATGGATGAGCCTTTTTCCGCGCTCGATGTTCTGACCGCGGAAACGCTTCGCGGCGAACTGCTCGAACTTTGGCTTGGGCACAAGATTCCCACACGCGCCATTTTCATCGTCACTCACAATATCGAAGAGGCTGTGATCCTGGCCGATCGCGTGGTCGTCCTCGGGCGCAACCCCGCGCACATCCACGCTGATTTCATCGTGGACATGCCGCATCCACGCGACCACAAATCCTCAAGCTTCGTCG
The DNA here is from genome assembly GCA_903970165.1 of Betaproteobacteria bacterium. Classification (GTDB taxonomy): domain Bacteria; phylum Acidobacteriota; class Terriglobia; order Acidiferrales; family UBA7541; genus Acidiferrum. The sequence goes on from CAJCHZ010000131.1 coordinate 13,550, forward strand.
AACTCGTGGACACCATCTATCGCGTGCTAACCCGCCCCGATCACGAACACGATTCGGCTCCGCCAAAGTCCGCCGCTCCCGGCAAGCCGTTGCAGGCTAAAGCCATCATGCTTCCGCACACGCGCCCCGGCGGCATGGCAGGCTTGCTCGAGATTCTTCAGGACCAGGGTGGCAAAGCAGATCTGCACAAGTTAGCGGATGACCTGGCTCTCGAGGTGGACGCGCTGCTACCCACCATCGACACGGCTGTCCTTCTCGGAATGCTTCGCCTCGCGGAAGGAGACGCTTTCATCACACCGGATGGCCAGGCCTTCGCGCAAGGCGACATCCAATCGCGCAAAGCGATGTTTCGCAAAGCAGCGCTCGCTCATATTCCTTTACTCTGCCAGATGCAGAACGCTCTCAAAGCAAAGTCCGACCGCACGCTCTCCGATGAATTCTTCCGCGATCTTCTCGATGAGCATTTCAGCGAGGATGAATCGCGCCGCCAGCTGGAAACAGCCATCCAGTGGGGACGCTACGCCGAAATTTTTGATTACGACGCCGCCACGGGCAAGCTGACGCTCACAGAGGCCTGACCCATCCCGTGCCTTCACCCACTGTTTCTCTTCAAACCGCGACCACCATCCCGCCAGCCTTGAAACGGCCGGCGGGCTCGCGCTCGTCCTGGTCTTTTTTGATCGATATCACGGTCTTCCTGTTCGTGATGGCCGCCATCTATGGCCTCTACGCTGTTGGACATACCTGGCTTGGGCCCGTCCCGGCACAAGTCGAAATTTCGCAGAGCCCGCGCGCGCTTCCACTGTACGCGCTTTACTCGCTGGTTCGGCTTGGCCTGGCTTATTTGTTGAGCCTGGCGTTTGCTCTGGCTTATGGCTACGCCGCGGCACGTTCCAAAGCCGCCGAAACAGTGCTGGTGCCGCTGCTCGATATTTTGCAATCGATCCCCGTGCTCAGTTTTCTACCGGGCGTGATGTTAGCGATGGTCGCGCTGTTTCCAAACAGCCAGCTGGGAATCGAACTCGGTTCTATCGTGCTCATTTTCACGGGACAGGTCTGGAATATCGCGTTCAGTTTTTATTCCTCGCTGAAAAGCATTCCCCGCGAACTGCGGGAAGCAGCGATTATTTACCGCTTCGGCCGTTGGCAAAGATTTGTGGAACTCGACTTGCCGTATTCCACCATTGGCCTGGTGTGGAACTCGATGATGTCCGTTGCCGGCGGATGGTTTTTTCTGATGGCGTGCGAAATGTTTGTGCTCGGCAAGCGTGATTTTCGCCTTCCGGGGCTTGGATCTTATCTGCAAACCGCGGCGAGCAACGGTGACACGCGCGCCATTCTCTGGGGACTTGCCGCGATGGTCGCCGTGATTGTCATCCTCGATCAACTGATCTGGCGCCCGGTCATCGTCTGGGCGGACAAGTTCAAGTTTGAGCAGGTCGAGACAGCCAAGGCCACTACGCACAATCTGCTGGATTTTCTCGGCCGCGCTTCGTTCGTCATTCTCATCTTTCGTGTGGCCGTTCGCCCCGTCATGGATTGGATCACCGTTAGCCTGGCGGCAGGCGCGGCCCGTGCGGCGGCGACGTTTTCCGCGCCGAAACGCAAGACTACGCGACGCTCACTACTCATTACTCTTGCTGCCGTGATTTTCGTGGGGCTCGGCTTTGCCGTTTATCACGCTGCCGGAGAGCTGTCGGACCTGCACCGTGCGGATTATTTTACGCTGCTGCGGAGCGCCGGTTTGACATTCCTTCGCGTGAATGGCGCGCTGCTCATTGGAGCGATTTGGACTGTGCCGGTGGGAGTGGCCATCGGTTTCAGCCCGCGCCTCGTGCGCATTGCGCAGCCGCTGGTACAGCTGGCCGCGTCCATTCCCGCAACAGCTCTTTTTCCCATCATTCTGCTCTTTCTCATTCGCCTGCCGGCGGGTTTTGAGATTGCGGCCATGCTTCTCATGCTGCTGGGGACGCAGTGGTACATCCTTTTTAATGTCATCGCCGGAGCTATGGCGATTCCCACCGACCTCAAGGAAGCTTCCAAGATTTTTCGCTTCGGGTCGTGGGATCGCTGGCGGCGCTTGATATTGCCGGGAATCTTTCCTTATCTGATAACGGGCATGGTTACGGCGTCCGGCGGCGCATGGAACGCCAGCATCATCGCGGAGTATTTCCATTTTCAGGGAGGCATCGTTTCGACCACCGGGCTCGGCAGCGCGATCAGCGGAGCCAGCGACGCCGGGCGTTTTGATTTGCTGTTGGCTTCAACGCTGATCATGGCGACGATCGTGGTGCTCATCAACCGCCTGGTCTGGCGGCGGCTGTATCGTCTTGCTGCAACGCGCTTCAAGCTGGAAACGTAATCGCGGCCAGGCGTTTCACGGACAGGGGCTACTTCTTCTCTGGAGCTGGCGCCGGAGCGGGTTCTTCGTTCCAGATATACTTCGCGAACCACTTTTCGTTTTCTTCCATGACGGCGCGCTGCTGTTTCGGCTTGGTGATGCCGTGCCCGAATCCTTTGTAAACCACCATTTTCACGGGCACGCCGTGATCTTCGAGAGCTTGCCGCAATTCGTAGCCATTGGGGATCGGCACGCGACGGTCGTTTTCTCCGTGCTGAATCAGCGTCGGCGTCTTTGCTTTCGCGATGTAGGTGATCGGAGAAGTTTTCTTGTAAATTTCAGGATCATCCCACGGCGTCGCATGCAGATATTGTGGCGTGAACGGGGTGATGTCGGTGTTGACGTAGTAGGTCATCCAGTCGGAGATTCCCGCGCCGACGCTTACGGCTTTAAAACGGTCACTCGAGGCCGTGATAAACGCAGAAATATAGCCGCCTTCACTCCAACCCATGGAGCCGACGCGGTCTTTATCCACGAACCCTTTGGCGATAAGCGAGTCCACCCCGGAAATTACGTCGGCGTAGTCGCCGACTCCCAAGTTGCGCACGTTGAGCGCGCGAAACTTCTCACCGTAACCCGCCGAGCCGCGATAGTTGGGTCTCAGAATCAGGGCGCCCTTGGCAATGAACCGCTCCACCGGATAGTACCTGTCGGCGTTGACAATCGGCTGATCCACTCCCGTTGGTCCTCCGTGAATCACAACGAGGAGTGGATATTTCTTTCTTGGGTCAAAGTCCGGCGGTTGATACAGAACGCCTTCGATTACGGCCCCATCCGTGGATTTCCAGGAAATCACCTCACGTTTGGCCAGTTTGAAATTTTTTAGCTGGCCGCCAAGTGTCGTGAGCTTTTTGGCCTGCCATGGAGCCACATTTGACGTGAATATTTCCGCATATTCGTTCTCAAGCGCCGCGCGGAACGCGACTCGTTTGTAATCCCCGGTAAAGGAAAAAGAAAATGCGGCAAGATGGTCCGGAGCGCTCAACTTTTCAACGCCCTTGGTCTCGGGATCCAGCCGGAACAAGTGCGCGTAGGCTTTTTGTTCCGCGGCAAAGTAAATTCCATCGGCGGCCCATCCGATCAGACCGGGATCCTCGTCAAACGCTTCGGTCAGGACGCGTGGGGTGCCGCCATCGGCGTCAACGACCGCGATCTTCATATTCGTGTAAAAGAAATATTTCGATCCCGCCGAAGTCTCGAAGGCAATCTGTTTGCCGTCCGGCGACCATTGCGGATTTCTGTCCGGTCCAGGCGTGCTTACGATTTTCTTCACTTTCGCGCCGCTTAACGTTACGACGTAAACGTCCGCCGTCTCGGAAGAGATCAGGTCGGGATCGCGCTGGCCGCTGAACGCGATGCGCGTGCCATCGGGTGACCACGTGAATTCGCCGACCGTGAAGGATGCGCCTTCGGTCAGCCGCTTGGGCTCCGGGAGCGAGGCAGATTCACCCGAGGGAATCTCCAGCGTCCAGAGGTGCGCCATGCTGTAATCGGCGTGGACAACTTCGTACTCGCCGTACTTTTCCTTGCGGTCTTTCATTGCTTTCGTTTCGGGATCGTCCGCGGTGAAAGCCATCCGTTTGGAATCGGCCGACCAATCAAAAATGTTCACTCCCGTCTCGACCTTTGTAAGTTGCCGTGCTTCGCCGCCGTCCGCTGCCATTACGTAGATTTGTTTTTTGCCTTCCGGAGTTCCGGAAATCTGGCCGGGACGGTCTGAAAGAAAGGCAATCCATTTGCCGTCAGGCGACCACTTGGGATTTGAGCTTGATTTTTTGGAGGCCGTCAGTTGATGGCCTTCTCCCGTTGCCGTGTCCACCATCCAGAGATCGCGCTCGAAGGAGTTGTCTTCCCAATTCGTGCGAGTCAATTCGTAAACGACGTGCTGGCCATCCGGTGAAATTTCCGGGCCGAAGGCGCCCTTCAGTTCGAGCGACTGATCGATTGTGGGCGCCGCCGCGATGGGAGGAGATGCGGGAGACGCGGTGGCCGGTTGCTGGGCCGCTGCCGGACCGGCCGTCGAGAAAATAATTGCGAGAACAAGCAACGGCCAGGAGATCGTTCGCATGTTTACCTTTCCTATTAAGGAGTGAGTTCGTGTTTTTAATTATCGCGCGCCAGCTCTTTGGCCAGAAAGATGATTTGCCCGACGTGATGATAGGCATGACTGGCACAGCGAAGGAAAATCATGAAGCGGTCCCTGGCTTCCGGTTCGAGATTTCCGGAATAAGCCGCCATCCAATCGGCGGGAGTTTGCTTTTGTATAGTTGCCACGACCATTTCAATGGTTTGATCAAAGGCTTGCATAACCTTTGTTTTGTCCGGCTTTGTTGGGTCGGTGAATTCAAGGTCGCGCGTGCGAAGGTAACCTGTTTCCGCAACGCGCGCGCCGATGTAGTAGTTGAGGTTTCCGGTCATGTGAAGGATCAGGTGGCCGACGCTGTTTCCGTAAGAATACGGATTGTGCCAGAACTGTTCCTGGGTGAGCGGATCGGCCCACTTGTGAGCTTGCGCGGCGACAAATTCGTAGTAGTTCGACAGGTCCGTTGCAATTGTGGTGTGAAGATCGGGCATGTGGTTCACCGGTTCGCGCTTTCGGCGAGGAATGAGATGCAAAAATCAAAATGTGACAATCGAAATTAGAGACTCGAAATTCGGAACCGCGAATTATTTCGCGGATGGGCCGCGCTCGTTTTTGTAGATGATGCCTTCTTTCATCACGAAAAACACGTGTTCGACCTGTCGGATATTTTCCACTGGATCGCCCGGAACCGCTACTACATCGGCGAGCTTGCCCGTTTCGAGTGTGCCGATTTTGTCGGCCAGTCCCAGCAAATCTGCGTCGGCCGAGGTTCCAGATTTTAGCGCGTCGATGGGCTTCATCCCCAGATCGACCATCAAGTGAAACTCTTCCGTGTTGCGTCCATGCGGGTATACGCCGGCGTCCGTACCCATGCCAATTTTGACGCCCTTGGCCAACGCTTTCTGAAACATCTGGTGGCCCGCGGCGATCGCTGCTTTCGCTTTGGCGAGAATGGGCGGGGGAATATAGGTGCCTTTGTCGATTTGCTCCTGAATGCCATGCGGGGCCATCAGCGTAGGAACGAGGTAGGTGCCGCGCTGTTTCATCATGTCGAGAGCTTCGTCGTCGAGAAACGTTCCGTGTTCGATGGAGTCGATGCCGGCACGAATAGCACGCTTTGCGCCTTCAGCGCCGTGCGCGTGTGCGGCCGTTTTGCGGCGGAGGGCGTGGGCTTCATCCACGATGGCGTTCAGTTCTTCCTGCGTGAGTTGAGGCGTGTCCACATCGTCGGTAAGGGAAAGAACGCCGCCTGTGGCGCAGACCTTAATCATGTCCGCGCCATATTTATGATCGAGGCGTACGGCGTAGCGTGCCTGGTCTGGGCCGTTGATGACGCCGTCGAGTGGGCCGGACTCGTGGCCGAAGAGGCCAGCTCGAAAACCGTCTTCCGAGTCGCAATGGCCTCCGGTGGCTCCGAGCGCGTGAACGGTAACGAGCATGCGCGGGCCGGGCACGATGTGATCGCGAATGGCGTTCCGGAGGCCAACATCAAGGAAGTCTCCGGAGCCGACGTCACGCACGGTGGTGATGCCCGCCATCAGCGTGACTTTGGCGTTGGCGGTGGTGTCGATGGCCTGTTCGGCGATTGTTTTATGAAGCGTATCGAGCTCTCTCTGTTTGTAGTCCTCGCTATACATGCCGGTGAGGTGGGTGTGGGCGTCAATAAGGCCGGGGAGGAGCGTGGCGTCGCCGAGGTCGATGACTTCAGCATCCGCCGGGATGGATGCGGCGGAGCCTACGGCTGCGATTTTTCCGTCCGTGACGATGACGAGGCCGGGCTTCACCAGGGCGTTGCTCTTACCGTCAAACATGCGGGCGGCTTTGAGGACGTAAGTTTTGGCGGCGGTCTTTTGCGTTTGTCCGAACCCCGATGGCAAGGCTGCGAGACTCAAGCAAAGAGGGAGGAGGCTTCGGAGGCAGCTTTTGATTCGCATTTGTTACTCCCGTTGTTTAAGCGCGAAAACTCGGAACGCAGACAATAGCCCGGGGCCGGAAAAAGTCAAGATGTTCCTCGATTGACTCCGAGAGTTGTCCTTAGGACATCGCTGACAACGTCTTGTATCCTTGGATTTCCATTTTTCGTGTGGCCGCCCAACTTTCATCGAGGATCACATGCTTGGAGTACCGCTAGTCCGGATTCGCGATGCTAATGGCGGGCCCGTTCGTGGCGGCGGGAAATATGTTCTTTACTGGATGACGGCGAGCCGTCGGCTCGTATTCAATTTTGCTTTGGACCGCGCGGCGGAACACGCGCGGGAGTTGGGCAAGCCGCTTTTGATTTTCGAGGCGCTGCGGTGCGGCTACCGGTGGGCGAGTGACCGCTTGCATCGTTTCGTGCTCGATGGAATGGCGCATAACGCCGAGACATGTGTTTCGCGCGGCGTCAATTATTACCCGTATGTCGAGCCATCCGCCGGAGCGGGAAGCGGTTTGCTTGAGGCGCTTGCCTCGGATGCTTGCCTTGTGGTTACTGACGACTATCCCTGTTTTTTTCTTCCGCGCATGATGGTTGCGGCAGCAAAGAAGGTTACCGTCAGGCTGGAAGCCGTCGATTCCAACGGACTGCTGCCGCTTCGTGGTACGGAACAGGTTTTTCCGACGGCTTATGCGTTCCGGCGCTTTCTGCAAAAGACATTGCCCGCGCATCTGACAGAATTCCCTCGCTCCGATTCGCTGGATAAAGCGGCACTGCCGAGCGCTTCGTTGCCAAACGCTATTACTGTGCGCTGGCCTGCCGCGTCAGCCACACTTCTCGCTGGAAAATCTGCCGAACTCGCCGAGCTTCCGATCGATCACCGCATTCCGCCTGTGAAAATCCGGGGCGGGCACGCGCGCGCAGCCGAGAGAATGAAAGATTTCTTCGATACGCAGTTGGGTTGCTACGCGGAACGCCGCAGCGAGCCGGATGCGGACTTTGCGAGCGGGCTTTCTCCTTATCTTCACTTCGGGCATATCTCTGTTCACGAAATTGTTGGGGAGCTCGCGCGGCGCGAAAAGTGGAAACCGGAGAAGATTGCCCTGCGGGGCAACGGGAGCCGCGAGGGCTGGTGGAACATGAGTGCGAACGCGGAATCATTCCTCGATGAACTCGTCACTTGGCGCGAAGTGGGATTTAACTTTGCCGCGCATCGCGACGATTACGGCTTGTATGAATCGCTTCCGGAGTGGGCTCAGAAAACTTTGCAGAAACATGCGCGGGATGAGCGAACCTACGTCTACACGCTCCAACAGTTCGAAACGGCTGCGACGCACGACGCTCTTTGGAATGCGGCGCAAACGCAGCTCGTCAGGGAAGGCCGTTTGCAAAACTATTTGCGCATGCTGTGGGGGAAGAAAGTCCTGGAGTGGTCCTCCACGCCCCAGCAAGCTCTGGAAATTCTCGTGCACCTCAACGACAAATACGCGCTCGACGGCCGCGACCCCAATTCCTACAGCGGGATTTTTTGGTGCCTGGGGCGCTACGACCGTCCGTGGGGTCCGGAAAGGCCGATTTTCGGGACGGTGCGCTACATGAGTTCGGAAAACACCGCGCGCAAATTTTCCGTGAAGGAGTACCTGCGAAAATACGCGACGAGCGCTGAGCAGTCCACCTTATTTTCCTAGCCGTGGCACGGTTTCCTGTTCACCTATCTCCATTGGAAGTTTCCCGCTCCAACAGAGGTTTTCTACAGGTTTTGCACGTTCCGAGCGGGGGAGTCCTTCCGTACCATTGACGATGTTACGCACCAATTCACAGACTGGGTACAGCCATGGCCCGTTATTCCGCATTTCTTGGGCGCCGGGTAGAGGTACAATACCGCGCCGGCGACATCCTCTTGCCTGCCTCGGGCACGTTTGTGGCGGATTCCGGGCGTTCGATCTTTCTGGAGCAGCAGTTCGAACAGAAGGGGCAGCATAAGCATTTCCGCTGGGAAATCCCATACCAGTATATTGTTCGCTTGGAAGAGAAACCGGAGTCTACACCGACGGCCGAAGCGGGGGCCAATTCAGCGGCTCGGGCAGCCGTTCCGAGGACCGCGGCCGCGCTTTCCGAAGAGGATCCTAAAGCGCGCAAGTTTGGCGGCGTTCGCGGCGAGGCTTCGAACGAGGGCTCTTGTGGCGGGGCTTCCACAATGCTGCCGCTTCGAAACCGCCCAAAGACGGCCTGAAAACCTAAGACTGAGATGTGATTGGCGCTTGCCGGGTTCCCGCCCGCGGATTCGGTTACAATCTACCCGCCTGATAACTCTAAATCACAGCCGCGGCGGCTCTTTGGATCGCTCCGCCTACTTGGAGGCGCGTTATGACCAGTAAAGAAATAGGTCCGGGATCGAAGGTTGGGCTTATCGGCCTGGGCCTGATGGGCAAGCCTATGGGGCACAACCTATGGAAGGCCGGGTATTCGCTTACGGTTTGGAACCGGACTTCGTCGCGTGCCGAATCGCTGGTGGCCGCCGGAGCAAAACTGGCTGGCTCGCCTCAGGAAGTGGCTGCGGCTTCCGAGTTGCTGATCACCATCGTTAGCGACCCTCCCGCCCTCGAAGAGGTGTTATGGGGTGCGGCAGGAAAGGGCGGTGGCGCACTCGCGGCGCTTCCCGCTGGGAGCATTTACATTGATTCGAGCACGGTTTCGCCTGCTCTGGCGCGCAAGATCGCTATTGCTTGCGGAGAACGAAATGTAGCGTTTCTGGACGCTCCCGTGACCGGAGGCACTTGGGGGGCTGAGAAGGGCGAGCTTGTGTTCATGGTGGGCGGAGAGGCCGGAGCCGTTCAAGCCGCGGAACCTGTTTTCAGTGTGTTGGGCAAGAAGTGGTTTCATCTCGGCCCTCCTGGAGCGGGCCAGACAATTAAGCTGGCTATGAACCTGATCCTAGCCCTGCAGGTGGACGCTCTGGCGGAGGCGTTGGCTTTGGTAATGGGCGCGGGGTTGCAAGGGGAAAAGCTCGTGGAAGTGATGCAATCCAGCATGGCTCGAGCGCCTGTACTGGATGTAAAAGCTCCGCTCCTGCTGAAGGGAGAATACCCGCCCAGCTTCCCACTGCGTTTGATGCACAAGGACGTCGGCCTCGCACTGGAACTCGCGAAGGAGGCAGGCGTGACCTTGCCCGCTGCGGCAGCCGCTTATGGGACTTATTCTGCGGTTAAGGCGGCAGCCAAGGAAGATCTGGACTATGCGGCGGTTATGAAGTTCTGGAAGCGATAAGCGGATTGGAATCGTTGAAGCAGTGCAGCCCCGGGGGTTCGTAAACAACTCCTTCTTCTTGTTAAAGCTACTACGATCAATGGTTTGGCATTCACCGTCGCGTCAACGGTTAGGTCGTCAAAGAGACGTGTCGTTTTCTAGCTGGCGCGCGCGGCGGCACGACGGTCGAGGTCAACGGAAAGGTTTTGGTCCAAGACGACGGCCACGTAGCGTGAGCAGATGCTCATTTCCTGAGCCGCCCAAACCGAGATCGTGGGCTGGACGGACCGAATGACCCTTTCCAATCTTGCCAAGACGCAATGGTAGAAGGCCAGTTCGCGCAGCCAGGGTGTGCGCTGCTTGATGAGCGGGGAAAGTTCGTCGCAGAGACCCAAGAGCTTCTCGAATTCGTTGGGGCCGATGGAATCTGTTTCGATTCCGGTTGCTGCCCGCAGTGAGTCGGAAAGGGGCTGATTGGCAGTGGTGAGCCAAATCATTCTCCACTGGCTGATGGAGAAGCTCAGCAGAGCCAGCACGGACATCACCAGAATGAAGGCTGCGGTCATAGTCCTTCCGTACGAGAGTATTCTCGCGCGTACGTTTCGTTTGGCCCAATAGGACGCCCGTACCAGAGTACAGGTGCAGACCTGAAGGACAGTCGCAGGCGACTTCGCAGGACAGGTCCAGGAGAGATTGTCGGGAGGCGCGTGATTCCCATTCTAGAACGTGCGTTAACCCGTAAGTAACGCCGCTGGGGCCTCTTCCCGAAATGATGTTGACCGCCGGTTTCCAGCGTCTTACGGTGGAATATCGGGCCATTCGCACAAGACAACCTTATTTATGAAAGATCCCCACAACGATCCAAAACTGCTCTCCGCGGCTCCTCCGCCGGAAGAGATCGAGGAGAACTTGCGCAGGATTGAGAAGAAGGACTGGTGGGTGTGGGCCAACTCCATCTTCGTGACGCTGCTGCTGACCGGGGCGGTTACTTCCTTTGCGTTGCCGTCGCTGGCCCAGGGAGCCACGACATTTTTCAGGATCCGGTTTACAGAGGCGGTTTTTGGATTGGTTTCGCTGGTGGTGCTCTTCAACATTTATACGATCTACCAGCAGGTGCTGATCAAGCGGCTGCGCAGGCAGCTTGCTGAGAAACAGCATCACGCAATGCTGCTGCGCGATCTGGCGATGGTGGATGCGCTAACGGGGCTCTACAACCGGCGGTTTGCCGAGCAGCGGCTTACGGCGGAGGTGGCACGATCGGCGCGCAAGGGCCACCCGCTGACGGTGGTGTTGATGGACCTCGACGAATTCAAATATATCAATGACACGTATGGGCATCCGGCGGGAGATGTGGTGCTGCAAGAGTTTGCGGCAGCACTCAACCGCGTGATTCGTAGCGGTGATCTTGCCGTGCGGATGGGTGGAGATGAGTTTTTGCTGATTCTGCCAGAGTGCAACCTGACGCAATTGCAGCTAGTTTTCAGCCGGCTTGGCCCTATCGAAACGGAATGGAATGGGCGGAAAATTCCGATCAAGTATTCCGCAGGTTGGAAGCAGTACGACGCCGGGGATCAACCAGAGGCAATGATTGCGGGAGCGGATCAGGCGCTCTATGTAAATAAGCGAGCGGCGAAGAACCAGCCGCTGCCGGCAGCGTTGCCGGTTTGAAGGTTAATCATCTCTAAACTTCGATGCGATTTCCAACGCCGAAGCTTCGCGGGCAGCGGTGCCAGCCATCCGGGCTTTCCGATGTTGTAGAATGCCCTTGCATCGGAGGATTCGCCCATCATGCGGAAAGCCTTGCCAATGTTACGGGCTTGCACAGTGACAACACTTCTAGCGATTGCTGTCATTGTGGCATTAGCACAAACCCCGCCCAAGGATCTGGGCATCTTCACCAATGAGGGCAGCGTGGGACAGACGCCGCCCGGATGCAGGGCGCACTATGATGCCGCCAAGGGCGAGTACACGATCACGGGAGGCGGGGCTAACCTGTGGGCCGCTTCCGACGCGTTTTATTTTGTTTGGAAGAAGGTTTCTGGAGACGTTGCTTTGTCAGCGGACATTACCTGGGTCGGCACAAGCGCTGCTGAACATCGGAAGGCCGTGCTGATTGTCCGGCAGAACCTCGATCCTGGGTCCTCTTACGCGGATGCGGTTTCGCATGGGAACGGGCTCACTTCTTTGCAATTTCGCGGGGCGGCCAACGAGCAGACCTATCAAGTCGTGGCTGCCGAGGATGGGCCATCGCGTTTGCGCCTGGTGAGGAAGGGCAACAGCTTTACGATGTACTTTGGGAAGCCTGGGGAAGAGTGGAAAGCCGCCGGGCCGGTGGAGTATGTGTCGCTTAAGGAACCGGTCTACATCGGTTTGGGAGTTTGCTCTCACGTCGCGACCACACTGGAGACGGCTGTTTTTTCGAACGTAAAATTGGAAGAAAGTACGCCGGCGAAATAGCTCATGGCAGCGGAAAGCCCGCGCGAGGATCACTCGTTTCGCAGAGCCCGCATCGGATCGGTCCGCGCTGCGCGCCAAGCGGGCAAGAAGCATGCTACTGAGGCGGCGATGAGCATCACGAGAAGTGCCGAACCAAAGGCCAGTGGGTCACGCGGACTGACCTTGTAGAGCATGTCGCCGAGTAAGCGAGTCAATCCCAGCGCGGCTAATGCTCCGACCACTACGCCTGTGGCTGTCATAACGAGCCCGTCCTTCATCACGAGCCGCAAGAGATCCGAGGAACCTGCGCCGAGCGCCATCCGCAGCCCCAGCTCGCGCGTGCTCTGCGAAACGGCATAGGACATCACGCCGTACAATCCGATGGCTGCGAGAGCCAAGGCCAATGCTCCCAGAACGCCAAGCAAAGTGACCGCTACTTGTTGAGAAGCGGTGGAACGATCCACTTGTTCCTGCATAGAAATTACTTCGTAAGGTGCCAGATTGCCGTCCAGAGCGTGGACTTCGCGCGCCAACACGGGAGCGATGGTTTCGGTCGCGAGCAGAGTTCGGATGGTCAGGCAAGGGAGTATGGCGAAATTCTGCCGCAGTGGGACGTAAAAAAATGGCTTGGGGAGCTCTCTAATGCTGGAATACTTCGAGTCCCTCGCGACGCCCACTACCTGCATCCAGCGGCCCTTTACTTGCAACCGTTGGCCGAGAGGACTCTTACCTTTCCAGAATTGGGCCGCCATCGTTTCATTCACCACGGCTACTAGCGCGCCTTTTTCATCGTCCGCGGGCGTGAAATCGCGGCCCGTCACAAGCGGAATACCGAGGGTCGCGAAATAATCGGGGCCTACTTCGTTGTATTGCACGGTTGGTTGTTCTTCCGGCGGGGTTTGATAGCCATCGAGAGCAATGGGGCTGGATGAATAGGAGCGAAAGCCAAGCGGAGACATTCGTGAGAGCGTGGCTGACTCCACTCCGGGCAGCGCTCGCACGCGAAGCATGAGTTCATCATCGAAATCGCGCGCGCGCGGCTCGTCGTAGCCCGCGCCGACAAGGTCAATTGAGGTGGCGACGACACCGTGGGTGGAAAATCCGGGATGGCCGCTTCGGATTTTTTGCAGGCTTTGGATCAGGAGTCCGGCTCCGACCAGGAGCACAAAACTTAACGAGACCTGTGCGACCACTAGGCTAGAGCGTATCCAGGATTTTCCGTGTCCGCCAACAACACCCCCCATTTCTGATTTGAGAGCGGCAGCCAGATCGATTTTGCTGGCTTGCATCGCGGGAACGAGGCCAAGAAGAAGAGTAGTGATTATGCAAACGCCGGCGCTTAGCCCCAGAACGCGCCAATCGAGATCGCCCGGGAGATACATGGAAACTCCACCACGCGCCGGAAAGAGGAGAACGAGCGCGTGACGGGACCAGTGTGCCGCAAGGAGCCCGCCGGCCGCGCCCAGCGCGGATAAAATCAGACCCTCCGTTAGAAGCTGCTTCAACAATCTGCCGCGGCCGGCTCCCACAGCTGCTCGCACGGTTATCTCATGCCGACGCGCGAAGGACCTCACCAGGAGAAGATTCCCCACGTTGGCGCACGCTATGAGAAGCACGAACACGACGACAGCGAGCATAATTCCCAAAGTGGGCAGCAGCGTGTTGGCGTTATTGAAGGGTGTTTGCCAGAGGGGCCAAAGCTTGGCACTGCGACCCCGGTTTGTCGCGGGGAAATCGATTTCGAGCCGCCTTGCGATTGCGGAAAGTTCCGCCTGGGCTTGCCGCTGGCTAACTCCCGGCTTGAGACGCACGTACGCTTCCATCCATCGAGAGCCGCGGTCCTCCAACTTGTATCCGCCCGCTTCGAAGGTGTCTTCCATAGAGGCAGGCACCCAGAACTGCATGGCCCAGCCTACGAACGTTCCGTAAAATCCCTCCGGGGCCACGCCGATAATGGTGTGAACGACACCATTGAAGCGCTGCGTTTTGCCCACGATAGCAGGATCGCCTTTGAAACGTCCTTGCCAGAGCTGGTAGCTGATGACGGTGACGGGATGTGCGTTGCGTCCGGTGTCTTCGCCCGCTTCGAATCCGCGGCCGAGAACTGGATGAACTCCAAGGGCGTCGAAATAATTTGAGGAGACGATGCTCCCTATGGCGCGCTCGGCGCGATCGCCGATGCTGAGCGTGGTTCCCATGATTTGTGATACGAAGAAAGCGTCGAACAACGTGGCATTTTTCTTCAGATCGAGGTAGTCGGGCCAGGAAAGTCCGGTCGGGCCGCTTTCGCCGCGGGCGGTTCCTGTCAGCGCCATAAGGCGCTCCTGGTGAACTACCGCGGGGTAGGGACGGAACAGGATTCCCTCGACCCAGCTGAACACGGCCGCATTCGCGCCGATTCCGAGTGTGAGGCATAGGATTGCAAGCGCGGAAAATCCCGGGCTGCGCCACAACATGCGAAAGCCTACGCGTAGATCCGTGATCAGATCTTCCAGCCACCGGAATTGCCAGGCCGCGCGGGAATCTTCGAGCGCTAATTGCGTGGAGCCGAACTCCCGCCGCGCGCGTGCTTCGGCCTCTTCTTTTGAAATGCCGCTTTCCTGAAGCTCTGCTGCACGCGCTTCGATGTGAAACCTGACTTCGTCGCTCATTTCGCCCGTGAAACGGTGGTGTCGCCCCAAGTAAAGAAGCCGGTTGATCCATTCGCGGAATGTGGACATGGCGGGCCTCCTTACACCGTGCGCATCACAAGCTGGATGCTTTTCACCAGCTTGTTAAATTCCTCGGCTTCTGTGTGCAGTTGCTTTCGGCCTTCGGCGGTCAGGCGGTAGAACCTCGCTTTGCGATTGTTTTCAGAAGTTCCCCATTCGGCTTTGAGCCAGCCTTTCACGAGCATGCGGTTCAGGGCCGGGTAGAGCGAACCGTCCTCGATCTCTAGGCCATGATCTGAAGCATTCTTGATGCGCCGAGCGATGGCGTAGCCGTGCAAAGGGCCACGCGCGAGCGCTTGCAGGATCAACATAAAAAGTGTGCCGGGCAGGAGCTGCGGGATTTCGTTGCTGGCCATGCTGTTGTTCCCTTGTCCAGACTAGATATAGGGGCGAATAGGGAAGCTGTCAAGCAATTCTTCGCGAGGCTGGTTTGCCGTTCGGGATTGTTCGGCCGTTCCTGTGATCTTTGCGTGCGGAAGAACGAGCGCTTCAATTTCCCGGGTGATATTCGCGTTGCGTGTGGCCCTTGAGTTGTTCGCGGTAGAAATAAACTTCGCGCAAGTCGCCTGTGCTGTAGCGTTGCGCTTCATCGTTGAAGTGTGGCGAGGATGGATTGCCGCTTTCGCCGCCGGCTGTGACGGCTCTTGCGCGGACTTTGTCGCCGAATTCGACTACCGCAACGAAGCTGTTGCCGCTTGTGCCATACCACTTTTTTGTGCCGGGATAGGCGTGGGCGCCGAAAGAGGCGAGCGAGCCCCAGACGGCCGAAGTGAACGCTACGGGAATGCTGGGGGACACGTCGTTAAATGGCTGGACGATGTCGCCGGTGAGGCGTTGAAAGCGATTGATGTCGCCCCACGGTGTTTTCCAAGTACCGAAATCGGCAGCGAGTTTGTCGGACGCACTTGAGAGAGATTGAAGGAGAAGAGCTGGCGAGGCTTTTGTGCAAATGTAGTCGCTCATGTAGATGCCGGCTTTTCTGGCGTCAGGGCCAACCTGCTTCTGAACGTCCTCACCCCAGAAGACCGCGAGCGAGGTCGGGACGGATTTCGCGCCCCAGCGTAAATCCCAATCTCGCAACAGAGAGATTTGTTCCGCGAGTTTCGCTTTCTGAGCATCACCCGATGGCGCGGCATCCCAAGCCTTGACGAGGCAGGGGATGGGTTTTTCAAACCACGTCAGATAACGATCGTAAGCCGCAGCGATGAGCGAGTCGACAGTGAAATCTTTTTTATCCTGCAGGACGCGGATGGCGTGGAGGCCGCGCGCCGTTTCGCCGCCTGTCTCAACATAAGCGGGGTAGTCTTCTTTCTTGGGGCTACTCGGACCGGCTGCGGACCACGGCCAGTTATTGGAATTGTAAAGCCAGCCGCTTTTGGGATTCAGCAGGTGCGGCGTTTCGTCCACCGAAAGAAGGTCGTGCCATTCCGTAGCTGGATTACTGCCGTCCACCGGCTTGGTCCAATCGAAGTTGGAGTCTCTGCGGGGAATAAAGTTCCCATGAAAATAGGCGATGTCGCCGTCCTGATCCGCAAAAATGGTGTTGTTGGAGGAGTTCGTGTGAAATTGCATGGATCCAAGGAACCCGGAATAGCCGGGAGAGAGGGTACGAGTGTAGGACTGCATCAGTGCGTGCACAGGATCCTGCATCAGTCGAATACTCACCCATTTGCCGTCCTCTTCGCGCACAATGGGGCCGTGATGCGTGCGGTAAACAGTGAACCTCTTTTCGACCATGCCGTCCTCCGTCCTGTACGGCACGATGATTTCCTTTGATTCGACGGGCCGGTCTTCCTTGCCGTATTTGTAGAAAAGCTTGCCGTCTTTTTTCTCGATGGTTTCGAGGTAGAAGCTAACGGCGTTCACGCCGCTGGAGGTGTGCATCCAACCCGCGTGTTCATTGAAGCCCTGGTAGATGAAAAATTGGCCCCAGGTGACCGCCCCGTAGGCGTTGAGCTGCGCCGTGCTCGCCACGTGCAACTCAGAGCGGAAGAAAAAGGATGTGTGCGGATTGATCAGCAGCAGGGCGTGATGGTCCTTGGTGTTCGAAGGCGCGATGGCAATGCCGTTGGAGCCGCGCGGTTCTTCGTCTTCGTCATCGTCCGAGAAAGCCGCGTGTGTTTCGCCGAGCGGGACTTTTCCGTAGAAGGCTTCGAGCTGGCTCAGATTTACGCGCTCGATGTCGCCGCCGATGCTGCCTTCGGTGAACGTCAGCACCATCCACGGTTCGAATCTCTTAATGAGGCGCGGTGTTACTTCCGGATGCTTCAGGAGGTAGAAATTCAGGCCGTCCGCCCAGGCCTGCATCAGTTTTTTCAGCCACTCCGGACTTTTTTCGTATTGGATTTTCGTTACGTCGGGATCGATAAAAAGCTTCATCCGCAGGTCTTGATAAATTTTCGATTCGCCTTCTACCTCAGCGAGGCGACCCATGGAGTTCATGTAGTTTGTTTCCACGCGATTGAAGTCGTCTTCGGCCTGCGCGTAAATCATTCCGAAGACGGCGTCGGAATCGGTTTTGCCGTAAACGTGAGCGATGCCCCAGTCGTCGCGAGTGATGGTGACGTTTTGCGCTTCCTGCTGCCACCGCGCGAGTTCCAGGTCATTGGGAGATTCTAAGGCGGGGGTAGATTGTGGGGCGGGCAAGGCGACGCAGGATGTGCCCAAGATAGCCAAAACGAGGAGAAGGACAAGTTTCTTCATGGCGCCTCTCAGGCGTGTGGTCAGGGTTTCGCGTTTGGAGAGAAGAAGCCGATGGGCAGATCGCGGGCGGTGCGCAGGCCTGCCGGAGCGTCCAGGATTACCGGGATGGAGTTGACGACGACAGACGCGGTGGCAACGTCACCATGGGTCCCGCCGGGAATGACCAGGCTGATGTTTGGGTGGCCTTTGAGAGTGATTGTGTCTGCGGGCTCTTTCGCGCCGACGTACATTTGCAGTTCGAGATAGATGAGTTCCTTTCCGGCACTCATGCCCCGGGCAATTTGGTGAACGCCTGCGGCCTGCCCTGGTTCAACCGTCAAATATTCGGTTTGGACGCGCTCGATGGCGATTTTAGGCTCAATCGTTTCGGTGATTTCGTCTACTTGCAGGTTCAGGCTGTCGGCGACCATCGCCACAGACTCCGGTAAACCGACATGTTTGATGACCCCCGCTTTTACTTGCGCGCGGAATTCCTCTTCCGACATGCCTGCCCCGATTTTTTTCTGCAGCGGCAGGCGGCGCTTGCCGCCATCCACGATGCGCACGGCTTTCGCGTGTTCGATGCGCTGGGAAACCGCGGCGAGAGTGATGACTAGCTTGTCCATCACGAAGCCAGGGTTGACGCCCGTGCCGACCAGGGCGACGCCCCAATCTTTCGCGGCCTTATCCAGTTGCGCAGAGAGGTCCGGATAAGTGCGGAGCGGATAGGAGAGCTCTTCGCAGGTGGAAACAATACAAGACTCGGCTTCGAGACAAGCGAGCAACTGGTCCATCACCTTGGGCAAGGAGGAGGAGGTCGAGTGAATCACGACGTCGGCGGCCTGCTCGAGGACTTCCTTTGCGTCGCCGGAAACTTTGACCCCCCAGGGAGCGTCGGTCGCGCCCGTCACTTCGCCAAGGTCGCGGCCGACCTTGGCAGAGTCAGTAT
Organism: Betaproteobacteria bacterium; assembly: GCA_903970165.1. Lineage (GTDB taxonomy): Bacteria > Acidobacteriota > Terriglobia > Acidiferrales > UBA7541 > Acidiferrum. The sequence continues at coordinate 31,973 of CAJCHZ010000131.1, forward strand.
CAATAGCGCCGATGATTTCAATGGCTTGTTTTTCACGCATCAGACGCGCGATGGACGCGCCAATAGGGCCAACGCCGTACTGGATTATACGAATCTTCTTCTTCACGATTTCCCCCGTCGATTTTCGCCGTGCCACCTACAACGCGCATTTTGGTCTAAAAAGAAACCTCTACGTTAATGGAATTCATGAATGCATTCAACGGGGAACGCGTGCGGTACTGTTGCATTTTGTTAAGTTCAGCTGGTCGGAAGCGGAAGCTCTTGCCGGTCGGCAGTGGTTTTCAAAACCGAAGGAAGGATCCCGCACTCCGATAGAGCTAAGTTGCCGATGCGAGTCGCGCGGCTCATAATGGATGCGCCGCCCGGACCCTGTTCTGGAGGACCAAGCCATGCCTGCAAGGAAACTGACGGACACCGAAGTGCACACTCTGCTTTCAAAATTGCCTGGCTGGAAAGCCGTTAACGGGAAATTACATCAGGAGTACATCTGCAAAGATTTCGTCTCGGCTTTCGGCAACATGACGCGCGTGGCCCTGGTCGCCGAAGCGATGAATCATCATCCGGAGTGGTTCAACGTATGGAACAAGGTCGTGATTGACCTGACCTCGCACAGCGTTCAAGGGATCAGCGACTACGATTTCGTGCTAGCGGAGAAAATCGAGGACATTTTCAATCCCGTGCGGACGGTTTTGGGCACCGCGCCACGGTGACCCCTGCCTGAAGCAGGCTGGGATGCGCGAACATATTTTCGAGCCGTTCTATTCGACCAAGGAAATGGGCAAAAACGGCGGGATGGGCTTGGCTACGACCTATGGAATGGTCAAGCAGCACGGCGGCTTCATTCACGTTTACAGCGAGCCCGGACAGGGCAGCCTCTTTCGGGTGTACTTGCCCATCGCTCCGTCAGCGAAGCCTGAAAGCTCCCGCACGCCGGTACGAGCGCAATCCATGGCGGAGGTACGCGGCTCAGAGACGATTCTTCTGGCGGAGGACCACGACTCCATCCGCGAAATGGCTAGGCAGGCGCTCGTTCCACGAGGCTATCGGGTCCTGTCGGCGGTGGACAGGGAAGAAGCGCTGAAGCTTTGCGAAAGTGACAAGCCCGCCCTGGCCATCCTCGATCTGGTCATGCCGAAGCTGAACGGGCCGGAAACAGCAGCGAAGCTTGGCGCGAATATCGAGAACCTGCCGATTCTTTTTACGAGCGGCTATTCACAGGAATCCAAGCGTGCCGAGACCGCCGCGTATTCGGCGCGCTACTTGCAGAAGCCGTATAGCCCCTCGACCCTCGGCCGAATGGTTCGTGAGATTCTGGATCAGGCGAAGCCCCCGGCTTCTGCGGAATAAAGGTTAGGGACAGGCTGCTTCGAAGGCGGCTTCTGCTTTTGCCGTTGACACGCACGTGGCGCGGTGTTAAAAACCCAGCAAAAGACAAGCCCTTTGGTGGTGAGTCCCTTGCTGCAATTCGAGCGCGAGTGAGGCCGCAGACCTGCCTGGCAGGGCAGGCTGCAGAGGCTGCCCAAGGTATTGTCCTGTAATACCCCACCCCACCCCGGGAGGCGAGGACCCCGCGGTTTTCGCCTCCTTTTTATTTTTCCTCTTGAGTTAAAATAGCTCGCATATTGCCTAAAACCTTGACGGCTTCGATCCCACCGCTCCTCGAGCTGAAAGAAGTCACTGTCATCCGCGGAGATTCCGCAACGCGGCCGGCGCTTGATGGAGTTTCGCTGCGCATTGAGGCTGGAGAGCACGTTTGCATCCTGGGGCCCAATGGCTGCGGGAAATCCACGCTGATCAAGACCATTACACGGGAGTGTTATCCGCTGGCCGGCGATGGTTCATACATTTCGATTCTTGGCCGCGAGCGGTGGAATATTTTTGAGCTGCGCTCGCTCCTGGGGATCGTGTCTCCTGATTTGCTGGCTTCCTGTACTACGGACGCGACCGGGCGCGACGTGGTGCTCTCCGGATTTTTCAGCAGCACGCGCATCTTCCCGCACCATCATCCCGATCCGGAACATCTTGCACGCGCCACCGCAACGCTCGCGCGACTTGGAGTCGCGCATCTTGCCGATCGGGCTGTCTCAGAAATGTCTTCCGGGGAAGCCAAGCGGACTTTGATTGCGCGAGCCTTGGTGCATGATCCGCAGACGCTGCTCTTCGATGAGCCCAGCAATGCGTTGGACATTGCCGCGCAACTCCAGCTTCGCGATACCATGCGGCAACTGGCGCAAGGTGGCCTCGGTATTTTGCTCGTCACGCACCATGTTGCGGAAATTATTCCGGAGATTGAGCGTGTGGTGATGCTGCGAGAAGGCCGCATTCTGGCCGATGGAACCAAACAGGGAATTCTTACGGCGGAAAAGCTCTCCTCGCTTTTTGGTGTTTCCGTCCGCCTCGGCCAGCATGACGGCTATTTTCATCTGTATTAGGCAGCCGACTTACCTGCGGCGGATCTCCGACGGAAGCCTTTTTGCGAATCTTCGCCGAGAGCCAGTGCCACAAGCCATTTAGCCCAATCGCTGAGAGAAGCAGCACGACTGGATCGAGCGGATGGCGGTAGCGCAACGACGTGTGCGTGAGGTAGTACACCAGCGGGAAAGCCACCGGGAACACGATCACCGGGAATGCATAACGGTTTTTCTCGGCGAGAAGAACGATGATGCCGAACAGCGCGCCTAGCGGTGCCGCGTCATTGCACAGGAGTATTAAACGGAGCCAGTGCGAGTCCGCCTGTCGAAAAGCTGTCAGAGGAGCGGCCGTGCCCGTCCAGAAGTCCAAGAATCGTTGCGAGATGAGCCAAAGTTCAGTCCGCGGATTCGAAACGATAAACGCAATGGCCTTTCGTTTTTCTTCCTCCATGAACGCACGTTCACCCATCCGCAGGTAGCGTAGTATCTCGCGGTCCTGTGTGACCGCGCCTGGGCGTCCCTGGTGTTGCTCGTCATAGTTTTCGTTGTTGCCGATGTACAGCTCGAATGCGAAATTTGAACGTAGCGGTATGAACTTGTGAAAGACGCGGTAATTGCGGATGGTCCACGGGACGCAGCAAAGAACTGCAAGAGCAGTGGCCAGCGCAGGTCTGGCGAGCCACCTTCTTGCGGGAATGTAGCCGCGAATGCGATAGGCAACCCAGCCCAGCAGAAATGGGAAAAGAATACCGGCTGCGGGATTTGTCAACGCAGCGAAGCCCCATAAGAGTCCGTATAGGCACCAGTCGAGCGGGCGCCGCGACTCCGCAAGTTCCAAGGTCGCCCAGAGTATGGCGGCCACGAGCAGCGCGGACAGCGAAGTGTCCCAAATCCATTCGAACGGGATGATGACCGCGTTCGGAAATAAAGCCCACAACCACGCGGCCACGCTGGCGACGGCAAGGCCGGCAGTGCGTTTGCCAGCGTAAAAAATTGGCACGCACGTGCCGGCAGAGAAGAAAACATTCAGTGCAAGCGCGGCAAAAAAAGAACGTAGCGTATAAATCCCAAACGATTTGAAAATTCCCGCGAGCAGATAAGGATAAACCGGTGCCAGCCATGCTGTCGGGCCACTATCCCTCTGAAAGGGAGAGGAATAGCCTTTTCCGCTGGCAATCGAGTACGCGATGTGCCCTGTTTCTGTTTGAAACGGAACGACGCTCAAGGCCTGCGGAGGAATTTGCCTCACCTGGCTCCATGCAAACGCCAGCCGCACTCCCAACGCGACGATCACTATGAGCAAAAGAGACGTCGCAGCCCTTCGCCACGCATTTTTCATGAACCGCGGTTTCTCCCTGATATGAAGAGGTTCGCTTCCGCGAAAGCCACCGCGCTCCTAATGTTACGCCCGCAGCGATGCGAACGTGCATCGTTATGGCAGGAGGCCAGCTTCCACTTTCCAGAATGGATTGGTGTAAGCGAGCCACTCCCGCGTCGTCAGCGGCGAAGGGGAGAGAGGCAGGAACCAGAGATTGAGCTATTTCGTCGGCCGAGTCACGGAAAGCGGGCGAGCGTCCGGATGTCTTGACGACCAGTCTTCGGGAGGAAACGCCACGCGCCAGAACGCAGGGCGCGCTTCGGAAAATTCGAGGCCAATCTCCGATTTGCCCGCTCGTACAGGGCCCAGGAAGACCACATGGCATTCCTGCTCCTCTTGCGTGCGCTTGTTCTGAAGCATCACTTTGCTGCCGCTGGTTACACGTGCGTTGGTCAGGACGAGTGCGCCGTGCGCGTTGATGGCCAGAGTCTCCGTTTCTTCCTCGAACGGATTACCTTGCGCGTCCGTCCCACGTATACGGACGGAGACCTGCATGAGCACGCGCTGGCTGCGTCGGCGGACTGCCGGATTCGCAGGCGTATTTGGAATTTGTGTCTCTGCCATGATGCCTCTTTCTACCAACTATACCGGGCTATTGGAGCACGTCGAGTACCAACACGCCCACGAGTTACTTCCCTCTGATACGGCAGGCTATCTGTCTATTTACGAGTCCCTTATCGGTTTTGAATAAGGTTCGCTGTCAACTCCGCTGGTCCATGGGAACGTACTGGCGTGTGTCATGGCCGAGATAGATTTGACGGGGACGGGCAATTTTCTGCTCGGGGTCCAGGAGCATCTCTTGCCATTGCGCAATCCAGCCGGAAGTGCGAGGAATCGCAAACAGCACCGGGAACATGGAAATCGGGAAGCCCATAGACTGGTAAATCAAGCCGGTGTAAAAGTCCACGTTAGGATAGAGTTTCCGCTTGATGAAATATTCGTCTTCGAGAGCGATACGCTCGCACTCTAGAGCGATTTCCAGCAGCGGATTCTTGCCCATCAATTCGAAAACTTCGTAGGCCACGCGCTTGATGATGCGGGCGCGCGGGTCGTAGTGCTTGTAAATGCGGTGGCCGAATCCCATCAGTTTGGTTTCGCCGGCCTTAACGCGCTTGATGAAATCCGGAACTTTCTGCACCGAGCCGATTTCGAGCAGCATGTGCAGCACTTCTTCGTTCGCGCCCCCATGCAGAGGGCCATAGAGCGCGGCGATGGCCGCCGCCGTCGCTGAGTAGGGGTCCACGTGCGAACTGCCGACGCCGCGAATCGTGTTCGCGGAGCAGTTCTGCTCGTGATCCGCATGCAGGATGAAAAGCACATCCAGCGCATGTTCCAGAGTGGGATTAGGGCGGTACTTCGCTTCCGTTGTGCGGAACAACATGTTCAGGAAATTGCCTGGATAGCTCAGCTCGTTGTCCGGATAAACAAACGGCATGCCCAGAGTGTGACGGTAAGAGAACGCTGCAATCGTGGGCATCTTGCCGACCAGCCGGTAGGTCTGTTTCCGGCGCGACTCCGCATTAAAGATGTCCCTGGAGTCGTGATAAAAAGTCGAAAGCGCCGCGATGGTGGAGATCATCATCCCCATGGGGTGCGCGTCGTAGTGAAAGCCATCCAAAAACTTCTTGATACTCTCGTGGATGAACGTGTGGTGCGAGACGTTGTATGTCCATTCCTTGAGCTGCGATTCGGTAGGCAGTTCGCCGTGTAGCAGCAGGTACGCGGTCTCGAGATAGGTGCTTTTTTCCGCGAGCTCTTCGATGGGATAGCCGCGGTAGCGCAGGATGCCCGCGTCGCCGTCAATGTACGTGATTTTGCTGATGCAGGACGCTGTGTTGTTATACGCCGGGTCGTAACTCAACATGCCGAATTCAGCAGGGTCTACCTTGATCTGGCGCAGGTCCATCGCCCGAATGGCATCATTTTTTATGGGAATTTCGTATGACTTTCCGGTGCGATTGTCGGTGATGGTCAGCGTTTCGCGGGGTGCGGCGGCATCATCGGGCTTTCTCGTTTGCGTTGCGGACGGCGCGGATTCCATAGAGCGATCCTCAGAAGACGGCAAGTGGCTGTTACTTCCCCACTCTACACCAAAGGCGCTCCGCCGGGAATGGGACCAGCAGGCTTGCGATACCCCAGTTCCCACTATGCATTTTGTGTGCTCGCATGATCGCAGTACGCTGGGTTCTTTTCAGCAGTACTTCTGGGCCATTCCCTCCAACAGGCCTCAGCCCGAGAATGGACGTGGGGATACGCTCGTAAAAACGTGGCCAGATGCCTATTCAAACAGACCGCTATGAAGTCATCGAAACCTTAGGGACCGGGGCTACCAGCCGCGTCGAGAAGGTTCGCGATACTGTGATAGGCCGCACGGTGGCCCAGAAGACTTTCCTGAACGGTTTTGGCTCGCGGCACCTCGAAGAACAATTCATCCGCGAGGCCCAAATTGTCGGCCGCCTGGCCCATCCCTTTATCGTCGGGCTTTACGACGTGGGAACCGATGCGACGGGATTGCCTTGCTTGATCATGGAATATGTCGAGGGGGAAACCCTGGAGAAGGTCCTGGAGTCCGCCCCGCTCCCGCTAAAAAAAGCTGCGGCGTGGGGAGGGGATCTTGCCTCGGCGCTAGCCCAGGCTCATGCCGCCGAAATCATTCATGGAGATGTGAAACCGGCCAATATTCTGGTCACCAAAGATGGTCACGTGAAGCTGGGAGACTTCGGCGTTGCGCGCTACGCTACGCACATCTCGCATTCAGGCGATCTCAGGGGCACTCCTGCTTATCTGGCACCCGAACAGATCCTAGACGAGCCTCAGGACGCGCGCTCTGACCTCTTTTCCCTGGGAATAATCCTCTATCAGATGGCCACGGGGCTCCGTCCGTTCGACGGCAACTCCCTCGAAGCGGTCTGCGCCCAAATCATTTCCGCGGCACCTGTGCCGCCGTCTCGCCGCAACCCCGCGTTGCCGCCGGAATTCGACCGAATTGTGATGCGCTGTCTGGCAAAAGATCCTGCCGCACGTTTTGCAACGGCTCAAGACCTGGCGGCTTCTCTTTATCCACTGGCGCGCGCGAATTCGAATGATTTGCAGCCGTCACCAGCTTCGGGAGCTGTGCCCTTGGACTCACCCGAGACCAAAATCAAAATGGCGATGGGGGCCACATCGGAGGCGGCGGTGGCCGTGCTGCACTGGCTTTCTCTGCGCCCATCCGAAAAAACAGCCAGGAGCCGGGAAACGTTCTGGTGGAATCGTCCAGTGCGCCGCCGCGACGTTTGGGTTGCCAGTGCCGCTGCTGCCATCTTTCTAATTTCCCTTGTACCCCTCACGCGTTCGCTGCGCCGCCACTCCTCTTCGATGGCGGCTGCGAACGCCGAGGCTACCTCGATTGCCAGCGCTTCCGCGATTCCTGCTGATTCGCCAGCGCTGAACACGTCCCGTCCGCTGAACTCCGCAAACGGTTCCGTCCCAGGGGCTAACCCTTCACAACAAGGCGCGGACAATTTTCCGGACCAGGAACCCGCCAAACCTTCCGCTCCGCCCCGGAGCGTGTCGCATTCGACGGGGAACCCCGCGCGAAGCGCCCAGAAAACATCGGCACCAAAAGCTATTCCAGCGGGAAATTCCGCTACGGGGGGCGATGGTGGATCCGGCTCGAAGGCTCCGGCCATCGCAGCGGCGCAACAGACTTCTTTGCGTGTTGACGTTGTCTCCGATGTGGTCGACGACACACTGGCAGTCTATTCCGATGACGACCTCATTCTTAAGACAGCTCTGGAAGCGGCGCACCGAGGCGACACTTTGCGATTCAGCTGCCCGATTGCAACGGGAGATCATTTTCTCCGAGTGATTCTTTACCACGGCGATAAAGAAGTCGTGGTGCACAAAGAAAATAATTCCGAACTTCGCCCCGACGGCAGCAACACCATGGAAGTACACGTCAATCGACGTTCCAAAATGCTTGTGAAACACGAAACCTCGCTGGAAATTGTTTGGCCCAGCCGGACCTTGTCTTCGGTTATTCCCAATGGTGCGGAATTGGAATCCGGGGCCGCGCTGACGCCGCGATAATTCCTCCCATCGAATAAGCACCTGCGACGTCAGCCCTAAAGCTGGAGCAACCCTGTCATCGGCGCATCCCATGCCCGCTGCATTCAACGGGGTCTAAGTACAATTGAATCTGTGAGATACATGAGCTCTCGGCCCTGAGCCGAGAGCGAAGACACTCGCTAGAATACACCTCTTGACAATAGTCGTTATAACGAGTATTATGTCTCTGTCAAACCGGGAGGTGGACCATGATCAACATCCGCAAAAGCCACGAACGCGGCCATTTCAACCACGGCTGGCTGGATACCTATTTCTCATTTTCGTTTGCAGATTACTATGACCCGAAGCACGTGCAGTTCCGCACGCTCCGAGTCCTGAATGACGACCGTGTCGCCGCAGGCGAGGGCTTTCCCACGCACCCGCACCGCGACATGGAAATCTTCACCTACGTGCTCGAAGGTGCGCTCGAACATCGCGACAGCATGGACACGGGCTCCGTTATTCGTCCAGGCGATGTGCAATACATGAGCGCGGGGTCCGGCGTGACACACAGCGAGTTCAACGCGTCAGACAAGGAACCCGTGCACCTGCTGCAAATTTGGATGTTTCCGCAAGAAAAGGGCCTGAAGCCCGTCTACGGCCAGAAGACTTTCAGCGAAGAGGAGAAACGCGGGAAGCTGCGACTCGTCGCTTCGCCGGACGGGCGCGATGGCTCGGTAAAAATCCGCCAGGACAATGAACTGTATGCCACGCTTCTCGGCAAAGGCGAAGCCGTAAAGCATGAACTGAAGCCTGACCGCCACGCCTATATCCAAGTGGCGCGCGGCAGCGTCACGCTGAACGGCGAGAAGCTCGAAGAAGGCGACGGCGCGGCCATCTCGAAAGAAAAATCCGTCGAACTGACGGGCGTCGACAACGCCGAAGTCCTGCTCTTCGATCTGGCGTAATCCTAGCCGCAGCAGCCTAAAAAGGAAGCGCGCAGGAGGCGCCCGCCAAGGCATTTCCTGCGCGCTTTTATTTCAGCTCGGATTATTCGTAGCGCAGCGCCGCCATCGGATCGATCCGCATGGCACGCCGAGCAGGCAAGTATCCTGCGAGTATCGCGACCGCAGCAAGCACGCTCGTCGCTGCCACAAATGTGAACGTGTCATGCGGCGCAAGCCCAAAGAGCATTTTTTGCAGCACGCCCACGGTTGCCATGGCGAGGCAGGTTCCCGCCGCCAGCCCGCCGGCAAGCACCACGGCCACGTCGCGCATCACGAGCCGTAATATCGATCCTCGCGGGGCTCCCAGCGCCATGCGAATCCCGAATTCCGGCTGGCGCTGGGAGACCAAATAACTCAGCGCGCCGTACAGGCCGATCATCGCCAGCACCAGAGCAAGCCCTCCGAAAAACGTGGACAGTGTCGCGAGCAACCGCTCTTGCACCAGCGAATCGTCGACCTGTTCTGCGAGCGTATGAAATTCAAGGGGAACCGCTTTGCTAACGCCGGCAACCGCTTCCTGCACGGACGAAATCAGCGCCGAGGGCCGCGCGGACGTGCGCAATTCGAACACCTGCTCTTCCGCATCCTCCGGCATTTGCGCGATCGGGAAGTACGCGGTCGCGTGTGCCTCTTCGCGCAGCGATGCGTACTTGGCGTCTTTCGCAAGTCCAACGATTTGAATCGGCAGAGCAGGCTTGCCCGGATCCGGGTGAACACGGAAATATTTTCCTAGCGCGTCACCGTTCGGGAAAAATCTTCGCGCGAGTGTTTCGTTCACTACAGCGACGCGCTGAGCCGTCTTGCTGTCCCCATCGTTGAAATTCCGGCCGGCTAGCAGCGGAGTGCGAACGGTCTCCAGGTATCGAGGCGAAATGAAGTTGAAGAACGCCAGCGCTGCGTCGCCCGTCGGCGCATTCGGAGTATCCACGTCAAGAAAGTTGTTCCAAATATAATTGCTGACGGGCGTCATCACGGAACGGCTTGCAGAAACTACGCCCGGGAGCGCATGCAGCCGGCTCTCGATTTCATCGAACATTGCAGGCTGCTGCTCAGGCGGCACTTTTGCGTTGTGCAAATTGGCGCGCACGATCAACACATTGTTTCGGTCGAACCCAACATCCAGCGTGACCAGCTTCACCAAGCTGCGCAGAAACAGCCCGCTAGCTACCAGCAAGACCAGCGACAACGCCACCTGCGACGCTACGATCCATTTCCCCGGGCGAAACTTCGTGCGGCTCTCCGCGTCTACAGCCTGCGAGCCTTTCATGGCAGACGTCAGCGACACGCGCGTGGAGCGAAACGCCGGCAACACGCCGAACAAGAGTCCCGTGAATACGGCAATGCCCGCTGTGAAGCTGAGCACTCGCCAGTCGAACGACAAGTCAAGGAACACTTTGTTGTCGCCCGTCGAGATGTAACGAACGAGGAGTGAGCTTCCCCAACGTGCAAAAAAAAAGCCAAGAAGCGCGCCTGCCGTCGAGAGCAACACGCATTCCGTAAGCAATTGCCGAATCAGCCGCGCACGCGAGGCGCCCAAAGCCTTGCGCACCGCTATTTCTCTGTGCCGCGCGGAAGCGCGAGCCAGCATCAGACTCGCAATATTGGCGCACGCGATCAGCAGTACGAGTCCCACGACGCCCATCAAAACATGAAGAGGCTGCCTAAACTGCTTGCGCAAATAAGAAGTCCCCGTTGCGACCGGCGAAGGCTCGAACGTCCGTCTGAGAAAACCCTGTTGGTCCTTTGCCTCCCAGTCCGCTGGCAGCGCCGCCGCAAAGATCTGCGGCGAGACTACGCCAAGCCGCGTCTTCAATTCCTCCGCGCCAACTCCCGGCTTAGTGCGGCCTGCCACGTTCAACCACCACCAGGAGCGCCGGTCGAGCCGCGTTCTTGGCCCATCGAAGATTTGAGCGGCACACACGGGAATGGCCACATCGAACTTGTTACCCACATCGAGGCCGAAGAATCCTGGGGCGCTCACGCCAATGACGCCGAAGGTGTGGTTGTCGAGGGAAAGCGTGCCGCCTACCGCGCTCGGTGCTCCGCCAAAGTGCTCCTGCCAAAATCCGTAGCTCAATACGGCCACGGCCGGGCACCCGCGCTTGTCGTCGTCGGCCGTAAGTAAGCGGCCTGCGGCCGGACGGATACCAAGCGTCGAAAAATAATCGCCGCTGGTGAACATCCCTTTTGCATCGTGAACCGCGCCGCCCTGCGAGAGGTCGAACTGCGCCCAGCTCCAAGCGAAAATGCCCGAATAAAAGTCTTGGCGGTCTCGTAGCGCTTCCCAAAGGGGATTTGTAAATGTGCCTTCGGGTTCCTCGTTTGGCGAACGTGGATCACGCATCCGAACCTGTGTAAGCTCCTCGGGTTTTTGTACCGGCAGCATGCGCAGCATCACCGTATCGATCAAGCTGAAGATCGCCGTGTTTGCACCGATACCAAGCGCCAGCGAAAGAACCGCGACGCAGGAGATGACCGGCGTGCGCGCCAGAATGCGCAACCCGTAGCGAATATCTTGAAAGAGCGTCTCGACCAGATTCACGCCGCGCGCGTCGCGAATTTCTTCCTTCAATTGCTCATGCCCGCCAAATTCGATCCTCGCGCGCCGCACTGCTTCTTCACGCGTCATTCCAGTTTTCAGGTGCTTCTCGACTTGCCGTTCGAAGTGAAACCGCAACTCGGCGTCCGCTTCAGACTCCATGGCTTCGCGCCGGAGGAACGCGCGCAGGCGGTAAAACAGGTCGCTGAACATGCCGGCCTCCTAAGCGGTCTCCAGGATTTGCGCGATAGCCGCCGTGAGCTTGTGCCACGAATCCTTTTCAAGTTCCAGTTGCTTCCGCCCGGTTTTCGTCAGCTGGTAATATTTCGCGCGCCGGTTGTTCTCCGAAGTTCCCCATTTCGCCTTGATCCAACCCCGCCGCTCCAGGCGGTGCAGCGCCGGATACAGCGAGCCCTGCTGGACCAGCAGCACGTCGCTGGAAATCTGCTGCATCCGTTCAGAAATAGCCCACCCATGCTGCGGCTCAAGCGCCAGCGTCCGAAGAATCAAAAGGTCCAGCGTCCCCTGGGGCAGTTCAATTCGTCTTTGCGCCATTCGTTCATTCTTCCCCTGTCACTTCGACAAGAGACATTACCGCTACTCCTGTCGAAGAACAAGGGGAAAAGTGATGGTAGAGAAGAACTGGACCGCGCTCAGAAAGGAAGTCCCTGCTATCCGCGCTTGCGCTGGAACTCGCCCATAAAGCGGGTGAGCGCCTCAACCGCCCCTATCGCCACTGCATTGTAAAGCGACACGCGCATTCCGCCGACGGACCGATGCCCCGGCGTCCCAACCAACCCGGCCGCAGCCGCCTCTTTTCCAAACTCTTTCTCGATCTCCTCATTCCCGCCGGCCACACGAAAAACCACGTTCATTTTCGATCGCGAAGCCTTATCGACTGGGCAGCTATAAAAACCACCGCTGCCTTCCAGCGTGTCGTAAAGCAATTTGGCCTTCGCATTGTTGCGCTTTTCCATTCCGGCGATCCCGCCCTCCGCTTCAATCCAATCCATCACCAATCCGACGATATAGATCGCAAACGTCGGCGGCGTGTTATAGAGGGACTTTTCCTTAATAAAAGTCCGGTATTGCAGAATGGTTGGCAGATTTTTATCCGCACGCTCGGCCAAATCCTTGCGGACAATCACCACGGTCACGCCGCTCGGCCCGAGGTTTTTCTGCGCCCCAGCAAAAATAAGCCCAAATTTCTTCACATCGATCGGCCGTGAAGCGATGTCCGAAGACATGTCCGCCACCAGCGGCACCCCACCCGTCTCCGGCATCTCGTTCCACTGCGTTCCCTCGATCGTGTTGTTCGTGCACATGTGCACGTAAGAAGCATCCGGCGAATATTTGATTTCGTCCTTGCGCGGCAGGCGCGCGAATTTCTCCGCTTCCGTGGACGCCGCGACGTGATGCAGCACGCCTTTCTTCAATTCCCCCAGGGCCTTCGCCGTCCAAGTGCCGGTATGAATCAGATCCACGGGCTTCCCCGGCAGGCAAAGATTCATCGGAGCCATAGTGAATTGCATGCTCCCGCCGCCCTGCAGAAAAATCACTGCGTAGTCATCCGGAATTGCGAGATGCTTTCGCAAACCCGCTTCCGCTGCCGCATTGATGCTCTCGAATTCCGGCGACCGGTGGCTCATCTCCATTACGGACATCCCACTCCCGCGCCAATCCAACAACTCTTCGCGAATCCTTTCCAGCACAGGAAGCGGCAAAGCCCCCGGCCCCGCATTAAAATTAAAGACACGCTTCACGCCGTGCTCTGAAACGGTGGTCGCACTCACGATGGTTGATCCTCTCCTACGGGTAGTCGGACTGTCCGAGTCTATACAGCCGCATGCAAGAATAGCAGAAGAACAAAGCGACCTTGCGCTTCATCTCATGCGACTTCGGCGATGGCGAACTCGACGCGCCGGCGCATCGGATCGATGCGTTCCGCGCGCACCCGCACTTTATCTCCGAGATGCCAGGCAAGCTCCTGGGGTTTCGTGCCGCGGCCACGGCCTGTTCTCGGCGCGCCGCGCCGGCCTTCGCCTCCGGACAACGCAACCATGGCATGATCGCGTTCGCGAAACACAACGCGCGCCCCCGCAGCGTCTTCGAGCGCATTGATCGGCAACAATCCCTCTACGAACACTTCAAACAGTTCAACAAAACATCCAAATTTCTGCACCGAAATGATCAGCGCCTCATACTCCTCGCCGAGATGCGACTCCATGAACTGCGCCGTCTTCCAATCCATCAACTCGCGCTCTGCCCCATTCGCCCGCCGTTCCGCTTCCGAAGTTTCCGAAGCCATTTCTTCCAGTTGCGTTTGCGAATACAGCGTTGCCTCCGCCCCGCGCGAAGCGTGACTCACCGCGGGAACTGCATCCTGCGGATGCTCCAAAGCCCATTTCAGCACGCGATGCACAATCAAATCCGGATACCGCCGAATGGGCGAAGTAAAATGCGTGTACTCGTCAAAACCCAGCGCAAAATGCCCCAGCGCATCCGCCGCGTAACGCGCTTGCTTCAGCGACCGCAGCATCAAGTACGAAACAATGCGCTCCTCCGGCTTGCCGGCCAATTTCCGCAACAGCCTTTGGTAATGCTGTGGCGTAATCCGCAACTCCGTCGAACCCGGTAGTGCCACCTTCATCCCGCGTTCCCGCCCGTGCCCATAGGAATCCGGCCGCCCCGCCTTGGCGGGCGCAGGCACTTTGCCATGCCGCACGGCCACTTCCCGCTGATGCAAATCCGCCACGCCCAGCGAATATCCAAACGCCCGCGCCATCTCTTCGAATTCCAGCACTTTCTTCGCATCCGGCTTCTCATGTACGCGGTGCAGCGCTGCAATCCCGCGCTTCAAGAGATAACTCGCCACAGCCCGGTTCGCCGCCAGCATGAACTCTTCAATCAGCCGGTGCGCGATGTTCCGCTCGCTCCGCACAATATTTGTCATGCGCTGCTGCTCGTCAAACTCAATCACCGGCTCCGGCAAATCAAAATCAATCGAGCCCTGTTCGTTTCGCCGCGCATTCAAAAGCAGTGCCAACTCTTTCATGTCACAAAAATGCGCCGCGAGCCCCGCATAACGCATATTGGCCGCGCCGTCGCCTTCGAGCACCTTGTTCACATCTGTATAAGTCATCCGCTCCGCGGAGCGAATCACCCCCGCCGCCATCCGCGAAGCCAGCATCTTCCCCACCCCGTCGAACTCCATCAGCGCGCTCATTACCAACCGGTCCTCGCGCGGCTTCAGCGAGCACATACCATTCGAAAGCGCCTCGGGCAGCATCGGCACGGCTCGGTCCGGAAAATAGACCGATGTTCCCCGCAACCGCGCTTCTTGATCCAAGGCCGTCCCGGTTCGAACGTAGTGCGCCACATCGGCAATATGCACCTGCAA